>NZ_JBIVBP010000003.1:0-310994 GCF_044746145.1 Enterococcus sp. NPDC086594
CAAAGTAAGATAACAAAAAATCTGAGCCAGAATGAGGTTCATTCTGACCCAGATTTGATTTTGCACAACTCATCAGTCCTTATTGACAAAGAGCCAGAACTCCCCTTGCATGTGAAACTATAAATTATCCGGTGTCATGATCATTGAAAGGATCATTGGATGACGCTCGGTTTTTTCAAATAGGAATGGCTGTAAAGCCGATGACATCGCTTCTCTTAATTTGTGCTCTGTTGGGTCTGGTTGGTTCAAGACTTCTCGCAACGCACGGAAGAGAATTTGTTGGGCTTCGTTGATCATCTCGCCGGATTCCCGCATGTAAACAAACCCACGAGAAAGAATATCTGGTCCAGCAAGAACTTCTTTCTTCGCCACATCGACTGTCGCTACCGCTAAGACGAGGCCTTCTTCTGAAAGAATACGACGATCTCGTAAGACGACATTCCCGATATCACCGATACCGCTGCCGTCGACATAAACATCATTGGCATTGAAATGACCAGCCAAGCGAGCGGTATCCGCTGTTAAGGCCAACATGTCACCATTTTCCATAATGAAACAATTTTCTTTTGGTACACCGACATCTTGTGCCAGTTGGGTGTGGATGTTCAGCATCCGAAATTCCCCATGGACAGGCATGAAGAATTTTGGCTTCATTAGACGCAACATCAGTTTTTGTTCTTCTTGGCCACCATGACCAGAAGTATGGATGTTGTTCAATTTGCCATGGATCACGTTTGCGCCAGCTTCCAACAGCAAGTTGATCAGCTGATTGACACTCGTGGTATTTCCTGGAATCGGTGAGCTTGAGAAAATCACGGTATCATCTGGGTGAATTTGGATTTGACGGTGAGTCCCGTTGGCAATCCGACTCAAAGCAGCCATCGGCTCTCCTTGAGAACCCGTACAAAGGATCATCGTTTCATTTGCAGGCAAACGATTGATCTCATGAGATTCCACAAATGTACCATCTGGCACCTTGATATAGCCAAGGCGCTGTCCATTGACGATCGCATTTTCCATACTGCGTCCAAAAACGGCGATTTTACGTCCAGTCGCAACCGCCGCATCTGCAGCTTGTTGGAGCCGGAAAATATTGGAAGCAAAGCTGGCAAAAATGATCCGACCATCGATTTTTTCAAAAATCTTTTGAATCGAGCTGCCGATCGTTTTTTCTGATTTGGTAAAGGTTGGAATTTCTGCATTGGTACTATCGGAAAGGAGGCAAAGGACGCCTTCTTCACCAATTTTTGCCATTTTGTGCAAGTTTGCTGGTTCGCCCACAGGCGTAAAGTCAAACTTGAAATCGCCAGTTGCGACGATATTGCCAGAAGGCGTTTTGACAACGACACCTAAAGCATCAGGGATACTGTGGGTCGTTCGGAAGAAGCTGATGGACGTTTTACGGAAACGAATCACCGTATCTTCATTGATTTCGTGTAATTCCGCGTCCCGCAATAAGCCATGCTCATCTAATTTGTTGGTGATCAAAGCAAGTGCCAAGGGTCCCGCATAGATTGGGATATTGGCTTCCCGCAACAAGTAAGGGATTCCGCCAATATGGTCTTCGTGACCATGAGTAACGATCAAGCCTTTGACTTTCGGTAAATTTTGAACGATGTAGCTATAATCGGAAATGACATAGTCGATCCCAAGCAGTTCATCTTCGGGGAATTTGATTCCCGCGTCAATTAAGATGATCTCATCTTGGAATTGAACCCCATAACAGTTTTTTCCGATTTCGCCAAGTCCACCGACGCCGAATACGCCGGTCTCATTATTTTTCAGCGAAACTTTCATCTTAAAACTCCGCTAATTTGAAATCAGCGTTTTCTTTTTCGTAAGCTAAATGTTTTTCATCTAGTTCTTGAACGAACTCGATGTTGTATGGGGTATTTTGTTCCACTAGACGGCGTGCGATCACTGCATCGTCTGCTTCAATGTACAAAGAGTGGGTTTGTTCTCTCTTTGGGTTGCGGTCTTTTGTTTCTTGGTAATAAATTTTGTAAATCATATCTTTTCTCCTTTATCTGCTTTTCGCAGTAGTCTATTTGGTTGATGAATTCGCTGCATCAAAAAATCGAGGTCCGAATAAAGTGACCTGAAAAGAAGGCTTCGAGAGCCGCTGCATGCTTTTTTCAGACAATCGTTGTGAGAAAAAAGAGAAAGCCTCGTCTTTGCTTTCCAAATGTCGTCATAAAAAATTCACCGGGTTTGTAAGTCGTTCCACTACAAGTATCCCTAGTTTATCACAGAAAAACGAATAAGTATAGAAACACGTCATTTTTGAAAAGGCTTACTGAAAGAAAATGAAACGACTATTTCCGAAGTTTACTTTTTTTCGTTGAAAGTGCATTACAATAAGAATATTCCTATGCTATAGTAGAAGTAATGAAGTAAAAAAGGAGGGGATTTTTTGAAATTAATGTGGCACTATACGATGAGAAACAAAAAACTGCTGGTTTTTAATTTCATCTGTGTTTTTGGTTTTATTTTGATTGAATTAGGTTTGCCGACGTTATTGGCAAGAATGATCGACAAAGGGATCGCCGCTGGTGATCGCGACTACATATGGAAAATGGGTGCGGCGATGATCGCGATCACCATTGTGGGGATCACGATGAACATTTTGTTAGGCTATTTCACGTCACGTATCACCACTAACATTGTGGCAGATATTCGTGACGATCTTTTTGAAAAAGTCCAAGGCTATTCACATACTGAATATGAAAAAATCGGGGTTTCATCATTGATCACCCGTGTGACCAATGATGCGTATCAAATCATGCTGTTTATGCAAAGCATCTTACGGACGGGTTTGATGACACCCATGATGTTTGTGGTCAGCTTGTACATGGTCATGCGGACAAGTACACAACTAGGATTATATGTCTTGGGGGCATTGCCGATATTGCTAATGGCAGTCATCGCCATTGCCAAAATCTCGGAACCATTATCCACCAAGCAACAAGCCAATCTAGATAAAATCAATGGCATTTTGCGGGAAAATCTCTCTGGTTTACGAGTGATCCGTGCCTTCGTCAATGAAAAATTTGAAGAAAAACGCTTTGGCAAAGTCAACCAAGCCTATGCGTCTAGTTCTCGCAGCTTGTTTCGCTTGATGGCAACGGCACAACCGGGCTTTTTCTTCTTATTCAATATCGTGATGATCTTGATTATTTGGACGGGAAGTATTCAAATCGATCAAGGGCAACTGCAAGTCGGTGACTTGATTGCGTTTATCGAATACATCTTCCATGCGCTGTTTTCTTTCATGCTGTTTGCGACCGTCTTTACGATGTATCCACGAGCGGCGGTTTCTGCTCGCCGAATCCAAGAAGCGTTAGATGCGACTTCTGAAATCAAAGAGTCAGAACAGCCAGTGACAGAAACTAAGACAAAAGGTTTCTTGGAATTTAAAAATGTTACCTTTGCTTATCCGGGACATGCCCAAAGTCCAGTGATTCGTAATGTTAGCTTTACCGCTTCACCAGGTGAAACTGTGGCGTTTATCGGTAGTACCGGGAGCGGGAAATCGACCTTGATCCAATTGATTCCGCGTTTTTACGACGTCAGTGAAGGCCAAGTCTTGGTGGATGGCGTTGACGTTCGGGATTACAGTTTAACGACTTTGCGCAACAAGATCGGGTTTATCCCTCAAAAAGCGTTGCTATTTACAGGGACGATCGCAGAAAACCTGCGCTATGGGAAAGAAGATGCCACGCAAGCAGAGCTGGAACGAGCAGCCGAGATTGCGCAAGCGGCCGATTTCATTTCTCGCACACCAGATGGCTTTGATGCTCATTTGGCAGAAGGCGGAAGCAACTTCTCTGGCGGACAAAAACAACGTCTAGCGATTGCCCGTGCGGTGATTCGCCAACCAGAGATCTATATTTTTGATGATAGTTTTTCTGCATTGGATTACCAAACGGATGCAAAATTGCGGGCACGTTTGAAAAAAGAAACCACGGAATCGACCGTTTTGATCGTTGCTCAACGAGTAGGAACGATCATGAATGCCGATAAGATCGTCGTCTTGAATGAAGGCGATGTGGTTGGGATCGGTACCCACAAAGAACTGCTGCAAACTTGTCCAGTATACTACGACATTGCGGCGTCACAATTATCAGAGGAGGAGTTGGCACAATGAAAGCAATCTCTTCTTTAAAACGGTTAGGTGCCTACATCAAACCATACAAAGTACAATTTATCCTAGTCTTGCTGTTTACAGTTGCAACCGTCGGCTTCAATGCGGCAATGCCGTATGTTTCTGGATTGCCGACGACAGAGATCAGCCGCAACATCGCTGCAGGCGAAGGCGTTAATTTTGATTACGTGATCCTTTGCTTGATCTGGATCGCAGTCGTTGGTGTCGGTTACTGTTTCTCACAATTGATGTCAGGGCTGCTGATCACCAACGTTGTCCAATCTGCGATGCGAGATTTGCGGCAAGACATTGAAGAAAAAATCAATCGTCTGCCCGTTTCTTACTTCGACCGCAACCAGCAAGGGAATATCCTGTCAAGGGTGACCAATGACGTGGATGCCGTCAGCGGTGCGATGCAGCAAGCCTTGATCGGGATCGTCAATGCCTTCTTAGGAATCATTATGGCGGTTTCTATGATGTTTTATATCAATACTTACATGGCATTGGTTTCATTGATCATGATCCCAGCCTCCTTATTGATTTCTCGCACAATCGTCAAAAAGTCGCAAAAGGACTTCCAAGGCATGCAAAATGCGTTAGGAGATCTGAACGGCTACGTACAAGAAAACATGACTGGATTCAGTGTGTTGAAAGTGTATGGACGGGAAAAGCAAACACTTGAAGGGTTTAAAAACGTTAACCACCAGTTGCGCTATTACGGCTTTCGTTCTGCCTTTGTGTCAGGATTGATGATGCCGCTGGTGCAAATGACCGCTTACTTTACCTATATCGCAATGGCAGTCATGGGTAGTTTTTACGTGATCAGCGGCGTGATCGTTGTTGGTCAGCTGCAAGCGTTCATTCAATACATTTGGCAAGTCAGTCAGCCAATGGGGAACATTACCCAGTTGTCTTCCGTCTTGCAAAGTGCCTCAGCAGCAGCAAAACGGGTCTTTGAAATCTTAGATGAGGAAGAAGAGCCAGTCAATCGAACCGATATCCAATTACCGGAACAAATCAGAGGCGACGTGACCTTTGAACATGTCGGCTTTGCCTATGATCCGAAAAAACCATTGATCAAAGACTTGAACTTTGAAGTCAAAGCTGGGCAAACTGTGGCGATCGTTGGACCAACAGGTGCTGGGAAAACGACCTTGATCAATTTGTTGATGCGTTTTTATGATGTCAATGAAGGGGCTATCAAGATCGACGGCATCGACACGAAAAAGATGGAACGTCACGATGTCCGCTCACTGTTTGGGATGGTTTTACAAGATGCGTGGCTGTATGAAGGCACGATCGGCGATAACATTCGCTTTGGGAAATTAGATGCCACCGATTATGAAGTCGTTGATGCAGCGAAAACCGCCAATGTCGATCACTTCATTCGTACGATGCCAGATGGCTACGAGATGATCATCAATTCTGAAGGTGATAATGTCTCCTTGGGACAAAAACAATTGTTGACCATCGCCCGGGCAGTCATCTCTGATCCGAAGATTTTGATTCTCGATGAAGCCACCAGTTCGGTAGATACCCGCTTAGAAGCGCTGATTCAAAAAGCAATGGATAAAGTGATGGAAGGTCGTACCAGCTTTGTGATCGCCCATCGTTTGTCAACGATTCGTGAAGCGGATCTGATCTTAGTGATGGATCAAGGGTCGATCATTGAAAAAGGCAATCACGAGACCTTGTTGGCAGCTGGCGGCTTTTATAGCCAACTGTATCAAAGTCAATTTTCAGAAGAAGCCGAGTAAGCCGAAAAGAGCGTCCAGTCTGACTGGCGCTCTTTTTGCATTGTAGCAAGGGTGGTGCTATAGTGAAAAAAGAAAGCGCAGATCCGTTTATGGATTGGAAGGAGAAGTTGATGGACAAAGAACAATCAGGGAATGAAACCCAAAAAACAGTTTCGCCCGCCTCGCCGCAAGCGACACCTTGTTTTGTGGCAAAAAATGCGACGATCGTAGGAAACGTGACTCTAGAAAAAGATAGTACGGTCTGGTTTCAAGCAGTGATTCGAGGCGATGCCAATCGAATCGAAATCGGCGCGCGTACCAATATTCAAGATGGAACGATCATCCACGTTGATCACGATGCCCCGACGATCGTTGAAGACGATGTGACTGTTGGGCATCAGTGTATGCTCCATGGCTGTACCATCAAAAAAGGGGCGCTGGTCGGCATGAGCTCGATCGTTTTGAATCATGCCGTGATCGGCGAAAATAGTTTGTTAGGTGCCGGTTCGTTAGTGACGGAAGGAACCGTCATTCCTCCTAATGTGTTGGCGTTTGGTCGTCCGGCACGAGTGATCCGCCCGTTGACAGAAGAAGAGATCGCCAAAAATCAGGCAAACATCACGCATTACGTGGAAAATGGGCATGCTTACCAACAAGGCCAATATGGCGAAGTCTGACGATGAACCAAAAGACGCAAAAAGGTGTACGAATTGCTTCGTACACCTTTTTATGCAAGCTTATTTCAATTTGTTTGATTCCATGATCTCGTCGATCAAGCCGTAGTCTTTGGCTTCTTGTGCGGTCATGAAGTTGTCGCGATCGGTATCGCGTTCAATCACTTCGATTGGTTGACCAGTACGTTCTGACAAGATTTTGTTCAGACGTTCGCGGGTTGCCAAAATGTGGCGGGCAGCAATTTCAATCTCAGTTGCTTGACCTTGTGCGCCACCTAATGGTTGGTGAATCATGATTTCGGCATTTGGTAACGCAAAGCGTTTGCCTTTTTCACCAGCGGTCAATAAGAATGAACCCATAGAAGCAGCCATCCCCATAACGATGGTTTGGACATCGGCTTTGATAAAGTTCATGGTATCAAAGATCGCTAGACCAGCAGTAACGCTTCCGCCAGGCGAGTTGATGTACAAGTAGATGTCTTTTTCAGAATCTTGCGCGTCTAAGAATAAAAGCTGAGCAATGATCGAGTTTGCTAAGTCATCGGTTACTTGACCACTCAACATAATGATCCGGTCTTTTAATAGACGAGAATAGATGTCATACGCTCTTTCACCGCGAGATGATTGTTCAATGACAGTAGGAATTAAATTCATAGTGATAGTCCTCCTAAAAATCGTTATAGATATAGTTTAGCATAAAGTTTTCGCAATATCTAAGAGATAGTATACCGATTAGGTCAAGAAAGGTCAAATAAAAAGTTCGTTATCTTTTTTGCGAAACTTTCAAATATGATACAATATTAAAAAAGGAATGAGGAAGGATCGAAGAATGGCAGTAGCAATAGCAGGTTTGATTGGCGTCTTAGTGGGCGCATTGTTAGTAACCATCATTTTTAATTTACGCATACGGTATGAGGAACAAAAAGAAAAACAACGCCGTTTGTTGGAGCATAAAGTCAAAGAAATCGAAACGCTGGTTTTATTGAATCAAAAAATCAGTGAGATTCTACAAAAACGGGTCATGCTGATGGATGAGTATGTCAGCTTTGATGCCTTTGACGACTGTTATATCACCATCGATGATTTTGCCTATCTACAATCTTTTGCGGCGCAAAACAGTTTTTATCTACCGAATTTTTTCTTGGAAGAATTTTTCAAAAAAATCGGGACACGTCGGGTGATTTTGTCGCCAGAGGAAACCGTTAAGATCGGTGGGTATACGTATAAAGGCGGTCGGATCATTATGGAAAATTTCCTTGATCAATTGGTTGAAATGGTCAATGAGCGTAAAAACCAAATGAAAAACATGACGAGCGAACCGTTGACCTATTTTTCAAAAACGATTTGATTCTTCTGGTCAGTCGGTCGCCTTGGTTAAGGTAACCAAACCATAGTATCGACGATTGCACTTTTTCAACTGATCACACACACTCTTACTGCGATCATAGTAAGAGTGTTTTTCTTTGACCGAAACAAAGCGCTGTCCCCTTAAAAGGATCAAAACAAACAGAGGCTTTTTGGTTCTAGCAGATTCCATGGTAAAATAAAGAGTGAGAATGGAGTGAAAGAATGATGGTACAAATCGTTGCCCACCGCGGGAGTAGCGGCAACCGACCTGAAAACACGCTACCGGCATTCGCGGAAGCGGTGCGGGTCAAAGCTGATATCATTGAGTTAGATGTACATCTATCAAAAGATGGCGGCTTGATCGTCATGCATGATGAAACGGTTGATCGAACGACCAACGGCAAAGGTCGGATCTGTGACCTGACGGTTGCTGAACTAAAAGAACTCAATGCCGGCAGCTGGTTTTCTGAGGAATTCCAAGCCGCCAAAGTCCCCACGCTAAAAGAAGTGTTGGATTTACTTGCAGCGAAGAATTATCGTGGCATTTTGACGATCGAATTAAAAACCGATCATTATGAGTATGAAGGAATCGAAGCCAAAGTATCCGATTTATTGAATAGCCAAGAATGGCCTTTTACTCATTGGTATTGTTCCTTTAATATCGAGACTTTGGATCGGATGCATGCGATCGAACTGGATGCGATCCTTGATTTTATTATGGGACGCGGGGAAGACAAACCACCGTTGGCGCTCAGCCGACCGTATATCGAAGGAATTCATCCGGCCTATCGCTGGGTCCAAGAGACAGCAACGGTCTTGACTGATTTTCCGATTGCGATCCGTCCGTGGACTGTCAATGAAGAAGCGGCGATTCGCACCTGCTTGGCTTTGGGGTTGACCGGGATCATCACCGATTTTCCAGAAAACGCTCGGGCAATTGTGCAGCAGGTCCGCGAGGAAACAAAAGGATGAAAAAAGTCTTAGTGATCGTGGGACCGACCGCAGTCGGTAAAACCGCCTTGAGTATCCAATTAGCTCAAAAATACCATGGGGAGATAATCAGCGGGGATTCCATGCAAATTTATCGACAATTAGATATCGGTACCGCCAAAGTGACGAAGGAAGAAATGGCAGGGATTCCTCATCATTTGATCGATATTCGTGCAATGACGGAAACGTATTCTGCGGCTGATTTCCAGCAAATGGGGCGTGAGGCCATTGAGACGATCCAGCAGCAAGGAAAACTGCCGATCATTGTGGGGGGGACAGGGCTATACATCCAAGCGCTTTTGTATGACTTTAGTTTAGGGGCAGAAGAAGGCGACTCAACGATTCGTCAGCGCTATGAACAAGAAGCAGCAGCCATCGGCAAAGAAGCTCTATGGCAAAAGCTGCAGGCGGTCGATCCCTTGGCAGCAGCGAAGATCCACTACAACAATGAGCGGAAAGTGATTCGTGCGTTGGAGGTTTTTGAAATGACTGGCGAAAGTATTGCTGCACCAAAAGAAACACCGCAAGTTTTGTACGATTTCTTCATGATCGGTTTAACCACTGAGCGAGAATTGTTATACCAGCGAATCAATCAGCGAGTGGACTTAATGATGGATCAAGGCTTGATCGAAGAAGCAAAAGCTGTTTTGCAGTATCCAGAAACGCAAGCCGCAAAAGGGATCGGCTACAAGGAATTTTTGCCCTATTTTCACGGGCAGGCCACATTGGATGAAACCATTGAGCAAATCAAGCAAAACTCACGCCGCTACGCCAAGCGGCAGCTGACGTGGTTCAATAACCGAGCACAGCCCCGATGGATTGATTTAGTGAGACAACCCGAAGAACAACGTACCCTTGAAACAGAAATCGATCAATGGTTGGAGGAGAAAAGATGAGCCAAGAACGTGTGATTCTTGTCGGAGTAGAAACGGAGAAAAACTATCTTCATTTTGATTCGTCAATGAAAGAATTGAAAAGCTTAACAAAAACCGCCAATGGCGAAGTTGTTTTTTCACTGGTGCAAAAACGGCAGCAAGTCGATCGACAAACCGTGATTGGCAAGGGGAAAGTTGCGGAATTGCAGCAGTTGGCAGAAGCACATGAAGCAGATCTAGTGATCTTCAATCATGAACTGACACCAAGACAAAGCCAGTTGATTGGTGATGCGTTAGAAGTGCCGGTGATTGATCGCGTCCAGCTGATCCTCGATATTTTTGCGATGCGTGCCCGTTCCAAAGAAGGAAAGCTGCAAGTAGAATTGGCGCAGCTTGATTATTTGCTTCCACGCTTGATAGGGCAAGGAAAGAACATGTCTCGGCTAGGGGGCGGAATCGGAACGAGAGGGCCAGGGGAAACCAAGCTGGAGACCGATCGTCGACACATCCGCAACCGCATCACCATCATCAAACGGGAATTGAAGGAAGTGGTCGCCCATCGAGACCGGACACGCCAAAAGCGCAAAGACAGCCAAGTCTTTCAAATGGGCTTGATTGGTTATACCAATGCCGGAAAATCAACTATTTTAAATATTTTAACCAGTGCGGATACCTATGAACAAGACCAGCTGTTCGCAACACTCGATCCTTTGACGAAACGCTGGCGGATGCCGGAAGGATTTGAAGTCACCATTACCGATACGGTTGGCTTTATCCAAGAATTGCCGACCCAATTGATCGATGCGTTTCATTCCACACTGGAAGAAAGTCAAAACATGGACTTCTTGCTGCATGTCGTCGATGCCAGTTCCGAAGAACGGGTTCAGCAAGAGGAGACCGTCTTGAAGTTAATGGAAGAACTTTCTTTGACCCAATTACCGATGTTGACGGTCTATAATAAGGCGGATCGCATCGACGCCGATCAGTTTGTCCCAACGCTCTTTCCCAACGTCTTGATCTCGGCAAAGAGTACCAAAGGCAAAGAACGCTTGACTCAGGCGATCAAAATGGAATTGATGCAGATCATGCAGCCTTATCATCTAGTGCTGCAAGCCGATGAAGGCAATGCGCTGAATCGTTTAAAACGGGAGTCACTAGTTTTGAGCAATGCCTTCGATGAAGCAACACAGACCTATCATATCAAAGGATTTGCGCTGGAGGATACCTATCCACTACGCAGAATGGCGCAAGAACAGGAATAAGCAGAAACGGTGCAACCGATGCACCGTTTTTTTGTCGTGACAAAATTATGAAGTATAAGTGGTTTGGCTTGCTTTGAACGCAAAAACCGAACATTTTTGGCTAAAGCACCATTTCTTCCATAAAAACAACTGCTTGAACATACGATCAAATCAAGGACCTAATGAAAAAATCAAAAAAATTTGCATTCATGTCACTTTTTCTAACATGAGGGGTTGACACGCAAAAAAAGAATTGGTATAGTTTCCATAAAGTTACGCAGCATCATTGAAACGGAGGGGAGCCAAGTTATGCGGGAAAAAGAATTGCGGCGCTCAATGTCAGTCTTTCCTATCGGAACAGTCATGAAATTGACCGATCTCACCGCCCGTCAAATTCGTTATTACGAAGAACAAGAATTGATCCACCCGGAACGCAGCGATGGCAATCGACGCATGTATTCGCTGAATGATATTGATACCTTGCTAGAGATCAAAGACTATCTTTCCGATGGACTGAACATGGCTGGGATCAAACGAGTTTATGAAATGAAAGTTGCCAAAGAAAAAGAAGCGAAGAACAAACCGCCGCTGACCGATGAAGATGTTCGTCGAATTTTTTATGATGAACTCTTGGCTCAAGGTGGATTGAATCAACAACAGCCATACCAGCAAAAAGGTCCACGAATGTAGAACACTTGTAGATCATTGCTGTGATATAAAAAAAGAATTGGGAAAAAGGAAGGGATACTATGCCAAAATTTGAAAGAACTGCCGAAGACATCAAACAAATCGTAAAGGATGAGAACGTGCGCTTTTTACGCTTGATGTTTACTGATATTTTAGGAACAAACAAGAACGTTGAAGTACCTGTAAGTCAATTAGATAAAGTACTGGAAAACAAAATGATGTTTGACGGTTCTTCTATTGAAGGATTTGTCCGTATTGAAGAAAGTGACATGTATCTGTATCCTGATTTGTCGACATGGATGATCTTCCCTTGGGAAAGTGAACATGGCAAAGTGGCTCGTTTGATCTGTGATATCTACAATCCAGATGGCACCCCATTTGCAGGCGACCCTCGCGGCAATTTAAAACGGGCATTAGCGGACATGCAATCCCTTGGCTTTACTTCTTTCAATCTTGGACCAGAACCAGAATTTTTCCTATTCAAATTAGATGAAGCAGGCGAAATCACAACGGAATTAAACGACAAAGGCGGCTACTTCGATTTTGCCCCAACCGATCTAGGGGAAAACTGCCGTCGCGATATCGTATTAGAATTAGAAAGCCTTGGCTTTGAAGTTGAAGCGTCTCACCATGAGGTAGCACCAGGGCAACACGAGATCGATTTTAAATATGCGGATGCAGTGGAAGCATGTGACAACATCCAAACCTTCAAACTTGTCGTGAAAACTATTGCTCGTAAACACGGCTTGCATGCAACCTTCATGCCAAAACCATTATTCGGCATCAACGGTTCAGGCATGCACTGCAACATGTCCTTGTTCAAAGACGATGAAAATGTCTTCTTTGATGAAGAAGGGCCAATGCAATTAAGCCAAACAGCGTATCACTTCTTAGGCGGTTTGATCGAACACGCCCGTGCTTACACAGCTGTCTGCAACCCAACCGTCAACTCTTACAAACGCTTAGTGCCAGGTTACGAAGCGCCTGTATACGTGGCATGGTCAGGACGCAACCGTTCACCATTGATTCGGGTACCAGAATCAAGAGGCTTGTCAACGCGTTTGGAATTGCGTTCGGTTGACCCATCAGCCAACCCATACTTAGCAATGGCTGTTTTACTGCAAGCAGGACTTGATGGCGTTAGACGTGAGTTGACACCACCACCAGCAGTCGACCGCAACATCTACATCATGAACGAAACAGAACGTGCAGAAGCACAAATCGAAGATCTGCCATCAACGATCCACAATGCCATCAAAGCATTGCGCAAAGATCAAGTGATGATCGATGCTTTAGGCAAACACATCTATGCCAACTTTGTCGAAGCAAAACGATTAGAATGGGCAGCCTTCCGCCAAACAGTCTCCGAGTGGGAAAGAGAACAATACTTGGAACTATACTAAAATCGCAAGAAAACCGCTAGAGATAAACAATCTAGCGGTTTTTTTATGATGAACTCAGCTTTTATCCTAATAATTCTCGGTTTATTTATTTCCGATAGTCAATAACTGGTTGATCAAAATTTGAACAGAAAAACATTGCGAAGCTAGAGCGGTTCTGTCTATAAGGCGCGTAAATTTTGCCTGATCATTGGGAAAAAATAAAAATATACCAGTCGGGCGAGGACTGGTAAGAGGAAGAAAAATAGTTTTGGTATAAAGCTAGCATAGCCGGTCAAAGTAAAATGAACCTTAAAAAGTAGAAAGTTTCTTGTAAGAAGTCCTTATTCGTCAAAGGTTTCCAGTTCAGACAGTATTTTTGCTGGGACTTCTGATTGAGGGACTTCATTGGGACCCGAGATGACACGGGTTTTACTGATCTCTGCTTTGACTAAGGTATTTGGTGCGAATGGCTTCACATTTTCACCAGAAAGATCATAGGTCATGAGTTCTTTCTCGCCGTTTTTCTTAACAAACTCAAACGTGTACTTATACGTAAAGGAGCCATCGATTTTTTCACCGGAATCGCTGTACGTTTGGGTCTTTTCAGGGACTTTGTTGGGCGTGATGGCATAGGCCGTTATCCCTTGATAAGTTGTTGTATAGTAAGTGTAGCCAAAATAGCCACCTACTGCTAAAATCAAAACGCCAAGCGTCAAAAGTAGTTTTTTCATGGGTGTCATTCCTTTCCATTACTAGCATCACTATAGCATGTGGCCACTAAAATCATTCATCGAAATGGATAACAATATTGTAAGTTTGCTGTTTATCAACAAAAAGCTTGTAATTTTCTGTTTAACAATTGTGATAATGAAAAACATTTCTGAAACCTTCCTGCAATATTGTAATGTTATTCTCTTACTTGTGCCCGATAGCGGGACAAATAATCAAAAGAGAGGTTTTTTCATTTGAAAAAATTTGCATTTACAGTTGTTGCAGGATTTGGTTTATTCGTTGGAGGAACAGTTGTTTCAGCAGCAGAACAAACCCATGTTGTCGAACCAGGAGACACCCTATCTGGGATCGCTGCTACTTATCAAACAACGATCGAAGACCTTTTAGCTTTGAATGATTCGATCGAAAATCCAAATATGATTTTTGATGGCGAAACATTGTTGGTTTCTAACGATGGCCAATCAGTAGAAAACAAAGAAACAAGTACGAAAGAAAGCACAGAAAAAAGTGAATCTACAGCGACTGCTAACGTGAGTCAAACCCTTTCAAGCATTCCTGGTGCTGGTTCTGGAGTCTTGAATCCAGTGGATGGGATCAACTACTTCAATGGTGTGAGAGAATCGTACTACTCACAAAAAGTTTTGCCAGGAGGCGGATTGAACATCCCTGGACGCCATGTAGCCTCTGACGGAACCATCCGTGATGCCGATGGGTACATCGTTGTTGCCAGTGACAATCAACCGAAAGGTTCGACCGGTCAATCATCCTTAGGTGCCTACAAAGTCTATGACACAGGTGTCGGTCATAGCGGTATTGATGTTTATACGAATTGGTAAACAAGTAGAATACGAGTAGAGACGAGCGCATTTTAGAGCTCGTCTTTTTTTGATTGCCGAGAAAAAATCGTCATCTGGTCTAGACTAATTATTGTAATTCAACACAACCTGTGGTATTATTGGACTATACCAAATAGAAACGGAGCGCTGATCATGGAAATTATTCGCGTTAAAGATGCTGCTCAAGGCGGAAAGAAAGCTTTTGAATTGATACAAGAAGGTATGGCAAATGGTGCCAAAGTCCTAGGTTTAGCAACAGGAAGCACGCCAGAGACCCTTTATGCAGAAATGACTGCCAGTGAAGTTGATTTTTCAGAAATGACTTCAGTCAACTTAGATGAATACGTAGGACTAGGCGGCGAAGACGAACAAAGCTATCGCTACTTCATGAATGCTCATTTATTCAATAAAAAACCATTCAAAGAAACCTTCGTACCAAACGGCAAAGCGGAAGACTTAGAAGCAGAATGCCAACGCTACGATAGCGTGATTGCGGATCACCCAGTTGATATCCAAATCTTGGGTATCGGTCAAAACGGACATATCGGCTTCAACGAACCTGGTGCATCCTTTGAAGGAACGACCTCAGTCGTTGACTTGACTGAATCAACCATCAATGCCAACAAACGCTACTTTGATAAAGTCGAAGACGTCCCAACGACGGCGATTTCCATGGGGATCGGTTCAATTATGCAAAGCAAAAAAATCATTTTGATGGCATTTGGCGAAGTCAAAGCGGATGCAATCCAAAAAATGATCGAAGGACCCGTAACCAACGAATTACCAGCTTCAGTTTTACAAAAGCATGATGACGTGATCGTGATCATCGACGAAGCTGCTGCCAGCAACCTGTAAAACAAAATCAGCCCTTTTCAGAAATAAGTCAGAAGGAAAACGCGCCATCCTTGCAGCTTCCCCCTGCGCTTGTGCAGTAATGCCAGCGCAGCTGCGAGCGATGGTTCGTATCTATCTTGCTTATTTCTGAGGAGGCTTTTTTTATTTGGCCGCTCTAGCGATGTTTTTTCCTTTTTTCCATCAGAGATGCTATAGTTAAAAGAGAGAATACGAAGAAAAGAGGGATGCAAATGGTTGATATGCATTTATCCATTCCTGAAGTAGCACTGAGGTTGCTGTTGGCGATGGTCATGGGTGGCGCGATTGGGTACGAGCGGCAGTACAAAAGCCGACCAGCTGGTCTTAGAACCCATATCTTGGTTTGCATGGGGGCTTGTGTCATTGCTTTGATCCAAGTGGAGATCGCCACAGGTGCCATGCGAGATGCGCTGGATCATCCAGATTTAGCAGGCGTGATTCGTTCGGACGAAGCACGATTGATTGCACAAGTCGTCAGCGGGGTCGGTTTTCTAGGCGCCGGAACGATCATTGTGACGAAGCGCTCGGTGACGGGGTTGACGACGGCTGCTTCCTTATGGGCGATCGCCGGTTTAGGAATTGCCATCGGGATGGGCTTTTACACCATCGCATTAAGCAGTTTTATCGGGATCTTCTTTGCATTGACGATCGTTAAGCGGATCGTCCGCGTACCAACAGCAAAGAAATTGGAGATCCAGTACATTCATCGCACCGAGACCAAAGAGTTTTTGACGGAGTACTTCCAAGAGAAAAATATCGTGATCGAAGATGTCAATTTTGATGTCAAATTCATGGAAGACTATCGCATTTATACCAACATTTATACGATTGATCTCCCGCGAGGACTAGGCTTTTCTGAAGTGATCGAAGAATTGTCTGTCTACAAAAATGTCACGAAGATCCGCTTGGTGGATATTGCTTAAAAGCAACAAAAAAGCGAGATTGAAACGTAACGCAAACAGTATCGTTTGCTTCGTTTCAATCTCGTTTTTTGTTGTGTTTTAGAAACGTGGATCGATCCAGTTTTTTGCCATAGCTCGACTAGCATCCCAGGAATCCCAGCCATACCAAGCAGGCTCATTGATCGTATCGATGGATAACTTATAGGTCCAGTACATGTGTCCGGCTCCTTGGTTCCAAGCTGTGATTGAAGCACGCCACAAAGTTTGATAAACTTCTTCTAATTCACTTTTTGTCAAACTACGGTTGCTACTGAATTCCTCTTGTGTGGGATTGATACCGCCTTTGGTATCTGTACCAACAGTATAGGAGTTGAACAAGGACCATTCTCCAACAAAAACCTCGACATATTGTGCAACCGTGGCGATCTCTTTGGCTAAGCCATCAATGAAAGACACGTATGCTTCCAAGGATTGCTCTGTGCCGGCCATTTCTGCCATCATAACGTATTGGTGCGTATCTAGCATGACATTGTGAAAATCGTTTTGGGTGAAAAACTCTTTCCAAGCATGCAATTGGAAGCCATCATGAAAGACGATCACTTTGTCATCGCTTAAATAGTTACGCATTCTTCGATAGGCATCTTGATAAAAAGTTCTCAAAAAGTCTAAAGAGATCGGTGCACTACCTTTTGCTAACGCAAGATCACGAGGTGGGAAACGATCCATGGGATTCATGCTGTGCAACACTTCACCATCTGTGATCGGTTCGTTTAATACTTCAATGCCCCACAATGCTTCGTGATCCGCATATCTTTGCGCCAAACGTTCCAAGACCGTTAATTCGAACGCCACTTCTTCGGGCATTTGTGCCCATCTGACCACACCCGAGAGACCACCATTGTCAAAACCATTTTGGCTGAAGGGTGCGGTATGCAGATCAATCAAGATTTTTAGGTCATAAGCCTTTGCCCAAGCGAAGGCTTTATCCAAATAGTCGATACAGCCAATAAAGGGGGCACGATCACCAAAAATAAAATAAGGGACAGGTATTCGAACGGTATTGAAGCCAGCTGCTGAAATGCGCAAGAAGTCAGCTTCAGTGATGAATGTTTCACGATGAATCAACAGCCGTGCTTGGTATTCAGCTTCAGGTAGATCATAGGCTAAATAATACTCGTCATCGGCAGGTGTTCCTTGAAAGAGACTAGGTGCCATCCATTTTTCTAATACAAGCCAACCGCCTAGGTTGACGCCTCTAAGTTTTTGTTCCATCTTATAGTTCCTCCTTACTAATAGGTGTGGTTATTTTATTGAAAGCGAGAAATAGAAAAATCAGAGCAATGATTGCCATGATTCCGGCAGCGATTCTGACTTGCATGACCGCCGTTGTCATGCCAAACAGTTGACTGATAAAGTTTATGACATAGGGGGAGGAAAAAGCACCAAGATTACAAGCGACCATTGCCAAAGAAACAACTAAGTTATTGGCTTCTGGATCTACATCGCTAAGAATGACACTGTATACATAAGGAACTACAAGATTGGCAAGATAAACCACTAATAGACCAATGAAAAAGACGGTCATCGTAGGTGCTAAAGTTATCGTGAAAAAACCAACCATTGCGAAACTGATGACGACAACTGGTGTAAAGCGCTTTAATAATTTGGTGATTTGACCAAAAGCTAATGCGACCAAGCTGCTAAAAATACCGGCGATCGCTAGTGCGGTGGAAAGAAATCCTTGATTCGTCAGCGCCAATTCTTGAATCAGTAGTGCGGAAGAAGTAATGACGACCATCAAACTAATGAAGAATAAAAAGAGAGTCAAAATACCTAAAGTTACGCTTAATGGCAGCTTTCTTCTTTTTGTATCGATGGCTGATGACTGCGTTGTTTCAACTGGATTTTCATTGACGTTACGATAACCGAAAAGAAAAAGAAACAGAATCGGTAAGATGACCAAGTACACTAAGAATGAAGCTTGCCACGAGATCGTTAACAGTAAGCCCGCAGCAAACGTTGCTAGGCTATTTCCTAAAGTCATCACGGCTGATTGAATACCTAATAAGTTTTTTTGATCGGCACCTGTAAAGTTGTCGCCGATCAAGGAGACGGTCATTGAGTTAAAGAGCCCCAGACCTGCGCCAAACAAAATACGGGCAAATAAAATCAAGCCAAAGTTCATTGTAAATGCCGGTAAGATACCACCGACTAAAGCGATCATCAAGCCTAAACAGACCGTTCGCTTTTTGCCAAGTGCTTTGATAAACCATGAACTTAGCAGAATGAAAATCAAGATTGCCATTGATGGCAGTGTCAAAATAGATTGGACTTGTGCGGTGGTTCGGTCAGAAAAATCGTTCATAATAAAAGGTACGGCTGCTGCTACTGCACCAGCAGCTTGTACGACCAATGAAAGACTCAAAATTCCGATTTTTAACGGCAACCGACTTTTGATTGACATTGAATTTTCTGAAAGCATACATATTCCCCTTAATGTAGTGCAAAGCAAGTGTGCTGAGAATATCTCCCATCTTGCTATTTTGCAACTAACTATTTTTATTCCTGCAAACGATTTCTTGGTATTAATCATAAAGAATGCTGACAGGACTTGAAATATCAAAAAAAAGGGGAAATTTACCATTTTTCATTTATTATGTGAAAAAAAAGCTTTTTTCGAATCCTCAGAGGAAGAAGTAGAAGTCGCTTTTCTCGAATCATTATTTGTCGATTACTTATTTTGCTGCTTCTAACTGGAGCTTACGGTATTTATTCGGCGACATGTTTGCCCATTTTTTGAATTGTCTCGTAAAGTGGGCGGCATTTTGATAGCCAATGATCTCTGCGATTTCGGCGATGGCCAATTTGGGTTGATGGAGATAGAATTTTGCTTGGTTGAAGCGTAATTGATCTAAGTACTGTTTTGGACTACTAGCATAAACTTTTTTGAAAACCGTCAGCATCGTACTATTACTAATGTTCAATGAATTGGCTGTATAACTCATGGAAAGCAAGGCCTTGTTTTCTTCCGTTGGGCATTGTGTGTACGTACGAAAATTTTGTTGGATCGATTCTGCGATCGCTTTTGCTAAAACAAGGGAAGTGTTATCTGTATGCGCTAACTGATTTTTTTCATCTTCGACATAGTCTAGTAAGGCACGCATCAGTTCTAACAGTAAGATCTCAATGGCGATTTTTTCTTTCATTCCAAAGTATCCGCTTGCCAAAAACGCAATGTATTGCTGAAGGATCTCAACGATCGCTTGGTAAGCGGGATTTGTCTTTTTTAGTAGTAAAGGACAATACATCAACAACTGTTGCTGAATCTCAGGATCATCAAGATCGAAATGCATACAAAAATACTCTAAACCTTCTGCTACGAGACAAGTATTTTCATGAGCGGTACCAGGCGGTATCAGGATCACATCATTTGCCACAAAATCAAACTGCCTGCCTTCAAATATTGTGCGCTGCTCTCCATCAATGATCATCATGATCTCAAAAGCAAAGTGGGTCTCTTGCGGTGCACACCATCCTTCGGAAACGCGTTGCTTGTGTCCACCAAAGGTTTTTAAATTGATGTCGATATCGGGTAATTTGACCAGCTGTTCTAGCCATTTAGGTGTTGGGTTCATTCGGTACGACCTCCTTAAAAATGAAAAATGGTAAGTATTGGCTTTTTTTTGATATTCATTCTACCCTAAAAGTTTCGTAAGATAAATGTAGCAATCGAATAAAACGGTTTCAATTTATCGCATTCGCCTGCAAACGATGATAAAAAAACTGTTGTTTGGTTGCAAAACGAATAAAAAGTTAAGAATAGGAAGGAAGCTTATGACAATCATCAAAAATCCAGTTATTCCTGGAATGGCGCCTGATCCCTCTATCATTTGTGTGGATGAGCGTTATTATATCGCAACTTCAACCTTCCATTGGACACCTGCGATTCAACTTTTCGAATCAAAGGATCTTGCGAATTGGCAACTTGTTGGCTATGCCTTGAACAATGAAGAAGTGAATTTACGTGGAACCAATACACCAGCTGGTATCTGGGCACCACATTTATCTTATGATCCACAAACAAAACGATTTTGGCTGGCGTATTCACATATGGTCAACATGGCAGGACGTGAATTTAATGCTGATTCCTATGCCATTTGGGCGACTGACATCCGAGGACCATGGTCAGAACCGATTTATTTTACCTCAATTGGCTTTGATCCAGCGCTATTTCATGACGAGGATGGGCGGCATTATTTAACGATTTTGGAATGGGAAACAAGAGAAGGCTATCAAGCGCCGGGACATATTGTTCTTGCGGAGATCGACTTGCCTTCAGGTAAATTACTGTCCCCTTGGCATCGCGTAACACAAGGGTTCACCACCAGAGGGTGTGCGGAAGCACCCCAAATCTACAAGCATGAAGGGGCATACTTTTTATTGCTGGCATCTGGAGGCACGGGCTATGCTCATGGTGTGGAAGTCGGTCGCGCAGAGACTATTTTTGGTCCTTATGAAGCGCATCCTTCTGGCGAACCGATCCTTACTTCTTCTCCAAGGCATCTGTTTTCTTTAGGCGACCCTGATGCTGGGCATTTTGAAATGGTCAATCCTCATTCAGTGATGCAAAAAGCAGGACATGGTTCGCTCGTCCATACCCATACTGATGAATGGTTCATGGCTCATTTAATGGCAAGACCCTTAGAGGGGCAGCTGTTGAATCCTCTTGGAAGAGAAGCTTCTATTCAAAGGATGCACTGGACCGAAGACAATTGGTTGGAAATGGAAGATGGAAGCAATTTGGCAAAAATGACTTTTAAAGGATTAGCTGGTGTTCCAATTGACAATGAACCAAACACTGATTTATTTGATTCATTTCAAGAGGCGCAGTATCTGTTAGAATTTATGACACCGTATCGCCAACAGCATCAGTCATGGGTCAGTACGCAAAAGCGGCAGGGGTACTTACGGATCTATGGGGGCAACTCCTTGTTTTCACAGATGAATCCTGCCATCATGGCAACACGAGCAACCTCTTTCACCTATGAGGTGGAGACCTTGTTGGAGTTTCAACCGAACCATTATTCACAAACAGCAGGACTTGGGCTTTATTATGATTCAAACAATTGGTTATATGCTCATATTACCTATTCAGAAGAAAAGCGATGTCCTTATTTGACTCTCTTACAGGCAAAATTAGGACAAAGGATCGAATATGTAAATACTCGCGTCGTCGTTCCCGAAGGAAATATTCACCTGAAAATTAGATACGAGCATGGGATCGCAAACGTCTACTATCGATTAGAGGAACAAGAGACTTGGCAAGTTTTGCTACAAGATCTGTCAGTGGCGTACTTATCTGATGAAGGAGTCAATGGAATGCCAGGAGAAATAGGCGGCTTCACAGGATTATTTAATTTCATTGGTGCCGTGGATGCACACCAACATCAATCCTATGCTGATTTTGCTTATTATAAAGTGACGAATCATTCGTCTGCATCTTAATCAGGCTCCTTATGGAGTGAGCACCCGTATCATACTTTCACTAAACAAATAAAAACCTTCAAGAGAAACACAAACGTGTAGCTCTCGAAGGTTTTTTGTATGAAGGAATTGTCATCGCAGTGGATTGCCTGATTACTTGAAAAAAGAGCCAGTTAGCAAGACTGATACAAAAACGATCACTATTGAAGTCAGCAAATTGACCCCTTCATTCGTTACAAAGGAAAGACCGCCGACTTGCTTGGTCGCAACGTCGTGGTGGCTTTTTTTTTCGGTGTATTGGTGACAGACAATGCATTGATAACGCACCTGAATCGTTGCCCCCAGTAAGCTGTCCAAAAGACTACCGCAAAAGCCTAAAGCAGTCAAAGTCAACCATAGATCAAAGGAGAACGGCTTGCCGTTCAACCATAAAGCTGCTGAGAATAAACCAGTGATGGCGAGACTCCCTGCTAGGGAAGCAGCAGTTCCCAACCAACTGACACCGCCGGAAAGTCCCGGTGGTAATTTTTTTCCCGTTAGTAAGTGACGCGGTGGACTTGGACTCAGCACGCCGATTTCTGAGCCCCAAGTGTCAGCCGTACAGCTAGCGATTCCCGCCACAAATCCCCAAAGGAATAGCGGTTCTTTCGTCCAAAAGGCAAGCAGTAGAGCAAAGATGCTTGGTGCGATGTTCGCAAAGACTTGTTTTGCATCACGGCGAGCACCTTTGGCAAGCACAGCTAACTCTGGCTGACGGCGCATTTTCTTTAAAAGACCAATGATGCCAGAGCTGGCAAAGAAAAAGCCAATCAAAAAGATGCTGTACCACGGACCAAAGCCAATAACCAGTGTGCCGCAAAGAATCGCAGCCAGTGCGCCAGAAATAGTCAGCCACTGAAAGACGAATGCTGCCGCTGCAACGAATATGCTGGCAAACAATCCTAGCATGAATTGATAGAAGAAAACCATTTGAACACTCCTTTGCGTATAGTGTAGCATAGGTCTCATTTATTTTACCGCAGTTAACAAAAAAATAGTAAGGAAGATAGCTTTTTACTCGTCAAATGAGAGCGTTTCATTTAAGCTAAGGGAGAGAGGTGATCCAATGAAAATCATTATCGTAGGCGGGTCCTTTGGTGGTGTCAGCTGCGCCCGTGAAGCACGCCGATTATACCCTGACGCAGAGATTTTATTGATAGAAAAAAAAGCCCATCTTGGGTTTGTTCCAAGCGGTTTGTTATTGCTGATCGAAGGCAGGATCGCTTCACTGGATGAAGCATTCTTTTGTACGAAGGAGCAGCTGGAGGCAGAAACAATCGACGTAGCCTTAGAAGAAACCTTTCTAGAAGTCTTTCCTTCTGATCATCGGATTCGGACGGATCAGCGGGAACTAAGCTATGATCGACTCGTCTTGGCGGCAGGTTCCAGTCAAGATTCCACTGTTTTGCCACAACCAGAAGAAGCACTACTGACCTACAAGGAATATGAAGCAGCGAAGCATTTCTTGCAGCAATTGCCCCAAGCAGAGTCGATTACCATCGTCGGTGCTGGTCAAGCCGGGATGGAAGCGGCGAATACCTTAACGATGATCGGCAAAAAAGTCAGTGTGATCGAATCAATGTCGTATCCTTTATTCAAATACTTTGATCGCGATTTTTTGCAGCCCTTTTTAACGGAGATCGAAAAAATCCCCAACTTGCAGCTGCATTGGTCGGAGCCAACTTTGGCAGTCGTTAAAACGGAAACAGGCTTTCGGATCGAAACCGCCGATCAAGGTTATGAAAGCGATCTGGTATTGACGACAGTTAACGTTCATCCTCGCTTGCCAGAGGCATTTACGGTCTTTGAATTACACAGTGATCAAACTATCTGGACAGATGCCTACTTGGAAACTTCCGCCACGGATATTTTTGCGGTCGGCGACTTGATCCAAATTCCAAATGCTATTACGAAAGACACGGTCTACATGCCCTTAGTCAATAATGCTGTTCGCTCAGGGATTGCGGCAGCTCGCAATCTAGCAAACAAAACGACCCCGTTTCGTGGTGGATTGCGGACAGTCGGTACACAATTGTTTGAGTGGTATTTAGCCAGTACCGGCTTGACCGAGTCGGATCAGTTTTTCTATGAATCACCGATCGTTTGTCACACTTTTACGGCTACCGTTTCCCTTTTTGATTCGACGCAGGTTCATGGAAAAGTGATGATCGAACAAGCCAGCGGTCGAATCGTTGGTGCACAGCTTTTATCAAAAGCCAATATTTTGGAAAAAATCAATTTACTAGCGTTTGCGATCGAGCAGCAGGCAACGATGGAGGAGCTGACCCAAAAAGACTTTTTCTTCCATCCACGATTCACGAATGTGTTGGATCAAACCTTCATATGGTCGGGAAGTGATGCCGATGAGACTTGATCAGTTATTAGAAAAAAAAGAAGCAAAACAATTGCAGCTGCTCAAAAAACTTTTACTAGTTGGCGGTCAAATGGAGCTACATGAATTAGCGCTCTATCTTGGCATCAGTAAGCCTTCTCTGGAAAAGTATGTGGATGAGCTGCAAGATGAGTTGACGCACTATCATGAGCAGTGTCGATTGTATTACCGAAATGGTTCACTGGTTTTTGAAATGAGCCCCACCTTTTCTCTTAACCAAATTGAATGGGCATTTTATCGTTCGGCATTGAAATTTCAAATTCTCGAGCACCTTTTACAACATCAAGAAGTGACGACTGTCCAGCTGGCACAAAAATTAACAGTTAGCGAGTCATCCTTGTTTCGCAAAATCAAAGAGCTAAATGGTTTGCTAGCAGAATTTGAGTTAGAGATCTGGCAAGGAAAGCTGATTGGAGAAGAAACCCAAATTCGTTATTTCTATTTTGAACTCTTTTGGTATGTTCATTCTTTTGACAGTCAGTCATTGCCAATCGATGAGAAATATGTCGGTCTGATCACTCGCGGCCTGAACATGCGCTTTACGAAAGAAGCCCAGCAGCGCTTGTCCCTATGGCTGAGGATCATGAAGGCGCGACTTAAAATTGCTACTCAATCCTTTCAAGTTTTACGGGAGAAAATGGCACCTTACATGAAAGACCCTTTGTTTCAACAATTACGTGAGTTGGTATTTCGTGGCTTTGGCCATTACGCATTAGAAGTCAGAGAAGAGGAGGCGATGCTGCATTTTGTCTTTTTGTTGTCGTTCTCGGTGTTATCCGAACACGATCTGCAGGTGTATATGCTGCAGCGTTCTCGGTTTACGCCAACTGCCTTGACGGATACATTGATTTTGGAACATATTTTGCATCTTTACCGCCCATCGTTTGTTCCTCGTGAAATGGAAGCCACTTGCTATGGTCACCTGCTGCAGATCCACAGCCGCGTCTATTTTTTCAAAGGGGATGTGGAGGTTTTTGATCGAGAAAATATTTGGCAGTTAGAAGCGCAGTTATCCAGCCGCAACATTCAGCAAATCAGTCATGAACTATTAGGTAAGGCCTTAACAGAGTTAAATATCAAGCCGTCCGAGAAAAATAGTCTACTGATGATGACGATGGTCAAATACTTGAGTGTCATCACGATCATCGACTATCAAATCAATCGAGAATTTCGTGTTGGGATCGCCTTGAAAATGGATGAGCTATTTAAAGAAGCTCTCTATTATATGTGGCTGCTGTATCTCAAAAATTTGAATGGCGTAGTTGTCGAACGCTATCGTCCAGAACAAGAATATGATTTGATCTTGGCGAATTATGCCATCGAGACCAAAACACCGACTTATCGAATCAGTGAATTAGGGACTGCTTATGATCGTGAGACAATCAAAAAAATGATCCGTGAACGCTTTAAATAGTGGATTTCGTCAATTTCTTAGAGATTTGAAAAAAAATTGACGAACCATATAGCAAAAGTTCAGCTAAAATAAAAGTAAGTCAGAAAGCGCTAACAAAAAGGCGTATATAAAACCAAAGGGAGCGAATCAAATGGCAGAAAAAAATTATGTAATGGCGATCGACCAAGGAACCACTAGTTCAAGAGCAATTATTTTTGATCGTAACGGGAAAAAAATCGGCAGTTCACAAAAAGAGTTTCCGCAATACTTTCCAAAATCAGGTTGGGTAGAACACAACGCCAACGAAATTTGGAACTCTGTCCAATCAGTCATCGCAGGGGCATTTATTGAATCAGGTATCCGACCAGAAGCAATCGCCGGCATCGGGATCACCAACCAGCGTGAAACGACAGTGGTTTGGGATAAAACGACAGGGCAGCCAATCGCGAATGCGATTGTTTGGCAATCCCGTCAATCTTCACCGATCGCTGACCAATTAAAAGCAGATGGCCATACAGAGATGATCCATGAAAAAACTGGTTTAGTCATTGATGCGTATTTCTCAGCGACCAAGGTGCGTTGGCTTTTAGACAATATCGAAGGGGCACAAGAAAAGGCGGATAATGGTGAGTTACTCTTCGGAACGATCGATTCATGGCTTGTGTGGAAACTGACAGATGGACAAGTCCATGTCACCGACTACTCCAATGCTAGTCGGACGATGCTTTACAACATTCATAAATTAGAGTGGGATCAAGAAATTTTGGATCTTTTGAACATTCCAAGCTCGATGCTACCAGAAGTCAAAAGCAACTCAGAAGTCTATGGTCACACCCGCAGCTACCATTTTTACGGCAGTGAAGTACCAATCGCTGGAATGGCTGGAGACCAACAAGCCGCCCTCTTTGGACAAATGGCCTTTGAAAAAGGTATGATCAAAAATACTTACGGCACTGGGGCATTTATTGTCATGAATACGGGTGAAGAACCACAATTGTCTGACAATGACCTACTGACGACTATCGGGTATGGCATCAACGGCAAAGTCTATTATGCCTTAGAAGGAAGTATCTTCGTTGCTGGATCAGCGATCCAATGGCTGCGGGATGGTCTACGCATGATCGAGACTTCGCCACAATCAGAAGAACTAGCTGCCAAAGCAAAAGGAGATAATGAAGTCTATGTGGTACCTGCCTTTACTGGATTAGGTGCGCCTTACTGGGATTCAGATGCAAGAGGAGCAGTCTTCGGCTTGACTCGTGGGACGACGAAGGAAGATTTTGTTCGGGCAACACTGCAAGCTGTTGCGTACCAATCAAAAGACGTCATCGATACGATGAAAAAAGATTCCGGTATCGATATCCCATTGCTGAAAGTCGATGGAGGGGCAGCCAAAAACGATTTATTGATGCAGTTCCAAGCGGACATTTTAGACATTGACGTGCAACGAGCAGCGAATCTGGAAACAACCGCATTAGGTGCAGCTTACTTGGCAGGGCTAGCGGTTGGCTTCTGGAAAGACTTGGATGAATTGAAATCAATGGCAGAAGAAGGGCAAATGTTTACACCAGAAATGCCAGCAGAAGAAAGAGACAATTTGTACGAAGGCTGGAAACAAGCGGTAGCGGCTACTCAGACCTTCAAATTCAAAGCGAAGAAAGAAGGCGAGTAAGCCATGACCTTTTCTCAGAAAGATCGGAAGGAAACCATTCAAGAAACGGCAAAGACCACCTATGATGTGTTGATCATTGGTGGTGGGATTACCGGCGCAGGGGTTGCCGTTCAAACAGCAGCGGCTGGGATGAAGACGGTTCTTTTGGAAATGCAAGACTTTGCCGAAGGGACGTCTTCGCGGTCCACGAAACTCGTTCATGGCGGTATTCGCTATTTGAAAACCTTTGACGTGGAAGTGGTCGCTGACACCGTGCGGGAACGGGCGATCGTCCAACAAATTGCTCCACATATCCCGAAACCAGATCCGATGCTTTTACCGATTTACGATGAACCGGGGGCAACCTTCTCCTTGTTTTCTGTTAAAGTGGCGATGGATCTTTATGATCGCTTAGCGAATGTGACAGGCAGTAAATACGAAAATTATCTGTTGACGAAAGAAGAGGTCTTAGCACGCGAACCACAGCTGCAGGCGGAAAACTTAGTTGGTGGCGGAGTCTATCTTGATTTTCGCAACAACGATGCCCGCTTGGTGATCGAAAACATCAAACGAGCACAAGCCGATGGGGCAGCAATGATCAGTAAGGCCAAAGTCGTCGGCATCTTACATGATGAGCAAGGCATCATCAATGGGGTAGAAGTGGAGGATCAACTGACAAACGAGCGCTTTGAGGTTCACGCCAAAGTCGTGATCAACACGACCGGACCTTGGTCAGACATCGTTCGTCAATTAGATAAGAATGATGAGCTGCCACCACAAATGCGTCCGACAAAAGGCGTCCATTTAGTGGTCGATCGGGAAAAACTAAAAGTACCGCAACCAACCTATTTTGATACTGGGAAAAATGATGGTCGGATGGTTTTCGTGGTACCAAGAGAAAACAAGACCTATTTTGGCACAACCGATACGGACTATACAGGCGATTTTGCCCATCCGACGGTCACACAAGAAGATGTCGATTATCTACTGACCATCGTGAATGAACGCTTTCCACATGCACAGATCACCCTTGATGATATCGAAGCGAGCTGGGCTGGTCTACGTCCATTGATTACGAATAATGGTGGTTCGGATTACAATGGTGGTGGTAAAGGCAAATTATCTGATGAAAGCTTTGAGCAGATCGTTGAAAGCGTCAAAGAATATCTTGCAGATGAGCGGCAGCGACCAGTTGTAGAAAAAGCTGTAAAACAAGCGCAAGAACGAGTAGAAGCCAGCAAAGTGGATCCATCGCAAGTTTCTCGCGGCAGCAGTTTGGAACGCTCAAAAGACGGACTATTGACGTTGGCAGGCGGAAAAATCACCGACTATCGTTTGATGGCGGAAGGAGCAGTCAAACGGATCAATGAATTGCTCCAAGAAAGCGGTGCTTCCTTCGAGTTGGTGGATTCAACCACGTACCCAGTTTCTGGTGGTGAGCTTGATGCGGCCAATGTAGAGGAAGAATTAGCGAAGCTGACTGACCAAGCACAAGCCGCTGGGTTCAATGAAGCAGATGCGACGTATTTGGCTCATCTTTATGGGTCGAATCTTCCCCGAGTGTTGAACTACAAGACGAAGTTTGAGGGCTTAGATGAAAAAGAAAGTACTGCCTTGAACTATTCCTTGCATGAAGAAATGGTTCTGACGCCTGTCGATTATCTATTGCGTCGGACCAACCATATCCTATTTATGCGAGATACCTTAGATGAAGTCAAAGCCGGTGTCGTCGCAGCTATGACCGACTTCTTTGGCTGGAGCGAAGAAGAAAAAGCAGCCTATGTAGCAGAAATGAACCAAGTGATCGCAGAATCAGATTTAACAGCCTTAAAAGGAGGAAAAAAAGATGAATGAAACAACACAGATCTTTAGTGAATTTCTAGGAACGGCTATTTTGGTTTTGTTAGGGGATGGCGTGTGTGCGGCTGTCAATCTGAAAAAGAGTAAAGCAGAAGCCTCTGGCTGGATCGTGATCGCGATGGGCTGGGCAACGGCGGTGACCATAGCCGTATACGTTTCAGGGTACATGGGACCTGCTCACTTGAATCCAGCCGTTACATTAGGCATGGCGATGACAGGGAATTTTTCTTGGAGTTTGGCTATACCGTTTATGCTGGCGCAGATTGCTGGTGCGATCGTAGGAGCAATCCTCGTTTGGCTCAACTACTTGCCATTATGGGATGAAACAAAAGACCAAGGCGCGATTTTAGGTACCTTTGCAACAGGGCCTGCAGTTCGTAATTTAGTATCGAATACGATCACTGAAGTCATTGGTACCTTTGTCTTAGTCTTTGGCTTATTGGCTTTTGGTGCCAATACCTTTACGGATGGATTAAATCCCATCGTTGTTGGGATCTTGATCTTAGCGATCGGACTGTCTCTTGGTGGACCAACAGGCTATGCCATCAACCCGGCACGGGACTTAGGACCACGGATCGCTCACCAAATCTTACCAATCAAAAACAAAGGGACTTCCGATTGGGGCTATGCGTTAGTACCAATCATCGGTCCAATGATCGGTGCAGCGATCGCAGCTGGATTGTTTATGATGTTGCCATTATAAACGATGTTATTTTAAGGATGGTGCCTATTGGTATCATCCTTTTTTAATCTTTAGCGATTGTCATTGAATTTGCTAAAAAAACATGGTTAAATGAAAAAGCTGAAACAGAACGAAGGAAGGAGCTTTTGCGTGAAAAAAATTCTGCGCTTTTTCATGTGGGTGGCGATTGTCCTGATCGGACTCTTAGCTGCCGTTTTTCTGGCTTTTCAACTCTCCCCACGACCGGGGGCTTTTTTGATCGGTCATCTGTTTAACCAAGAAGTGACCATTAAGGATGAGGCGGCTTATCAAAAAAGTTTGCCGAATGTGACGGTCAAACAGGACTTGGCTTATCAATCGGATTATCAACGCAGTACCTTTGATCTTTATTATCCCAAAGATGCACAAGGCCCTGTTCCAGTCATTTTTTGGGTCCATGGGGGCGGATATGTCGGGGGAGACAAAGAAGGCGTCAAAGAATTTGCGACCTATGTCGTCGATGAAACCAAAGCCGCTGTGATTTCGATTAATTATGAATGGGCGCCAAGTTTGCATTATCCGGGACAGGTCAAACAATTAGCCCAAGCGGTAGACTCGATCAAAGCAGATGCCCAAGCATACCCCATGCTTGATTTCGATCAACTCTTCTTCGGTGGAGATTCTGCAGGTGCCCAAATTGCCGGGCAATATGTGGCGCTGCAAACCAATCCAGCGTATGCGAAGGAAATGTCCTTTGATCAAGACATTCCTGCATCGGCCCTGAAAGGGTTTATTTCCTATTGCGGCCCCCTTGATTTGAAGCAGATCGTTGGAACTTCTTCGGATGATCGTTTTATGAAATTCTTTGTTAAAACGGTGGCTTGGTCGTTATTAGGCAAAAAAGAATGGCAAGATAGTCCCCAACTGCAGGAGATCTCACTGGTGGATAAATTGACGGCTGATTTTCCACCAACGTATATCACTGATGGCAACGCCTATTCCTTTGAAGACCAAGGCATTGCCTTTGCCAACCAGCTGCAAGCTCTTGATATTCCCGTGACAAGTCGTTTTTACAAAGGGGATTCGGAAACAGTGACCCACGAATACCAATTTGATTATAGCTTGCCGCAGGCACAGGAATGTTTGACAGAAACGTTGACCTTTATCAAAGACCAGCTGGCTAACTAAAAAACACCTTGTTTCTCACCCTCTATTGGCGAGAAACAAGGTGTTTTTTTGTAAGCAAATCAATCAAGTCCGATGAAGTAGTCATCGTCTTTCATCGCTTCAACGGAACCAAGCAGATACCCGTTCCCAACTTGTGAGAAGAAGTCGTGATTGCTGGTACCAGTTGAAATACCGTTCATGACGATTGGATTGACATCGTTGGCGGTGTCTGGGAAAAGCGGGTCTTGTCCTAGATTCATCAAAGCCTTATTGGCATTGTAACGCAAGAAGGTTTTGACTTCCTCGGTCCAGCCAATCTCATCGTATAATTCTTCGGTATAACGTTCTTCGTTTTCATACAACTCATACAACAAGTCGTACATCCAGTCTTTCAGCTTTTGCTGTTCGTCTTCTGGTAATTCGTTGAAACCTAATTGGAATTTGTAGCCGATATACGTGCCATGAACGGATTCGTCACGAATGATCAATTTGATGATCTCCGCTACGTTCGCTAGTTTGTTATTACCTAAGTAGTAAAGGGGTGTATAGAAACCTGAATAGAATAAGAAGGTCTCTAGAAACACACTGGCGATTTTTTTCTCTAGCGGTGTCCCATTTTTGTAAATCTCATTGATTCGTTCGGCTTTCTTTTGTAAGTAAGGATTGGTATTGGTCCATTCAAAAATATCGGCGATCTCCGCTTTTGTATTCAAGGTGCTGAAAATCGATGAATAGCTTTTTGCATGGACAGATTCCATAAATTGGATGTTGTTCAAGACCGCTTCTTCATGTGGGGTGCGGACATCTTTACGCAGTTGATCCATACCGCTTTCTGATTGAACGGTATCTAATAAGGTCAAGCCGCCAAAGACGTAGCCCACCGTCGTTTTTTCTAATGGTGATAGCGTCCGCCAATCATCAAGGTCATTTGATAAAGGGATCCGCGTATCTAACCAGAATTGCTCTGTTAATTTTTCCCAAGTGGATTTATCGATGATATCTTCGATCTCATTCCAGTTGATTGCTTCATAGTAAGTCTTACCCATAGTCGGTTCCTCCAATAATCGTATCAAGACAACAGCCGACCCGCTCTCAATAGAGAGCAGGGGCAGGCTATTGGTTCGTTTTCAGGCAAAAGTTGGATTAGATGACACAGCTTTCACATTGGTTGCTGCCGATCTCTTCTGCATCATCTGTAAAGGTCCGTACATAGTAGATCGATTTGATCCCTTTGTGGAAAGCATAGTGACGCAAGATGTTCAAATCACGGGTGGTTTGTTTTGTCGTTTCTTTCCATTCGTAAAGACCTTCTGGAATATCTGAACGCATAAACAAGGTCATACTCATCCCTTGATCGACGTGTTTTTGAGCAGTTGCGTAAACATCGATCACTTTGCGCATATCCATATCGTAGGCTGATTTGTAGTAGCCGATCGTCTCATTGCTCAAGTAAGGTGCTGGATAATAGATCTTGCCGATTTTCTTTTCTTGGCGTTCTTCGATCATCCGAGTGATCGGGTGGATGCTGGCACTCGTATCATTGATATAAGAGATCGAACCATTTGGTGCAACGGCTAAGCGGTTTTGGTGATACAAGCCGGTTTCTTTGACGGTTTGTGCCAAGGCTGCCCAATCTTCACCAGTTGGTAAAAAGACGCCTTCAAACAATGCTTTGACTTTTTCCGATTTTGGTTGGTAGTCACCTTGGATATAATCAGTGAAGTAGCTGCCATCTGCATAAGCTGATTTTTCAAAGTTATGGAAAACTTCGCCTTTTTCTTTGGCGATGGCATTGCTTTCAACCAATGTCCAATAGTTTAACAACATGAAATAAAGATCAGTAAATTCAAGGGATTCTGGTGAACCGTATTCCATTTGATTTTTTGCAAAATAGGTATGCAAGCCCATTGCGCCTAAACCGATCGTGTGGTTCAAGGCATTCCCATTTTGGATCGATGGTACCACGTCAATGTCAGACGCATCAGTAACGAAGGTCAAGGCACGAGTCATTGCTCGAACAGATTTCCCAAAGTCAGGGCTGTCCATCAAGTTCACGATATTGGTGGAACCTAAGTTACAGCTGATATCTGTTCCTAAAACCTCGTATTCTTGCTTGCCGTTGATCTCAGATGGTGCTTGAACTTGAAGGATCTCGGAACAAAGATTACTCATGATGATCTTGCCATCGATTGGGTTGCTGCGGTTTGCTGTATCGATATTAATGATATAAGGATAACCAGATTCTTGTTGCAATTTAGAAATTTCATTTTCTAAATCGCGAGCTCTGATTTTAGTCTTGCGAATCCGTGGATTCATGACTAAGTTGTCGTATTCCTTGGTGATATCGACATAAGAAAATGGTACGCCATATTCTTTTTCGACACTGTACGGACTAAAGAGATACATCTCTTCATTTTTACGCGTCAATTCGTAAAATTTGTCAGGTACGATCACACCTAATGATAAGGTTTTGACACGGATTTTTTCATCTGCATTTTCTTTTTTCGCTGATAAAAAGCTGATGATGTCTGGGTGGAAGACGTTCAAGTAGACCACACCAGCCCCTTGCCGTTGACCCAATTGGTTTGAATAGCTGAAGCTATCTTCAAACAATTTCATTACAGGCATCACACCACTTGCTGCACCTTCGTAGCCTTTGATAGGCGCGCCAGCTTCCCGCAAGTTTGATAATGTGATCCCGACACCGCCGCCGATCCGTGAAAGTTGCAGCGCGGAGTTGATCCCACGACCGATCGCGTTCATGTCATCAGTGATTTGGATCAAGAAACAAGAAACTAATTCACCGCGACGTTTGCGTCCTGCGTTCAAGAAAGAAGGGGTTGCTGGTTGGTAACGTTGGTAGATCATTTCATCTGCCAAGCTCATGGCTAACTCTTCATTCCCATCCGCAAAGTAAAGGGCGTTGAACGCCACCCGATCTTCGTAACGTTCAAGATACGCGGTACCATCATTGGTTTTTAGTGCGTATTGTGAATAAAACTTGTAAGCAGCCATAAATGATTTGAAAGTAAAGTGTTGCTCATCTAAGAATTGATACAAGTCCTCAATAAAAGCAGGACGGTACTTTTTGATAAATTCTTCTTCTAAATAATCATTTTCAATCAAATAATTGATTTTGTCCATTGCAGTCGCAAAGGTTAAGGTATTTGGTTCAACGTTTTCTTTAAAGAATGCCGCTAGGGCTTCTTTGTCTTTATTTAATGGAATTTGACCATCTACTGGACGGTTGATCTCATTATTCAATTTGAAATAACTGACATCTTTGATTTCTTTCAAGCTCATAAATGGCTAACCTCTTTTCTTGTTTTGTTCGTATAAAAAAGGACTTGCGGTCTGGACGACTGACAAATCCCTCAAAAGCATCACATTGAGAAAAATCTTAGCTCGCTAATTGACGTAGTTGATCTGGACGGAAACCGATGATCGTTTGCGCATCAGAGGTAATGACTGGCACACTTTGAAATCCTTGTTCTTTCAAAAATTCTAATGCTTCAGGCTCATTATCGATATTGATTTCTTCAAAGGCAATCTGATTTTCACTTAAAAAGCGTTTCGCCATTTTACATTGCATGCAGTTGTTTTTAGAAAATAGTTTGATATTCATAATTGTTTCCTCCGAGTTGTAATAGTTATAAACCTAGTATAAATAAGTCTCGGAGAAAGTCAACGAAAAAACACTATATCTTGTGCTTGTGAATTCGACATACACAATTTATAGTGTTTCTGTGTTTTTTATGCAAATGAAAAAAGCGGAAAATACGTAGAATTACAAGGTTTTTGCGTAATTATTAGAGGGGATATGCAATCAAAATGAGTAAAAAAAATCTCCATTGTGAAGGAAGATTCAAAGTTAAGTCGAAAACAGATTGACTTCCTGTGGAAATGGCTCTATTATAATGATAATCATTCTCAATTAAAGTGGGTTAATTAAAATAACACTTCACAAAAGGAGTAAGAACCAATGAAAATGGCGCAAACTCGGGCTTCTGGGACATACAAAATCGACTCGTTGGCAACAACCAAAGAAATCACGGTTCATTTAAACGATCTTGGCATTCGCACGGGGGTTGAAATCGTTGTGGTACAAAAAGATCGCAAAGGCGGCATCATTTTGCACCAGGGAACGCGGATTGCCTTAGATGCAAGGATCATGGAACAAATCGATGTCACAGAGATCCAGCAGCAAACCGTCATTACCTCTTTGGATCAGCTACAAGTCGGTGAAAGCGGGAAGGTCAATCAGATTGGTGCAAAAGGTGCTTTGCGCCGTCGTTTGATGGATATGGGTCTTACGAAAAACGTACATTTGGAAGTAGTGAAACTGGCTCCATTGGGTGATCCAATGGAGATTCGGCTCCGCGGCTATGAATTGTCTTTGAGAAAGCAAGAAGCAGCGTTGGTTTTTGTCGAAAAAGGAGTCGAAGCTTGATGACCTATCAATTTGCATTAGCAGGAAATCCCAATAGCGGGAAAACAAGTACTTTCAATCAATTGACTGGTGCCAAACAAACAGTGGGCAATTGGCCGGGTGTCACCGTAGAACGTAAAGCGGGGCGACTGCGAAAAGACCGGCACGTGCTGATCCAAGATCTGCCCGGGATCTATTCCTTGTCACCTTATACGCCGGAAGAACTGATTTCCCGCAATTATTTGATGGAAGCATCGCTGGATGCGGTAATCAATATTATTGACGGAACTAATCTTGAGCGAAATCTGTATTTAACCTTGCAATTATTAGAAATGAATGTTCCCACCGTGGCAGCCATCAACATGATCGACCTATTAAAGAAAAAAGGCTTGCAGATCAACTTCGAAAAATTGGCTTACGGATTAGGGATTACGGTAGTGGGGATCAGTGCTTTGAAACAACGTGGTTTAGCCAAAATGATCGAGGCAGCGAAGCACGCAGTCAACACACAACAGCTCCCTCCCCGCTACGATGATCGTTTAGAAGCTGGCTTGACCGAGATCATGGCGATTTTGCCAGAGACGATCCCTCAGCAGCGAAAACGCTGGTTTGCCATAAAACTCTTCGAAAAAGATGAAGCGATTCAAGCAATGTGTAAACTGACTGATTCCCAGCAAGCAGTCATTCAGGAGACGATTTCGATTTTAGAGATGATCTTTAAAGACAGCAGTGACGCCATTCTCGTTAATGAGCGCTATGGCTTCATTGAAGAATTGTTGGCGCTGGCAGTCATCAAGGAAACAGATCAGCACTTAGCCTTCAGCGACAAAATCGACCGCGTGTTGACCCATCGCGTATTGGCGCTACCAATTTTTGCCTTCATTATGTGGGGAATCTACTATTTATCGATTCAGACGATTGGCACGATCGGCACCGATTGGATCAATGATGTATTATTTGGCAGCTGGATACCCGAAACAGCAGCGCACTGGCTAGAACAGCTGCGGGTCGCCCAGTGGCTGCAAGAATTGATTTTGGATGGCATCGTGGCAGGGGTCGGTGCGGTCTTAGGATTTTTGCCGCAGATTTTCGTGTTGTTTTTTTGCTTGGCTATCTTGGAGGACTGTGGATACATGGCACGGGTGGCATTTGTCATGGACCGGTTGTTTCGCAAATTTGGCCTATCCGGCAAGTCGTTTATCCCCATGTTAATCGCTACAGGTTGCGGCGTGCCGGGGGTGATGGCAAGCCGAACGATTGAAAACGAAAAGGATCGTCGGTTGACGGTGATGGTCACGACCTTTATGCCTTGTTCTGCCAAATTGCCGATCATTGCATTGATTTCGGGTGCCTTTTTCCCTCATTATAGTTGGGTCGCACCATCGGCCTATTTTGTCGGCATGGGCGCTGTGATTTTTTCAGGGATCGTCTTGAAAAAAACGCCGCTTTTTGCAGGTGATCTGGCACCATTCATTATGGAACTGCCAGCGTATCACTTGCCGCAGCTCACAACGATTTTGAAAAGTGCCTGTGATCGAGCCATTGCTTTTGTAAAAAAAGCCGGAACGATAATCTTTGTGGCTTGTATCTTTGTCTGGTTTACCTCCAGCTACAGCTTTGCCTTGCAGCGGGTCAGTGAAGACCAAAGCATTTTGGCCTTTTTCGGTCGACTTTTGGCGCCGCTTTTTGCTCCCCTAGGCTGGGGAACTTGGCGAGGCGCCGTGGCGACGATCACTGGCTTGGTGGCCAAAGAAAATGTGATCGGCACATTCGGGATTCTCTACGGACAAACCGGTGAGTTGTCAGAAAGTGGGACGGAGATTTGGCAAGTGTTGCGCGGCGATTACACTGCTGTGGCGGCATACTCTTTCCTCGTCTTTAATCTACTATGTGCCCCCTGTTTTGCTGCCATCGGTGCGATCCACCGTGAAATGGGGGACAGCAAGTGGACATGGTTAGCCATTGGCTATCAATGTGGCTTGGCATACTGCGCCAGTTTGTTGGTCTACCAATTCGGACACGTCATCTTTGAAGGCGGACACCTCACGCTAGGTGTTTTCGCGGCAATAGTCGTTACTGGTCTATTGGTATTTGCTCTGGTGAAGAAACCATTCCGAGGGAGTGCGCCCTTGATCCAAGTCGTAGGAGGCGAAAAATGATTGCTACAGTAATTCTAAGCGGACTGATTTTTGGCTATGGCGGTCGTGTGGTGTACCGCATGGTGAAAAAGGATCATTGTTCTGATTGCCACAGCAGTTGTCCCGTGAAGCATGAGGAAGCAAAGTAGAAAATAGCGGTTGTAAGTAAAAATTCGTGTGAAAACACCTACGGTAGAATTACAATTGAAACGGTAGATCTATAGCCATGAATAGAGTGTTTGCTTTAAGAAGTTCTTAGTTTATTTAAGAGCTTCTTTTTTTTATTGTGGGTGCAAGCAAAAGATCTGTCCATTTTTGGTTCATTTTTTCCTTGGTAGAATAAGTTTTGTGAACTGCTCAAGAAGGTTATCGAGAAAAACTGGAGGCTAGTAAAAAAAATAGCCAGTATTCCTGGTCTTTTTGAGAAGAGCAGTTCACTTAATCTGGAAGCGCGTACAAATATGTGGTCTCAAATCGTCTATTCAGGCCGAAACTTTTCACTTATAGTGTGTGTATAGGAATTATCTCGAGAAATTCTTTACTAAAACCTAAAGAAATTTTTTTAGAAAGGAAATCGTCGTTTGCAAACTACATTATTAACAAAAGAAAACATTTTACTTCAGCAAGACAGTACCAGTTGGCAAGAAGCAATCAAAAAAGCTGCCCAGCCGTTATTGAGGAATGGCAGCGTTTCAAAACAGTATGTCGAAGCGATGATTCAATCCGTCTTAGATGCCGGGCCGTATATCGTGCTTATGCCTGGGTTTGCTTTGGCCCATGCCCGATCAGAAGATGGGGTTTGTCGTTTAGGACTAAGTGCGATGACCTTAAATACCCCCATCTCATTTGGTTCGCCCAATGATCCAGTTAAAGTCATTTTCTGTTTGGCAGCGATAGACCCGACCAGTCATTTGGAACTGATGAGTGAGTTAGCAGAGGTTTTAGCAAGGGACAATATCATTGATCGTTTAGCAAATGTGGAGACACCAGAAGCATTTATACAACTATTAGAAGAAACGAGGAGTTAAGATGGGATTCTTTCAAAAAAAGAAAAATGATGCATCGATCCAATCAGATGCAAAACCTAAGGCGAGTAATGGCAAGAAATTTTTGATAGCGGTTGCATGCCGTGCTGGGATGGGGAGTTCAACGCTGCTTCACATAAAGGTAAAATCAGTGATTGAAGAAAACGGCTATCCCATTGAAACGATTCATGGAAATCTAGACGTTCTCATTGGTTTTACGGGTGATGCCTTTATGAGTATGGCAGATATCGCAGCGGAACCTGATTTTCAAAACAAACCTTATGAAGTCATAGGCATTCAAAATATTATGAGTAAAGAAGAGATCCAAGGAAAACTAGAAACATTTCTTGAAACGATGCAAACAAAATAAATTGATGGAGCGAGGAATAAATTGAATGGCAATTTTAGTAATGAACCAATTCAGAAATACTGCTGTGTTGCTAATGATTTTAGCTTTGATCGGGTTACTTGCACAAAGAAAGCCTGCGAAGGAGACCCTGAGCGGTGTCCTCAAAGTGGGCATTGGGTTTATGATTTTTAATATTGGTGGTGGTCATGTAGGAACGATTGCTGCAAATTTCGCCACGTTGTTTCAGACCGCATTTGGTGTTCAAGGGACGGTTCTGGCAGTAGAGCCTGCTACAGCGTTAGCCATGGATGTATATGGTTTTGAAATATCAATGATTATGGGGCTAGGGTTCATATTCGGATTAGTTATTGCGAAATTGACGCCTTTAAAATCAATTTTCTTAACCGGTCAGCATTATCTTTTCTTTGCTGCTGTCATTGGGTTGATTTTTATTTCGAATGGTATGCCCACTTGGGTAACAGTTATCTTTGGTTCTTTGGTACTAGGTTTTGCAGGAGCAGGGTTGCCCAAATTGGCTCAGAAATATACAGATGAGCTGACAGGTAATGCAGGGGTTGCACTAGGTCACTTTAACTTGATTTTTTACTGGTTCTCAGGTGTCATCGGCAGTGTCATTGGCGGGAAAAATTGGCAAGCAAAGAAAGAGAAAGCAGCCAATCGCGAGCTTCCTGATTTCTTCTCCGTATTCCGAGATTTTGTCTTCTCTGTTGCATTTTTCATGATTATTCTTTTCTACATTGCAACGATCGCAGCAGTTTTAAGTGGTCATATGGATGTCGTTCAAGAAATGGCTGGCAACGACTTATGGTTCTTGTATCCGTTGATTCAAGGGTTGCAATTTGCGGCGGGGATGTCTGTACTGATTTATGGTGTGCGTCAATTTATTGCTGAATTAACGGCTGCCTTCGTGGCGATCTCTGAAAAATATATCCCGGGATCAATGCCGGCAGTAGATGTTCCTGTGTTTTTCCAATATGCGCCAACCATGGTTCCTGTCGGTTTTATTACCTCGTTTATAGGTGGCTTAACAGCGACGTTTGCCATGGCTGCTATGGGTTCTCCCGTTGTACTTTTGCCAGCAGCTGGGATTGCTTTTTTCTCGGGTGGAACAATGGGTGTCTTTGGTTCAATAAGAGGCGGGTTGAAAGGGGCGATCATCGCATCCTTCTTAGGCGGTATTTTGCTGACTGCATTGCCTTTGGTGCTTTTCCCAGCTTTTTCTGAATTAGGCATCACAGACGCTGGATTTCCTCAAATCGACTACAATATTATCGGAATTTTACTAGATAAAATCTTAAAACTATTTAGTTAAACAGTATGATTAGCAAGGAGAAAGGTGGATACAATTTCTCCTTGCTATAAGGAAGGAAAATCTGTATTGAATGAAAAAAACGTTTTGTTTGCATATAGTACGAATTTAAAAGCCCAAAGCGATGCTCAATTTTATCGGCTTGAAGAAGAAGAAGTCTATCAACAGATGGTGAAGGCCAAAGAACTTATTCTCCATGCAGAAAAAAATCATAAGCGTGTTCATGTAACAGGCGTGGGAAAATGTTCCTATGTAGCAGGCTATGCAGCTTCACTTTTCTCATCTGTCGGCACGCCAACCTATTTTTTAGACACAACTGAAACTGTGCACGGATCGGCAGGACAAGTCGTGGCTGGCGATGTAGTGATTGCGATAAGTAATAGTGGGAACACCAAAGAATTAGAATATGCACTTGCTGCCTTAAAAGCCAATGGCGCTGTAATTTTAGCGGTAACAGGAAATGAAGATTCTTCCCTAGCTTCCTGTGCTGAAGTCACATTGTCTTCTTATGTTTCCCAAGAAGGGGACTCATTGAATAAACCGCCACGTTCCTCTGTGATCGCCCAAATGATCCAGCTGCAGGTTCTGTCGGTGTTGCTGCAAGAAGCAAAAAAAATCAATTTAGAAGATTACCTTAAATGGCATCCAGGGGGAAGCTTAGGAGCAACGACAAAAAAGGAGCTTACGCAATGAAAATCAGAGGAATTATACCAGCAATGGTCACACCATTAAATGAGAACGGCATCAATGAAGAGGGCACCAGAAAGCTTGTAAGGCATTTGATTGCTGGTGGTGTCCACGGGTTGTTTATTTTAGGAACCAATGGCGAATTTCATACCTTAAGCAAAGAAGAGAAAATCCAGTTTGCAAAAATCGTTGTCGATGAAGTATCGGGCAGAGTACCAGTATTTGCAGGTGCCGGAGATATCGCAACGAATAAAGTGATTGAGTTAGTAAATGAGTTTGCAAAAATCGGCGTTGATGCTGCTTCCATCATTACGCCGTATCTTTTGAAATATACCGATGAGGAGTTGATCCATCACTACCGAATGATTGCTGAGCAAACGACACTACCAATCATTTTGTACAATATTCCGCCAAATACTAGAAATTTCATCAATCGTCATGTTTTCTCGGAATTACTCAAAATTGATTCGATCATTGGGATAAAAGATTCAAGCGGTGATCTAGAAAACTTCAAGGGCTATCTTGAATTAAATCATCGAGAGGATTTCTCTTTGCTGATGGGAAGCGACTCTAAGATTTTAGAAGCATTACAGTTAGGAGCAGATGGCTCTGTGGCTTCCACCGCAAATGTTGTGACGAAAACAGATGTGGCGATCTATGAACAATTTGTAGCTGGAAACATAGAACAAGCGCGGCAAGCACAAGTAAGTATTGATGATTTTAGAGAAGCCTGCAAATGCTCAACGATTCCGTCTGGGCTGAAATACTGTTTGCGGGCAATCGGACAGGATGTTGGGTTACCGAAACTGCCTGTTCTAGATCTTACGAAAGAAGAAAAGCAGCAGGTAGATCAAGTGCTTCAAAAATATGTACAAGCGGAAGGATTTACATTGAAAGTAGAACAGTAGGCTGCAGAAATGGGGGAACATTGATGGTAAAAATTGACTATAGGACGAGAAAGATGCTGATGGCTCTGATTGAAAAACCGACCATCAGTTACGATTATCTTCAGCGGAATTATTCTATGAACCGCACTCAAATAGAGTATACCATTGATAAAATCAACCAGTTTCTATCTGCCCAAAAACTACCACTTAGCGTGAATAAGGAAAGTGTGATTCGACTGCCTGAAAAAAGCAAGGAATATTTGTTGGAGTCATTTTTACGTGAGCGTATGTTTAAGTATTATGAGATGAGTTCAAAAGAACGAGGAAAATATATCTTTTTGACGCTCTTTTACTACGAGAAAGACTATCTGTCGGTCAATCATTTTTTAGATGCGTTAAAAATCGGCAAAACAACCTTTATGAGTGATCTGCGCAAATTACAAGCGGAATTACATGGGTACGATATTTCAATCAGTTACTCGAGAAAAGAGGGGTATCACTTAGCAGGTGATGAACTGATGATTCGTTACGCTTTATTTCGAATGATTTTGGAAGATGTGACTAGCAAGGACGATGATTTTATTTACCGTTACTTTATTCATAACGAACGAATACAATTGGCGGATGAGCAGGACACCTATCTTTCTCTTCTTTTAGAAAAACATGCGATAGAGTTAGTTGAAAATAGATTGATTGAATTGAACTATATCCTTATTTTTTTATACCCAAGAATGGGCTTGAATGAATTTGATCTAAAGCCCTTTTCTAATGATCATGAGTTAGTAAAAATGAAGGAGTACCGCTTTGCTGAAGAAATTTTAGAAACCGCAGGGGTGATGAATAGTATAGAAAAGAACTATCTCTGTGGGTGGGTACTGGGAATGGCATTAGGGAATGAAAAGGAATGGCTTCAAGGAAATTTGGTCATCATTGAATTGGTAGAAAGAATCGTCGAGCGATTTGAATTGCTTTCAGGTATTCGTTTCAAGGATAAACACTCTGTCATCAAGCAATTATATAGTCATTTTCGACCGACCTATTTCCGAATGCTGTTTCGATTACCGATCATCAATCCTATGCAGGAGAAAATTTTTGAAAAATATAATGACCTTTATCAGATCGTAAAAGAAACCTTGAGACCAATCAGTGATAGCTTTGATTCAAAGCTTCCAGATGAAGAAGTAGCCTTTTTAACAATGCACTTTGCGCTTTTGATCAGGAATTCTGAAGAATATATGGTGCAACAAAAAGTGGGGGTCGTTGTTTGCCCAAATGGTATTGGAAGCTCAGCAATCATTTACAATGAATTAAAGGAAATCTTTCCCTCTTTTATCTTATTGGGACCGATTGAAACAAGCGAACTGCATTCATTTGATCAGTCTTACGATATCATTTTTACGACAAAACCCAACTTTCAACTTTATCCGTTAAAAAAACCGATTTTTGTAGTAAACCCGATCATGTCTTACGAGGAACGAACCCAGTTGTTTTTAGATGTCAAATTCGAAACCAGTACAAGTATAAAGCCCAATACTGTTACGATCGACGGCTTGATGCAGGTTATTCAACAATATTCAACGGTTACCAGCGAGTCAGCTCTGCGGCATCATCTAGAGAAATTTGTACAAGAGTCCTGCTCGCCAACAGCATCTATCATGTCTCAAAAAGAGAAAAAGTCAAAAGAACCTGCAATGCTGTTGGATATGATGCGTCCAGAATTGATACAATTAAACAAAAAAGCCAGAACGTGGGAAGAGGCCTTTTATCTCGCAGCCAATCCATTGATTGAAAGAAAGATCATCACTAGAAATTACATCGATTCGATCATTCAACAAACCAGATCAGAAGGTGCTTATATGGTGATAGTCGATCAAGTTGCCTTACCGCATACGGTTCCTGAAGCAGGTGCAAAAAAACTTGGCATGGGATTGACAACATTAGAATCTGAAGTATATGTCTTAGGAACGATTCCTGTAAAGTACATCTTTACTCTTTCTGCGTTAGACAGCAAGCAGCATCTAAATGCGATGACTCAGTTTATTACCCTTATTGAATCCAAAGACTTTTTTCGAGAATTAGAAAAACATGAATGTCCGGAAACAGTTTATCACTGGTTTGCAGAGATTTTACGTACTGCTGTTGTATAAATTTTTTCGAAAAAACTGTAAGTATTATAGAATAAAGCATATACTCTTTGGTCTTTATTGAGAGAAGCGTGCGAAGGGGAGTAATTTGCCTTCATCGTTTGCTGCTGTTCATCCGAAAGCGAGGGATGTCATCCAGAACTGTTAACAGCCGAAGGATTATCTAATGATACTAATTTATGCCGTTTGAGGTTAGTCCAGTTCTACAAGAAAGATTCATTCGGAAATCAGCTACCATAGAAGTGGAGAAACAGTTCGATCACGATCGGGCTGTTTTTTATGCTTTATGAAATGACCTATTAAGGGGCTAAAAAGTATAGTATAATTATTTAATAAAAAGATATTATTTAGTGAATGTTGTGCGAAAGGGAATAGAAGCACTCTCTTTCGATTGTAATAGAATAAAAATTTGGGAAAAAGGACATTGAAAGGGTGGGTTCATGAGACAGCAACGAAGACAGGAACATCAGAAAAGGCAGCGGATCATTGCTGGGTTAAGTGTAGCATTATTGGCAATCACATTCGGAGTGATTTATCTAGTGATTCAAGCGACAAGCATCCCCGAACAGCGTCTTACAGCAGAATCGACAAAACCGACAAAGCCAATGCAAGAATCAAGTAGTTCTACCGAAACAAAGCCAAAAGTAAAAACCATCACAGTGACAGCTAGTGGCGATATGCTTTATCATACACCTGTTTATTTAAGCGCTTACGATGGAAAGCGTTATGATTTTGACAATGATTTTGAGCAAGTCAAACCGTTAATTGCATCGGCGGATCTTGCTCTGGGTGATTTTGAAGGAACCATCAATCCTAATAAACCGCTTGGCGGTTTTCCCTTATTCAACGCGCCTATCGATGCCGTTGCCAGCATCAAAGATGCGGGCTTTGATGTGATCGATCTTGCTCATAATCATATCTTAGATACGGGAATCGAAGGAGTCAAAACAACGGCGGCTGCTTTTCACGATCAAGGGTTGGCAACGATTGGTGTCACGGTCGACAATAGTGGAATTTTGGTCAAAGAAGTCAACGGGATCAAAGTTGCTCTCTTGGCCTATGCCTATGGCTTCAATGGACTTGAAGAAAGCTTAACTCAAGCAGAGTATGACACCTATTTGAAAGACTTGTCCCTCGATAAAGTGGAAGCAGAGATCAAAGAAGCGGAAACCTTGGCGGATATCACCATCGTGATGCCTCAGTCTGGTGTCGAGTATTCTTTAGAACCAACGGAAGAACAACAAACTGTTTATCGGAAGATGATCGATTTTGGTGCTGATATTATTTTCGGCGGCCATCCGCATGTAGCAGAACCAACCGAAATCATCGAAAAGGACGGTGAAAAGAAATTTATCATTTATTCAATGGGGAACTTATTGTCGAATCAACGTTATGAAACCGTCAATAACAACTATTGGACCGAACGCGGCGTCATTCCAGAAGTTGAGATCACCAAACAGGGAGCTCGGACCTATTTAAGTAAGATTGCCTTACATCCAACTTGGGTCTCCAAAGAGCCGATCCCTGATCGTACCTATTATGATCCAGAATACGGCGTCTTACAGGCCTTTGATTTTCAAGTTTACTTGGCCGAAGATTATCTACCGGATGGACAATACGCCAAACGTGTTCCTGAAGAAAAACGACAGCGCATAGAAACCGCCTACCATGAAATGCTGGAGCTGTTAGATTTGAAGTGGGAGCAGCAAAAAGAAAATCAAAATGACTAATAAGGCAACCTGACCAACAGGTTGCTTTTTTATTAGCTCTCGAGAAAACGAATCATGAAACGAATGGTGCTCCTTCCAACAAAACATGACAGTAGACTATCATTTATGAACAAAAAATGACACCTCAAACTGATAAAAATAAGTAATAATGTCAACATAAAGCATTCAGAAATGAGTCGGAAAGGATTCAGTAGATGATTTCTGAATAAAAGGGAAAGAAAGCAGGATGTGTCATGAGAATTATTATACTGACGAAAAATATATCATATGAGATTGATTTGCAGCGGGAGTTACAGATTTTGAGTCATGAAGTGTTCGTAGGGAAAAATACAGAAGAGGCGGAATGGTTGATAGAAAGCGCCAAATTATTTGACTGCTTATTTGTCAGTGAAACGATTGCAGATCCAGAATTTTTATTGATCAATCAGGCGTTGGCTCCTTATTATCAAAAACGAATCGTCCGTATCTTGCCAGGGAATATTGAACAAGAAGGTAGGATGGAAAAAGCTGAAAATGCCACGTACCTGAATCGCTCTTTTGTCGAGCTGAGAGAATTTTTGGCTGCACTACCACCAATTAGTCGTAAGTTAGAAAAAGCATCCGTCACGAAAGAATCCTTTCCTAAATTTCTTAGTCTGCAAGAACAGATCTTTTTTAACAATTTAGGAGAAGAGCAATTTATTAACCGAGAAGACCTGTGTTGGAAAATTTGGGGAAATGGTGGAACAAACTCGAGAAAATCTCAGTTGTCAATATTAGCGAAACGAATCAATGAAAAATTAGATGAATACGACTACACTGAAAAACGGGTTCGTACCGCTTGGGGCAAAGGCTATATCTTACAATAAAAAGAAAATTGTGTGATCAAAAGAGCATCGAAGCCTTATTTCTCACGAATAGACCTCTTTGTAGCTTCGACTGCTTTTCAGGTAGAAACGACTCTGTTTTCAAATTGAGTCGTTTTTTATATAAAAATATTAGTATTAAATAAATGATGGTATCGAAAATTATGATAATGCTTTTTTTTAGTGTTAAAATAGAGATAATCAGTAATGAAAAGGAATACTACAGGATTTAAAAAGCACTTTGGAGAAACGTGCTGTAGTATCTTTCAGAGGAGGAAATGTCGTGAAGAAGATTGAGTGTGTGATATTTGATTTAGACGGAACCCTATTAGATTCGAGAGAATGCAGCATCAAGGCGACAAAAGCAGCTTTTACAGAGATGGGACTCAAAGTACCGAGTGAGGTAGTCATTGAACATTACATGGGGATACCGATCGAAGAATCGTTTTTTAAAATGTCAGAACAGCCATTGGATCAAGAAACAGCAGCGGAACTGATTCGGGTTTTTCGTACCTATTATCAAACATACGAGGAAAGTACCTTGAACGTATTTCCTGAAATTCCCCATGTCCTAGAAATCTTAATGAAACGAAAGGTTCCTTGTTTCGTGGTTTCAAGTAAGAAGACAGCGGTCGTCAAACGAAATTTGGCTGCTCAGAACCTGGTGGCGTTCTTTGAAGAAATCATCGGCTCAGATGCGGTGTCCCACTACAAGCCTCATCCAGAAGGAATCAATAAAGTAGTAACTCAGTATCAGTTTGATCCGACAAGGACGATCATGGTAGGAGATGCTATTTTTGATATCCAGATGGGCAAAGCAGCCGGTGTCAAAACCATCGCTGTTACCTGGGGCAGCCACGATGCGAAAAAACTTTCCGCTGACAAACCAGATGCTTTGGCAGAAGCGCCGCAGGATATTTTAGATTATATCTATGCTTGATCTATTTTTACTGATACAGTTTAAAAATCATTTCTATTTTTGATCTGTAGCGTGAAAAATAGAATGGACTGAACGTCTTCTTCCAGCAGTATATTTGAGGTTTCGACCAATGATCGATAGATTCGATTATTGGTTTTTTTGTTGGTATGGATATGGGGCGTCTATTTACATGAAGCAACAATTTTAGCTATCTGTTGATTTTTATGGATATTATAGTCATTTTCTTGTCATTAGAGACGATCTAGTTGCATTCGGGCACTACTTTTTAGCAGAAGGGAACGGGGCCGCCTCTTTTTCACTCTTATTTCTTTTATTTAATAAAAAGTAATTATAAGAGAATCTGAAAGGGAAACTATAATAGGCGTAACTGATTTTCTTAATGTGTCTGCATTGGTAAGAGCTAAAGACCCAATCATTTTTAGTGGTTTTTGGACAGCTAAGCTTCAATTAAAAAACCTATCGGAAGAAAATCAAAGCGAGCAGAAGGGATAGCGCTACTTTCACCAAAAAAACATAGATGTAAAGGAGTAAGGATATGATATCAGAAAATATCAAGGAACCGAAAGACTATTTGTGTTATTCAAAAGAAGTGTTGCTAAGTGTAGGGGTATTGACTGATTACCCAAAAATCTTTCATTATTATCAAGAACTCTGTGATGAATTTGAGCACATTTACTATGATCAATCAAAGAGTTTATTTGTTCAGCTCAAAGCACTTCTAGCAATAGATGCGCAGATTCAAATTTTACTGGAACTTTTTGAAAATAGTAGAACAAACCTATGCAAAGAGTTTTGTATGGATGAGCATGAAATTATTTGTATGATCAAAAATGATAAAAAATCTTATTATCGCGAGCTTACAGGTCAAAAAAACAATCAAGTACCAAAATGGAGTTTAATTTATTTAAGTGAGGAGTAAGCATATTTTAGGATAATTCAACCATCTCAAGAAAGAACACATGGAGCAATAACGCGATGAACACGGGAGTAGAGGAATAGAAAGAGCGATCATAATAACAGAATCCCATCTTATGATCTAGTAAAATAGTCTAGCGCACTTTCCTTGTGATTTGTTATACTAATTCTAAGGAGCTGATCTTGACACCTTGTGTTCGGCAAGTACGTTCATGTGAGCGCTTTATTGATTGAGTGAGAAAAGAGGGAATGATTTGACGAAAAAAATTGTCTTTTTAGATGTAGATGGAACATTATGTGATGATGCTGGAAATGTACCAGAAAGTGCACGCCAAGCGATCACAGCGGCGCATAAGAAAGGCCATGAATTTTTCTTATGTACCGGTCGTTCAAAGGCCGAAATTACAGAAGACGTGTTGGCACTGCCCCTAAGTGGGATGATTGGTGCCGGCGGCGGTTATTGTGAGGTGCATAATGAGGTGATTTTGCACAAAGTTTTTGAAAAAGAAGCTTTATTAAGATTGATTGATTTCTTAAAAGAAAACCAAATCGAGTATTACTTGGAATCGAACCAAGGTTTATTTGCAAGTACCAATCTAAGAAATCGTTTGCTGGAGATCGTCTTAGCAGGTGAGTCTGTTGAAAGTAAAGCAGGAAAACAACGCGTTCAAACTATTCAGTGGTTCCTTGATTTACTGATTGAGGACGAAGCGAAAATCGATTACGATGACGTGAACAAAGTTTCCTTTATCAATCATTCCATTCCTTATGAACGGGTCCATGACCAATACCACGAACAATTCCAAATGATTCGCAGTACGGTACCTGTTTTTGGCAAAGATAGCGGCGAGATCGGCATCAAGAATATCCACAAGAAAACAGCCATCGATTTTCTCTTGAACCATTTAGGGATCGATAACAAAGATACCTTGGCGTTTGGTGACGGCCATAATGATGTCGAAATGTTTGAAGCTGTTGCGACGGGAATTGCAATGGGCAATGCCTGTGAACAGCTATTGGCAGTAGCTGACGAGGTGACGGCTCGACCAGAAGACGGCGGGATTGCGCAAGCGCTCCAAAAGCACGGCCTCGTGTAACTACTAAGAAGCAGATGTCTGCACAATCCTTTTGTTTCCTGGAGGAATTGATCAGGAGTTGAGCGATGTTGGTAAACTGATCGGTAAAACCAACGATTGACAAGGAGGCTGAGTTGAATGAAGGAAACAACCTTTTTTTGTTATCTTGAACAAGCATTGAAAAATCTGAAGGCGACAGAAGCCTTGCGCTTCAACATCGAAGGCGAAGTCAAACGGCTGATGAAGGTGTACAGTGAGGCAGAAATTTGTGAGAAAGTAAAAGAGGGTACCTTTAAAAAGTAAGACCATTTTCTTATGAAACGCAGCGAATAGAACAAACACCCAACCTTGTGAAAGGCACAAAAGCGATCAATGCGTCCTTTCAAGGAGGGGCACACAAGTAACTATTTGTTGTATCAAAAAAGACTGATTCCAATTGAATCAGTCTTTTTCTTTCTTCTCAAGCAGTCAGATAAGCCACTAAAATAGCAAACAGGTCGAACAAGACATGTGTGCCCCAACTAGTCAGGATCGAGTTGCTCTTGATAGCAGCTTGGTTAAATAGCAAGCGCGCCACTCCTTGAATGAAAAGAATATGGATCAAGGTATGGAAAACATTGCCGTTGTCATAAGTGCTGTAATGAACCAAGCCAAAGATGATCGCGGAAAGGATGCTGGCAATTGGCAAGGTACATTTACTAGAAAAGATCGCTAAAAAGAAGATAGAAAAGAGTTCTTCTCCAAGTAACATGATTGGAATAACTAGCAGAGTCAACCATTGAAAGCCTTCGTTCACTGGATTTCCGTGAAGATCCCATTTTAGTCCATATTGCAAAACGAGAGAAACGAGGAAGCTGATCAGGATGTTTAAAAGAACATACTTGCTGATCGTCTTCACTGGCGCGATGGGTTTTCCAAAGAGCTGCTTGACTGCCTCATTACCGTAAACCAGCCGTAATGCCAAATAGCTGGCAATCGATAATGAGAAGATGCTGACGATGGCAGGGGCATACAAAAGACCGACCAAACCGATACCTGCGAGGACTGTTCCTAGTAAAGCGTTGTTCCATGAGATTTGTTTTCCTATAAGTTTGTTCATTTACTTTTCTCTCCTTATTAAGCTATAGAGCATGTACTATTTAGCTGTTTTCTCTGATTCTTCTGAGTGTGCTTTTTGTGCCGCAATATAAGCGATAAGTACAACAATGAACGTTTTGGGTGATTGTCATATCATCGCTTCATTTGCGCCAATTCTTTGTACGGTACAAAGGATAGAGTAATCGATAACGAGTTTCTGAAACAAGATGGTCGTATATTTCGGACTTTTTTATGGTTGTGCAACTAAGTGATGGAGGATGCACAAGTACTAAGTTACTTCATTAAGAAAGGAAAACTGACTTCCAGTTTCGATGGAATAATCGTCAACAAAGAAACGACATCGCTATGTTCTCTTGAAATCGACTAAAATTCCAGAATATTTCGAAAAATACCATTGCTTATTTATGGCAAAACCATTAGTATTATTAGAAAAACTGATGGTGAATCGATGATAAAGCGAGCCTTTAACAGTGAGAAAGCCGGATCAGTGGCATGAAATAGGAGTGATAAGTGTGGAAGAGTTATGGAATGTATTGAAACCAGCCGAACAAGTCGAACTGAAATTAAGAAAATTGTATACGCAGCATCATTTTTCACCTTATCACTCGAACAACTTTGAAGAGTATCGCAACTATCAGCAAAATGATCAGTTTTTGCGTGGTTCTTCCATCATCACGTTTACAGGCACGGATGGCAGGACGATGGCTCTAAAACCCGATGTTACCTTGTCGATTGCCAAAAATACACCGTCTGGAGAGGCGCGTAGAGTGTATTATGTGGAAGATGTCTATCGACAGGATCGTCAAGCTGGGGAATACCAAAAAATCGATCAAATCGGTTTGGAGCTCATTGACCAAATCACGTGGGAAGATCAACTGGAGGTTGTAAAACTGGCGTGGGAAAGTTTGGCTCAGGTGGGAAAAGGGACCTTGGATCTGTCCCATATGGGGATTTTGGATGGCATCTGCCAACGCTTCCCCGAAGCGGATCGACAAAAGGTATTGCACTGCCTGCGGGACAAGAGTTCTCATGGCATGGATGCACTGACTGAAAAAGCTGGCTTGTCAGCAACAGAAGCTGAAAAATTAGCGAAACTGGTACGTTTGTCAGGTGATTTTGAAACCAAGTATCAAAAAGCCAAAGAACTGCTGGCAGAATATCCCCAAGCTCAAGCTGGTTTAGCAGAACTGAACCAACTGTATCAAGCATTGCAAAAAGAACAACTGTCATCCTCCATTCGAATAAGGTTAGATTTTTCGATTTTAAATGATGCCGATTATTACAGTGGTTTGCTGTTTCAAGGATTTATCGAAGAAGCAAGAGAGACAATTTTATATGGCGGCCGTTATGATCGCTTGATGAGTCGGCAAGGCAAAGCGCAAGGAGCGATCGGATTTGGCATGAAGCTCAATCATGTGGGGCAAAAGTTGCCGACTGACAACGAAAGTTCAGCCTATTTGAACATTGCGCTGCCAAAAGGCCGCATGGGGGATGCCGTATATGATTTGTTCACGAAAGCCGGAGTCGCTGCGCAAGGCGTCTTCAAAGACAATCGCCAACTAATTTTTTGTGATGAAGAAAACAAGCTGCGCTTTTTCTTAGTCAAGCCTAGCGATGTAGCAATCTATGTGGAGCACGGAGTGGCGGATATCGGTGTCGTAGGCAAAGATATTTTAATGGAAAGCAAGGCGGAAGTCATCGAATTTCTTGATTTGCATATGGGGGTCTGCCGTTTGGCCGTAGCGGCGCGTAAGGATTTCGAGGAAGATTTCTCCCGACCGCTGCGGGTCTCTACAAAATATCCGCAGATCACCCGCCAGTTTTATCAAGGGTTAGGTCGCTCAGTGGAATTGATCCAACTGCATGGATCGATTGAATTGGCCCCTTTATTAGGTCTCTCCGATGTGATCGTTGACATCGTCGAAACGGGGACGACACTAAAAGAAAATGATTTAGAAGTGATCCAAGACATCGCGCCGTCTTCAGCGCGCTTAGTGATCAACCACGCCACGTGGCGTTTCAAGCAAGAACGCATTCAAACAGTGATTGAGAAGGTGAGGGAGCAATTATGAGAATTTTTTCGACCCAAAAAAATACGATCGAAACGATTGTGGCAAGGAAACAGTCGGAAACGAAAGATGTTTCAACCATTGTCGCCCAAATCATTGCCCGTGTTCAGCAGCAAGGAGATCAGGCGTTGTTTCAATTAATTGAGGAAATCGATCAAGTGACCTTGTCTTCCTTAACCGTCAGTCCAGGGGAGATAGACGCGGCTGTCCATGCCGTCTCACCCGAGCTGCTTAATGTGATGGAACAGGCGAAAGAAAACATTTTGGCATTTCATCAAAAACAAGTCCAGCAAGGCTTTGTCTTAACGAAGGAAAATGGCGTTGTGATGGGACAGCGGGTCTTACCATTAGCAAAAGTCGGGGTCTATGTTCCTGGCGGCACAGCAGCTTATCCAAGTACGGTTTTGATGGATGTCCTGCCGGCAAAAATCGCCGGGGTCAAAAAAATCGTTATGATCACACCGACGGACAGTCAGGGAAAAGTTCCGGCTGCTATTTTAGCGGCAGCTTCCGTTGCCGGAGTGGATGAAATCTACAAAGTCGGTGGGGCCCATGGCGTAGCGGCATTGGCTTATGGAACAGAAACAATTCCCAAAGTCGACAAAATCGTCGGACCGGGAAATATTTATGTCGCCACAGCGAAAAAAATGGTGTACGGCGAAGTTGATATCGATATGATCGCAGGGCCCAGCGATGTGCTGATCCTCGCTGATGCCAGCGCAAATCCTCGCTGGCTGTCGGCGGATCTTTTGGCACAAGCCGAGCATGATCCCTTAGCGCAAGCTATCTTAGTCACAACAGAAGCAGCTTTGATTGAAGAAGTACAAGCCGAGGTTGAGTTGCAGCTGAAGCAACTGCCCCGCAAAGACATTGCTGCTGCGGCGCTTGAATCTAGCGGAAAGCTGATTCTGGTCAAAGATTTGACCGAAGCACTTACCATTGCCAATCAAATTGCTCCAGAACACCTTGAATTAGCGGTGGCTGATCCTTTTGCATTATTGGGACAAGTAGAAAATGCGGGTAGCGTCTTTTTAGGTCACCATACACCGGAAGTACTGGGAGATTATTTTGCTGGACCAAACCATACCCTACCGACAGAAGGGACGGCTCGTTTCTATTCGCCGTTATCAGTGGACGATTTTATTAAGAAAAGCAGTTATTTGTATTACCCAGAGGCAGCCATGAAAGCAGCTGGTCCAGCTGTAGCGTTGTTCGCGGAAACCGAAGACTTGATCGGCCATGCCCGTTCGATCAATGTACGAAGAGAGGGAGAAAAATGACCTTTTTACATCAAAAGTATCACAAGCTGACTCCTTATACACCGGGGGAACAAGTAGATGAGCAAGTCGTTATTAAACTGAACACCAATGAAAGTCCTTATCCGCCAGCGCCAAGTGTTCAAGCAGCGGTTGCTGATGCCGCCCAAAAGCTGAATCGTTACTCGGATATTGCTGCTGAAGTAGTGACAAACCCTCTGGCTGCCTATCTTGGCGTTACACCAGCCCAACTGTTTCTCGGTAATGGCAGTGACGAAGTCTTGTCCTACCTCTTTCAAGGCTTCACGGAAAACGGCATCGCCTTTCCCGATGTGACCTACGGGTTTTATCAAGTGTATAGTGCCTTGTACCAAGTCGCTGCCACCGTTGTTCCGCTGCAAGAAGATTTCTCGATCGCGTTAACGGACTACGATTCACTCAAAGGGACCGTCATTTTTGCCAATCCCAATGCCCCGACTGGGGTTTATCAAGAACAAAGCGAAATCTGTGCCTTTCTAAAACGGCATCCCGATCGCTTAGTGATAGTCGATGAGGCCTATATCGATTTTGGCGGCTCTTCAATGGTTTCTTTGATCGATCAATACCCAAATCTCTTGGTTGTGGGGACGTTTTCGAAATCTCGGCAGCTGGCAGGAGCACGCTTAGGCTTTGCGGTTGCCAATGAAGGACTGATCCAAGACTTGAATCGGTTGAAATTTAGCTTGAATCCGTACAATGTCAATAGTTTGACCCAAGCCGCTGGTGCAGCCGTTTTGCAGGAACAAGCGTATGTCGATGAGAAAATCCAAGCAACGATCCACGTGCGTGAGTGGAGCAAGCAAGCCCTAGCGAAATTCGACTTTGAGCAGACCGACAGCCAAGGGAATTTTTTGTTTGCAAGGCACCCTGCGATTGCCGGTGAAGAGTTGTATCAGGCACTGAAAGAGCAGAAAATCTTCGTCCGCTGGTTCAATCAGCCCCGCATCAAAGAGTATTTACGAATTACGGTAGGAACGAAGGCCCAGATGGAACGACTGATGACGGTGCTAACAACGATCATAGAAGAGGTGAAGGAATGAGAAAAGCAGAAGCTACCCGCAATACGACGGAAACCAAGATCCACCTGCAGTTGACGATCGATGGTACTGGTCAGCAATCAATCAAGACTGGTGTGGGGTTTTTAGACCACATGCTGGAATTATTTGTCCGCCACGGTCGCTTTGATTTGACGTTGGTTTGTGATGGCGATACAGAAGTAGATGCCCATCACACAACAGAAGACGTTGCCATCGCCATTGGCCGAGCGTTTTCAGAAAGTCTTGGGGAGCGACGAGGTATCAAACGCTATGGTAGTATGCTGCTGCCGATGGACGAAGCCTTAGTTATGACAGCGATCGATATTAGCGGTCGCGGCATGGCAGTCGTAGAGTTGGCGATACCGAGTGAAAAAATCGGGCAGCAGTTTGATACGGAGTTGGTTGAAGAATTCTTCATTGCTTTTGCCCGTGAATTAGGTGCTACGATCCATCTCCATCAAATCGCTGGCAAAAACAGCCACCACATTGTGGAAGCTTGCTTTAAAGGTTTTGGGCGTGCTTTAGGTGAAGCGGTGGCGATCAATCAAGCAGCCCCAGATGAGATCCCTTCAACCAAAGGGACGATCCAGTGATTCATGAGGGGAAAAATGATTACGTATCTTCCACACAGAGGGATGAGATAAGGAAAGGGGCGTATTATGTTAGCAATCATCGACTATGGGGTCGGCAATTTGTTCAGCTTGTCTCGTTCGCTGGACTATTTGGGTGTTGAGTGCCGAATCACGCGTTCATTAGCAGAATTAAAAGCTGCCGACCGCATTCTTTTACCCGGCGTAGGGGCTTTTGGCGATGCTCGCCAAAAGTTGGCAGAGTTGTCGCTGATCGAACCGATCCAAGAATTGGCAGCAGCTGGCAAACCCTTTTTAGGCATTTGTTTAGGGATGCAGCTGTTGTTTGATAGCAGTGAGGAGTTTGGCACACATGCGGGGCTCGGTTTGATTCCAGGACGGATCGTTTCCATGCAATGCGCCTTTGAAGAAGCCAAACTGAATCTGAAAGTGCCGCAGATTGGTTGGAATCGTTTGACTGTCAGAAAAGAAAGTCCCCTCGTCAGCGGGCTAGGGGAACAAGACTTTGTCTACTATGTCCACAGTTATTTTGCTACTGATTGCCAAGAGTATGTCGTGGCAGACAGTGACTATGGTCTAGCAATTCCCGGTATCGTGCAAAAAGACAATGTCTTCGGCACTCAGTTTCACCCAGAAAAAAGCGGGGCAGTCGGGTTGAAGATTTTAAAAGCATTTACGGAGGTGCCGCTATGAAAATTTTTCCAGCAATCGATCTGTTAGATCAAAAAGTGGTCCGTTTGTACCAAGGAGACTATGAGCAAAAAGAAGTGTTTGGGGATGATCCAGTGGCATTTGCTCGTTCATTTGAAGAAGCGGGTGCCAACTATCTGCACCTCGTCGACTTAGATGGTGCCAAAGCCGGCAAACTCCATTACTTTGATATCGCAAAAAACATCGTCCAGCAGACCAATCTGTTTGTCGAAGTTGGCGGCGGGATTCGTGAGGAAGAAACGATCCAGCATTGTTTGGCAGCAGGCGTTCATCGGGTGATCCTCGGCACGATTGCCCAGAAAGACCCAGCATTCACAAAAGCGATGCTCAAGAAATACGGCAATAAGATCGCCATTGGAGTCGATGCCAAGGAAGAAAAAGTGGCAGTGGAAGGCTGGCTCGAGAAAACGGCAACAGACGCGTTTACTTTTTGCCAACAATTGGTGGCATGGGGCGCGCAAACGATCATCTTTACCGAAATCTCCCGTGACGGTACAGGAGAAGGCATCAATCTGCCCTTATACGAAAAACTCAATCAATTGGATTGCGACATCGTGGCTTCTGGCGGCGTGGCTTCATTGGCAGATATCAAAGGATTAAAACAGTTGGGGATCTCTGGCGTGATCGTCGGGAAATCCTTATATAACGGTAGTCTCCAATTGGCCGATGTCTTAGCAGCAGGGGAGGCAGAAGCATGATCGCCAAACGAATTATTCCTTGCCTTGATGTGCGAGATGGGCGAGTAGTGAAAGGGGTCAACTTTGCTGGCTTAAAAGATGTCAATGATCCGGTGACTTTGGCGCGCTTTTACAATGAACAAGGCGCCGATGAGCTGGTTTTTTATGACATTACTGCTTCTGCAGAAGAACGCGGCTTATTCACGGACATTTTGCAGCGCGTGGCGTCAGAAGTGTTTATTCCTTTGACGGTGGGGGGCGGCATCAATCAAGTAGCAGATTTTGAGCGAGTCTTAAACTGTGGCGCCGACAAAGTCAGCGTCAATTCGGGAGCGCTTCGCCGACCAGAGCTGATCGCAGAAGGCGCGAAACGCTATGGCAGCCAGTGCGTTGTTTTATCCGTTGATGTTCGCCGTGTCGGTGAGAACTGGCATGTGTTTGCCAAAGGCGGACGGGAAGATACAGGCTTAGAAGCATTGGCGTGGATTCACCAAGCTGAGCAGTTAGGTGCTGGTGAACTAGTCATCAACAGCATGGATACCGATGGCGTGAAGCAGGGGTTTGATCTCGACTTGCTGAAAGCTGTCAGCGAAATCACCAAATTACCGATCGTCGCATCCGGTGGTGCTGGCAAAAGTACCGATTTTATCGAGCTGTTTCAATTGCCAAATATTGAAGCAGGATTGGCAGCCTCGATTTTTCACTATGGCGAGGTAAAAATCCCAGAGCTGAAAAAACAATTACAGGCCGTCGATATTCCCGTACGAATCGTATAGAGTAGGCGTTTTGATAGGCAACAGAAGGAGTGGATAACATGGTGCAAGTACGATTTGATGAACAAGGATTGGTTCCAGTGATCGTGCAGGATGTGGAAACGAATGAAGTCTTGACTTTGGCTTATATGAACCAAGAAAGTTTGACCTTGACCTTGAAGGACCGATTGATGACCTTTTATTCCCGCAGTCGTCAAGAATTGTGGCGCAAAGGAGAAACCAGCGGCAATTACCAGCATTTAGTGTCATTGACAGCAGATTGCGATCAAGATGCCTTAGTCGCCAAAGTAAAAAAAGACGGACCTGCTTGCCATACAGGCACGGAAAGCTGCTTTACAGAAGTGCTTTATGGTACAAAATCCTCTCCAACCATCGATGCGTTGTATGAGCTGATAAAAGGTCGTAAAGATACGCCACAAGAAGGAAGCTATACCAGCTACTTGTTTGAAAAAGGCAGTGAAAAAATCTTAAAAAAAATCGGCGAGGAAGCAACCGAGGTCGTAATTGGGGCGATGAAGGAAGACCGTCAAGAAACCGTTTATGAGATTGCTGATTTGGCGTATCATACATTGGTTTTAATGGCAGAAATGGGGATTGATTTAGCGGCTATTCGCCAAGAGCTTGCCAAGCGTCATGTTGTGGATAAGAAAGTCAAACAAGAGCGGATGCAATAACGGTCAGGATTTTTCAGTAGAAAGAAAGTAGCTGACGATAAAAAAGAAGCCCTTCAGCTATTGCTTGAAGGGCTTCTCATCCGTGAGGAAAAAGTTGATCTGCTGGTTCTTTAAGTGAGCACATAAAATTGCTATTTGTTTTCTAACTCTTCGATCAATTCTTTCATTTCTTTGATTTCTTTTTCCTGTGCGTCGATGATTTTTTCTGCAAGTTCTTTTACTCTTGGATCAGACAAATCGGCATTTTTACTGGTTAGAATCGCAATCGAATGATGGGGAATCATGGCTTTCATCCAGGCTGTATCTCCCACGGCAGTTTGGCTTCTGACCATAAAAAGTGAACTAAAAAAGAGTGCAACACTGACAACTAGAATGCCGATATTCATTTTCTTGTTGTCATACATCTTCCACATAAACAATAGCATGATGATCGCCATCATCGCGCCCATCATAAGTGCCATAAACAGGCGGGTTTGGCTGAAAAAAATATGATCGAGGGCATAGACATTGAAATACATCATACAAAACATAATCACCGTCGATACCCCAATCATTACCAAAAATTTCCCATACTTCTTCATTTCTTTCCTCTCCTTTTTGTATACAAAATAAAAACAATAAAGCAATCCAAAACATCATCGTAATAGATGCTTTTTTTTGTTTATTGTTTTGTTAGAATAAATTTACTCCCTAAATCAAGTATAGCGGAGGAAGTAGAATGAGAGAAGCGATATACATTTGAACGAAAACAATGGGTTCTTAGAGTAAAAAAGCGAAAACGGGATTACTCGTCTAGGTTTATTTGTTATAATCAACCTAAGAAATGGATGGTGTATAGAATGAATCACAATGATCGCTTGACGCGTTTACGCTATGCTTTGGATATCAAAGATACTGACATGGTGAAAATTTTTGAACTTGGCGGCGCTTCTTTCACGAAAGAAGAAGTAAGACAATTATTGAAGAAAAAAGACCCTGAGACCTACGAGATTGAGTGTACCAATGAAGCCTTTGAGCGTTTCTTAAATGGTTTGATTCGCTCGCAACGAGGAACAAAGTCAGATGCTGCAGAACCTGTCTTAGAGTTGAACAATGGCAATGTGAATAATTTGATGCTGAAGAAAATAAAAATCGCCCTTTCCCTAACAACGGATGAAATGCTGAACATTTTCGAGCAAGCGGGAGTTAAGGTTTCAAAAGGTGAACTGGGCGCCATTTTACGCAAAGAAGGCCATCGCAATTACAAGCCATGCTTAGACAAATATGCCCGCAACTTTTTAAAAGGATTGACGATCGAGTATCGGGATAACTAGTAAAAAATCAATAATAGACTGAACTTACAATGGGGCGCCTAAAGAGATGCATGTTATGTGTCTCTTTTTATGTGTGTAAAAATAACAATTTAAATAAGTGATTGTAGCGCTGACCGAGTCCAAGCTTGGAGCATGAAGAAGCAGGTTAAGTGAACGATCTGTTTGTTTGAATAACCTGTTCGTTGAAACCTGACAAGTTTGGTCATTTCTGATACAAATGTTGACGTGTTCAGAATGATGAACCATGCAATACTATCAAAATGAACAGGAGCATCCTGTGTCTAAAAGTTGTAATTAACAAGTCATCACCATCATCAGAAGGCGAAGTTTGTAGATAGGTGAAAGATAGGAAAGCGTATCGTATTTAAACGAATATAAAAGGAGAATGTTATGAAAAGGAAATTTTGGGGCTATTTGTCATTGGCGATCTTGTTAAGTCAGCCTGTGTTGGCACCTTTGGCACAAGTTATGGCTGAGGAACAGGAAACCATTCCATCAAACAAGGAAATAACGACACTAGGAACATTAGAAAAAGTGGAGGAGACTACTGAAACAGTCGCTTCTTCTCGTATAGAAGAATTCAACGGGGACACCACAAGTAACTCAGAATCGCAAGAAGTGTTTAATGATGATGAGAAAAATGGCTCGACGGAAAGAACAGAAAAAAAACTACCTGATTCAAGTGAAGACACAGCTAGCTTGGCAACCGAATCGTCAGCAGAAATGAAAGAGGCATTCTCTGATCGCAGCGTTCCATTGGACGCTTGGATGCCGGATAAGAATTTGCAAAATGAGGTAGCGAAAGGGCTAAACAAAACAGTTGATACAATCACTCAAGAAGATATGGCGAATCTAAAACAGCTAGATTTTTCTTCTTTAGTCAAAGACACAGTAGTCGATTTTACTGGCTTAGAATACGCTAGCAACTTACAAGCGTTATATACGACGTCTATTATTGCTGCGAATGTTCCCAAAATCACTATGGCGGACAATGCAACATTGTTTACCCGTCCTAATGTACTAGCACAAATTTTTCCAAAAGGATCTTTTTCAAATATCCACATAGGAAATTATGATGCCTATTTGACAGCCCAAGAATTAATTGGGGTTGGTCAATATCTTAGTGGATGGGTTACAGATTATCTGACGGTCTATGCAAGTAGCATGACGGATTTTTCTAAGTTAGAGCTATCTGCAGAACACCATCAAAATTCCCAACTATCTATTATGACTCAGGAGAAAATACTATTAGAGTCAATGTTAGTAAAAGACGGCCAATCTGATGTTCTTTATAAAGACCATATGATGGTTGATACCCAAGGAAATGCGTTGCTCTCTTCTTTGTCCAACAAAAAGTATTCTTATTCGATTCGGGGGGTAGATAAAAATGGCTATATCTTTCCCTTATATGAAAATGATGGGTTCGAATTGACTGAAGAAGGGATTCAATTTAAACATATTCCCGCCAATGTTGATTATTTGTCAATCACTTCTCTTGTTCCTAATCGTTTGTCCACAGAAAGAGTTGCTAGTACAGGTACCATTCAATATTTAGTGAATTATCAACTACCTGTGAAGTATGTGAATACTGCAGAAGATGTGACCGTCAAGTATGTTGATGAAAGTAAAAAGACATTGTTACCAGACGTCACTTTATCAGGGGTTGTTGGTGAACCGTATACGACACAAGAAGAGCCGATTGCTGGCTATACATTGAAAGAAATCCAAGGGGATAAAACAGGTACTTTCAGTGATACCCCGCAAGAAGTCGTTTATGTATACAAACGCAGTGATGCTGCACCCGTGACAGTAAGATACGAAGATACAGAAGGCAATCAGTTAGCCGAACCAACGATTCTGAACGGCAAAGTAGGTTTGCCGTATGAGAGCAAGTCAGAATCTATTCCTGGTTGGTATGTAGCTCAAACACCCGACAATGCCAAAGGCATCTTCGGCGACACCGCGCAAGAAGTGGTCTATGTGTATGAACGTAGTGATGCTGCACCAGTGACGATAAGATACGAAGATACAGAAGGCAATCAGTTAGCAGAATCAACGATTCTGAACGGCAAAGTAGGTTTGCCATACGAGAGTGAAACCAAAGAACTTTCAGGCTGGACGGTGACTCAAACGCCAGCGAATGCCAAAGGCATCTTCAGTGACACCGCGCAAGAAGTGGTCTATGTGTATGAACGTAGTGATGCTGCACCAGTGACGGTAAAATACGAAGATACAGAAGGGAATCAATTAACCGAGCCGACAATTTTAAGTGGCAAAGTAGGTTTGCCGTATGAGAGCAAGTCAGAATCTATTTCTGGTTGGTATGTAGCCCAAACACCCGACAATGCCAAAGGCATCTTCAGCGACACCGCGCAAGAAGTGGTCTATGTGTATGAACGTAGTGATGCTGCACCAGTGACGGTAAAATACGAAGATACAGAAGGCAATCAGTTAGCCGAACCAACGATTCTGAACGGCAAAGTAGGTTTGCCGTATGAGAGTGAAGCCAAAGAACTTTCAGGCTGGACGGTTTCTCAAATACCAAGCAATGCCAAAGGGATGTTCAGTACTACCGCACAAGAAGTCATCTATGTGTACGGTGCTGAAAAAGAGAATAAACCAGAGGATGATTCAGGAGCAGATACGCCTGAATCAGAAAACAAAACCCCTGAAGAAGAAAAAGAGGATAAATCAGGAAACAAAGACAATCAAATGAACACACAAACCAACACACAAACCAACGGGAAAAGTAAATTACCTGCCACAGGAGAGCAACTAACAGGTCAACGAATCATGGGCTTTTTGGGAACGATCATTGTTCTATTTTCTTTCTTAGCAATTTGGCGAAGAAAAAGAAAAACTGAGAATTAAAGCTTCTCTATAAAGAGTAAAATATGTCCAGAATGGACGATTGGTTTAAAAAGTTAACCTTTTATGGAGTGGGGCGATCCACTCCTTTTTTGTAGGATGGATTGGACGGTTTCCTCGTCTCCTTAATCTTTGAATGGATTTTATCTGACTATTCCCAGTAGCTCAAAGAATTTCTGATCATTTGAGACTCTGATTCTTTATCAGACTAACGTTCCAAGACAATCTCGAATAACAGAATTATTTAGCAAGAATGTTTCATTGAGAGAAACGAATGAATCAACACCTAGGAAATGAAAATGCACGTTTAAAAGAGTATAATTACTGTAAAACTAAAGTTAAGAGGTATTACTATGTATAAATTTCTTTTAACTAAATTGGATCAAGATGTCTATGAGCTATTTGCGTATTTTTTTGAACATGCCATTGATCGTGAACTATTGAGTGACCTTGCGGATCATGTGCATTTATCAAAAAGAAGAATCGTTTTAGTTTTTGAGCGTGCAAGAGACTTACAAAAATCATACCCTTTTTTTGAAATCGACATGCGAGAAGGAAGGGAGCTAGCCCTTGATTTTGCGCCTAATTTTTTGTTGTCAAAATTCTATTCGGTTATGTTAGCAGAAAGTATGCCCTTTCAAATTTTAGACAGACTCTTTAGTGATAAATACGTGTCTTTGGAAGAAACCGCCCAACAACATTATGTCAGTAATCGCACGGTTCAAAGAAAGCTCAAGGAAGTAGAAACGATTCTTGAGAATTATCAAATCAAATTGAATTTAAAAAAGAAACCGTTATTTGTAGCGGAAGAATACCGAATTCGTCATTTTTTCCATATCATGTATTGGCAGATCTATGATGCGACGAATGTGCGTTATATTGGATTGTCGAAGCAAAGTGTTCGTGCATTGAAGGAGAAGTTGACAAGTTATCCTAGTTTTTATCGCGGTATCGATCAGGAAAAATTTATCCAACTGCTTGCACTAAGTCTTTATCGTTTTAAAAGAGGTTTTCCGGTAAAAGAGATTCCTCAAGAGATGAAGAAAATGGTCCATCACACGATTTCCTACGAGCAATTCAAAGAAGAGCTCATAAAACCATTGCTAAACGCTAACTTGATTCTAAGTGACGTTCCAGAAACAGAGTTTCTCTTCTTATATTATATGTTTTCTGTGATGACGACGTATTTGCCTGAAGAGATTCCTAGCCAACTAAGAGTTGTTGATCACTTCTCGGAAGGATCAATTGCAACAGCAAGACTGTTTGCAAAAACTGCTCAGAAGATCTTTCTCGTCCCTGAAGGGGAGATCGAGTATCTTTTCGTTAATGCCTTGAACATTCATTCTGTGTCACTCCTCTTTGCGTCGAAAAATAAAATTGATGCTTTTGGAAAAACGACAACGGATAAAGATTATCGCAGAGTCTTTCCCAAAATTTTTCCACTCGTGCAGGAGATGTACCAATCGTTAGCCCAACAATCCCCAATTTTTACTACCATGTATGCTTCCAATAATCGACTGCTTTTTCAATACAGCATGCTTCTTTCAATTGTAGCAAAAATCGATCGAACGACAGTCCGCATCTTTCATGAATCAAAATTTGGAAAAATTCAAGAAATCAGACAAAAAGAACGATTGAAACGCTGGTTTGGCTATACCCTCGCTTTCGTTTCAGAAAAACCAGATTTTGTGGTGACCGATTATCCAGTTGATCGGCAAGCCTTTTTGGACCAAAATCCAAACGTCCAATTTTTTAAGTGGAATAGCTTTCCAACCGGTGACCGGTGGCTGGAACTAATTGAAGCGGTGGAAACATTTCAGAATACCTCCAATAAAAAATACAATGAAAATGATTGATTTACCCAAGATTCAGCAAACAGGCAGTATTCTCAAATCTGAGAGGACTGCCTGTTTTTCTTTATAGCCAGAGGATAGAAATTTGCTGAACAACAGTGTCACACCTTCTATAGCTTGCGAAGTATGTTCGGAGATAAAGGTGATTATGTAAATGAACTGTACTAACTAGAATCAGTATTTATATAACAGGACGTATTTTGTATTTAATCAGTCACATATTGACGCGTTTCCAGCTAAAAACCGTGTGATAATACAGACATACAAAACTGGAATAAATCATTTTACATAAGAATCAACCATTAAAATACAGGAGGTGCTGGAGATGGAGGAACCATTTAAAATCCACACATTGCAAGAATATTTGAACTTTTATATTGAGGAATCTGAACGGCTTTTCAGTAAAGATGAGTATGGAAAAATCAAAGAAAAAATCCATAGAAACTGTTTAGAAATTCGCATGGCGATTCAAGAAATCAATCAAAAAAATTTTTTCGAACAGCTTGCGAAAATCAATACCCTTGAAGCAGAGATTTTGATTATTTTAGAGTGTAGTGAGCTTCGAGGCAGTGACAGTGTTGTGCCTTTTACTGAAGCGGAAATCTTGCAAGTGGCAAAAGAAGACAGCAAGACTTACTTTAAAGAAAGGTGCGGGCTGACATTGATCGCCCCAACCCCTCATTCCTTGCATTTTTCGGTGGAGTAGGAATTTATCAGTTGGAATGTACGGATTGACGCTCAAAGACAAAAAAAGCAATAATATGACCAAGTCAATTAATAGACATGGTTTTTATTATGAAAATAAATAGAAAGGGGAAACAAAACGAATGAAGCGATACGATATCAATGAGGACTGGGCACTTTCAGGTGTGATTGAAGCGGGAAATTTTGTTTTCGTGGGCTATTGCGTGGGGAACATCGGGCAGCCAATAGAGCAACAGATTGTAGGGGCATTGAATCATTTAGAAGAACGTTTGAAATTAGTCGATTTGACATTTGCAAATGTGGTTCAAATGGATGTACTTTTTAAAGATGTGTTTGATATTCCAGTGATGGAGAAGCTCTTAAAAGAAACCTTCCATGGGAAATTTCCGGTTAGAAAATCAATTCAGACAGCTTTCGCTCATTCTGGAGAGGTAGGCATTCTTTTTCAAATCGATGCTATTGCTTTTAAGGAAGATCAGGGAAAGTAAGTTCGTAGAAATCAAAAATGGGCTTCGATGTTTTTGCTTGTTAGCCGTAGGATAAAGGGAGAAGATCAAGAGCGTCTTGGCTGTTTCTATGAATAAGAATGATAAACAAAAGGGGCTGAATATCCAGTCTCTTTTTTTGTATCTCTATATAGCTATTATTTCCTTCGAGTTAATTGGATTGATCGGTTACACCCAAAGTTTTTTACGAGGACTCCGAACGCTTTGTAAACATAGTGTGAACCAGTTCTAGGAAGTAAGTTAAACTATATTTCTTTAATTTGTTCACACTTTCAGAGACACAATCATTCATATTCTTTATTTTCGTTTTATAAAATAGGACTTATTTTGTCATATTCATGACAATTATTGTCGTGTTCGTCCCTGAAAACCATGCAATAATGCAGTCATAAGGAATGAGTCAGCGAACGTATTACATAGATGTAAGAAGTAGTTGTCAATGGGCAGCTTTTTTTAATTGGAGAGAGTGTAGCTGATCTTATTTACTTAATTTGAAAGAGGGAAAAGCAATGAAAAAACCAGCGAAGAAAGAACTTTTATCACGTATTCTGATCAGTTCTTCTGTTTTTATATTAGGCAGCCCATTGATCACGCAAGCAATTGTCAGTGTTCCGGCAGTAGCTGAAACGATCAGCACTTCAACGACAGAAGAAGTAACACGAAGTACAAATGAATTCATATCTGAACAACAAGAAGGAATAGTCGAACAAGCTACAGGTGAAGAAACCGTCGATTCAGAAACACAAGTAGTAGAAAGTACAGGGGAACATGGGGCATCGGAGTCATCACAAGCAAGTGAAGATCAAGTGGAACCATCCACAGAGCAAATGACAGAATCCTCCAGTGAGCCAGAAGCCGCTGAGAGCAGTACAACATCTGATGAGGAGTCGAAAACAAAAGTAGCGGAAGCAGAAAATATCGTTTGGTCAGGTAACTGGGGAACCGCTCCAGCCACATTAGATATTGAAGGGGTTTTGACTGTAGGAGCAGGTACATTGACAACGGCGGTGGACCAAGTGATTCCTTTAACGGAAGAACTTAAAAATATGGTCATAAAAAAAGTTATTCTCACTGCGCCCGTCATTCTGCCAGCCGATGTGGCAGGTTTGTTCGAGAGCTACTCCCACTATGGCACTGTACCCTCTCAATTGAATGAGATTGTTGGGCTGACTTATCTTGATACGAGTCAAGCCACCACGATGAATAGTATGTTTTATGGCTATAGCGGATCTACATTAGATTTATCGAATTTTGATAGCACCGGTGTTATAAATTCTTTAGGTGCTGGGATGAACCAGTTTTTAGCAAATGTACGCTATCTAAGAGAATTAACATTAGGACCAAAATTCAGTTTTGTTGGGTGGAACAATTGGCCAGGCAATTCCTATCCGGTGAACTTGGTTGACCCAAGTGGGATGTACGGATGGAATTCAAGTTATTATACCGGCTACTGGCAAAATGTAGGGACAGGTACCATAGATGCGCCATACGGTGAACATATATTAAAATCAGAGGAGCTAGTGCTGATTTACGATGGCACGACGATGGCTGACACCTATGTATGGCAGCCTCGGTTTATTGAAGGAGCACCAGTCACAGTCAATTACCTAGATGAAGAGGGTAATGAATTATTGCCACCTAATGTATTGACTGGCGGAAATATTGGCGATTCAATTGAAGTTGTCCCTGAGGAGATCCCTAACTATACATTGAAGGAAGTTCAAGGAGAGGAAAAAATTGTCTTTAGCAATGTTCCGCAAACGGTCACGTATATCTATAGTCCTAAAATAGAAAGTAATGAGGAAAGAAAAATTGTCGCACGAGTCATTCACTATTTGCATGAAGACGGTACAGAAGCTGCTCCAGATAAAGTAGACACAGTTGAATTTACTCGAGAAGTAAGGACGAATCTAGCCACTGGCGAAGAAACGTTTGGTGAATGGCAAGCAAGAGATGATGATACGATATTTGATTTAGTCAAAAGTCCAGAGATAGTCAACTACTATGCAGATAGGGAGTTTATCGATGAAGTTATCGATGTAAAGGCCGATTCAGAAGATATTGAAGAATTTGTCATTTACTCGCCAAAGATGGTTGAATCTACGGAGACCAAAGAAGTCAAGCGAATGATCCATTATGTGTATGAAGATGGTAAAGAAGCCGCGCCAGACAGTGTCGATACGGTGACCTTTACACGCACAGTGACAACGAATGAAGCAACAGGGAAAAATACCTATGGCGAATGGCAAGCCCAAGATGATGACACGATGTTTGATGAAGTGTTAAGTCCAGAAATAGACAAGTACAATGCAGACCAAAAAATGGTTGAGAAAGTCACTGAGTTGACTGCAGAATCAGAAGATCGCGAAGTGACTGTCACTTATTCGCCAAACATGATCGAATCTACGGAGACCAAAGAAGTCAACCAAACGATCCATTATGTGTATGGAGATGGCAAAGAAGCCGCGCCAGACAAAACGGACACTGTTACTTTTACACGAACTGTCACAATAAATGAAGCAACAGGTGACAAAACTTTTGGCGAATGGCAAGCGAAAGATGATGACACGAAATTTGACGAAGTGAAGAGTCCTGAGATCAAGAACTATCACGCAGACAAAACAAGCATCGAGGAAGTCACAGGTTTGACAGCAGAAGACAAGGATCGTGAAGTGACTGTTACTTACTCACCAAATATGACCGAGTCAACAGAAACCAAAGAAGTCAAACGAATGATCCATTTTGTATATGAAGACGGCAAAGAAGCCGCCCCAGACAAAGTAGACACGGTTACGTTCACTCGAACGGTCACCACGAACGAAGCAACTGGCAACAAGACCTATGGCGAATGGCAAGCCCAAGATGATGATACGATGTTTGATGAAGTGTTAAGTCCAGAAATTGACAAATACAATGCGGACCAAAAAACGGTTGATAAAGTCACAGGTCTGACTGCAGAATCAGAAGATCGCGAAGTGACTGTCACTTATTCGCCAAATATGATCGAATCTACGGAGACCAAAGAGGTCAAACAAACGATCCATTATATGTATGAAGACGGCAAAGAAGCCGCGCCAGATAAAGTAGACACGGTCACGTTCACGCGGACGGTCACCGCCAACGAAGCAACTGGTGACAAGACCTATGGAGAATGGCAAGCCAAAGGTGATGATACAACATTTGATGAAGTGAAGAGTCCTGAGATCAAGAACTATCATGCAGACAAAACAAGCATTGAGAAAGTCACAGGTTTGACAGCAAAGGACAAAGATCGTGAAGTGACTGTTACTTACTCACCAAATATGACTGAGTCAACAGAAACCAAAGAGGTCAAACAAACGGTTCATTATGTGTATGAAGACGGCAAAGAAGCAGCCCCAGACAAAGTAGACACGGTGACCTTTACACGCACAGTGACAACGAATGAAGCAACTGGTGACAAGATCTATGGAGAATGGCAAGCCAAAGAAAACGATACGACATTTGACGAAGTGAAGAGTCCTGAGATTAAGAACTATACCGTCGATAAGGAAACGATCGAAGCAGTTACAGGAGTAGCGGTTGATAATCAAGACATCGAAGTCACCGTTACGTATGTGCCAAAAATGGAAACCGCAACAGAAACTGAGGAAGTCAAGCAAACGATTCATTACGTCTATGAAGATGGTAGCAAAGCGGCGGACGATCATACCGATAAAGTCACGTTCACCCGGGTGATAGCAAAGAATTTGGCAACTGGTGTAGTGACCTATGGCGAATGGAAGGCAAAAGACAACGACACGACTTTTGCTGAAATTTCCAGCCCAATGATTGAATATTGCACACCAGATAATGAGTTAATCGAAGCAATTACGAATATTCAACCCGATGCAAAAGATACCGAGTTGACTGTGATCTACAAAGCAAATACGGAAACGAAAGAGGAAAGCAAAGAGGTTTCGCGGACGATACATTATGTTTATGAAGATGGTAGCCAAGCGGCAGAAAGTTATACGGAAACCTTAACCTATACACGCACGGAAACAACCAATCTGCTGACTGGTGAAGTCGCATATACTGACTGGACAGCCACAAATGGTGACACGACATTTGATGAGGTGAAAAGCAAGCAAATTGAGGGCTACACGGCAGACCTGACGACAGTCAAAGAACAAACAGGAATGACTGCAGAAGATGAAGATACGGAGCTGACTGTGACGTATATAAAAAATGCAACAGACGAAGCCAATCCAACAGACTCATCAAAAGAGTCGAGCAACACGCCAAGTGATCAGACAAAAACAGATGATAACACACCGTCTACTGATATGAAAATAACGACTAACGTATCAGAAACAACAAGAACAGTCACGAGTGAAAAAAGTCTTCCAAAAACAGGAGAGAAAGAGGAACCCTTCATATTATACGCTGGAGTGACTATGGCGGTATCATCCCTGCTAGCATTTTTCTTAAGACGCTTAAGACAGAAACGAAAATAAGAAATCAGAAAAAGCTTTCTTATGAAATGGAATAGAATACTGGCGAAGTAGAAGACTGCTGATAATTTCCCATACTAATCTTGGAAATTTATCAGCAGTCTTTTCATTATGATTTGAAGCTTGTTCAAGTACTATCACACACCAAACCTTCTGACCACTTCAATAGAAAAACTCCTTCGTTTTCTGAAGAAAATTATGATATGATTTTGTGACAGAGACACGCTATGAAAGATAAAGGGAGGGATGGAACGATGAAGATAAAACAAGTGAGTGAAAACTATGATATCACACCACATACTCTTAGGTACTATGAACAAATTGGTTTGCTATCACCCAACTATACTGAGAATGGGTATCGAGATTACTCATACGAGGATATTGAGCGATTAAATACCATTAGAGACCTGCGTTTTTTTGATGTGTCACTTGAGGAAATTAAGAACTACTTGGATACAAAGAATAAAGCGCTGACTAAAGAAATCCTTCATTTCGAGATGGAGCAATTAGAAGATAGAATCCATGCGTTAAAAGAGAAACAAGATTTGTTAAAAGAGCGAATTGACTTGCTTGTCTACGCTGAAAAAAAGCAAAACCATGAAATTGAACGTACATTTTATGAAGAACGGTACCTTGTTTTAAGTCAAGAGAAAGACACAATGGGGAAAGACTTGTACTTTGAACTTAAACGCCTGCACAAACAATTTGAAAAAGAACTGCATGCCAATAATCAAAATGTTTTCGGAACGATTTTACTGCCGCACGAAGACGCATTTAGGCATCAAGTTTTCTATTGTCTGGCAAACGATTTGGCAGATGAGAAGGCATTTACAATGCCTGCAGGAGAGTATCTCGCTATTTATTATACGGGCACATATAAGCAGCGTTTAGCTGCTTTAGCAGAACTAAAAAGTTACCTAAAGAAAAATAGACTGGTCGCGAAAGGAAATTTTTGTGAGTTCTACTTGATTGATTTTCATGAGACGAATTTACCGGAAGAATACGTGAGTAAAATAGAAATTCTCCTTGATCAACCCGATTAAAACGGGATCGATCAAGGAGAAACGTATCTATTGGTACTTAGTGATTCAGCAAGTTTATCGATAAGATGACTTATGAAATAGAACTGTTCTTATTTCTCTACTTTGGTATCCATTGAGTAGGTGGGAGTAGTTTCCTTTAGAATGACTCGTGTTACGTGCTTTTCAGATTCTACTAATAAGAAAAGTAGAGTTGCTGGGATAACACTGATAAGCAGTTCGGATAAAGTTAAAGAGGTGGTCTGTAAGATACTTTGCAATGGTGAAAAATAGACCATTCCTAATTGGAGAATCGCCATAACAAGTAATGAGTAAATCAAGGCTTTATTCTGCTTGATTTTGTTACTGAAGGCTGAATCCGTGATCTCACGACAGTTGATCATGTAAAAAGCTTGACCGAAAACGATCGCATTGATCAAAACGGTTTGTCTGACAGCTTCGTCGCCGAATGCATTCATCGTTAGAAAGCCGAAGAAGGTCAAGAGTAGGCCGACATAAACGATTCGAAAGAGTGTATATTTGGAAATGATTTTTTCTTTCATATCACGAGGTGCTCGATTCATGATCATTTTGTGAGCTGGTTCAAAACCTAACGCATAGGAGAGTGTAATTGACGCAACTAGATTTAACCAAAGAATCTGCACTGTGCTTAGTGGTAAAGGAAGATTTCCCAACATAGAAACGATCAGCAAAAGCCCCTGGGCCAGACAGGTTGGCAAGTAGAAGAGGATCGTCTTTTTTAAATTATCAAAAATTCGACGGCCTTCTTTGATTGCTTTTGCAATCGTTTCAAAATTATCGTCAATGAGGATCATGTCGGCAGCTTGTTTACTAACATCGCTTCCTTTAATTCCCATGGCGATCCCTACATCTGCTTTTCTAAGTGCGGGTGCGTCATTGACCCCATCACCAGTCATTCCAACGATTTCGCCTTGTTCTTGTAAATAAGTAACGATCATCAGTTTATGCTCAGGTGTCGTTCGGGCAAAAATATTGGTATTTTTTACCACTCTTTGCCACTCATCTGTGGATAAACGATCCAATTCAGTTCCAGTGATTGCCCGTTCAGAATGGTCGATTCCTAATTTTTTGGCAATCGCTTTTGCGGTCGTTGGGTGATCCCCGGTGATCATTACGACTCTGACCCCGGCTTTTTTACAATCTGCTACCGCTTCGATCGCTGATTCTTTTGCTGGATCGATAATGCCAGCTAATCCGATGATTACGAGCTCGTCCATCTCTTCATGAGTCAATTCAGTCGTTGTATCTACATCTTTATAAGCAAACGCGATCACTCGTTGTCCCTCTGAAGCAAAAGCCAAATTGATCTTTTCCCACTGTGCATGATCAAACTCCGCTATCTGCCCATCAATATGTGCAGCAGTCGCTTTATTTAAAACGATATCTGGAGCACCCTTTACAAAAATCCGCTTTTTCCCATTGATCAAATGGCTTGTTGCCATATACTTATATTTTGAGTCAAAAGGTAATGTTTCTAGACTCTTGATCCGCGGTGTGCCAATACGATTGGTCCAACGTAATAAAGCTAATTCTGTTGCATTTCCGGTCACTGGACAGTGGCGATCACCGAAACTCTGTGTTTCTTGACAGTTTTGCATGATTTTGGCTAGCAGTTCGTTGTTCGAAGAATCTGTTTGGTCTTCATGATCAATCACTGTTACCTGATTATTAGAAAACACATTGGTAAGGGTCATATCGTTTTTGGTCAAAGTACCTGTTTTATCAGAACAGATGACTGTCATTGAGCCAAGTGTTTCGACAGTAGGCAATCCCTTTACGATCGCATTTTGCTCCGACATATTTTTCACGCCGGAAGACAGAATAATCGTCAAGATAGAAGGCAATCCCTCAGGAATAGAAGAAACGATCAAAGCAATGATTGCTGACACGATATACATCGGACTCATGCCATAAATGAAGTAGCTGATCAGTCCTAATAAGAAGATAAAGACGCCGATCCCTTTAAAAATAGCATGATTCATTTCGTTCACTTTTTTCAATAAAGGGGTTTCTTTCACTTCAATGGTTGCTAAAGAAGCATTGATTTTACCAATCTCAGTGTCCGAGCCAATTTCAACAACGAGCCCTTTTCCAGTTCCTGACTGTACTTGCGTACCTGAATACGCCATATTGGTTCGTTCAGCAAGTGCTATTTGCCCCTCTAAACGAGCAGTTGTTTTTACGACTGCATCAGGCTCTCCAGTCAGAATCGATTCATCTATTTTTAGTTGATTCACAGTTTCCATACGCAAATCAGCAGGAATAACATCACCAGGTGCTAAATAAACACGGTCCCCTGGAATCAAATCTTCTGCATCGATTAAAAGGCGTCCGTTTTCAGATTCGACTGTCGCCTTTGAACTAAGTAATTTTGAAATGCTAGATAGTGAATCATCTGCTTTTCTCTCTTGATAATAACCAATCATTGCGTTTAAAACGACCACTAGTAAAACGATCGCTCCTTCAATTAGACTTCCCGTAATAAATTTTAAAACAGCTGCACCGATCAAGACATACATTAACGCATCGTGGAAGTAAGATAAAAACTTCTTCCATTCGGGTGTCTTTTCTGATGCTTGTAATTTATTTTTCCCGTGTTTTTCTTGATACGCTTTACGTACCTCATTTGTGATAAACGTCTCACTTGTCGCTGACTGCACCTTTTCAATATCCAAATTATGCCATTGTTTCATTATTTTCCCTCCGTTTTCTTTACATGAATAGCATAAAGGTTAGAGTGACTATAAGGTCAAACGTTTTTTGAAAATATTTTTTATCTATAGGCTAATTGCAAAAAAATCTTTAGATTGGCTGAAAAAGGCGATTTGGATCCGTGTTTCGATATATGAGTCAAGGCGCTTGATTAATGAAGGTACCTACAAAAAGGCTAGCAAAACTATTATCAAATGGCTAAATCAATGTCCGCTGGTAAACTTGATGCCCAAAATACCAACTATTAATAAGACGACGAAAACCCAAGTCAGAAGGGATAGCTGGTCTTTAAAGAACACGACCCCCACAATAATCGATCCCACCGCACCTATCCCTGTCCAAACAGGATAAGCGATACTTAATGGTAGGTTTTTGACCGCTAAAGCCAAGAAGCCAAAACTGAAAAGCATTCCGATGACTGTTGAAATACTATACCAAAAGTGGCTAAACCCGTTGCTCAGTTTCATGGTAGATGCCCATACGACCTCAAAAAATCCTCCTAAAAGTAAATAAATCCATGTCATAATTTATTCTCCTCCTCAAAAAAAAATAAGCATTCAGTAAACTCTTCAAGGACCTAATGAGTTTACCAAACACTTCTATCACCCGGTGGTGTTTTGGATATTCAATTAATGTAACAATAATAAAATCTTAGCTGAAAAGAGGCGGAATGTCAACGATAAGCGAAGTCAACTATCAAGTTTTTTTCAAGAACGAAAGGTAATTTTTTCGTCTAGATAGCCAAGGAAATCAAGGTTCAATCAGTTTGTCTTTGACTAGCCATTAAGTTATTTTTTAGCAAGTAATTAAATAGTTGTAAAAAGATAAGATGTTAGGAATACTAGTTATTAATCATACGTAAAGTTATATTATCATTTCTTAATTTAGATTCTAAGCAAAAGATTCAATTCAAAATTACTATATTTTTCTAATAAATAAAAAAAATAAGCAATTTTGTTTAAAAAAGCTTATACTACTTTTTGACTAATCTTGTAAACTTATATAGGGGAGGGCGTATTTCTATGTTGTCAGAAGAACTATTGATTGATAGGTATCGTTATGAGTGGGTAATTCTTAAATACATAGAGAATTATAAAAATCATTATTGTACAGTTTCAGAATTAAGTACGATTTTGGCTATTTCTAGCTATAAAGTTGAAACTTACATAGATGAATTGAATACGTATTTGAGCTTAATTTCCAAGGATACTGAAATTTATATCAAAAAATCAGGAGAAATTACTTGTGCTAATCTGGATTACGTAACAGTAAAGAAAATAAGAATTAAGTTTATGAGAATTTGTGAACTTTTTAATATTTTGGATAATTTCTTCATTAATGAGATTCCTATGAAAAAGCAAGTTAGTTTGCTTCACAGCAGCCAGACCTCTAGCTATGTGAAGTTTCGCCATTTAAAGTCTTTATTAAATGAAGAAAACATTTTGATTAAAAAGAGCAGAATTATTGGGAATGAGTTAAGCGTACGCAGTATTTTTTTTAGTACTTACTATGAATTATTTAACGGCATTGAAAATCCTTTTCCAAAAGAAATTCGTCAAATGACCGATAGAATTATAAAGCAATTTTCATCACAATATATAGTAACTATCCCCAGAACAAAAGAAATAAAACTAGCAATCTTTATTAGTGTTTGGTTCATTCGAATAAAAAATAAACATTTTATACAAGAGACTTATGTGGACTATGTGAAAAATGATTTTACGAAGTGGTTGAAAAAAGCGATAAACAGTGACTCTTCGATCGACGATGAACAGATAGAGAATGAAATTGGTTATTTTTTGATGTTCTGTCATTTTGAAATCGACAATGAACAATTCGTTACGAAGTTTATGACATTTGATTTGTATCAAGAAGCAGTTAAGTTGACTCAAAAATTTATTTCTATGTTTTTTGACACATTCAGTTATGAAATAAGAGATGATTTTATAGAGAAGGAACTAACAAATATACATATAAAATGGTTAGTTTATCGCTTTAAAAATCAGTCATTCATTATCAAAGGGAAGTTTAATTATTTTCAGGAAACCAATCCAGCAATTGATAAATTTATTCAGGATTTTTTTCGGGAAATAGAAAAATCCACTTTTTTCCAATCTAATTCCGAGAAAAACAAGCTTTATTATGACTATCTTTTCTTATTAGTTACGCAGCTACCCATGGAAGAAATTGAGACACCTTTAAATATCTGTATTGATTTTTCTCATGGGAATAATTACAACAGCTATATAAAAATGATGCTACAGTCATTACAATCGATGAATCTTATCTTTGAAGCCAAAATCAGTAATAATACCAAGTTATTTCTTTCGGACTGTGCTATGGATAAATTGAACTGTGAACAACTTATTTGGAAAAAACCGCCTACATCTAATGATTGGAAGGAACTGGGAGAGTTGCTAGTACAACTAAAGGAGGCAGCTTTTGAAAGATAAATATTTTTCATGGGTAGTTTTACCCTTTTTTCTAATCAATCAAATGAGTTTCTTGCCTAGCGAACATACGAAAGAAGAAGCACCTGTATATGCGTTTGAAGTAGGTTCCAATGAGAATGAAATCGTCGTTGAGAATGATTCAGAAAAATTAGCGAAATACAGAAAACAAAAGGAAAATTTCCTCTCAATTGAGCAACAATTAACAATGTTAACGGAACAACCTTATTTGCTTTCAAATGATAAACCCATCTATTTAGGAAGAATTTTAGAAAGTATGTCTGGGGGAATTTTATATGGAAGAAAGTACACGGAATATTTGCATAAAAGATAGTAGTTGAAATAGATGAATCTTGTAGCAACGGTATAAAAATGTCAGTATGCAACACATTAATAGTATAGAAAAGGAATCGGTGAATATGAAAAGAAGAATTTCTACTTATTTTAGCCTTTTAGTAATTGTAACATCTATCTTGGTTGCGCCATTACACGCGATTGCTGAAATGAGTATTGGTGAAACCCAAGGTACACAAGCCACAAGTGAGACGAGTGATGTAACAAATAGAACAAGTGAGTCTCAAAGTGAAACATCGACCACCACATCAAGTGGATCGGTAGAATCTACAGATTTACAGAATACAGAGGTACAATCAGATCTTAAATCAGAAACTTTACAGACTTCGGAGAAACAATCAAGAGCGCCAACCATTGCTCCATTTTCAGCAGTTGATGATGTGATCACTTCCTTTAGTATCACGGATAAAAATGGAGCTCCTCTGACGGAAGCTGTTGGACAGTGGGAGACATTTCGAATCAATGGGACGTTTGATCTACCAAATAACCAAGTAAAAGAAGGAGATACGACAACGATCACCTTGCCGCCTGAACTTAGATTTGGTAGTAACGAATCCTTTGAATTAAAAGATTCGAACGGTAACATCGTCGCCAATGCAACCGTTTTGTCAGATTCAAAACAGATTATTCTGACCTATACAGATTATGCAGAAATCCATTCAGATATACATGGCTCTTTTTATTTTTACGCGGGCGTTGATTCAACAATTGTTCAAGAGGAACAGATAATAACGACGACGATTGATGTTGAAGGAACGACCTTTCCAATTGAAATTGATTATGCTGGTATAGATACAACCACATATCCTTTAACGAAATCTGGTTGGTTTACAGACGGAAGTGATCAAACGATTCAATATTATGTTGCAATCAATCGAAGTAGCGGTAACTATCCTGATGCTACGATCACCGATGCGATAAATAGTCAGGCTGTCAATTATGTTCCAGGTTCGTTCATTATTTATAAAGGAAAGTGGCAATTAAATGCTGCTGGAAATGATTGGGAATTAGTAAATCGTGTCAACGTGACTGGAGATTATGAAATCAATATTTCTAGTGATCAACGATCATTCTCAATAGATTTTGGAGATATTGGTAGTGAAGATCAATACGCAATTTACTATAAAGCAGAATTAGCGTATACACCTGTTGATGGAGAGAATATCGTTAATACGGCTGTATTGACATCAAATGACGTAGTGATAAAGGATGGCGTTGCCTATACAAATTACCAAAAAGGAGGAGGCGAAGCCGAAGGATATAATTACACGGTAAGTATTCTTAAAACGAATGAATCAGGGGAAGTTCTTTCTGGTGCACATTTTGAAGTTCTACGTGAGTCAACGGGACAAGTTGTAGGAAAATTGATAACAGATGACGAAGGGCGAGCTTCTATCAATGATCTTCTGAAGGATAATTATACGATAAAGGAAATAAAAGCTCCTGCGGGTTATGAATTATTGGATCAGGTACTAACTGTTACTCCAAGCGACTTTGGCAACGATAAAGAAGTGACGAAAAATGTTGTAAACAAGAAAATAGAAAAACCTGTCGCTTTGACTCTAGAAGCAAGTAAAGAATTGACTGGCAAAGCACTAAGTGCGGATGAATTTCAATTCCAACTGTTGGACGAGCAAGGGGAAGTGCTCCAAACTAAGAGCAATGATGCCAAAGGAAAAATTTACTTTGATGCAATCGTTTATGACCAAGCTGGCACATACAAGTATACGATCCGAGAAGTCGCAGGAACAGATAGCACGATCACCTATGATGACACAGTCTATCATGTAACGGTAAATGTGGAGGATCAATCGGGGCAATTAGTGGCAAGTCCAAGCTATGAAGGCAGTGCTGCTTTTAAAAATAGCTATAATCCCGCAAAAGGAAGTGCGGTTCTAGAAGCAAGCAAAGAACTAACTGGCAAAGCACTAAGTGCAGATGAATTTCAATTCCAGCTGTTGGACGAGCAAGGGGAAGTGCTTCAAACCAAGACCAATGATGCCAATGGGAAAATTTATTTCGATGCGATCGACTATGACCAAGCTGGCACATACAAGTATACGATCCGTGAAGTCGCAGGGACAGATAGCACGATCACCTACGATGACACAGTCTACAATGTAACGGTAAATGTGGAAGATCAATCGGGGCAATTAGTGGCAAGTCCAAGTTATGAAGGCAGTGCTGCTTTTAAAAATAGCTATAATCCCGCAAAAGGAAGTGCGGTTCTAGAAGCAAGCAAAGAACTAACTGGCAAAGCACTAAGTGCAGATGAATTTCAATTCCAGCTGTTGGACGAGCAAGGGGAAGTGCTTCAAACCAAGACCAATGATGCCAATGGGAAAATTTATTTCGATGCGATCGACTATGACCAAGCTGGCACATACAAGTATACGATCCGTGAAGTCGCAGGGACAGATAACACGATCACCTATGATGACACAGTCTATCATGTAACCGTAAATGTGGAGGATCAATCGGGGCAATTAGTGGCAAGTCCAGCGTATCAAGAATCGATTCTTTTCAAGAATACTTATGTATCACCAAAACTTGGGAAAGTAACTCTGAAAAAAGTAGATAGCGAAACAGGAAAGCTACTGGCAAATGCAGAGTTTGAGTTGCAAGATTCGAAAGGAAATATTGTACAGAAAAAAATAGTTACAAATAAAGATGGAAAAGTTGAGATAAGCAATTTAGACATAGGAGAATATCAGTTAGTTGAAACTAAAGCACCAGATGGGTATCAAATCGATAAAACCCCTATCAAATTTTCAATAAATGATCGTTCAATTAAAGCAACCAGGGAAAAAGAGTTGGAGAAAGAAAATAAAAGGATAAAAAAATCAGATAGTGATGCTCTGCCTAAGACAGGAGAAACTGTAGATCAACGATATATACTCGTTGGATTGTTCTGTATCATTTGTTTCATCTTTTTAATAATACTAAAAAATAAAAAGGTCAAGAAACAGTCTTAATTTTGCTTACTATGAATGAGAAAAAAGAACTATCAAAATAAGATTAGTCATATCAACAAAAGGAGCTGGATTCCCCAGCTCCTTTTATAATTGCTTGATACAGCTCAAAAAGTGGTGATAGTCACTTTTTTGTAAGATTGCTTGTTGAATATCTTCACGATCCATCAATTCTAATAAAAGACTATAGATTTCTTCGGTATCTTCATATTCGTCTTTTTGAATCGCAAAGAGAAAGACAAATTTAACCAAATCACCATTTCCCCAATCAACACCATCAGGAATGATCGCCACTGAAACGGCTGAGCGTTTTGCCAGCAATGTCATGGGGTGGGGGATAGCAAGCCACTCGTTAATATTGGTCTGATTGATTGCTTCTCGTTTTTTCACACTGTCATAAAAATCTTGGGGCACAAAATCTTTTTGGTACAATTGCTGCGCCATTTTCTTTAGTAAGGTTTCTTTATCTGCATGATTTTCATGAAGAAAAAATGCTTTTTGAAACAATGAATAGATGCCGTCTTTTGTTTCACTGAGCGTTTCAATGAACGGTTCGATTTTGCCAATTTCTTTATCTAGCTTGGCCATGTTGATGTAAATAGAGGGAACCGAAAACTGTTCTAATGGAACGGTTGTGATCACAAAATCAATCGCAGAAAGATCACATTGTTGTAGCTCGACGTAAGAAAAGCGATCAACGACTTCGATCGTTTCTTGATAGTGCTTGATAATTTTTGCTTCAATAATACGACTCATGGCTCGACCAGTTCCACAAACAAGGATGACGCGATGTTTATGATGATTTCTGATGGAATTCCTTTCCATAGCACCTGCGATGTGCAAAGCGATATAGCCGATCTCATCAGGAGAAAAATAAAAACCGTGTTTCAGGCTTACCGTTTCTAAATGAGTCAAACATAAATCATAAGCCTGTGGAAAAGATTTTTTGATCGTTGTCAGCAATGGATTGCTACGGCGTGCATCCATTAGATTCATATTGATAAAGCCCTCAATATGAGATGTCAGATCTTCTATTAGCATCTTGTCTGTCTCTAATGCATAGTTTGACGTCTGTTTGATCGCAGTTAATAATTCTTCCACAATGGCTTTCGCAGTTTTCGTGGAAGAATCGCTTGCATCGCCTGTTTCAACTAAACGTGGTGCGTTCATCGCGAGATAGTAAATGAAGTATTGTTTTTCTCCAGCAGTCAATTGTATATCAAATGCATGATCGATTTCTTCTAAGAAGTGACCTACAACTTTCTGGGCGTCTTTTTTGAGCGCGGGCACATGCAAGGGAAATTCGTTGATCTGATGACCGGCTATAAAGCGACTGATTGCTAAAGCAAAATGAGAAAGAATGTTTTTATGATAGTAATCAGAGTCTAATAAGTCTAAGGGTGCCAGATGATTTAATGACAATTCTTGCAAGCGGGTTAGATCAATCGTATCAAACAACTCAAGTTCCATTTCCGTGAAGCCGACCAAATACTCTTGGAGATCTTTTTCAATCAACAGATCACTGATTGCTTGGCGTTTGGCGAATTCGTTACCCAAGACTTCAAAGCCAATATTTGGACGATTTACTATTTTTAATTGATAGGTCGCTAAATTGTCTCGAGCCGTTTTTAAGTATGAGTAAAAGGTGTTTTTACTAATAAATAATCGATCAAGAAAATCATCCAAGGATAAAGGGGTTTCATTCTTAAATAAAAGGAAAAGTAGATAAGCTTGTCGTTCTTCACTCGTAGTTAGAAAGGACTCGGTAGTCGACATACTTTCAGTCCACCAGTCATGAAATCGTTCTTTTGAACCAATAGACAACAAATAGCCTTGTCCTCGAATCAACTTGATGGAGGCTCCTACATTTGTTAACAAATCATTCAAATTTGCAATGTCGGTCCGAACCGTTCGCTCAGAAATCGAGAAGCTTTTTGTTAACTCCTTCATTGGTAGCGGCGCCGTTTGTCTAGTTAATACTTCCATTAGATCATCTAATCGTTGATAAGCAAGTTTTGACACTTGTTTCACCTCCGTGCTCTTTCTCATCATACAATAGAAAGAATAAGAATGAAATGCTTCACCAGTACCGAAAGTTTCCAGAAGAGTTGGCAATCATTTTGGAAAACGCTTTACTAATGATTGCCGCTTGAATTGGAAATTTGTTGTGTTTACATGGTGAATCAGAAACCGTAAATTAAACGTGTACAGAAAATAAACCACACGAATTACGCTAATGGTTTCATAATAAAGGAAAGGAGCAGATGAGATGGATTTTCAGGAAAAAAATATTCTCTTGAATGTGGCTGTTACATCAAAAGAAGAACTGTTTCACGTAATTGCGCATCATGCCTATGAATCAGGGATCGTTACCAATGCAGCAGATACATGTGAGGCATTCATTGAACGGGAAGCACAATATTCAACCGGCTTACAAGAAGGCTTTGCTATTCCACATGCAAAAGCTGAACCGGTTTTGGAACCGACCGTTTTGTTTATTCGTTTAGAGCAAGCCATCGAATGGGAAACTTTCGATGATTCGGCAGTCAAAAATGTGTTTGCTTTGATGGTCCCTAAAAAAGATGAAGGAACGGTGCATCTGCAAATGCTGAGTCGTCTAGCAACCGCATTGCTTGAAGAGACATTCATCCAGCAGATTCAACAATCAGAAGACAAAGCTTATTTAGCAGAATTGATCAAAAAGGAAATGATGGGAGAGAAAATTATATGAAAATAGTAGGGATTTCCGCCTGTCCAGCAGGATTGGCACATACACCGATGGCGGCAAAAGCTTTAGAAAAAGCTGGTGCGAAACTTGGCTATGAGGTCAAGATCGAACAGCAAGGCTCGTTAGGGCAAGTCAATGAGATCACTGCAGCCGAAGCAAAAGAAGCAGATTTCTTGCTTTTAGCGACTGACCAAAAAGTTGTTGGGATGGAACGGTTTGAAGGAAAACCGCAAATTCGAGTAAATATCAATACGTGTATCAAAGCACCGGAAGCGGTGCTGAAGAAATGTGTCGCTGCTGTTGAACAAAGAAACGCAAACTAAAGGAAAGAGGCAAGGATGATGAAAAGAGTTCTAGCAGATTTAAAAGGCCACTTGATGAGTGGAATTAGTTTTGTACTGCCATTGATTATTGGTGCTTCACTGGTTGTTGCCATTCCGAAAATGATTGCTCTTGGTATGGGGATCACAAGCTTAGATCCTTATGCTGACACGGAAGGCTTTAAACATGCGCTTTATTTGATTGAACAAGTAGGGTGGACAGGAATCGGCTTGATCAATACTGTCTTGGCTGGTTTTATCGCGTATTCTGTTGGAGATAAGGCTGCGCTAGGTGCCGGCTTTATCGGTGGTGCAGTCGCTTCTAGCACCAATGCTGGGTTTTTAGGGGCAGTTATTGCTGGGTTCTTAGCAGGATACTTAGTGAAGTGGGCGAAAGAACATATCAAATTACCGGAGTCGTTTGCTGGGGTGATGCCGCTGGTAATTTTACCCTTGATTGCTACATTGTCTGTAGCAATCGTCATGGGCGCCTTACTCTCTGAGCCATTGGCGTGGATCAATACTAGTTTGGTTGAATGGATCCGAACCATGATTGAAAATGACGTTAACAAAATTTTACTGGCAGTCATCATGGGGGCAATGATTGGCTCTGACTTAGGGGGACCTGTAAACAAAGCTGCTTGGATGGCAGGAAATGTGTTACTAGCGGAAGGGGTCTTTTTGCCAGCTATCATCGTGAATGTTGCGATTTGTGCGGTACCATTTGGATATGCCTTAGCAACTTTGTTCCACAAAAATCGATTCAACAAAGAGCTACTGGATGCTGGGCGTAATAACTTTATTATGGGGTTCATCGGAATCACAGAAGGAGCAATTCCTTTTACATTAGTCAATCCATTACGGCTTGTGCCGATCAACATGTTGGGAGGAGCAATCGCTTCTGGTTTGGGGATCGCATTAGGAATGTATGACAAAATGCCGCCAGTTGGGGGAATCTACGGCTTCTTCACTGTTGGAAACGGTTGGGCGTATTTGATTGGACTATTTGCAGGAGCAGCCTTCATCGGTTTTGTCGCGCCTTTATTCGTGAATTTCAATAAGCAAGAAGAACAAACAGAAGATATTGCCCTCGATGATATTGAAGTGAGCTTTGAAAACTAAGCAACAAGGCTGATTAGCTAAATAGTAGCAAAAGAAAAGGCACGATCAGGTGATGTTTCAAGAACGCTTTAAGGTATCTGACAAGGACAAGACTTGGGGAAGAAAACAAGAGTATTTGAAGAGAAACGATTTTCAAAATTCGAAGCATTTATGTAAGGATCAAATTATGCGTACCAGATGGTAAAAAAATTGAGAAAAATTAATAGGCACGAACGACACCCATCGTTACGTGCCTTTTTTAATCACGGGAGAGGAATGATTGAATGAAAAAAACAGTACATGTCGTACCCCACAGTCATTGGGATCGCGAATGGTATTTTACGACGAGTCGCTCGAAAATCTATTTGATGCACGATCTAAAAAACGTCATTGAACAACTAGAAAAGGATGATCCTTATGAAAGTTTCATTTTAGATGGACAGGCTTCTCTGTTAGATGATTACTTGAAATGGCGCCCACAGGACAAAGAAAGGATTCAACAACTTGTCCAACAAGGAAAATTGATCATTGGCCCATGGTACACACAAACCGATCAATTAGTGATCTCGGGAGAAAGCATTGTTCGAAATATGTTATATGGCATGAAAATTTGTGAAGCATTCGGAACCTACATGAATGTCGGCTATGTGCCAGATTCTTTCGGACAAGCAGCTAGTATGCCACAAATCTATCGTGAGTTTGGTATCACTGACACGATGTTTTGGCGCGGTGTCAGTGATGACGATGTTAAACACACAGAGTACAAATGGCGTGGAGAAGATGGTTCTGTGGTCAATGTTTACCAGATCCCAAGTGGGTACTACATTGGCGGTGCCATTCCTGAACGAGAAGTAGAATTAGCAAAGTTCTTACATCAAGAACCGTTTAAAACGACTTGGGGACGCAGTGCAACGGATCAAGTGTATTTTCCAAATGGTTTCGACCAAGCACCAGTTAGAGAAAATCTTCCAGAATTGGTTGATCGAATGAATCAACTGTATCAGGATGAGTATGAGTTACAATTTTCAACGATCGAAAAATACATTGCTGCGGTCAAAGCACGCCATCCTGAGTTGGAAGAAATCGCTGGTGAACTGATCAACGGAAAATTGATGCGAATTCACAAAACGATTTTTTCTTCACGTCCTGATTTGAAGGCGATGAACACTCAGATCCAACATTACTTAGTCAATGTCATGGAGCCTATCTTAACTATGGCTATGCAATTAGGATTTGAGTACCCCGTAGAAACAGTCATAGAGATTTGGAAGTTAATGTTTGAAAATGCGGCGCATGATTCGATTGGTTCTTGTGTTTCTGATACGACAAACGAAGATATCTATATGCGCTACAAGCAAGCGCGAGATATTTCTATGAATCTTGTCGAATTGATGTTACGACAGATTTCTATTGCAATCAACAACCCACAAGCAAAAGAAATTACTTTTACGCTTTTCAATACCTATGACACAAAACGTAATGGGGTGATCGAAGCAGAGGTTTATTTGCCGCAAAAAGAGTTTGCGATCCTTGACCAGTCAGGTCAGGCGTTACCTTATACGATTTTAGAGCTTACCGACCAAACGGAGTATGTGTTGAATCAGGGGAACATATTAGATCCAGTCAAGGAGATCTATTTGCCGGAGAAAGTCTATAAAGCAAAAATTGCCATAGAAACGACTGACGTGCCGAGTATGGGGTATACCCAGATGACGATTGATTTAAAAGGTGATACAAGCGCACCATTGCAGGAGATTACAACCAATACGATCGAAAATGAGTACTATCAGATCACTGTCAATAGCAATGGTTCGTTGGATATTCTAGATAAAACCAATCAAGTACTTTATCAAAATCAAGGGATTATTGAAGAAAATGGCGACGATGGTGATTCATTCAATTATTCACCACCTGTGAAAGATTTTGTGATTTCATCAATTGATGCGCAACCAACGATCTCGATTCAGCAATCAGCGATCTACCAAAAGATTGATGTGGCATTCACCCTGAGGGTTCCGAAGGATTTAGCTGAACGTGCAGAAAAGAAGATCTCGGCTTCACTGCCGATCCAATTGACGATCGTGTTAAAAAAACAATCGCAACAAATTGATTTCAAATTAACGGTTGAAAATCAACAAGTGGATAGCCATCGGGTATGTGTGCTATTTGATACCGGAATTGCCTCGAAATTTTCGCTGGCTGACCAACAGTTTGGTACATTGCAGCGTCCGGTTATGTTTGAAAAAGAAATGGCCCTTTGGGAAGCCAATAAAGAGCAATGGAATGAGCAACCGATCGCCATAGAAACGTGTCAATCGTTTGTCAGTTTATTCGATGCATCCCATGGCGTAGCAGTAATGCCTCAGGGTGTACGTGAATATGAGATCGTGGGGGAAGCGTTTGATACGATTCGCTTAACGATTTTCCGAACCTATGGCTTCATGGGGAAAGAGAATCTACTGTATCGTCCAGGGCGTGCTTCAGGAGAATCAGTGATTGCGACACCAGCTGCGCAGTGTCACAAAACGATGCATTTTGATTTTTCTGTTGCTTACTTTGCGCAAGGATTTGATCAAGCAAATGTTGCGCAACGTGCCAAACAAGCAGTAACACCGATCACGCTTTATCAATCCGCAGAATTCCTGAATTCCCGATTGATTTTTACTTTAGGGCCGGTTGAACCAACCTTACCGGCAAACTTTAGTCTTTTTGAGATCAATGGCAATTTGACCCTAAGTGTATTTAAAAAAGCCGAAGCTCGTCCAGGTTATATTTTGCGTCTATACAATGGGCTTTTAGATGAAGTTGGACACGCGACGATCACATTTAACCATCCAGTGAACGTAGTAGAAACAGTCGATTTAAAAGAAGCTACAAAAGAAGCACTTCTTGTGGAAAAGAATGTAGTCACTCTTGAAAAGATAGGCCATGCAAAATTTGTGACATTGTATGTAGAATAATTGCTAGTGATCGAGAGTAAGGATATTTAAGTGCAGAGTTGAAGAAAATTCATAGTGAAAAGGTCAACCTCCCGTATACATTTTAACCAGATGTGTATGGGAGGTAGGTTTTATTTTTGACTATTTTTAACAGTTTTTGTTGAGAGTCTATCAATTCACAGCAATGAAAGGCAAAGAATTTTCTCAGCCACAGCTTTTCCTAAAATTTCCCCTCCAGTTTGAGAAAAATGCAGATGATCCCCCGAATCAAATGCAGAAGCTAATCTCGTTTTATCAGAAGGATCTCTTACCATATCATTGATATCGATCGTATTTGCTTGAGTCATTATCCATTGATTAAACGCAGTTCGGATAGCTTCTTTTTCCTCGGTCCAACTCGGCTTTCCTTGGTTGTAAGAATAGTTAAAAGGGGGAAGCGTGAGGGGAACAAACGGAATGTCTGCTTTTTTTGCCAGATTTATTAGAACTTTGTATTGTTGGATCAACTCTTCTTTGATAGGTAATTCTGAAAGCGGTGAGCCAGTTCCTGGGTGAAACAAGTCATTTAACCCAATCAATGAAACAATCAAATCTGGCTTTTGATCCACGACATCTGCTTGGAACCTGTCGATTCCTGCAACACCAAAGCTGTCTTTCCAACGAGAAATCCCTGAACCAGCATGTGTCAGACGATTGCCTGATATGCCAGCATTAAAGCTTGTTGCAATCAGACCACGTTTGTTTAGATTGTCGATGACACTATCACTAAAATATCCTTGATTCGTCAAAGAGTCGCCAAAAAAAGCAATGACTTTTGCATCAACTTTCGTTTCTAGAGCAACTGAAGTAATCCCAAAAATAAAGTTATTGGTTTCTCTTATATTCGAATGGACTACTTGATCAGATAGTAAGTTTGCCGAGGAAGATACTCGATTGATCTCGTTGGAGAATAATGCCTCTATCAGAATATCGGCTCCTTTGGTTACTGAAAAATCAACGTCATCTGTCCATAAAGTGGATCCAGCTGGGACAATGAATTGTGGTCGATTATCTAAGGTAATAACATTGGATTGTTGGTTTCCCGGATTACTACTGATTTTTATCGACTCTACGTTTAAATCAAAAGAATCATAGCGGTTACAAAGTTCGAGTGCTAATCGTTGTCCAGAAAGCGGCTGCTTGATTCTTAAACGTAATTTACGTCCATTAGGAGAAAAGTTTAGTACTTGGTAATTAGAAAATACTTGATGCCAAATTATTTTTTTCATCATATATCACCTTACAGTTCATCTGCAGCTTTCATTTTATCATTGAAACCAAAAAGCCAAGTCAAAAGAAAGGATAGCAAAAATGTTCCTATATGAGAGAGTAGATAAGCATAGAAGTTTTTATCGATCCCTGCAACCGGGTTGATAAAAGAGGCAAATCCTATAACCCCACCTGCGAATCCATAGTTGACCAAGTGAAGGAAACCTGCTAGAGCACCACCAAAAATATTTGAAAGGGTCACGAGATAGAAGACTTTTTTGTATTTTAGTAGAATACCATAGATTGCAGGTTCGCCAACACCGCATATTTGTGAAAGAGTGGCAGCAAAGGCAACTTGTTTTAGTTGAGCTTTTTTTGTTTTCAATGCGATTGAGCATGTTGCACCCGCAATACCCATCATCAATACAGACGAGAAGGCATTCATCATACTAAATCCGTTAACAGTTAAATCGTTGACGATGATCGGAATCAATGGCCAATGCATGCCGAAGACCACTAAGACTGGAAAAAGTGCGCAATAGACTGCTCCGCCAATAATCGTGTTAAAGTCAAAAATGGTACTAATTCCGAATGCTAGCCCATCACTAATAATCGTTATGATTGGTCCGATGATAAGAAGAACGGCTAAGCTTAGTACCAGAACTTCAACGATTGGTGACACAATGGAAGAAATCACGAGAGGAACAATTTTCTTTAAAAACTTTTCAACATACGTTGCTAACCAAGCAGCGACCAGAATAGGGAAAACCGAAGCTGTATAATTCATAATGGGGAATTCTATGCCAAAAATAGCGACCTTCGCAGCTGTACTTGAAGCAATAGTGACTATATTTGGATGAATGAGTATCGCACCCACGACTGCCAGAACAATAGGATTCACCTTTAATTTTTGAGCTGCAGTAAAACCTAAGATGACAGGTAAAAAATAAAAAATGCCATCTGCAATCGTGCTAATCAATAGATAAGATTGCGAACTATCTTGTAATAAACCAAACGTCACCAACGAAGCTTGTAATCCTTTGATTATTCCAGCTCCTGCAAGAAGACCGATGACGGGCATCATTGAACCTGTAATTATGCCAATAAACTGATTGAAGCCATTTCGAAATAGCTGAAGAAAATCACTATTGGAATCATTTTCCACCACTCCCTCTGTAGAATCAAAGACTTGATCATTGTTTAACTGGCGCATTACTTCCTCGTAAATAGCATTTACTTTGTTTCCAACAACCACCTGATATTGTCCTTGAGCTTCTACTACGCCCATTACATCATCCAACTCTTTTATCTTAGTTGTATCGGCTTTCTCTTTGTCCACTAGATAGAAACGAACACGTGTAATGCAGTGGATCACATTTTTGATATTATTTTTTCCACCAACGTATTCAATCATGTACTCCGCTAACTGTTTGTCACTCATAATAAAACCTCCTCATTTCTTTTAACCGGTTACGCTCATTTTAAATTTGTTTAAACAAATAATCAAGCATTTGTTTAAACAAATTTAAGTTTTTTGTATAGGTAGAATGATATCATGTTATAATTAACTGAAAGAGTGAGGTGGAACTATGGTGAATAAGTTTCGGGATATATATGACACTTTGAAAAATGAAATTAATGAGGGACTCTATAACGATACAATGGTTTTACCGACCGAAATGGCGTTAATTGAGCGATTTGGTACTAGTAGAAATACAGTTCGCAGAGCGATTCAACTGCTTAATGAAGATGGATTGGTTTATAGTGTGAAAGGAAGAGGGGTAGTTATTCTTGAAAGAATCGAGATTGACAAGAAGTCTTTCAAGGTAGGAAATTTTCAAGGATTGAAGGCACTATCCGCAGATACTGAGGTCGAAAAAAAAACAATTGTGCAAGAATTTCACGAGTTGACTGTTGATGATTCATTAGCAAAAAAAATTTCATTTCCGGTTGGTGAAAGAGTATACCTTGTGAAACGATTACGCCTCATTGATGGGAAAGCGATGATGTCAGATACGAGTTATTTCAAAAAAAGTATCGTTAAGGGTCTTAATGAGAAAATCATAGCCGGATCAATCTACGACCATATCAAACAAAACTTAGATTTTAAAATCGCTGCATCAAAGTCTATAATGAAAGTTGAATCTGCAAAAGATTCTGACTTTAAAGAATTAGCTTTAGGAAAAAATAATTGTGTGGGAATATTGGAAAATGCGGTCTATAATGATATGGGAAAATTATTCGAATATACGACAATCAGGTATATTCCTAACGAATATGCACTCATTTCATTTGATCAAAATTAAAAACTGGTTTAGCTAAATAACATAAAAGATCATAGCAAAGGGATTTCTAGTACATTGTCTGTATACTTTTTTTCTATTGCACTTGTACAAATCAACTAGCTGTCATTTATTTCTAAGTTGATAAATGAATGTGAGTTATCTAAAACAAGACCGAATAAAAGCCAAAAGGTGGGAGAATACTATGAGAATTAGAGCTGCTGCATTGTCTGATCATAAAGAACTAGCTCATTTGTCGAAAGTACTAGGCTATCCAATCGAAGAAGAAGTATTGATCGAAGGCCTAAAGAGAATTTTAGCTGAGGAGGATCATCTCTTGCTGGTCGCTGAAATAGAGGGAAAAGCAGTTGGAATGATTGAAGCACAGCCATATTCAACAGTTTATTCTGCCGGGCGATTTTTTAATGTCCTAGGTTTGGTAGTGGATGATCAAGTGCAAAAGCAAGGCGTTGGCGGGAAACTACTGTCGGCAATTGAAGCAGAAGCCCGACAGCGAGGAATGCAAGGCATTCGATTAAATTCGAATGTCAAACGCCATGCTGCCCACAAGTTTTATGAAAACCATGGCTACCACAGCAGTCATGAACAGAAACGGTTTATCAAGGAATTATAAAAATGCAAAGACGCTGGAGGAGTGACAAACGACTCTTCAGCGTCTTTTTTGTATCCACTATAATTGTTTCAAAAGTCTAGTATTTATGGAATCAAAGCCAACAACAGCCGTTTAATCTCCTCATAAATCTCTCCGGTCTCCGGCGTCGCACGCTGACGATTCTGAATGATAAAAAGATCACGATAGCGGTACTCTGGATCAAGTTCCTGCCAAGGCAACTCTTCTGGTAATGAAAGTTTCGAGATGATCGATTTGCCGATGTTTTGTTTTAGTAGGGACAAAATCACTTCGCTGTTATTGGCTTTGATGATTTGCGGATGCAAGTGCTGTGCGTACAGATAGGTTTCGTTAATGTAGTACATCCCCGAGTCGTTTTCCCGCAAGACCCAAAAATCAGAAGCGAGGTTGCCTGCTAACACCAATTCATCGCGATAAACGAATTCTTTTTGGATCAATGGCGAAACGATTGATTTTTCGATCAGGCCAATATGGGCTTTGTTTGATTCGACGGCATCGATTACTTCTTGAGAATTCATGATTTTGATTTCAAAAGCAAACGTTGGAAATTCTGCAATCAGCTGCGCCATGATGCTGGGCAGTAAGTAGACGGCGGTGGTATTCGAACAAGCGAGCACACACTCTGTTTTAAAATTTTTGGTGTCTTTGGCTTGCGAAAAAATAGTGGACATTGAGCGGAGAGACTCGACCACACGAGGATACAAAAACTCCGCTTGGCTGGTGGGTAAAATCAATTGTTTTCCTTTACGTTCAAAAAGTTTGAAGCCAAGTTCGGCCTCTAAGCGTTGGATTTGCAAGGAAATCGTTGGTTGAGTTTTATAGAGTTGTTTGGCGGCAAGACTAAAGTTTCTCATTTCATAAACAACAATGAAGGTTTTGAGCAATTCAATCATTTTGGGGACTCCTTTATTATTAATAATATTTATAATTAGTATTTAAAAGTATAATTTTACAAATAGTTATCAGGTGATTATAGTATAAGTGTAGAGAAAAAAGAAAGCAAATTTAGTTGAAATTTTCATACGTTTAGAAAGGATGAGTTGATGAAAACATCGATCCAGCATTTTTTACATTCATTGCCAATCCCGATTTGTGGCTTGATTTTAGGCACTGTGTCTTTGGGGAATTTATTGTATTCAGAAGGAATGGAGACGGTTGGAAATGCGTTTTGTACCCTTGGTATTTTCATCATGGGGCTCTTCCTTCTGAAAGTATGCGTTACATTTAAGCACACGATGTCAGAGTTGCAAAACCCAATCGTTGCTTCGGTGGCGCCGACCTTTACGATGGCGCTGATGGTGATTTCCACTGTTTTTGAACGGGTCATTCCCGATGCAGTGATGAATGATCTGCTCTGGTGGGGGGCTATCGGCTTACATTTTGCTTTAATGATCTATTTTGTTGTCGTGCATATTTTGCCTGTCGACCTTTCGCTGGAATACATTTATCCGAGCTGGTTTATTACCTTCGTCGGTATTGGCGTCATTCCCAATACTTCTGCTGTCTTTTTTAAAGAGCTGGGGGAAGTGATCGTCTGGATCGCATTGGTATTGTATTTTGCGCTTTTGCCGATTATTTTAAAACGAATCGTCCATCAGAAGCTGACGGAACGTGCGGCAGTTCCTTTGATCACGATTTTAACAGCACCAGGTTCTCTTTGCTTAGCAGGTTACCTTTCCGTATTTGAACAAGGCTCTGCTTGGTTTGTCGCCTTTATGCTGTTATTGTCACAAACGATTTATTTTTGTGTCGTCGCTTATATGAAAAACATGCTGGCAGTCGGCTTTTATCCAAGCTATGCGGCATTTACGTTTCCTCTTGTGATTTCAGCGACTGCTATGTTCAAATCAGCGCTGTTTTTTGCGAATCACCCACTGATATTTGGATTTCTACAAGCCTTAACGATTATTGAAACAAGCTTTGCCGTGATTGTCGTCTGCTATGTGTTAGGAAAATATGCAATTCATTTGTATCAGCAAGCCAAAGCGCTGATTGCCGGTCATAGTTATTAAGGAAACACAAGAGTACACAAGAGAACATACATTTTTTGAGAAAATACGTAATATACGCAAAACAATAGCACAAGTATTTGAAAAGAAAAGGAAGGGATCGCACATGAAAAGTACAAGCAGAAAAGTTGTCGTTGTCGGAACAGGTTTCGTTGGAACGAGCATTGCGTATTCCATGATCAATCAAGGACTGATCAATGAGTTAGTCTTGATCGATGTCAATCGTGACAAAGCAGAAGGAGAAGCCCTCGATTTGTTAGACGGTATGTCATGGGGGCAAGAAAACATCAAAGTTTGGGCTGGAGAGTACTCGGAATGTAAAGATGCTGACATCGTGGTTATTACCGCAGGGGTCAACCAAAAGCCAGGACAAACACGGCTTGAATTGATTGATGTGAACGCCGAAATTATGGCAAGCGTCACAAAACAAGTGATGGCTTCAGGCTTTGATGGCGTGCTTGTTATCGCTTCAAACCCAGTCGATGTCTTAACTTATCAAGCATGGCGTGTGTCCGGGTTGCCAGCCAATCGGGTCGTTGGTACGGGAACGACCCTCGATACCACAAGACTTCGAAAAGAAGTGGCGGCAAAATTAGCCATCGATCCACGGAATATTCATGGGTACATCATTGGGGAACACGGTGACTCGGAAGTCGCTGTCTGGTCCCATACAACGATCGGTGGGAAACCGATCGTAGAATTGATCAAGCAAAAGGATCGTTTGACCGTTGCCGATCTAGCGGTTCTTTCTGAACGAGTAAAAAATGCTGCCTATGAAATCATCGATCGAAAACAAGCAACTTTTTACGGGATAGGGATGAGTGTCGCAAGAATCGTTCGAGCGATCTTAAATGATGAGCAAGCGATTCTGCCGGTATCTTCCTACCTTAATGGGGAATATGGCATCAACGATTTATTCACAGGGGTTCCTGCAGTCGTGGACCAAAACGGCGTCCGCGAAATTATTGAATTGACGCTTACACCTGAGGAAAAACGGCAGTTTGATACTTCGTGTCATCAGTTACGAGCAGTAATTTCCACAATTGGACAAAGCAAAGTCAGCTGATCTCTAGAACACCAATAATGAAATCCTCGTGTTCGTTTTTGCCAAAGCATGGTTCGACTATTTACGGTCTGCCATGCTTTTTTTCATCTAGCAAAGAATGTTAAAAGGAAATGGCGTATTTTACGCGAAACGCCCAGTATTCAACTCTCTTTATTCACACTCCTTTAGGAAAAAACATCCTCAGTGAATGACAGAAAAAGAATGATCGATCAACCTTACAAACTTTCCGAGTTGTAAAAAGTGACAAAGTGTCACCTTATGTGGTATTCTTCAAAAAGTGACACTTTGTCAATATTTGGAAAGTAGGAGGAAAGAACAATGTTTCTGGCTATAAAAGAAATGCGTTATTCAAAATTAAGATATGGGTTGATCGTAGGAATCATGTTTTTGATCGCCTATGTTGTTTTTATATTGTCTGGCTTAGCTACCGGACTTAACTGGGATTTTAAAAAGGCCATCGTCGACTGGGATTCATCCGCGATCGTTTTATCAGAAGATGCGAATGACACATTTGCGGCTTCGCAATTGACGAGAGGGGATTTAGACCGTGTAGAAGGGACACAAAAAGCCCCAATTGGTTTATACAGCAGTGTCATTACGGTCAACGATGAACAAGTCAATGTGACTGTTTTTGGTACACAAGACGATGCGTTCTTGTTACCAGAAGTCTTAGAGGGCAAGCTGTTTTCAAAAGAAAATGAGATCACGATTTCAGAAAACTTAGCAGAAGAAGGTATCAAGGTCGGGGATCAAGTGAAAATCGGACGCTCAGATGAAACCTTCAAAGTCGTTGGGATCACCCCAGAAACGTCTTATACGGTGTCACCAGTGATTTATACTTCCCTCGATACTTGGACGAAAATGAAGTTTGCTAATCAACCATTTGCATCTGACAAGGAGCAGCCAATCAATATCATTGTGACCAAATCAAGTGATCCTAAAGTCGATAACCAAGAAGGAACCCAGCTCAAAGTGTTGGCAACGGAAGACTTTATTGAAAAGCTTCCCGGATTTTCTGCCCAAAACTTGACCTTAAATGCCATGATCTACTTCTTGTTTGTTGTTGCAACGGCAATCGTGGGGATTTTCATGTATGTGATCACCCTACAAAAAACAGCGATTTTTGGTGTGATGAAAGCCCAAGGGATTCGGACCAGCTTCATTGCCAAATCAATTATTGCGCAAGCATTTATGGTAGGAGTGATCGGGGTAGCCCTAGCCTTTGCGGCGGCATACGGCACCAGCTTGTTTTTACCAGATGCCATGCCATTTTTCTTTGAATTAAAGCAATGGCTGCTTTATAGCGGCATCTTGATTCTCGTGGCAGTTCTAGGCGGCTTATTCTCCATTCGGACGGTCACAAAAGTCGATCCAATAACGGCAATAGGAGGGTAACAAAGATGAAAGACATTTTAGTAATGAAGGATATTATAAAAAAATTTGGCAAGCAGCATACCGAAGTAACGGCACTAAAAGGACTGAATTTTCACGTTCAAGAAGGGGAGTTTGTCAGTATCATCGGTCCTTCTGGTTCAGGAAAAAGTACCTTTTTGACCATCGCTGGCGGCTTACAAAGTCCAACAGCCGGAGAGATCATCATCAACCAGGTCAACTTTTCCCAATTAAATGAAAAGCAACGAGGGAAGTTGCGTTTTAAAGAGATTGGGTTTATCTTGCAAAGCTCGAATTTGATCCCTTTTCTAACAGTAAAGGAACAATTTTATTTGGTCGACAAAGTTTCAGGAAAAGCCAAGGAAAAGGAACGGATTGATGAATTGCTTGCTTCATTAGATATTCTCGATCTTCAAGACAAGTTTCCCCGCGATTTATCTGGTGGGGAACGTCAACGAGTAGCGATCGGCAGGGCCTTGTTTAATGACCCAAGCTTGATTTTAGCGGATGAACCAACTGCCAGCTTAGACACCGATCATGCGTATGAAGTCGTGAAGTTATTAGTGAAAGAAGCGCATGAGAAAAAGAAAGCGACAGTTATGGTCACCCACGACGAGCGAATGATCCAATGGAGTGATCGCATTTTCCGAATGGAAGATGGCAATCTGATCGAACAAAACGCCCCATCAAGAGAAACTGCACAAGTCTGAGTGGAAAAGTAGAGGGATTTGTTTATAATAGAGGGAGTAGATTGCGAATGATGGAGGAGAATCCCTTGCCAAGTACAACATTTTTTCATTTAAAACAAGAGAAAAAAGAAAAAATCGATGCCGTGCTTTTAGAAGAATTTTTTAGCAAGCATATCAGTCAAGTCAAGGTCTCTGCCATCGTCGAAAAATCGCACATTTCTAGAGGGGCGTTTTACAAGTACTTTCAAAACTTAGAAGATGCCTATGACTATGCGATCACCAACTATTCCAACCAAATCCATTCTGCGATTTTTACGTTTATCAATCGCAACAAAAATGATTTTTTCAAAGGGATCGAAGAATACTTGGCTTGGTGCAGTCAATGGTCACCTGAAGATGATCATTGGAAAATGATCCACTTATGTACCCAAAGCAATGCCTGGACGAAGCGCGATGCGATCCCTGACGATTCGCCCATGATTCGCCAATGGTTGGAGCTGTTGGAAGAAAATCGCTTCACGATCCATGATACGCAAGAAGCCGTCAGTTTCCTTTACTTTATTATGGCGGTCGTGATGGATAGTCTGACAGATTTTATTTCGAATGAATGGACCGCAAAAGAGCTGATCAAAGATTTCCGCTATAAGGTGCAGTGGATCAAGTATGGAATCAAAAAGGACAACAAAGAGTACAACAAAGAGGAATGAACGCTTCGGCAAGAGGATGGATCAAATACCGCACGCGGCGGAGAAGTTCATTTACAAAGAAAGAGGTGCCCGACAACCGAAATAGTTGTCGGACACCTTTTTTTTGAGCAAATGATTATTTTTTATTTACACGTTTCGCAATGATTGGCAAGATCAAGCCAATCAAAAGAAAGGCGATCGGCGTAATGATATTTAAGGCCAATTGGAAGAACCAAGCTTGCGGATCTGCCGCATAATCAAGCTTAGGAACCATCCCTAAAATGCAGGCAAAGGCCGTGAACAAGAAGCACCATAAGCCAATCCCAAAGCCAACTTTGGTGTTTTTCACGAATTTATAATCGGAAGTAAAGCGATTGGCGTGTTTGTTGACTAGCATAAAGGCTAAGAAGACCCATAAGTAACGCAGTGGCATGACAACTGAATTCAAGTTCAGCAACCAACGGTACAGTTCGGTCATATTGCCGATTCCTAGTGCTGGAATAATGATCAAAATGCTTACCAGGATACCAGTCATAATATATCCATTTACTGGTGTTCCTTTTTTGTTTAGTTTTGCTAAGCCATTTGGTACAAATTCTGAATCAGCATCAGACAGTAATATTTTCAATGGGGCATCAATTGAAAAGGCCAAAGCAGAGATTTGCGCCAACGCATTGGCGATGGAATAAAGAATGACAAAGAAGTTGCCGATTCCGTAGAAGTTTCCAAGTCGTTGAAAGGCTTCATAAGCGCCGTTAACCATCAAATCTTCTGGAATATGGTTGGCATCAAAAAGCATCCCCATAGCAATCGAGCCGAGCAAGGCACATAACGCCACCATACCGGCTAAAAAGATCATGCCTTTTGGAAATTCTTTTGCAGGATTTTTTGTGTTATTTACGTAAGGCGAGATTTTTTCACAGCCGCCTACCGCAAATACCAGCATCGAGATCGTGGTTAAATAGGTAAAGTCAAATTTAGGGATATAGGTTGAAACAGATGACATGTTTGGTGTAGCAATTTCAGCACCAGTCATTGCTGGAGCGGTGACTGCTAAAAGAATAAAAAGAATCGACATCACGAACATGGCTGTTCCCGCGATGTTCCCAATCATTTTTAAGGTCGTCAATCCTTTAGAGGCAATCCATAAAAAGAATAGAAAAATAGCTAAACAAATCAACGAGACTTCCATGGAACCCATCGTCGATACAAATGTACCATTTCCTTTAAATAACCAACTCAAGGATACTAAGATTCCTTGGGGTTTTTGTGCCAAGTAGGGCACGTGAACGACCCAATAAGTCCAAGCAGCAAAAAAAGCCAACCGCTTTGTTGAGGTTTCTTTGATCCATGAGGAGACCCCACCACTTGACTCTTTGAAGGTCGATCCTAACTGACCAACACTTAATGCATAGGGTACAAAATAAAGAGCCATAATTAATAGCCACGAAACAACAACAGTCAATCCTTGTTGAGCGTAATTGTTTACAACATTTCCCAGTCCCCAAACAGAGACGAACGCCATCAGCGCAATATTATACCAGCGTAATTGTTTCTCATTCATCGCTTTCTCCTTCTTAAAATGATTTTTCTGACTGGTTAAAATAGAGCGTTTTTTGAAATTTAGTGAGAAAAAAATTTCTTTCCATAAGCGCTTGATCACTATCAAGTTTCTTATGCACTTTTTCACAAATGTCAAAGGTCAAATTGAATAAAAAAATTTCAGCTGCTCTTTTTTATCCAGTCATTGATTTTCCATAGTTAGGATAAACCTCTGAATTCTTTTGGTCAAGAAAAATTAAATTGTTATTTAAAAAAAATAATAAATTTCTGATGATAGAAAAAGTAAACATCATCATTCATTAATAATCTGAAAGAAATGCTACTACATTCGGTCAAGGGCGTGGATGAAATAGAGAACGTTTCATTTAAATGAATGGACGCATAAAGATGAAAGAAACCCTTTCGAAAGGCTTTTAGCTGTTACTTTTTGGATAGATTTTTAAGCAAAGGAAACAGAAGAGTAGCCATAGTTTTTTTGTTTTTCTAACAATAACTTTACGCTAACATTCTTTCAAAGAAACACGAAAACAAAGTTAGCCGGATTCTTCATTCCATCGAAATCACTGGTTTTTTTTCTTCAATTTATAGGAGTTGGGTGTTATTCGCTCAAATACTGGCCATAAAAGCAAATAAAAGACGAAGTTTCCACTGGCATGAAAGAAATCGAACAGTAGTCCTTGAAGGTAATAGGCAAGAAACGAAGGAAACTGATAAAGCCAAACCTCCATCAACGAAACGATCAAGCCATAAAGAAGTCCGCAAAGAAAGGCAAAGAAAGCTTGCAGGATACGATTTTTCTTGATGATCGGGATTTTTCCAAGCTGTTGAAAAAGAACGATGGTGCCGGTAAGTGCAGCCAATTGACTGATCGTCCAGGGACCCATGCCTAAATAGATATTTGTTCCGAGCAAACTTAGCAAGGCAATCATCAACGCATCGGTTAAGCAGTAAGAAAAAGCCACTAAAAATAAAAGGGCACTCATAGGCTGAACGTTAGGGATAAAGACAAAAACCAACCGTCCAACGATACACGCTGCGGTGAGCAGTGCTAAATGAGAAATTCTTTGAACGGAGAATACCTTGGATTGGGGAGGAAGCATGAAAATCGCCGACTTTCTAATTGATAATCATTCTCATTATACATGGAAAATAATATAATTCAAGATTGAAATACACATCATATAGTACGATAATAAAAACGGAGCACAATATGTTGTGTTTTTAGAAGGAGAGGGAAAGAAATGGACTACAAAAAACAAACGATTGAGAAATTGAACGAGGATATCAAGTTGTTCCAAGAAGTTTCGGCGATCACACCGGAAATGACCAAAACATTTGAGGGAATCGCTCGTTTGATTATGTTGGATCGTTACTCATTCAAGGATCAAACCCATCAAACGTTGGGTAAGGATGATTTGGTGATTTTGACAACGAAAGCTGATCCTAAATATCCTGCACGAGGAATCGGTATTGTGAAAGCAATCGATGGGGAACTAGTCTCTATCGAAGTGGAAGAGGCCTATCGTTCAGCGTTAGAAGATACTGATGAACAAGCCAGTGGACTTGTGAAAAGAAGAAAAAGTGACATTGAAAAACCGTTAGAACTCTTTTTTGAGCAAGTGGCGCATCGTGTTGCCAAAGGGATTTCTGCCAACGAGTCCCATGACCAGGAGCGCTTCCTTGAGACGTTTTACCAACAAATCGTGGCGCAAAACCTAATTCCCGCAGGCAGAGTACTTTATGGAGCAGGAACAAATTCTCAAGTTACCTACTTCAATTGCTTTGTGATGCCTTTCATCCATGATTCCCGAAAAGGGATTGCTGTCCATCGACAAGAAGTCATGGAAATCATGAGTCGTGGTGGTGGGGTTGGAACCAATGGGTCGACCTTGCGACCAAAATCAAGTGTGGTCCACGGCGTCAGCGGTCGGTCTTCTGGGGCAGTTTCTTGGTTGAATGATTTGGCGAACTTGACGAACCTTGTCGAACAAGGAGGTAGTCGTCGCGGAGCGCAGATGATTATGATGGCAGATTGGCATCCAGATATTTTTACGTTTATTCTTTCTAAAGTTCAAAATCCTGCTGTATTGCTTCACCTGAAAAAAACAGTCACGAATGCAGCAATCAAACAACTGATCAATGAAAAACTGCAATTTGATCCTTTGACAAAAATGGAAGAAAGAATGTTCACTTATCTAGCGCAACTGCCTGAATCGTCAGATAAGGAACATAATGACATGATCCAAAAGGCAAAAGAAAAATTGCGAATAGGTGGCAGCTATACGGTAAAAGAAAGTGATTTCTTAACTGGTGCGAATATTTCAGTCTGCTTGACAGGAGAATTCATGGAAGCAGTGAAGACAGATGGGTGGTATGAGCTGCGCTTTCCAGATATTGACAATTATTCAGAAGCAGAGATGGCGCAATATGATGCAAAATGGGCGGAAGTCGGGGATGTGCGAGAATGGGCAGCAGCTGGTCATAAAGTCAAAACCTATCAAAGGATCAAAGCTCGTGAGTTATGGGAGTTGATTACTTTTTGTGCAACGTATTCTGCTGAGCCTGGTATTTTCTTTATCGATAATGCCAACAAGATGACGAATGCTACAGCATACGGACAAAAAGTCGTGGCAACCAATCCGTGCGGTGAACAGCCCCTAACCCCTTATGCCGTCTGTAACTTGGCAGCCATCAATCTCGCAAACATGGCGGATCGCCAGAAAGGCACCGTTGATTTTGCCAAACTAAAAGAAACCGTGAAAACAGCAGTTCGTTTCCAAGACAATGTTATTGACGCAACGCCTTACTTTTTTGACAAAAATGAGCAGCAGGCGAAAGGGGAAAGACGTGTTGGATTAGGGATCATGGGCTTGGCAGATTTATTGATCTACTGTGGGAAAAAATACGGATCGGCAGAAGGGAATCAATTCGTTGATCAAATTTTCGAGGCAATGGCAGTCACTGCCTATGAGGCATCCATTGAATTGGCGAAAGAAAAAGGCAGCTTTCCCTTCCTGATTGGAAAAAATGACCAAGAGACGCAAGCGTTGCGGAAGAAATTTGTCGATACAGGATACATGAAAAAAATGCCAGCGCACATCCACGAAGGCGTGCTGCGATTCGGCATTCGTAACTCTCATCTTTTGACCGTTGCACCAACAGGATCGACAGGCACGATGACGGGAGTTTCAACCGGTTTAGAACCTTACTACTCCTTTTCTTATTTTAGAAGCGGTCGACTAGGTAAGTTTATTGAAATCAATGCGGAGATCGTTGACGAATACCTGATGGATCATCCTGAAAGAACCAAAGCGCAGTTGCCGGCATGGTTCATTTCCGCTATGGAGTTGACGCCCGAAGAACATGTCGGTGTGCAATGCACCATTCAACGTTGGGTGGATAGCTCCATTTCAAAAACGGTCAATGCACCAAAAGGATATACAGTAAGCCAAGTAGCCAAGGTTTATCGAGATCTTTATGAAGGAGGAGCCAAAGGAGGGACCGTCTATGTAGATGGCAGCCGAGATTCACAAGTACTTACCTTAGAAGCGGTAGAAAATGAGCTGACCGCACAAGTTGAACCGCTGCCTGTCGTTCAAGTAGATGAACCCGTCGTCTCTGGTGAAATCTGCCCCATCTGCCATGAAGGAACCATTGAGGAAATCGGCGGCTGTAGTACCTGCACAAACTGTAAAATCCAATTAAAATGCGGGCTCTAAGAAAAAACGGGATTGATAAAATAACTCTTATCCGCATATTGGATAGAAAAACGATTAGTATTTTGACTATTGGAGAGGAAGAAATAGATGAAAAAAGTATTTGTCGTATTTATGCTAGTGAGCACATTACTCGTCGCTACAGGATGTCAACAGGCAAGTGTAACGTCAGAAAGCACGCAGCAAAGTTCCTTGAAGCAAGAACAAGGAACAGCTACGATCGTCATCCAAAATCAAGAAGATGTGACCTCAAAAGAAGTAACGTTCCGAGAAAATGAGTCGCTGCTGGAAGTAATGAAAGAAAACTTTACGATCAAAGAAAAAGATGGCTTTATCACCTCGATCAACGGCATCAGCCAAGATCAAAAAGCCAATCTATTTTGGGTCTATACCGTCAATGACGAAATGACCGATAAAGGGGCACAAGCGTTGATTTTAAAGAACAATGACACTATCACATTTGATTTGAAAACATTCTGATTTGTTTGATTCTAAGGATCTTTATTGGTGCAAAAGAACTTGCACATAAAGATCTTTATCTATACAGATAGACTCTTGCGTTTATTTTGGAGGTAGTTTTGCATTCAAGTTCTATTCAAGAGTCTATTCTTGTTTTTCTATCATAGTTTGGAGTGGTGGCTTATTTTATTTTAAAATTGGAATAATAGAAATAAAGATACCATTACATACATAAGTTTTAGCCATGATGTTTCTTTCGTATTTTGGCTTTCGTTCCTATTTTTTGTAGAAAATAATTTTTTTATAGTAGAGTGGAAATGGACAAAAATTTGATTTATCCGTTAGCTTAAGTGGCTAACGCTTCTATTCTCTAATATATGGTTTTACTTACTATTTTTCTTGCGATTGTTTCCCAATCTGCTTGTTGTTCATAAAAACAATGTTATCATTGTATCATCAGATGTGGGTGGCGAACAGTGGTCTAAAACACGAGCGTTGATTACAAATAAGGTTTTTTCGTTCTCTTTGTTTATTGATCAGAAAAGGTAGGAGGAGAATAATGGTTGAGGTACTTTTGATGTGTGGCGTTAGTGGTGCAGGCAAAACCACTTACTCAAAACAAAAAGAGCAAGAAGGTTATGTAAGATTAGCAATAGATGAATTAATTTGGGAAGACTATGGCGTTTATGGTGTTGATTACCCTTCGGAAAAATATGCAAAAGTTTCGTCATTATCTTCAGTTAAATTGAAAGAGCTTACAGTAAGGGCTGTTCAAGAAGGAAAAAACGTAGTTGTCGATTCTAGTTTTTGGGCTAAAAGTCACCGAGACGCTTATAGAGAACTACTGGCAGCATATGATGTGACGATTAAAGTAATCTATCTAAAAGCTGATTATGATACTTTACGAAAACGATTAGCGATCAGAAATAAAGTCCAGACTGCAAATTCCGCTTTTCCTATTACAGAAGAAATCCTTCAACGGTTTTTTTCAGGATTCGAAGAACCGATAAATGAAGATGAAGTAGTGATTGAGCAAAAGAATAAATGAAGTAGCATCAAAATGTTTTTACTCCTTTTCAATACATTTAGTCTTATTACTGTGCAGGACACAAAGGACAGTCATACTAGAAGCAAAACAGTGATTGGCAATTTCTTTTCTTGTTGCATTCTTCGATTAATAAACGGATCAAAAAGCAAGCCGCTGAAGACAAAATGACTATGGCAGCTGTTAAAGACCAAGAATCAATACAAGAAACCGCCCATTTGGTAAATAGGACGGCAAACAGTAACCAATTTGAGCAATCGAAACCACAAATTACGGCACAAAAAACGATTACTAAAAGACTTGAAGACTTGTAAGAAAAATTAAATATGTTCTTCCTCTTTATTTACGTACGTTATAATATGCTTAAGATTTTTAAATAGAAGGAGGAGAAAACATGGAAGTAATTACACCAACGAATGCAAGAAAAAACCTTTATGGAATCATTAAGCATGTTGTGGCTGACAGTCAACCTGTAGAAATTGCGAGTACAAAAGAGGAAGAAAGCGTCATCATGATTAGTAAGAGCGATTGGAACTCCTTACAAGAAACGCTCAACTTACAAAATGTGGGTGTACTTGATCGGATCAAACACTTTGAGAATGAAGAAAGTGAAGACTTAGGTGAAATTGATTGGGATAGAATGTAAAGATCAAAAAGAATGCTCGCAAAGATTTGTCTAAATTGAAGAGTATCAATCTAACTAGTAAGTTTGATGAACTGATCAAAGTCATTAAGGAAAATCCTTTTCAAACACCGCCGCCTTACGAAAAATTACCAGGATTACCTTACTGTTCAAGACGTCTCAATATCAAACACAGGTTGGTTACAGCGTGGAAGAAGAGAGTAAAACGATCACGATTCTCTCTGTTTGGTCACACTATGAACGTGGGATATAATATGCTAAACTATTTCGACTCTTTGTCAACAAGGACTGATGAGTCGTACAAAATCAAATCTGGGTCAGAATGAATAGCATTCTGGCTCAGATTTTTTGTTAGCTTACTTTGATTAATTGATTGATCAAAATGATTCTAATTCTCATGTTCTCAAATGATTTAAATCTGTAGAATACTCGTTTCGTGATCGGTAAATGAGTCATCGTTTGAGTAAGGGAGAGAATCGTATTGAGATGCCTTCTTCATCGCTCAAAAGTTTTTGAAGTTTTACACAGACCTCTTCGAATAAGAAATCTTCTTATCAAAAAAATCCTTTATTCGTAAGGTGATAATTATAAACAAAAAAATGGAACAGCATAAATGTTTTCGAAATGCTTTCGCACCAACATTTACCTGTTCCGTGGGTTTGGCACCCAATGGGCCGTGAGGGGCTCGAACCCGCGACCCGCTGATTAAGAGTCAGCTGCTCTACCAACTGAGCTAACGGCCCGTACCAAAAGTACTTCATTATCTTAGCACTCCGGTGTTTAAAAATCAATCATTCTTTTGAAAAAAATGTGCGCTTTTTCCAGTTGGAAAACAGGGGTTATCTTAAAAAAACACCATTCGTTCCCCAATTTCAAATGATAGGAAATTCTTAAAAGATTGATCAGATTGCTTTAAAAACTCAGAAAACCGTGATAAAATGTATCTAGTTATCGAAACTAGATGATTAGTTTGTGATAATCTAACCTTCTGTTAGTCAAAATGGAGGATGACATGGAAAAATTACAATCGAACATGAAAACATGGGGTGAATCGCTGCTGGAATTCCATCTGCCTAGGTGGGAAGAGTTGCCAACCCTGGAACTGTATATGGATCAGGTAATCACTTTGATTGACCAATATTTATCACCTGTGATCCAAACAGAAAAACATCCGCTATTGACCTCTTCTATGGTCAATAATTATGTCAAAAAAGGGATGATCCCCGCACCAGAAAAAAAACGTTACAACCAAAAGCATCTCGCATTTTTGATCGCGATCACGATGCTGAAGCAAGTGTTGACAATTCCAGAAATAAAGACAGGCATCCTTTTTCAAGGGAAAGCTGTCGGAATCAGAAATGCCTATAATGTATTTTGTGAAGAACAAGAAAAAGCAATTCATCTTGTTGGCAAAGAAGCAATGGGAGAGCCCGAGCAAATGGCATCGGAACCAATCCCGATTGAATTAGTGGCCATGAAAGGTGCAACGCGTTCCTTTGCTAATAAATTGTTGGCAGAAAAAACCATCGAATTAGAAGTCATTTATTTAGAAACACATAAAGGAGAAGCCCATGAATAAAGAGAAAATTGCCCTATTAGTTGATTCAGGTACCGATGTTCCCGCACAGATCATGGAGCAATACGGCATGTATATGCTGCCATTGCAAATAATCTACAAGGATCGGACCTATACCGATAAAGTTGATATTACTGCCGAAGAAATTTACGAACGTTTGCCGCAAGAGATTCCTAGTACTTCATTACCTGATGGCGCGGCGATCGGGGAAATCTTTGATCGGATCAAAGCCGATGGGTATGAAAAAGTCCTTGCCGTAACCATCTCCAGCGGATTGAGCGGAACGTTTAATGTCGTTCGACTGTTAGGTGAACAACGGACGGATCTTGAGGTTTTTGTACTTGATACGAAAAATATTGGGATCGGTGCAGGGCTGCAAGCGATTCGTGCGGCAGAACTGTTAGAAAAAGGCGTGACTTGGGAAGAATTGCGGGCACAATTAACGAATGAAGTACCGAAAAACAAAGTCTTTTTCAACGTAGCTACCTTAGAGTATTTACAAAAAGGCGGCCGGATCGGTCTGGTTGCATCCATCTTAGGTAATGCTTTGAAATTGAATCCAATTATCTCTTGTAATGAAGAAGGGATCTACTATACGGTCGCAAAATCTCGTGGACGGAAGAAAAGCTTGGATAAAACCGTTGACTTGATCAAGCAATTCATCGGTGACCATCGCCATGTGCGTTTAGCCGTGGCCCAAGGTGATGCACTACAAGAAGCCAAAGAGATGAAAGCAAGATTAGAAGCCGAATTTCCTAAGGTCAAAGAAATCTTGTTTGGGCAAATCTCTCCCGCGTTAGTTGTCCATACGGGTCCTGGGTTGTTAGGGATCGGTATTCAACTCTTAGAAGAGTAAAAAAGAAAGGCCCCGTGCCTTTCTTTTTTTGTGCTTTCCTTAAGAATGAGGCGGCGGTTTTTGGGAAAGATGAAAAGCCTGTTTAAATAATGTATAATAAGTAAGAAACCAAAAAAAATTGAGGTGACATTTTTGAAAAAGATCCTAGTAGTGGACGATGAGAAACCAATTTCTGATATCGTCAAATTTAATTTAACCAAAGAAGGATATGAAGTATATACCGCCTATGATGGAGAAGAGGCATTAGAAAAAGTAGCCGAGGTCGATCCTGATCTGATTTTGCTTGATTTGATGCTACCAAAAATGGATGGATTGGAAGTTGCACGGGAAGTGCGCAAAACCCATGACATGCCGATCATCATGGTCACAGCCAAAGATTCTGAAATCGATAAAGTACTAGGCCTTGAGCTTGGTGCGGACGATTATGTAACCAAACCATTTTCAAACCGGGAATTGGTGGCCCGCGTCAAAGCCAATCTGCGTCGCGGCTCGGCAGCTGCGAAGGAAGCAGACGACAATGCCAACAGCGAATTAACGATTGGTGATTTAACAATTCATCCGGATGCCTACATGGTCACTAAAAATGGTGCAGCCATCGAATTGACGCACCGGGAGTTTGAATTGATGCACTACTTGGCAAAACATCTTGGTCAAGTGATGACCCGAGAACATTTATTGCAAACTGTCTGGGGCTATGACTACTTTGGTGATGTTCGAACCGTTGACGTGACGGTGCGCCGTTTGCGTGAAAAAATCGAAGACAGCCCGAGCCATCCAAACTATTTGGTTACTCGTCGCGGAGTGGGCTATTACTTGCGGAACCCAGAACAGGAATAAGCTATGAAAAATAAGGTTCGCTTTTTTCAATCGGTGAACTTCAAAATCGCCCTGACTTTTATCTTGATCTTATTGATTGCGATCCAGATTATCGGGGCGTATTTTATTCGCGAATTGGAAAGAACAACGGTCGATGCCTTCAAACGCGACATGGAGGCACGGGCCAGCACGTTAGTGGTGACATTAGGCTCTGAATTGAGTCGCATGGATAATGATGACGGGTTGGATTGGGATTCCATGAATGCTTCCCTGAATCGAATCTTAACGAGTACCAACTCTTCAGAAATTTTGGAGATGCGGGTGGTGGATGAGCAAGGGATTATTCGTGCAACCACCAATATCAATGATCGTGGCTCGGTGGGAGAAAAAAATGATTACCGTGATTACGATACGAACCGCAGTGAAGTCCTTTATGATGAATCCAGCGGTCAGCGGGTGTTCAATATCGTCCAGTCGATCCAATCACCGACAGGGGATACCGTTTTAGGAACCCTTTATTTACGGAGCAATCTAGAGTCAAAGTACAATGAAGTCAGTACGACGGCGGTCATTTTTGTTACCGCCTCGCTGATAGCGGCAGTGATTTCGATCATTGTGGCACTATTGGTCTCTCGTTCGATTACCCAACCAATTGGAGAGATGCGGGAACAAGCGATTCGCATCGCTAAAGGAGATTATAGCCGCAAGGTCGCGATTCATGGGAAAGATGAATTGGGACAATTGGCGGAAACCTTCAATCAACTAGGAGAACGAATCGAAGAGACTCAAGAGGCGATGGAGTCCGAGCGAAATCGCTTGGATAGTGTCTTATCCCACATGACAGACGGCGTTGTTGCCACCGACCGACGAGGCAAAGTCATTACCATCAATGAGATGGCGATGTCCTTGTTGAATGTCACAAACGAAGAAGCGATCGGGCAGTCGATTTTGACGTTATTGGAAATCGATGAAGAATACACGTTACGAAAGCTTTTGGAAAATCCTGAAGACATGCTTTTGGAACGTCCTAGCAATGATTTGACGGGAACAAATCTGATCTTGCGCATTGATTTCTCCATGATCCGTCGAGAGTCCGGGTTCATTTCCGGTCTAGTTGCGGTAATGCACGATGTCACGGAACAAGAAAAAAATGAGCAGGAACGGCGAGAATTTGTCTCCAACGTTTCCCATGAGTTGCGAACACCTCTAACGAGTATGCGTAGTTACATCGAAGCGCTGAGTGAGGGTGCTTGGAAAGATCCAGAAATTGCGCCGAACTTTTTGAAAGTGACTTTGGATGAAACGGATCGAATGATTCGCATGATCAATGACCTGTTGAGTCTGTCGCGGATGGATAGCGGCAATTCGCAACTGCAGTTGGAATACATCAATTTCAATGAAATGGTTAATTTCGTGTTGGATCGTTTTGACATGATGGTGACGAATGAAAGCAAAAAATATTTGATTCGTCGGGAGTTCACCAAACGAGAATTGTGGGTGGAAGTCGATACGGACAAAATGATCCAAGTGATCGACAACATCATGAATAATGCCATCAAATATTCGCCAGATGGTGGGATTATTACGGTGAAATTGATGGAGACTCATAATAACATCGTCCTTAGCATCAATGACCAAGGACTAGGAATTCCGAAAAAAGATCTCACGAAGATCTTTGATCGTTTTTATCGAGTCGATAAAGCTCGAGCCCGCCAACAAGGAGGCACCGGCTTAGGGTTGGCGATCTCACGTGAAGTCATCAAAGCTCATGGCGGTGCGATTTGGGCGGAAAGTCGAGAAAATCGCGGGTCAACATTTTACATCATGTTGCCTTATGAACCGTATGAGGAGGATTGGTGGGTATGAGAATCTCAGAAAAAATCATTCGAGCAGGTTTGATCGTGATGATCGCCTTGAGTTTTTATTTCTCCTATATGATTTGGCTAAATCCGACCGGGTTCAACAATGCCAGCACCGAAACAGATACTGGCGTCAATCCTTCGGTTCAAACCTACAAACAAAAAAGTGATTTGTTTTTGCCCCTATATCTGACATGGAATGACGAAGAGGATATCAAAGAAACCAACTCTGAAGCGGTGATTCGAGAGATCCAAGAGGTGATCAACGAGGCAACGATCAGTGATTTGACCCTGCGAACCTATGGTGAAGAACAGGCTTTTTCGAAAGCCCAAGAGGTCGATCAAGGAATATCCTTAAACTACTATACGACGTTTTACTTGAAAGATTACGAGAAAACCTTTGATAAAGAACTGTCCTTAGAGGACGAAAGTGAAACAGAGGATTTTCCGTTTTCTCGCATCCAGTTTGATCTCGAAGAAAATACGATCCAATTTGTTGACTTTACCCATCAACGAGTAGTTCGAGGCAAGATCGACTGGGATAAAAGCCAAGTAAAACACTTACTAGCAGACAATCCTCGGGAATGGACGGCAATGAGGACTGATCAAGAACGATCCAGCAATCAATACTATACGCAGGATTCGATCAAGCTAAAAAAATACAGCTACTATTCTTCGACACAGTCTCAGAGTTTGTTCCGAGAAGCCTTTTTCAGCAATCCTAAAAATGTCAAGATCAATGACGAAAGTGTCGATACCTACTATTATGAAGGTGGGCAAAACATGACGGTCTTGCAAGATCAGCAGCAAGTCAAGTTTGAAACCACCACAGACGGTTCCGATGAAATGGATCTGGCAATGTTGAGTGCGGATTACATTATTCGTCTAGGCAATAACTTTGGGACGATCCGCTATTTTGATCAACAAGACAAACACTTGGATTATCGGGTTTTCGTCGAAGGCTATCCAGTCTTTAGTACTGGCGGCCAAGGGGTGATCAGTGTCGCTTTTTCAGAAAGTGGTCAGACCGGCAGTCGTGAAATGACGATTTCTGCCAGCTTGAACGCAATTCAAGTGCCGATTCCTTCTGAAACGGAGATTGAATTGCCTTCTAGTTTGTCAGTCAAAAATGATTTGATTGCGGCAGGGGCTGACCCAGAGCTGTTGCAACAGATCATCGTCGGCTATCAATGGGGGGAGATCAAAGATGCACCACTGGTTGATTTGACACCTGCTTGGTATGTCAATTATGACTCGTCTTGGATTAGCTATGATGCATTAATGACAAAATTAGCAGAAACGGAGGAGAATTAATTGGATTTTAAACGAATCGAATGGATTTTTTTCCTCGCTTTTCTTGGTCTGAATGTCTTTTTATTCAATGTTTATAGTGAGGCTCGCAGCGAGCATCAGATGGTTTCACAATCAAACCAAACGATTCCTATCGAACAACGACTCGATTCTGAGGACATTCGGTATTCTGGTGAATTATCAGACGAGGTCTTGAGTGGCTATTATTTGAGCGGTGAACAGACGGATTTTGAGGCAGAACTACGAAATCCGCAACTCAATACTCAGTTCAAAAGAGGGTCGACGGTCAAAGGGCAGCAGTTGATCCATGTCTCAACCAATGGCTTTTATATCAGTGATGATTCTCAAACGGAAGAAACCGTCAATGGTTTCTTGCAACGTAAAGACCAAGTCCTGTTTGGGGATGAATATGACTATTTGGAAAACCTCTCTGTCTTGAACGCCAATCATCCGACGGTGGTGGCGGTCCAGTCGTATGAAGGCATTCCTTTCAATGACAGCTCAAGTCGGATCGATATCACCTTAGAACAAACGGATGATCTACTGCAGATTGCCCGTTATACGCAAACACATATCTCCAATATTACGCCTCTAAGGGAAAAGATGACGGTCTATTCAGAAAAAGAAGCAGTAAATACGCTTTATCTGAACAACAAGCTGCCAAGTCACTCGAAAATTCTCTGGACGGAATTAGCCTATACGATGATTTTGAAGGTTAGGGAAAAAAACGTGTATATTCCTGCATGGTTTATTGCTTTCCAATTAGATGGCGATGACACCATTCAAATCGAAACGGTCAATGCCTTCAGCAATCGGATCATCACGAATAATGCCGTTCAAAAGGTAGAAAATCCATAAAAAAGCGGGTATAATGGAACTCGTTGAAACAACCAGAGAGGAAGTCACGTAAACCATGATGAAGGAAAATGCCTTTCAAGTAAGTATTCTAGCCAGCGGAAGCTCAGGGAATTCGCTCTATATCGAAAGCAATAAAAAGCGGATCTTAGTGGATGCCGGTTTGAGCGGCAAGAAGATCACTTCATTATTGGATGAAGTAGGGCGCAAACCAGAAGACTTGGACGCCATTCTTGTGACCCACGAACATCGGGACCACATCCACGGTGTTGGAGTACTGGCACGAAAATACAAACTTGATGTCTATGCGAATACAAAAACATGGCAAGCGATGGATCCAATGATCGGTAACGTCGCTGTCGAACAAAAACATATCTTTGAAATGGGAAAAGTGCTGACCTTGGGTGACTTGGACATTGAAAGCTTTGGCGTCTCTCACGATGCTGCAGCGCCGCAATTTTATCGTTTCCATAAAGACGGCAAATCATTCGTGATGTTGACGGATACCGGTTATTGCAGCGATCATGTGCGAGGCATTATCAAAGGCGCCGATGCGTACCTTGTGGAAAGCAACCATGACCTAGAAATGTTGCGAATGGGTCCTTATCCATGGAGTCTCAAGCAGCGGATTCTTGGAGATCGCGGTCACTTATCGAATGAAGATGGCGCACTTGTCATGACGGATATCTTGACCGACAACACCAAACGGGTCTATCTTGGTCATTTAAGTAAAGAAAACAACCTGAAAGAGTTGGCGCACTTAACGATGGTCAACACCATGAAAGAACATGATCTAGGTGTTGGAGAAACGTTTGAAGTCTTTGATACCGATCCTGACAAAGCGACGGAATTATTTGCGATCTAATCGATCATCAGAGCGATGAATTTGTTGGGTGGAGGCAGTGGGATGTTTGATGAAGAAAAAATCAAGACTTTGAACGAGCTTGAAATGGCAGTTTATAAATACATTGTCCAGCATTTTGAAGAGATCGATCAGCTGACGATTCGCGAATTGTCAGCTGCATGCCACGTCTCAACGTCGACGATTTTACGATGTATCACGAAATTGGGCTATCGTGGATATTCAGAGTTAAAGTATGCAATCTGTCAAAAAAAGGAACAAGACGCACGAGCGTTTGATCTTTTCTATGATGCAACGATTCAAGTCAATACATTCTTAAAAAAAGTCAATAATGAAGATTACCGTAAGTTTATCCAACCGGCAGTAGAATTGATTCTTTCCGCACGCCATGTGGCGTTTTCCGGTATCGGCACAAGCGGCATTCTGGGCACCTATGGCAGTCGCTATTTTGCCAACTTAGGCATTAATGCTTATAGCATCGTTGATCCCTTTTTGCCAGTACCGTCTCGTGGAATGGAAAATACGTTAGCGATCATTTTATCGGTGTCGGGTGAAACCATTCAAATGATCAAGCAAACGGAAGACTTCAAACGCTATGGAGCAAAAGTACTCAGCATCACCAATGATGAAAAATCGACGATCGCCCAAATGGCGGACTACAATATATCGTATTATATGCCCGTCGTAAGTGGCGGAAAAGAAGTCGATTTGAACCTGACAACGCAAGTCCCGGTGATTACACTGATCGAACTTTTAGCCCATCAAGTCTACAAGCAAATCTAAGCGATCGTAAAAAAACAGCTTCGGCTGTTTTTTTTGTTGGAACATGTTTCATAACTTAGAAAAGCTATAGGCAAGGGGAATATTATCCATTAAGATTTATTTGTAAGCGAATTCACTGGCCGGTGGATGGAATTTTATTTTAGGAGTGATGTGAGATGAACGAATGGATCAATGAGAAATTATTACCCCCAATATTAAAATTTGTTAATACGAAAGCAATCACTGCATTAAGAAACGGTATGCTTTATACGATGCCCTTTTCAATCGTAGGATCGATTTTCCTGCTATTAGCAAACTTTCCCGTCCAGTCGATTGCGGATTGGGTAACGAATAGTGGCTTAGGTGAATACTTCAACCAAGCCTATGGCGCCTCTTTTGCAATTATGGCTTTTTTCGCCGTAATGGGTATCGCCTATTCGTATGTAAAAGCAGAAGGTTACGAAGGACTCCCAGCAGGAATGATTGGTTTAGTTATTTTCTTATTAACTATGGAGTCAAGTGTAACGGATGCTGAAGCAAATGTGACCATCGCAAATGTCATTGATAAAACATGGACTGGTGGACAAGGCATGATCAGTGCCATCTTAGTAGGGCTTTTTGTGGGTTGGGGCTATACTTGGTTCTTAAAACGCGACATCCGGATCAAACTGCCAGAACAAGTACCCACCAATGTTGCAAACTCATTTACAGCGTTGATTCCGGCAGCTGTTTTGACGACCATCGCATTAGGCATTTATGTTTTCTTTGATAAAGTCTTTCAGACAACCGTGGTCGAATGGATCTACACCGTGATTCAAAGTCCAATGCAAGGTGTGACGGATTCTCTTGGCGGTGCAATGATGCTAGGCTTCTTAGTACCATTCTTGTGGTTCTTCGGGGTTCATGGTTCGACGATCGTGGGCGGCATCATGGGGCCGATTTTACAAGCCAATTCATTAGCAAATACGGCTATTCTTGAATCTGGTAAAGCATTGACATTGGAAAATGGGGGACACATCGTGACCCAACAGTTTTTAGATCAATTTATGACGGTAACTGGTGCAGGAATGACAATTGGCATCGTGCTATACATGGTTGCTTTTGCCCGTTCAGCGCAGTTCAAACAATTAGGACGTCTCTCCCTGATCCCAGCATTCTTTAATATCAATGAACCAATTATTTTTGCGACACCGATCGTCATGAACCCAATCATGGTCTTACCATTTATTTTGACACCGATGGTTTCAGGCGTGATCACGTATTTTGCACTTTATACCGGTATCGTACCGTTATTTACTGCTGTGCAAGTTCCGTGGACGACCCCGCCGATCATTTCAGGATTTCTAGTAGGGGGCATCCGGACCGCTATTTTACAATTTGTTGTTTTAGCAATCGGCTTCTTTATTTACTATCCTTTCATTCGTAAGGTCGATAGTTTGAACTATAAACAAGAAACAGAGATCGTTTAATACCAAGGAAGCAGGTTGAACAGAAATGAATAAACTTAGAAACGATTTTTTATGGGGTGGCGCAGTCGCTGCTCACCAATTGGAAGGCGGCTATCGTGCGGGTGGAAAAGGCGTGAGTGTCGCTGATGTCATGACTGTAGGAGGCAACGGAATTTCTCGCCGAATCACGGAAGGTATCCAACCGGGCGAAAGCTATCCCAATCATGAAGCGATCGATTTTTATCATCGGTATCCTGAAGACATCAAGCTTTTTGCCGAATTAGGGTTGAAGTGCTTCCGAACATCGATTGCCTGGACCCGTATTTTTCCAAAAGGTGATGAACGCGAGCCAAATGAGGAAGGCTTGGCCTTTTATGATCAATTATTCGATGAGTGTTTACGCTATGGCATTGAGCCGGTTATTACCCTTTCTCACTTTGAAATGCCCTATCATTTAGTTACCGAATACGGAGGTTGGCGTAACCGTAAGTTGATCGATTTGTTTGTCCGCTTTGCAGAAGTTTGTTTTACGCGCTATCAAAAGAAAGTGAAGTATTGGATGACTTTCAATGAAATCAACAATCAAGCAAACTACAAAGAAGATTTTGCGCCGTTTACCAATTCCGGTCTGTTCTTTACCGAAGGAGAAGACCGAGAAAAAATCATGTACCAAGCAGCCCATTACGAACTCGTTGCTAGTGCGAAAGTGGTGGCGCTAGGGCATGCAATCAATCCTGCGTTTCAAATCGGATCGATGATCGCGATGTGTCCAATCTATCCGTATTCTTGCAATCCCAAAGACATGATGGCAGCCACGGTGGCCATGCAGCGCCGCTATTGGTTTTCAGATGTGCATGCCCGTGGACACTATCCGAGATATATGCGCAGCTATTTTGAGAGAAAACAATTTGATTTAGATATCACCCCTGAAGATGAAGCAATTTTGGCAAAAGGTTGTGTTGACTACATCGGCTTTAGTTACTATATGTCTTTTGCGATCAAAGGTAAGGAAAATGATCCAACCTATGACTATGATGAGAGCCAAGATCTGGTGGATAATCCCTATGTTGATGCTTCCGAATGGGGCTGGCAGATTGATCCCGAGGGCTTACGCTATGCCATGAATTGGTTCAACGAACGCTACGAATTGCCGCTCTTCATTGTAGAAAATGGCTTTGGTGCCGTAGATACAGTGGAAGAGGATGGGCAGATCCATGATGACTACCGTATTGATTACCTGAAAGCCCATATCGAAATGATGAAAGAAGCAGTAGCTTATGATGGCGTCGACTTATTGGGTTATACACCGTGGGGCATCATTGACTTGGTTTCTGCTGGTACAGGGGAAATGAAGAAACGCTACGGTGTGATCTATGTGGACAAAGACAATGAAGGAAATGGGACCCTTGATCGTCGGAAGAAAGATTCATTTGCATGGTATCAGCAAGTGATTGCGTCCAATGGCATGAAGGTATAAAGAAAAAAAACGTTACGCAAAATTTCTGCGTAGCGTTTTTTTCTTTAGGGCATTTGGATATAGCCGTAATGAAGCAACAACTGAATAATAATAACTAAAGTGTTCATTCCCACATGGGTAATCATGGAAGTCCAAATGCTGCCGGTCAAGGCATAAAGCCCAGAAAAGAACAGTCCTAAGAAAATATAGACTAAGAGATGATTGTCATTATGGGCAAAGGCAAAGGCTACAGCGCTGACCACTACACCGACCCAAACATTGCTGTATTTCCCAATGATGCCAACTAAGGCTCTGCGGAAGACAAATTCTTCCATAATTGGTCCACCAACCATTGCCGCGAGGGCGAACAGTGGGTTTTGCAGCACAATAGCAATGATATTTTCGGTATTTTGCGAAGCACTGACTTCACCGAAAAGCGATTCGATAAAAATGGCTAGATTTTGCAACAAGATCGCTGCAATAATACCTGTCAGTCCATAAATAAGAATCGATGAAATTTTTGATCTTTTGTGTTCAAACGATAACGGTTCCGTTTGTTTGAAATACAAGAAAAACATGATCGCAGCACCAACTAAATAACCAATCGTTGTTGCGGCCACTTGATGTCCGCTAGGGATGAAGGCGATCGGTAGAAAAAAGACGATGCCGTAAGTAAGAATCGTGGACAAAGAATATTTTGATAAAGACATAGTTGTTTCCTCACACTCCTTTGCTTCATTATAGACTAGGTTGCTTCTAGAAACAAAAAATCCTACTATTTTTATCAATCAAATAGAAATGCAAAAAAAATTTAGCAAAAGGCTTGCAAAAATTTGGGAAAATGAGTAATATTGAAACTGTAAGTTAGCACTCGATACAAGAGAGTGCTAATACTAAATTCTATAACATTCATTGGAGGGATTTATCGTGTTAAGACCATTAGGTGATCGTGTGATTATCGAAGTCGCAAAAGAAGAAGAAAAAACTGTAGGCGGAATCGTGCTTGCATCAGCAGCAAAAGAAAAACCACAAACGGGTACCGTTATTGCAGTCGGCGAAGGACGCACGCTCGAAAACGGTGAAAAAGCTCCTGTTGCTGTCAACGTTGGCGAACAAGTAATGTTTGAAAAATACGCTGGCACAGAAGTGAAATATGAAGGAACAGAATATTTGATCGTTGCTGCAAAAGATATCATTGCAGTAGTAGAATAAGAAAAATAAAAAATACTTGAGGTGATGAAATCATGGCAAAAGAAATCAAATTTGCAGAAGACGCACGCGCAGCAATGCTTCGTGGGGTAGATAAATTAGCAGATACAGTAAAAGTAACCTTAGGTCCTAAAGGTCGTAACGTGGTTTTAGAAAAATCTTACGGTTCACCATTGATTACAAATGACGGTGTAACGATCGCTAAAGAAATCGAATTAGAAGATCATTTTGAAAACATGGGCGCAAAACTTGTTTCTGAAGTCGCTTCAAAAACAAACGATATCGCTGGTGACGGAACAACGACTGCTACGTTATTGACACAAGCAATCGTTCGTGAAGGATTGAAAAATGTCACCGCTGGTGCGAACCCATTAGGTATTCGTCGTGGGATCGAAATGGCAACAAAAGTGGCTGTAGAAGAGCTACACAACATTTCATCAATCGTTGATTCAAAAGAAGCAATCGCACAAGTTGGTGCTGTTTCTTCTGGTAGTGAAAAAGTTGGTCAATATATCGCTGATGCAATGGAAAAAGTCGGCAATGACGGTGTTATCACTATTGAAGAATCAAAAGGGATCGAAACAGAATTAGATGTTGTGGAAGGAATGCAATTTGATCGTGGGTACTTATCACAATACATGGTAACTGACAACGATAAAATGGAAGCAGCGTTAGAAAATCCATACATCTTGATCACTGACAAAAAAATCTCTAACATCCAAGATATCTTGCCATTGTTAGAACAAATCTTACAACAATCAAAACCATTATTGATCATCGCTGATGACGTTGATGGCGAAGCATTACCAACACTTGTCTTGAACAAAATCCGTGGAACATTCAACGTTGTCGCAGTGAAAGCACCAGGATTTGGTGACCGTCGTAAAGCAATGCTAGAAGACATTGCGATCTTAACTGGTGGTACAGTGATCACTGAAGACTTAGGTCTTGAGTTGAAAGATGCAACCATCGATAACTTAGGTCAAGCAAGCAAAGTGGTTGTGGATAAAGACAACACAACGATCGTTGAAGGTGCTGGTGAAAAAGAAGCAATTGACGCACGCGTTCAATTGATCAAAAACCAAATCGCTGATACAACTTCTGACTTTGACCGTGAAAAACTACAAGAACGCTTAGCAAAACTTGCTGGTGGAGTTGCAGTGATCAAAGTTGGGGCACCAACTGAAACTGAATTGAAAGAGTTGAAATTACGTATTGAAGATGCATTGAACGCAACACGTGCCGCTGTTGAAGAAGGCATGGTCTCTGGTGGTGGAACTGCCTTAGTCAATGTCATCAACAAAGTTGCAGAAATCGAAACAGATGGCGATGCAGCAACAGGTGTCAAAATCGTTTTACGTGCATTAGAAGAACCCGTTCGTCAAATTGCTGAAAATGCAGGCTACGAAGGTTCAGTCATCATCGACAAATTGAAAAACGCTGACTTAGGTGTTGGTTTCAATGCAGCAACTGGCGAATGGGTAAACATGCTAGAAGCTGGGATCGTTGACCCAACAAAAGTAACGCGTTCTGCATTACAAAACGCAGCTTCTGTTGCCGCATTATTGTTAACAACTGAAGCAGTCGTTGCCGACAAACCAGAACCAGCAGCGCCAGCAGCTCCTGCAATGGACCCATCAATGGGTATGGGCGGCATGATGTAAGCAAGCCTTGAGAACTCCTCTTTTGAGGGGTTCTTTTTTTGTACGATCAAAAAATACTTTAACACAGTAAAAGACAAAAAACCTCTCTTCTTAGTATTCTAAGCACCAAAGAATTGGTTCATTGCTTGAATAAAAGGAGAAAGGACTGGTAGATATGAGCTATCTATTTGTCTTGTAAAGGCAGCGTGTTTTCTAAGGAACCGTGAATTACAACCGTTCCCAAAATCCCTGGGCAAACCCAGTAATAAATTCATAAAGAGCCGGTAGGAGCACAGAAACACATAAGACGAGAAAGACCATTTTCTGAACAGCGGTTAATTGCTTGAGGAAATGGTTTTTTGTGAACAATAAATACGCGATACAGATAACGGCAAGTAGCTGCAATAAATCAAATAAAATGGACAAGAAAATCACCTTTTCTAATTAGATTATATGGATGTTAGAATGATGGATTGTCTTAGCATAGAGCAAAGGGTTGAATGATATTGTTCTGAGAAAACGTGAAGATCAACGTTTATAAAGAAACGGTATTTCGACCCCAAAGAATGCGAAGATACCGCTTAAAAGAAAGTAAGTCAATAAGCCTAAATAAAAAAGGACTTTCCAATTCAATTTCTTTTTCATTTGATCCACTCCTTTTGTGTATCATAGCATAAAAAAACGATAATATAAATAAATAATCTAAAGATGCAAATTTGCATTTTTCATCAAGTGTAAGCTCTCTCAAGCTACATTTTCGCTATCTTGAAAAACCTGAGCTAAAATAGAAAGAGGAACAAAATCATGGCTCACTTTGATTTTTTAAATGAACAACGAGTCGAAAGAAGGAGACATTTCTTTGAAAAAACCATGGATAAAACGCAAAAAGAAGCAAAACGAAAATGAATTATTAACGGAACAGTCCGTTCAAGTCGAGCAAAGTCAAACGAGAGAAGAGCTGCAAGAAGAAGCGGAGTTTACTTCTTTTTTTGCGGATGTCATGAAGCGAATGCCGAAAAAATCGGCTGCCCTTGTGATGAAAGGCTATGACGGATCAAAAGCCCAGGCGGAAAAAGTGTTAGCGAAAAGCAAGGATCAATTTGATCAGGTGTTTGAGGAGTTTTTGGTTGGCGTAGATGATGAAACGCGGAAAAAAGCCCACCGCACGATCCATGCGGCTTCTTTGACGGCGGCGATCATCGGCTGTTCACCGATTCCTTTTTCAGATGCAGTGTTACTTGTGCCGGTTCAAATGACGATGATGGCACGTTTGTATCGCATTTTTGGGCGAACGTGGCGTGAAGGGTTAGCGAAGAGTATCTCGAAAGAGTTAGTGGTGGTGAGTTTTGGACGCAGTGCCGTTGGCAATATCTTGAAATTTGTCCCAGCAGTAGGCACCGTTGCTGGAGCTGCGATCAATGCCAGTGTGGCTAGTGGTATCACCGAAGCATTAGGCTGGGTGACTGTCAAGATGCTGAATGATGGGGAAGATGTGTTTGAGCAAGTGATGTCCTTTAAAGGCCAATTTCACACGCTGTTCAATGCGTTGAAAGTTGGCAAGAAATCCAAGTAGGTCAAAAAGAAGAACGAAGCAGGTCCATCAAAAGACGACTTGCTTTTGTTGCTTCTTTTTCTTCACAGCAAAAAATACTTTTTAAGGAGTGAGTAAAATGAAACAACGAGTGACACGGGAAGAAGTCAAAGAACGGTTGGTCACCGATGCGTATTTTCAAAAAGGTCGTTCTGCTTTGAAGACCCGCCAAACGATTTTGACGATTCTTGCTTGGCTGATGGTCTTGGTTCCGTTTGTCTGGCTGGCCATCCCGCTGACTTTACCGAATCTAGCGGATCGGATCGCCTTTCGGACATATCTGGAAGAAGCAGTGACTTTTGATTTTTTGGCGTTGTTCCTAGGAATTTCTTTTTTGGTCTTGGTTCTGACATTTACTTTGTTGACCTTGAGGAACAACCGGCGTTTCAAAAGATTGTTGCAAAAGCAATCGATGCATGACGAAGTTGCCTTAGAAAAACGCAAAGAAGTATTAGAAGCTTTTTACGAAGAACGCTTCGGAACGAAAGAAGAGCGTCACGCTGCCAAGTACTATGCCGTTACTCCTGAGCAAAACATTGGAGAAACGGAGATCCAAGAACTTTTCCGTAGAAATGGGGTGGGCTGATGGTTGTCAATTTTGATACTGGGTTCCCGTGGTTGGATACATTTTTAACGGTTGTTTTAATGATTCTGTTCACGTATCCCATTTTAGGCGGCTTTGCTTGGTTCATCGGGGTGATCTGCAATCGTTTTTTGTTCCGCTATCGTCAGTTAGAGTGGATACCGATCCCCGAAGAAATCGAGCCGATGATCACCATTATGGTACCGGCTCACAATGAAGAAGTCGTAATTGAAGACACGATTCATTATTTAATGAACAATCTAAACTACAGCAACTATGAGGTGTTGGTGACGGATGATGGCTCAACGGATCAAACTCCTGTGATACTAGATCGATTGATGGAACAGTACCCGAATCTAAGGGTTTTGCGTATCGAAAAAAACCAAGGGAAAGCCCATGCCTTTAATATTGGTGTAGGGTTTGCTAAAGGGGAATTGATTTTGAGCAACGACGCAGATACGGTCCCTGAACCTGATGCATTGTGGAAATATGTCAATTATTTCATCCGCCAAGATTCCATCAATATCTCTGCCATTACGGCGAATATGGACGTTCAAAATCGCACAACGATCGTCGGGAAATCGCAAACCGTTGAATTTTCAAGTATCGTAGGAATTATCAAACGAACCCAGCAAGCCGTTTTCGGCGTCATCTATGCCTATAGCGGTGCCAACACAATGTATCGTAGAGCCGCATTGATGGACGTTGGTCTCTTTCGACAAAATCGTGCCACGGAAGATATCAGTATTGCCTGGGACCACCAATTCCATGGTTGGTTGTCATTGTTTGCGTCACGAGTGATGTTTTTCATGGAGGTGCCAGAAACACTCAAGATGCTCTATCGGCAACGGAAACGTTGGGCGAAAGGCGGAACGGAAGTGTGGTTGACCAATTTTAAAAAAGTTTTCTTACACCCTTTTGAAAATATCGGACGAACCGCCATGTTTGTGGATCAGTCCTTAAGTATTATCTGGTCATTCTTTTTCTGGTTGTCTTCGGCTTTGTTTGTTTTTTATCTGATTTATTATGGGGCAACTGGGAATTACGAGCGGATCTACCATATGTTTACGATGGCCTTTCTCTTTGTTTGTTTTGAGATGATTGCAGGGGTCATGCAGCTATTTACCAGCCTTTTGGCGGATGACAACCGCAGCAAGCTGAAGTATTTCCGCTTTGCCCCTTTTTACATGCTGTTTTACTGGATGATTAATGCCATAACGATCGTCACTACCTTTATTCCAGCCGTCAAAACCATCCTTGGCTACGGTAGCGGCGTTTGGGTCAGTCCCGAGCGAACGGCGAAAAAAAACGAAGAATCTTAACGAGTTCACCTTTCCTAGACAATAAAAACAAGTCTGAGTTTTCTTCAGACTTGTTTTTTTGCCATTAAGGTTCAGAAAGATAGTAAATCTCACGATTTTGGTAAGGATAACGAGTTTGTGAAAATTCGAAGGGCCGTCCGTCGGAGAGACGAGCAACTTGTTCTAATTCTAAGATCGGATCATTGGGATCAACTTCTAAATATTTGATATCATAGGAATCCGCTTTGTCGGCACGGATTTTACGTATGGCGGGGCCTATTTTGAGGTGTAAGGAATCAGTGATATATCGATAGATCGAGTGTTCAAGGATCGCCATATCAATATCGGGAATGGTTTTGATGGGCATGATCGTGTACTCCAATTCAAAGGGTTCGTTATCAACATAGCGCAGTCGTACGATATCATAAACAGGTTCGTTTTCTCGCAAGGACAAGTAATCCATTTCGTTGGCTTCTGGGAAACGAACATTGAAACTAATGATTTTACTTTGCACTTTATGCCGCCCGCCATATCGGTTGACTAGACCGATATACTCATTGATCTGTCCTTGGTAGGTCGCTGAATTGACATAGGTGCCATGACCTCTTTTGGTGGAAATCAGGCCTTCTTGCTTCAGTTGATTTAGCGCTTTTTGGATCGTCATTCGCGAGGTTTGAAATCGTTTGGCTAACGCCGTTTGTTCCGGTAGCTTTGATAAAGCTGGAAAAACACCTTCATAAATATTCGTCCGCAACTGATCAACGATCTCTTTGTATTTTGTCATAGTCATCACTCCTTATGTAAAGTAATTCATGGACTTGAGTTTTGTTTGAAGGGGATAAAAACAAGGTATATCATTAAAGAATCAACTGAAATTCATATGTACAGAAAAAGCTTTACATGTGTTCTCGAAAAATTTACATGCCGATTTCACCTAATTATAATAGGTTTTGTAAGCGAATACAAATGATGGAGGAATCAATATGACGACATTTTATTGGGGAAACAGTGTCAGCAGTATGCAGACAGAAGGTGGATGGAATGAAGGTGGTAAAAGCTTATCCGTTTATGATATACGGGAAGCTTCGGAACAGGCTAGCGATTGGCATGTAGCAAATGATAACTATCATGCGTATACAGAAGATTTTGATTATATGCAAGATTTGGGGATGAACATGTATCGTTTTCAAATTTCTTGGTCAAGGGTCGTTCACGATGGAGATGGTGCCTTTAATGAAGAAGGGATCGCCTATTACGATCGTTTTATTGATGATCTGTTAGCTAGAGGAATCGAACCTATGATTTGTTTGTACCATTTTGATATGCCCCTGCATCTAGCGAAAACCTATAACGGGTTCATCAGTAAAGAAGTGAAGGACGCATTCATTCGCTTTGGAAAAGAAATGGTGGATCGTTTTGCGGATAAAGTCCATTATTGGTTAACCTTTAACGAACAAAATCTTTTCCACCAAGACCATGGTTTTAAGATCAGCGGCTATTTAGAAGGGGAAGAAACAACAGAAGAATTGTATCAAATTTTCCACAATGTCATGGTTTGCCATGCAGAGATCTGTAACTATCTTCATGAAACAACAAATGCGAAGATTGGCGGCATGCTGGCGTATTCTGAAGCGTATCCAGCGACTTGTCGTCCACAAGACATCAAAGCAGCAAGAGAGTTTGATGAATTTGCGAATTTTACTTTATTAGATTGCTATGCGCACGGCAAGTATTCGGCAGCACAAGACCGATACGTGAAAAATCATCAACTCAATATGAATATTTTACCTGGGGAATTAGAAGCGATCGCAGCGCAGAAAAATGATTACATTGCCTTTAGCTATTATGCTTCTTCTACCTTGAACGCTGAAAAAATCCCTGAAGGAACGCCGCCAAATCGGTACATGACTTTTGGAAAACAAGACAATCCGTATATTGAAACGACGGAATGGAATTGGCAAATTGATCCGCTCGGCTTCCGTGATGTCTTAAATAAAGTCTATCAGCGGTACCGGTTGCCAGTGTTTCCGATTGAAAACGGAATTGGTGTCAGAGAGCATTGGAATGGCAACGAACCGATTCAAGATGATTACCGGATTGCCTACCATCAAGAGCATATTCGAGCGATGTTTGCAGCGATGGTGGAAGATGGAGTGGTCTGTCTTGGTTATCTTGGCTGGGGACTGATCGACATTTTGAGCTCTCAAGGTGATATGGAGAAACGATACGGACTTGTGTATGTCAATCGTGGCAATCATGAGTTGCGAGATATGAAACGTGTGCCGAAAAAATCGTATGAATGGTTCAAAGAAGTGATCAAAACGAATGGTAGTACGATCTATACAAACCCATATGCAGAATAGGAGGAACAGAAAATGGCAGCAGAAAAGCGCACGTTTTTAGATAAATTTACAGAGTTTTCGGTCCGTCTCGGCAATCAGGTTCATCTCAAAAGTCTTCGTGATGCGTTTGCGACCTTAATGCCTGCCTTTATTATCGCAGGGATCGCTGTGTTGTTTAATAATGTCTTCTTTCCGTGGTTCTTAGAAGGGGCTGCCTTGGCGCGAATGCAAGTGTTTGGCAATTCCATCACCAATGGAACATTGAATATCGCCGGTTTGCTGATTGCTCCGATGATCGCCTACTTCCTTTGTCGCAACAAAAATAATCCGAGCGCCATCAATGCAACCTTTGTGGCAACGACTTGCTTAGTGGTCATGTTGGCGATGGCTCATGCCGTGATGCCGGAAGGCGCCCAAGCAGAAGTGACCATCAGTGGTGTGATGCTGTTTGATGATGTCGGGACCAAAGGGATGTTTTCTGGAATCATTTGTGGGCTAGTTGCCACGGAATTATTTATTCGGCTATCAGAAAACAAGCACTTAGAAATCAATTTAGGGGATCAAGTTCCTCCTGCTGTCAGCAAATCCTTCAGTACGTTGATCCCTGCTATTTTAGTGATTTCCTTCTTTGCCGTAGTTGCGACCGTGCTAGCAGCATTTGATACCGACCTGATTCAAATCATTTCAACAGTGATCCAAGAACCACTGCGTTTATTGAACACATCGATTTTTGGTTTCTTGATCATCTATTCAACGGGCAACTTTCTGTTTACTTTAGGCATTCACCAAACCGTCATCAATGGCACCTTGTTAGATCCGTTGCTGTTAGTCAATATGAATGAGAACATGCAGGCTGTGCAGGACGGTGCTACGCCACCCAATATTTTAAATTCAGCATTTGTGACGGTTTTCGCACAACTAGGCGGGACTGGATTTACGATCAGTTTGATCATTGCAGTGCTCTTATTCGTCCGCAATTACCAACCTTTTCGGGATGTCGTCAATCTATCCCTAGCTCCGGGTATTTTTAATATCAACGAGCCAATCATCTTTGGTTTACCGATCGTCTTCAATTTACCAATGATCATTCCCTTCGTTGCAAGTCCAATTGTTGCGACGTTGATTGGCTACTTTGCGACCGCAGTAGGATTCATTGAGCCACTTTCAGTCATGGTTCCTTGGACGACACCGCCAATTCTTAGTGCATTATTGGCATCAAAAGGGGATTTCAAAGTTGTTTTGGTTCAGGTGATCATCATCGTCGTCTGTGTAGCAATCTATTTTCCATTTCTAAAAATCGCTCAACGGGTTGCAATCAAATCTGCTGAATTGGAGCGGGCAGAATAAAAAAAGGGAATCCTATATTATAGTGACCTACAAAAGTTAGATCAAAATTCTAACGTTTTGGGGTCACTATTTTTTGAGGTGATTTTTTTACTAAGTTTCTATTTTGAATTTTAATTAAATGGTATACTATCCCAAAAGGAGCGACTATGAAACTATCAGAAATGCAAAAAGCGATTTATCAAAACAAAATCGATCACCAATTCAATGTCACCAATATTGAAAAAGAGTTTTTGGCTTTATATGGTGAAATAGGGGAGGCCTTTGATGCCTATCGGAAGCAACAAGAGGTAGGAGAAGAATTGGCGGATGTGGCGATTTATCTTCTTGGGTTAGCAGAAATCCTTTCCATTGATCTTGAAGCAGAGATTCATAAAAAAATGGCCGTCAACCAAAAGCGCCGTTATATCAGTTATGGCAATGGCTATGCAAAACGAATCGATGATTGATACACGCACAAAAATTAGTGGATTCTTCGAGTATAGGCTCGACCGAAATAGAAAGGGAAGCAGGAGATAGGATGGAAAAGAACGTAAGCATGCGTGAATTAACAACGGCAGATTTAGCAGAAGTCGTGGACCACTATATTGCTGTATTTTCAGCAGAACCATGGAATGACCAATTGACAGTGCCGCAAATCACCGACTATGTATCATCAATGATGGCAATGAATACTTTTATTGGTTATCGACTAACAAACCGAGCATCGAATGAATTGATTGGTCTTTCATTGGGCTTTATCAAGCCCTGGTATCAAGGAAAAGAGTATGTGGTCGACACCTTTTTAATTACAGGCACGCACCAAGGAAAGGGCTTGGGTTCCACTTTCTTAGAAATGATCAAAGAGGATCTGCTCAAGAAAGAGATTCCAACGATCCTGTTAGATACCGAAGAAAGTATGCCCGCAGCGGATTTTTACAAAAAGAATGGCTTTAAACCGTTACCAGATAATGTGAGCTATTATTTATCTCTAGATTAATTCAAGCATGTCAATAACTAAAAAGTCTGCAAAAAAATCGCAGGCTTTTTAGTTATGCACAGTTTCAACAGGTTTATCCACAATATATTGTAGGAACGTGTTTTCGCCTACTAAATATTGTGTTTAAGACCCGTTGGAATAAGAAACTGTCGCTTCTTTTGAGGAAGAGTTTCCCTTTATTGCATTGATGGTAGTCATTCGGTGATTTTCAAGGTGAATTGACAATGGTTGAGATAGAAAGTATCATAGCCTGCTTTTTTTTCGATTACAATAAAGACGAGACTCGCCACCCTTCGGCGAAGCCTCGTCTTTTTACAGATCAACAAAAAAAGAAAACGCAGGATTCTACGCTTTCTTTTTCTGTTCTTCTTTTTTCTTGTCTGTGGTCGGTACGGAATCTAGGGCTTTTTTGAAAATCTCTTCTTTTTTCGTTTTGTAGTTATGTTGTCGTTCAGCATAAACTTTTTCTTTCGTCTTTGTTTTCATACTCGGTCACCTCTTCCTTTTTTTTAGTATAGCATAATTTCACAAACTTATGCAAATTCTTGGTTTTCTCCTTGGTATTATAAACTTTCGTATGAAATACATTGTGAAAATATTTCTTTCGGTAGAAGTGAGGGACTTCTCTATCAAAAAATTCGTATCCAGTTGGAAGCGATGTAACAGGATTTCATCATAGCGTCGATCACACTGGTAAAAGAAGCATTCTTTTTGAAAAAACTTTTTTCACAGAATCCCGTGTGTAAAAAAGGAATGATAAATGGGTGATTTTAGTATCGATTTTTGAAAAAGGGGATCAGGAAAGAAATGTTATTCAAATAACAGTCTTGATTTTCAAAAAGTGGGTTTGTTTGTAAAAAAAATCCTGTTTTTATTCGCGAATTAAAATAACGTTGAATGAAATAGCATTTTTTTGTTGTTTATAGAAATCTTTGTAAATATAGTGCCAACGGTCAGCGTCAAAGAGAAAGTGATTAAAAAGAATAACGCAGGAAAATAAATGACACGTTTTATTAAACGCAAATTAAAAAAATACAAAACGAAAACAATATCAAAAAATATTAATTTTTGTTAAAATGGGGTACAGGGGGTGTTTTATTGGAATCTCGGAAAATCAAACGGAAGCGTTTAGTGAAACAAAAACGGTCCCTTTTCGTACAAAAAGGATTGGGTATCACAGCAGCGTTAGCATCAACATCAGGTGTCTTTACGTCTCTTGCTCATGCGACCGAAACGACGAACGCTTCGTCATCAACCAACACAACTGCTACTCTTGCCAGATCGTCAGCTGAAACGGCGATCAATCGACAATTTAAAACAACAGCTTCACTGAATGTTCGTTCAAATGCTTCAACAAGTGCCTCTATCGTAAGTGGTGTAGGAGCAAATACAACAATCACTGCGGTGGCTCAAAAGAACGGTACCTCAGTGAATGGCAATACAATATGGTATAAGCTATCAACAGGCGGCTGGATCTCAGGGGCTTATGTGAAGAGCACCTCAGGCTCTTCTTCTGCCAATACAGGCTCGTCCAATTCGTCGTCTTCTTCATCGGAAAAAGCAATTTCGAAATCAGTGAAAACGACTACTGCATTGAACGTCCGTTCAAATGCAACGACAAGTTCTAGTGTCGTACGCGGTTTGAGCAGTAATGCGACAGTACAGGTCGTTGCACAAAAGAGTGGGACATCGGTGAATGGCACGACCACTTGGTACAAATTGTCCACAGGCGGTTGGATCACGGCAGCCTATGTCAAAGATGTTTCCAGTAGCTCCACAGGCAATAGTTCTTCTGGCGGCAATACAAGTGTTTCTGCAGAAACGGCTATCAGCAAGAACGTGAAAACAACAGCGGCATTAAATGTTCGTTCGAGTGCGTCAACAAGCGGCAGTGTCGTTGGCAGCCTAAGCAACAGCACGACGGTGAAGGTCGTTGCCCAGAAAAATGGCACATCCGTTGGCGGCACCAATGTTTGGTACAAAGTATCGACTGGTGGCTGGATCACAGCGGCATATGTGCGTGACGTCACGTCTAGTTCTGGAAATACAAGTAATAACAATAATTCAAACACAGGTTCAAACAATACTGGTTCATCAAACGGCTCAAGCAATGCGAGTGAGCAAGCCATCAATAAGACGTTCCAAACAACCACTGGGATGAATGTGCGCTCAAATGCATCGACTTCTGCAAGTGTGGTCAGCAGTTTGGGCAGTAATGCGACCTTCAAAGCAGTGGCTCAAAAACAAGGCACGTCAGTCAATGGCAATACCACTTGGTATAAGTTATCAACTGGTGGCTGGGTATCTGCAGCATATGTCAAAGAAGTCAGTGCGACGACTCCTGGCAACAATAACAACGCAGGCAATACTAATGTTCCGATGAGCGTGAACGGAGCAGCGATCGTTGCAGAAGCTAGAAAACATATCGGCACTCCTTATCAATGGGGAGGCAAAGGACCAGATGTCTTCGACTGTTCTGGGTTTACACGCTACGTCTTCTTAAAAGTGACGGGCAAAAACATCGGTGATTGGACAGTCCCACAAGAAAGCGCAGGGACGATCATTCCTGTCTCGCAAGCACAAGCTGGCGACTTGCTGTTCTGGGGTCAAAAAGGGAATACCTACCATGTAGCGATCGCTACAAGTAATACAAGCTATATCCATGCGCCAAGCACGGGTTATACAGTCACCGAAGCACAATCAGGCTTTTCGACTGCTAGCTTCGCTCTACGCGTGAAATAAATATTTTATTGAAAAGGCAAAGGGTTTGTCCTTTGTTAGAAACGCCCCTAAGAAAGCTGCAATCAGTTTTCTTAGGGGCGCTTTTTGTGCTGGGCGCAGATCTTCTAAAAGGTGGGATTTTGCCCTTGTTTTTTTGACAAAAAGGCCGATTTGTCAAAATCACTTGTTTTTACTAGTACAAATTTTTGTCAAAAAAAATAGTTACTGATACCATAAAAACGTACCAATATTAGGAGGGATCTACATGAGATATACGAACGGAAATTACGAAGCTTTTGCAAGAAGCAGAAAACCGAAAGATGTCGAAAAGAAAGAAGCCTATATTGTTGGTGGTGGATTAGCAGGACTTGCTGCGGCAGTCTTCTTGATCCGTGACGGCCATATGGCGGGTGAGAAAATCCACGTCCTTGAAGAACTTTCTTTATCAGGCGGTTCATTAGACGGAAAATTCATTCCCCATGATGGATTTGTGACCCGCGGCGGTCGAGAAATGGAAAATCATTTTGAGTGTCTGTGGGATCTATTTCGCTCGATTCCGTCTTTGGAGGTGGAAGATGCTTCGGTGTTAGATGAGTTTTACTGGTTGGATCACGATGATCCAAATTCGTCTAACTGTCGGATCATCCACAATCGCGGCCAACGAGCAGCAGATGATGGAGAATTTACCTTGTCTGCTACAGCACAAAAAGAATTGACTCAATTATTTATGACTTCAGAAGATCAATTGATCGGGAAAAAAATCGAAGATGTTTTTGGCGAAGAATTCTTTGAATCCAATTTTTGGCTATACTGGTGTACGATGTTCGCCTTTGAAAAATGGCATTCGGCGATTGAAATGCGTCGCTATGTGTTGCGTTTTGTGCATCATATCGATGGCTTGCCTGATTTTACCGCGTTAAAATTTACCCGTTACAACCAATATGAGTCATTGGTCAAACCACTACTTGCTTATTTGGAAGAACAAGGAGTCGACTTCCAATATGAATGCACAGTCAGCAATATCGATGTTCGGATCGTGGGCGAGGAAAAAGTTGCTCAAAAACTTGTGCTAGAAAAAGCGGGGGCAATCGAAGAAATTCCTTTGTCAGAAGATGACTTGGTCTTTGTTACCAACGGATCGATCACTGAAAGTTCCACGCAAGGGGACCATTATACTCCAGCGCCTATCTCAAAAGCACCTGGTGGTAGCTGGCGTTTATGGAAAAACTTGGCGGCGCAATCGCCTGATTTTGGTCATCCAGAAGTCTTTTATGAAAACTTACCTGAAGAAAGCTGGTTTGTTTCGGCAACTGTCACTTGGCAAAATTTTGATGTTGAACCTTATTTAGAAAAATTGACCCATCGCAAGTTGCGAACAGGCAGAATCGTCACTGGGGGGATCATCACCATCAAAGATTCCAATTGGATGATGAGCTTTGCGACCCATCGCCAACCGCACTTTAAAGAACAAAAAGACCAACAAACGATCACATGGGTGTATGGCTTGTTGTCAAATACGCCAGGAAACTACATCAAAAAACCAATTGAGCAATGTTCTGGACAAGAAATCGTGCAAGAACTGCTTTACCATTTAGGCGTGCCGGAAGCAGAAATCCAACGCATTTCAAAAGAATCAAGTGTGGCAGTTCCGGTTTACATGCCGTTTATCACTTCCTACTTCATGCTGCGTGAGCCAGGGGATCGGCCATTGGTTATTCCAAATGGCTCCAAAAACTTAGCTTTTATCGGTAATTTCGCAGAGACTGAAAGAGACACTGTTTTTACAACAGAGTATTCCGTTCGGACTGCAATGGAGGCTGTTTATCAGCTATTAGATGTGGAACGCGGGGTACCAGAAGTGTTTGCTTCCGCTTATGATCTGCGTACCTTGGCCAAAGCTGTCTATTATCTGACCGATAAGAAAAAAATCACGGAAATGGAGCTACCATTTATCGAACGGAAACTATTGGAAGGCTTCGTTAAGAAAACTGAACATACCTACATTGGCGATCTGTTGAAAGAAAACCATTTGATTTAATTAAAACACAACGACGACGAGGCGAAAGAAACTGCTCGTGGTCGTTGCGTTTTTTCATTTACTTTTTAGTGTTGTTTAGACGAATCCTTATTCCTCAGATAAAATCCGGACTTGGATCTCTGTCAAATAAGCTTGCTCGTTGCTAAGGGTCGTTTCATGGATCGATCGTTCATAGAAGTAGTCATCGATTTGCCATTGGTGCGCTGCAATCAGCTGCTTGAGTTTTTGATAGAACTGCTTCAATCCTTCGTCATCCCCCTGATAAATGGTGGTTAAATAGCAACCTGCCGGTTTCACGAAGGAAGCTCGTTGTGGTTCTTCTTGCCGCACATAAACGTAGTCGATGTCCTGCGTATTGCCTTTGTTCGTCCGAATCATAAAACCGTATTCGTTATTCGAGAAAAGATAAGGCTGTGCCATCAAAAGGTCGTAGGCTTGGGTGATCATCTCTGGGATGCTGCTGCCGTTTAATCTAGGACTAAGGGAGAAATACTCCTCTGGCTGTTCCTTCAAGGTGAAGGGGGAAGTTTTTTCTGCAGCCAGACGCAAGTCCGCTGCTTTTCGTTCGATGATTTTTTGGATGTTGGACAACTGCTGAATTTTTTCATCGATGGTTTGCCGCTTGGCTTCCAATAAGTTTCTCATGGTCTCGGCATCCCCCTGCAACGCTGTTTGAATCTCTTTTAAGGGCATCGATAATTCTTTCAAAGACAGGATCAATCCGAGATCCAAAAGTTGATCAAGGGAATAATACCGGTACCCGTTCTCGTCTTTGCTGTTTGGTTGAAATAGCCCAATCTCGTCATAATAGTGGAGTGTCCGAGGATTGATTCGCGCTAAGCGTGCCATTTCCGATACTTTTAATTTGGTTTTCATGGCGCTCCTCCTTGACTTTACAGTTACTGTAAACTTTATACTAAAGATAGTCAACTACTGGGAGGAAGATAGAATGAATAAACAAGTAACATATCGACCATTTAAACGAGAAGATCTGCCTGCGCTTGTGCAAGTAATTATTGATAGCTGGAACTACGACAAGCAATTTGACCCGAAGACCGCCAAACACTTTGCTCATGTCTTTTTGTGTTATGAACTTGCCCGTGCTACCTATTCACGTGTGGCTCTTTTAAATGGTGAAGCTGTCGGTATCTTATTAGCAGACAGTAAAAGAGGGAAGAAGCTTCATCCAATGCGCTATTGGGGGAAAACGATGTGGCATGCTGGCTGCTTAATGTTTTCTAATCAAGGGAGAAACACGCTGCTGCATTATGCCAAAGAGGTGGCTGAGTTAAATCAAGCGATGTTGAAAGACTTACAAATTCCTTTTCAGACCGAAGTTGGTTTGTTTGCCGTTAGTCCCAAAACACAAGGATTGGGTGTAGGCAAGCAACTCTTTACTTCCTTCTTAGCGATGGTCCAGCATGATAAAACAGCTCCGTTTTTCCTTTATACCGATACCACTTGTAATTACGGTTTTTATGAGCATATGGGCTTGAAGCGGGCAGCTGCTGTGAAACGCTGGATCAAAAAGCCGATCAAGAAGGAAATCGAGTTTTATATCTATACTTCCTAAGAGTGCAGCGATGCACTCTTTTTTTCATTGGCTAGTATGGTAAACTGGAAGCAAAGAAGGACAAGAAAGCTGTTTTCGTTTTATGGAAACGGCGCTTGTTTTGGTCGAAAGCGATGGATCAATTCGCTTTCGTAAAAAGGATGGGGAATGGGAAAGGATGGTTTATTTGGAAAAAAAGCAGATTGGGTTTATTTTAAGTGATATCGATGGGACGATCTTGGATCATAAACATCAAATCGATCCGGTTTTGATTGAAGAAATCAAACGGTTGAAGCAGCAAGCGATTCCTTTTGTTTTGGCTTCCGCTCGCTCCCCGAAAGGAATGCTACCGATAGCTGAAGAATTAGAGATAGAAGACTGGCCCTTGGCTTGCTACAACGGTGCCCTGATTGGACGGTACGATCATACGGGTACGCTTGTACCAATATTTAGTCATGAGGTCAAAAAAGCAGAAGCAAAAACTTTGGTTGCGCGCATCAAAGCTGATTTTCCTGGTGTTTCCATCAATGTCTACTCTGGTGATCAGTGGTATTGCGAAAGAGTGGACCAATGGGCACGAGCAGAAGCGGCGATCACCAAAGAGACTCCTGTAGAAACTTCATTAGAACAACTGTTGGCACAAGAAGCTTTTGAGGTTCATAAGTTTCTTTTGATCGGCACAACGGCAGAAATCCAAGCGCTTCATGCTGCCTGCCAGAACGCTGACTTTTTAGAAAGCGCCTTTTATTTATCCAAAGAGAATTATTTGGAAGTCACTCATCAAGCTGTGGGAAAAGATAAGGCGCTAAATGAATTAGCGGCCTATTTCCAAGTGTCGCTGGCGCAAACCTTAGCGATCGGCGATAATTTTAATGACCTGCCAATGATTGCTTCAGCCGGTATCGGTGTTGCGATGGAGAATGCGCCCGATTTGGTCAAAGCAAAAGCTGATTTTGTGACGGCTAGCAATACAGACCATGGGGTTGCTGATGCATTGCGGCGATTTGTCACAGAATAAATAAAAAAACTAGGTTTTTTGAACAAATTGATTGACTTTCATTTCTACTCTCCTTAAACTTTTAGCTATACCTAAAAAGGTAAGTGTTTGTTGGAAAGAAGGAGAAAAATGAATAAGAAGATCGAGAAGACATTGACCAAATTTGCCGAGCCGTTGGGGCTCTCAGTTGATACTTCCACCGGGGTGATTTATGGAACGTATCATAGTTATAAACTTTTTTTAGTTCAAGAGAATAACAATAGTTATTCTCTTGTGGCTCATTTTTCCCTTAGCAAAGAGGGGGAACTTCCGAACCAAGAAGAAGTCAAAGAAGTTTTAAGTGAGTCAAAAGAGATCACCGACTGTGTGATCCAAGGATATCAAGTTGCCTATACATTACGCGGAGCGATGACTGCAGGGAAAACTGTGGACAAGATCCGTACTGCGTTGGACCAATTGACGAATTTCTTGAAGACGAAAGGTTACCAAAATGCTTGTACCTTCTGCGGAACGATCACTGAGCCGGTTTCGCTGTATGCTATTGGCGGCACTCCCGTCATTGCGTGTGAAGCTTGCTTTAAGAAACAACAAGAAGCGGTCCTTGCACAAGAACGGGAAAAAGGGCAGAAAAAAGAAAATTGGCTAGCTGGAACAGTGGGCGCGTTTCTTGGTTCACTGATTGGTGCCGGCGCAATTATTTTATTAGGACAACTGGGATATGTAGCTGCATTGTCTGGAATCGCAATGGCGATCTGTGCCATCAAAGGATATGAATTATTAGGTGGAAAACTCAGTACAAAAGGTATTATTAGTAGTATCATCGTCATGATCGTTATGGTCTATGTCGGGAATCGTATCGACTGGTCGATCAGTGTAGCGAATTATTACACGGACGTTGATGTCTTCTACGCTTTCCGTATTTTACCTGATTTGATTCGTGAAGGGTATTTGGAAGCGAGTCAATATTACGGGAACTTAGGTCTGGTCTATCTCTTTACGGCGATTGGGGCTATTCCAACTATTATCGCTGCGGTACGAGAGGGTAAAGTGACGCGTCAAAGCTATAAAATGGAGTAATCCACTTTCCTATCCAAAGATAAAAAAACGCAAAGCGCGATCTCTTTCGCTTTGTGTTTTTTGTTTTTGTGTCATAAATAATAACATGCAGTGTTAACATAAAAAATAAATAATAATAAAATGAGAAAAATAGCTTGCTTTTATAATTAATATTTATTAAAATCTTATTTACATTCAGAGTTTTGTAATAATTCTGAAAATTTTGGATTTTCATAAGGGGTAGGTAAGATGAAGAAAAAATGGGGATATGGTGTCATCGCTGTTTGTGGAATCGTATTAGCAGGTTGCTCAACAGGAGGGACATCAAGTACAGGTGAAAGTTCAAGTGGTAGTGGGACAGCAGCTGCCGAACAAATTTTTAATGTTGTGGTTCAACAAGAAATGCCTAGTGCCGATCTATCCTTAGCCACCGATACGATCAGTTTCAGTGCTTTAAATAATGTGTATGAAGGGTTGTACCGCTTAGATGCTGATAGTAAGCCCGAACCAGCAGGTGCCGCCGAATTAGCGGAAGTCAGTGAAGATGGTCTGACCTATAAATTGAAATTACGTGAAGATGCCAAATGGTCAAATGGAGAACCAGTAACAGCAGCGGATTATGTCTTTGGCTGGCAACGCACCGTAAGTGCGGAAACAGGTTCTGAATATGCGTACTTATTTGCGCCCGTAACCAATGCCGAAGCGATAACAGCAGGTGAAAAAGATGCCTCAGAATTGGGGATCAAAGCAGTCAGCGACTATGAATTAGAAATCACGCTGACGACACCTACGCCATACTTCCAATACTTATTGGCATTTCCATCCTTCTTCCCACAAAGCCAAGCAGTCGTAGAAGACAACGGCGATCAATATGCTTCAACAAGCGACAATGCCGTTTACAATGGACCGTTTGTGTTAGCTGGCTTTGATGGTCCAGGAACCGATACAGAATGGTCATATGAAAAGAACGACCAATATTGGGATAAAGATACGGTGAAACTTGATACGATCAATGTCAGTGTCGTAAAAGAATCATCGACCTCCTTGAATCTATTCCAGGATGGGCAAGCGGACGACGTCATCTTAACAGGAGAATTGGCGCAGCAAATGGCCAATGATGAAGCGTTTGTGTCAGAACCATTAGCCCGTACTTCCTATATCGAGTTGAATCAGCGAGAAGAAGATTCGCCATTTCGCAATGAGGATCTGCGTAAAGCAATCTCTTATGCCATCGATCGTGATGCATTAGTGACATCGATTTTAGGTGATGGTTCATTGGCTTCCACAGGATTGATACCAAAAGGAATGACCTTTAACCCAACTGATAATACTGATTTTGTCGATGAAGCGGAAAGTGTCATTGAATACGATCAAGAAAAAGCCAAAGAACATTGGGAAAAAGCCAAAGAGGCTTTGGGAATCGATTCTTTAAGTTTTGAAATTTTGGCCTCTGACACAGACTCAACCAAAAAAGCCATTGAATATATTCAAAGTGCGATTCAAGATACGCTTGATGGGGTGAAAGTTAGCCTAAGTCCAGTACCTTTCTCCGTTCGCCTTGATCGTTCAAACTCAGGTGATTTTGATGTCGTTATGGGTGGCTGGGGTGCTGACTATGCGGATGCCAGCAGTTTTACAGATCTATTTGTAACCGATAATTCATACAACCGAGGTCGTTGGACAAGCGATGAGTACGATGCAGCAGTGAAATCATCTGCCACGACAAATGCTGGCAATCCAGATGCCCGCTGGCAAGATTTGTTGGATGCAGAGAAAATCATTATGGATCAACAAGGGGTTATCCCTGTGTACCAAAACGTTGAAGCTCATTTACGTGCACCAAAAGTAAAAGGGGTCGTTTCTCACGGTGCCGGTGCGCAATACGATTACAAGTGGGCAGTTATTGAAGAATAAGCGCCTAAAGAAGAAGCTGGTTTTGCGTAAGCAAGCCAGTTTTTTTCTTGTGCTTTGTTCTTACTTACACAATGTTAGTAATGAGAGCGGATGCAATTGTTTATAAAAAAACAAAAAAAAGTTGACAAGGATCAATGATCAACTTGTCAACCTCGTTTTTTCTTCATCTATTTCACAGAAATCCAGTGAAAGATTATTCGCTAACTGTTACGTCGCCTGTTACAGAAGCGCCATCTTCGTCAAGTGTTGCTGAATCTTGGAATTCTTTTGAAGTGAATGTTACGTTACCTTCAACTTTTGCACCGTTCAATACAAAGCCGTTTGCATTCACTTCAACGTCACCTTTGATTACACCGTGAACGATGTTGAAGTTTTCTGAGTTAACGATCAATTTAGGAACAGTTACTGTGTACTCAGCTGTTACGTTGCGGTCTTCATCTTGTGAGTACAATGCAAATTTACGGTAGATATCAGCTGAGTCATCGCCTTTATCATGGAATTCGCCATCAACGGTTACATCGTTATCAAATGTCATGTCAGCAGTTACAGCAACGATCCAGTTACCATCTGCACCCAATGCTTTTTCAATGACTGAAGTTTGGTCACTGATAGAAGCAGTTGAAACAACATCATCTGATGATTCAGTTGATGCAGCAGTTGAAGCTGCTGTTGATGATGAGCTTGCAGCTGTGTCGTTATCTGAACTACATGCAGCTAAAAGAGTGCCTCCCATAAGCAATGATGCAGCGATTAAAGTGATTTTAGTTTTTTTCATGTTTCCTTCTCCTTTGTATTCCCATAGTTTTCTTAAAAACAAAATGATTATACCATACCGAAGTGAAGTTTGTGAAACAAAAAACATAAATGAGGAGAAATTTAATAAATATCAGCCTAGGATTAAAAAAATTTCAAAGAAACTAGGAATAAATGCGTGACGCTTACGAATGAATGAGACATCTCATTCACAAAGAACCCTCCATTATGGAAGAAATGCCCTTCTTCTATAATGGAGGGTCATTACTACATTCGCTTTCGATCAGTCAACTGCTTGAACTTCGATACGATCAAATCCATGATGAACTGATACATAAAGGCATGGGTTTGGAAATGGGTTTGATGAGGGAAGATGATGGCTTCTTGGACAAAGGGAAGTTCCGAGATCTGTGGGTTGGCGGTGATCACAATGACTTTGGCTTTGGTTCGATCAAAGAAATCTTTTCGAGGCGTTCCATTTCGAATTTGTTGCTTGGTCAGGTAGTCACCGGAATTGGTAAAAATAATAAAAAGCGATTCTTCATCGGCAGATTTGATGATTTCTTCTTGTACGAGATCGTCTTGGAAGGTCCGAATGAACTTGCCGTTGTAAGCTAGTTTGATCTGGAAATCAATAGCAGCCGATTCTGAGAATAATATTCCAAAAGCAAAGACATTTTTATGCGAAACAATTGCTTGTGCGATCCGTTCGATGGCTGGCAGATCAAGATGATGCCGCAGATAATCGATGTCTTGTATCACTGCGTCAAAATAGGAGTCTACGCCTTCTTGCTCCAAAGCAGACAAAATATTCGAGCGATAATTTAGCGGATTGTTGAAGCGGTTCTCGATGAAAGCTGCGTTGTCTTTTAAATCACCATAGTCATCAAAGCCTAAGGTACGGGCGAATTTTGAAACGGTTGACTTTGACACATGGCAAAGAGCGGCGAATTCACCAATACTTAGAGTTTGGATCTGATCGTAATAGTTGATCATGGTCAAACCGATATAGTAGTTGGTGGAATCAGTGGGTGCATTATTTAAAAGATTCAATAAACGAATGATTAAGAGGCCCATTTTCTTTCCTTTCTTGTAAGCAGTTTCCAAATTGCGAACTTTCGCAGGTGAGAGAAAAAAATCTGCTATAGTAACGCCATAAAGCGCTTTATAAATCAAACACGGGAGTGAGTCATTTGGCAAAAGATTATTCAAAACTTGCTAGTGAAATTATAGCACAGGTCGGTGGGGAACAAAATATCGTTAGCCTGTATCATTGCATCACTAGATTGCGTTTTAAGTTGAAAGATGTCGAGTTGGCACGAAAAAATAAGAACAAAATTCAGCAGCTTGATGGGGTATTGTCAGTCATTGAAGGAAATGGCCAGTTTCAAGTCGTGATCGGGAATCATGTGGCAGATGTTTTTCAAACGATCATGAGCAAGTATTCGATCCAAAACGCTTTGGAAAGTGATGGAGATGCCGAAGAATCAACAGAAAAACAAGGCAATGTATTTATCCGATTCTTCAATGTATTGTCTGCGATCTTTAATCCAATCATTGTTGCGCTTGCAGGGGCAGGGATGTTGAAAGCTTTACTAGTTGTTTTTACGACCTATCATTTGATGGACGCAGAAGGAAGCACCTATAAAATATTAGCTGCTGCTGGCAATAGTGTCTTTTATTTCTTGCCTTTATTTTTAGCGATCAGTGCAGCGCGGATTTTCAAAGTCAATATGTTTATTGCTTTAGCAATCGTTGGGGCGTTGCTGGAGCCGAATTTTACAGCAATGGTGACGGAAAACGGTGTGACGGTTGATTTCTTTGGCATCCCAGCTGTGCTGATGGGGTATTCGGGTACCGTGATTCCAGCGATCGTTTCGATCTATATCTACTCGCACTTGGAACGCCTACTCAAACGGATCATTCCTAAGAGTATCGAGATTTTTGCTCTATCGCTAGTGGCTCTTTTGATCATGGTGCCTCTGACTGTTTTGATCATTGGACCGGTCGGTGTAATGCTTGGGGACGGTTTAGGCAATGCCATGAACTTTATCAGCGATAAGAGTGGGCTGTTGGCTGGCTTGTTGATCGGTGGCGGTTGGACATTCTTAGTAATGATCGGGATCCATTGGGGAGTTGTACCGATCATGGTCAATAACCTAGCGGTATATGGCTATGATACGCTGCGCCCGATGATCGCAGCAGCAACATTTGCGAGTGCTGGGGTTGCTTTAGGTGTATTTTTACGCTCTCGCAGAAAAGAAACCAAAGGCCTGGCGCTATCTTCCTTGCTTCCAGCATTGCTTGGAGGAATTACAGAACCCATCGTCTATGGACTTTCGGTAAAATTTAAAAAGCCGTTGATTGCTCAAACCATCGTTGGTGCCATTGCTGGTGCGTTTATGGGCATGATGCAAACCAAGGCCATCGTCTATGTTTTTCCAGCATTGACGACATTGCCAGCTTTCTTTGGGGACACCTTTGTGTACTATTTGATCGGCATTGCCTTTGCGTTCTTCGGTACTGCTATTTTGACCTATGTATTAGGATTTGAAGAAACGCTAGAACCTGTTTTAGAAGAAGGTGCAGGGCTGCAAGTGATGACACCAGTTGCTGGTGAAGCGATCACGCTTGATGATGTCAAAGATGAAGTATTTTCTTCTCGAGCAATGGGAGATGGATTAGCCGTTTATCCATCAGCCGGCGATATTTATGCGCCACTTACTGGTACGGTTGTGACAGTGTTTCCAACTGGACATGCTTTTGGGATCCAATCAGCTGCTGGGACGGAAGTGTTGGTTCATATCGGCTTAGACACGGTTGATTTAGCAAAAGGCGTGTTTGAGATTTCGGTGAAACAAGGGGATCAAGTCGTGAAGGGGCAAAAAATTGGCACCTTTGACTTAGCAAAAATTATTGAAAAAGGATATGATCCGACAACCATGTTGGTCTTTACCAGTGTGATCAAAGAAGATGCATTGACAGTTGTGGATCAAGCGAAAAAAGACGTTACCGCATTGGTAGCAAATGATTTATTAAAAGGAGCGATTTCATGAGTGTATTTCCAAAAAATTTCCTATGGGGCGGCGCAATCGCCGCAAATCAAGCCGAAGGAGCTTATTTGGAAGGAGGAAAAGGATTAAGCGTAGCAGATATTTTACCAGTTGGTGAAAAACGTATTGAGCAAGTTTCACTGCAGCTTGAAGAGGAAAACTTTTATCCGAGCCATGAAGCCATCGACTTTTATCATCGGTACCCAGAAGACATTGAACTGTTTGCGGAAATGGGCTTGAAGTGTTTGCGTACCTCAATTGCTTGGAGTCGCATTTTTCCGAATGGGGATGAGACGGAACCGAATGAAGCAGGTTTACAATTTTATGATGATTTATTTGATGCCTTGAATGAAAAAGGGATCCAACCAGTTGTTACGTTAGCTCACTTTGAGACACCACTGCATTTGGTAACGAAATATGGTGGTTGGCAAAATCGTGCACTGATCGATTTTTTTGATCGGTATACAAAAGTGGTTTTTGCACGCTATAAAGGGAAAGTGAAATATTGGATGACTTTCAATGAAATCAACCATACCCATACGATCCCTTTACTCGCAGCAGGTATCGATGTGTTTTCTTTCGAGACTGAAGAAGAAAAATTACAGGCACTTTATCAAGCGAGTCATAATATGTTTGTTGCAAGTGCCAAAGCAGTTCTGAATGGGAAGGCAGTAGATGAAAACAATCAGATTGGCTGTATGCTGTCACTGAGTCCGATTTATCCTGCAACGTGCAACCCGCAAGATGTTTTTGAATCGTATCAACTGCGCCGTCGTTCTTTGTTTTATAGTGATGTGCAATTGCGAGGGGCGTATCCTGAATACTTCGACCGCATCGTGAAGGATAATCATCTGTTGCTGGACATTACAGAAGAAGATCTAGCGATCATTAAAGCGGGGACCTGCGATTATTTAGGCTTTAGTTTTTACCGCAGCTCATTGCATGAAGCGGGCATGAAAATTTTAGGTAATACTGGCGGATTATTGGGGAAAAAGAATCCTTACCTAAAAGAAACTGCTTGGGGATGGCCGATCGATCCGTTGGCATTACGCTATGTTTGCAGCGAATTGACTGATCGCTATCAAAAACCATTATTTATCGTTGAAAACGGAATTGGTTTAAAGGATGTTGTCAATGAAGATGGATCGATCGTCGATGAAGAACGGATGGCTTATTTGAAAGATCATGTAAAGGCAATGGCGGAATCGATCAAAGATGGCGCAACGATTCTAGGCTATACATGGTGGGGACCGATCGATATCGTTTCTGCGGGGACAGGAGAGATGGAAAAACGATACGGCTTTATCTATGTCGATAAGCAAAATGATGGTAGCGGAGATCTTTCCCGCAAGAAAAAAGCTAGTTTTGCGTATTATCAGCAAGTGATCGCCACGAATGGGGAAGCGTTGGCGTACGAATCATTTTTGAAAGGCGGCAAGTAAAATGAAAAGTTATTTTCCAAAAGATTTCCTCTGGGGGGGAGCAACAGCTGCCAACCAAGTTGAAGGAGGCTCTGGGATCGATGGAAAAGGCTTGTCGGTTTCTGATGTCTATCTGTTCGATTCCTCAATGCCGAAAGAACGTTGGACTGACCAATGGCATATGATGACTCATCAGCAAGTTGCAGAAGCACAGGATCCTAACAGCACGAAATACTATCCGAAAAGACAGGGCATCGATTTTTATCATCAGTTTAAAGAAGATATTCGCTTATTTGCTGAGATGGGCTTCAAAGCCTATCGGATGTCAATTGCTTGGACACGGATCTTTCCAAAGGGGAATGAGGTAGAGCCAAACGAAGCTGGATTGGCATTTTACGACGCAGTCTTTGATGAATGTTTGAAGTATGGGATTGAACCAGTGGTATCACTATCCCATTATGAGATGCCTTTGTATTTAGTGACTGAGTATGGAGGATGGCCGAATCGGCAAGTGATCGACTTTTATGTCCGTTTTGCCAAGACGGTGATTGAGCGATACCAAAAGAAAGTCAAATACTGGGTGACTTTTAATGAAATCAACTGTGTCAAACACCATCCATATGTTAGTGTTGGGATCATTGAAGAAGGCCATCCTAATATTGAACAAGAAAAGTACCAAGGGGCGCACCATCAATTTGTCGCCAGCGCAATCGTGACTGACTATTGCCATCGATTGATTCCCGATGCCAAGGTCGGCTGTATGATCAGCTATCAATTATTAACGCCGTACAGCTGTGATCCAGATGATGTCCAAAAAACAGTCGAAAGTCAACGAACCTCACTCTTTTTCAGTGATGTGCAGGCAAGAGGCTATTATCCAGCATATGCCAACCGCATGTTTGAAGAAAAAGGAGTGGAATTGGTGATCGAACCAGGAGACTTAGAAGTCATCCGGGAAAACCCTGTGGATTTTGTTTCCTTTAGTTACTATATGTCCAGTGCAGTCAGCGCGCATCCAGAACGATTGGAAAGTGCTGTCGGGAATTTGATTACTGGTGGGATAAAAAACCCCTATTTGCCAAGCAGTAAATGGGGCTGGCAGATCGATCCCAAAGGGTTGCGAACAGCATTGAATCAACTCTATGACCGCTACCAAAAACCTTTGTTTATTGCCGAAAACGGTTTGGGAGCAGAGGATGTCGTAAACGAAGATGGCACCATCGATGATTTTTATCGAATCGACTATCTGCGTCAGCATATTGAACAAATCAATGAAGCGTTACATGATGGCGTCGAGGTCTTTGGCTATACGGCATGGGGCTGCATCGATATCATCAGTGCTTCGACCTCACAAATGTCGAAACGCTATGGTTTTATCTACGTCGACCAAGACGATGAAGGCAATGGCACAAAGAAACGCATCAAGAAAGCATCTTTTGATTGGTACAAAAAAGTAATTGCTTCAAACGGCGCAACTCTTTGATTTTTGATTCTTCCAGATAAAGCAATTCCTAGGCTTAATCATAAGATTTCATAACAATTTCGCTTATTATCAAGAAAAAAGCCCAAATTTATTTGCTATTTTATTTTAACCGTGCTATGATGAAAAGGTAAAGTTCTGATATGTTAATACTTGTTTATCTTTTCTATTGATACACACTTCAATTACACATCATTTTCTATTACAAACAAATAAACACAGTCGATGTGTAATATGGAGGTATACGTTTATGAATAACGGTACAGTAAAATGGTTTAATGCAGATAAAGGTTTTGGATTTATTACAGGTGAAGACGGCAATGATGTATTTGCTCACTTCTCAGCTATCCAAGGCGACGGCTTCAAAACTTTAGAAGAAGGTCAAGCAGTGACTTTCGACGTTGAAGAAGGCCAACGCGGCTTACAAGCAACAAACATCGTTAAAGGTTAATTGACGTTAACAAGCGAGAATCCATTGGGTTCTCGCTTTTTTTTTGTTTTATTTTATATAAGTATTGAAATGGATAGGGTTTTGATGATCTGCTACAAGAGAATAGTTGCAGATTTGAGAGCCTAACATGGTAAATAGTACATCTTTGCTTTCGATAGTCAACTAACCCTAAGCGTTGTGTTTTACTTATCCATGATTTCTCATTCGATGATAAGCGTATAAAAAGAGGAAAAGAGAAAGAGGGCACTATACCGTATTCAATAAATAAATGCTTTTCACAGTAAATGAAAAAGTGATTGAACAGGTTTAGTAGCATCGCTACCAATAAAATCACTGATCGCAAGTGATTCAAATGGCATGTCTCATTTGAATAGAATAAAGAAACAGGTACAGTGGAAAATGCCACGATTCAATGTATGGTCCCCCGTACTTATACAAGAGCAATCGATGTGAAAGATCGATAATTCTTATTCGTTTCATCGATATTGTCTTGAATGAATTGTAAAAGTAGAATATATTGATACAAATTAGCTGCTTTTTTATTGCGATTGGAACAAAGATGATTACATTTCGAGGGGGATTTATATGAAGCCAAAAGAAATACTTTGCCAATGGGTTGATGCGTTTAATCAAGCAGATGTAGAATGTATTTCAGAATTATATGATGACAATGCAATAAACCATCAGGTTGCCAATGAGCCAGTTATTGGGAAAGAAGCGATAAAGCAGATGTTTGAGCAAGATTTTTCTAACGCAAAAATGGTTTGTATCGTTGAGAACATTTTCGAAGATGGACAATGGGCAATTTTAGAGTGGTGTGACCCATTAGGTTTGAGAGGCTGCGGTTTTTTTCAAATAGTAAATGATAAAATTTTATTTCAAAGAGGCTACTGGGATAAATTATCTTTTTTAAAACAGCACGACTTGCCTATTGAATAAAAGGAATTCCCGTATAGGAATGGTTAGCAGATATGCATGACAGGAAGGTTGATCGCTTCACGTAAAATTCTTAAAGGGCAACACTGTATGAAAACAAAGCTTTTTGTTTAAGTAATGTTTAAGAATAAGTACGTTTTCTTCCATTTGCACTCTGTCTCGTGGTATAGTTATTAATAAGCGACAAATATTTTTGTACCACACGTTACTTGTTTTGAAGAAATTTATTCAAACCTGGCGTAACTTCAGAGTTACAAGGATACAATAGAGGTTAGGGATTGTATCGTTTAAATGAGAAATAAATAATAGTAGTAATAGTATGCTGCACTTTCAAAGAATAAATATTGACTCGTCAGATAGCCTTCTCGTTTACCCAAACGAGAGGGCTATCGTTCATTAGAAAAGAAAAAGTGTCTTTTTCCTAAAAGAAAGGAAGAAGACACTTTTTGGCTTTATTCTGCTGTGAGGGGGATCGTCAGCTTGCGATCATCGGTTTGATCGTCGAGCATTGAATCGACATATTGCTTCAAAAAGTAAGAATAGGTCGCTAACCACTGATACTCCTCGGAGTCTTTGATGGCAGCTATTTCCTCGACTGAGTAAGTATCATTGCCAGTAAAAAGGGCCGTGTTCAGCTTCGTGACAAACGTGCAAAGTTGTGTGATCTGGGCTTCTGACAGTTCAGACACGGCGGACAATTGGTCGCGGACCAGTTGGTCGGTGTCATTTTCAAAAATACTTTTCTGGTAGTTTTGATAGTCCAGTAACTGTTCATCAGTTTGCTTCGTTTCAGCCGCCCAAGCATCTAGATCAATTTGACGAGCTTCATAGTCGATTTCCTTGTCAGAAAGAGAAAGGACGCCGTAGCCTAATTCTGCTGTTGAATAAGACCCAGTGACTGCTTCATAAAGCGAATCATTCCCTTCGTTAATGTCTTGAATGTGGATATGACCAGAGAAAACGGCTGGCACGTTGAAACGGTCCAACAAAGCGACAGTCTCAGAGGCATTATCGAGAACATAACCGTCTTGTAACAATTTATTATGACCAAACAAGTTATGGTGTAAAAAGATCAGTGGTACTTGCTCTGCTTCTTTTGTCAGGGTTAATTGCTCCTCCAACCAGGTTAGAGTAGCTGGTTTCAACTCACCATTCGTTGTAGGATCATCCCAATTAACCTCAGAATCGTAGATACATGAATCTAGTAAAAAGAGGCGATACTTGTCATTTAACTGAATGCTGTAGCTAAGGGAAGACTTGTCGATACTGTTGGCTTTTTCGTAACCTTCAGCAAAAATCGTTTGAAAATCCTCAGGACTGATTTGATCGGCATAGTATTCCTTTTCACCTTGAAATGCTCGCGCCCAACCATTGTAAATCTCGTGGTTGCCAGGTAATGCTAAAACCATAATGCCAGCTCCTTGCAATGGTTCAAGCAATCTTGCCAACTCTTGAGCACTTGCTTTCTCGCCATTGAGCGTCATATCACCGGTCAAAATAATTCCCGTGGGTTTCTCTTTTAAGGCTTGAGCGGTGAAGGCCTCGATTGATTGTTCTTGATACATCATCTCTTTGCCAGCAGCTCCTTGCGTGAAGGTCTGAAAGGCTTCGCCATTATCATGAAGCGTGGAGGAAAGAAAATGAATATCACTTAAGAGCCAAAACTCACTGTTGCTTGCCTGTTGCAAAGGTGTATCGGCTTCATGCATCTTACGAAATTGAAAGAATAACAGGAAACAGGTGACAAAAAGTGTAAGAAGTGCCAATGGCCAAAACCATTTTTTGTGTGTACGAATCGCGATTCCCTCCTCGCTTGTTTTATTTATTATAGGAAGGAAAAGGAATCTTGTCACATAAAGGGTCTTTTTTTGAAAGATTTCTTGTTTTCATAGTTTTTCTTGTTAAGATAATTCCGAAAAAACTATAAGTGCTCTTATTTAGGTGCTTTTATGTGATAAAAATAACTAAAATAGAAAGAACATCATTTTTTGAAAATGAAAAGAAAACGCGGTGTTTTATTCAGAAACATTGATTTAACGGTCTTTAATTGTTCTGTTATTTATCGCTGAGATAAAGGAAGTGTTAGATTGAAACATTTTTGTAACATTTCCTTTATCTGTGTGTCATATCATTATGGTAGAATTCATTTGTCGTTAAATCGAACATTAAACTTTCTTAGACAAAATTAAGTTTTTATAAAGGCAGTTCATCTGTCAAATCAACCAGCTAGTCGGAGGAAAAACGAGTGAAGAATAGTTTGTTATCAGCATTAATGGTGTGTTCACTAACATTAACCGCAGTTGCAGCACCTGCATTAGCATTTGCAGATTCCATTGATGATCAAATCGAGCAGCAAGACCAAAAAATCAATTCTCTTAAAGGTCAGCAAGCTGACGCCCAATCACAGATCGATTCTCAAGAAGCAGAAATTGAAACAGTGAGTGCAAAAGTTGCTTCATTAGAAGCAAAACAAGTTGAGTTAGGTCAAGAAGCTGAGAAATTGCAAGACAAAATCGCAACATTGAAATTGCGTATTGCCAAACGTGAAGAAGCAATTCAAAAGCAAGCCCGTGATGTACAAGTTAACGGTCAAAGCACCAATTTCATTGATGCTGTTTTAGAAGCAGATTCTTTAACGGATGTTATCGGTCGCGTACAAGCGATGACAACGATCGTCAATGCAAACAATGATTTAGTTGAACAACAAAAACAAGACAAACAAGATGTTGAAGACAAAGTCAAAGAAAACGAAAGCAAGATCCAAGAAGTTGCTGCAAACCAAGCAGAACTTAGCCAACAAAAAGATGCCATTGCAGCAAAACAAGCTGATTTAAATGTCTTGAAAGCAAACTTAGCAGCAGAACAAGCAACTGCTGAAAAAGACAAAGATGCATTGAACAAGAAAAAACAAGAAGCGGAAGCTGAAAAAGCCCGTATCTTGAAAGAACAACAAGAAGCTGCTGCTGCTCAAAAAGCAGAAGAAGAAAGACAAGCTGCTGCTTTGAAAGAAGCACAAGAAGAAGCTGCTGCCCAATCAACAGAGAGCACGACAGAAAATACAGTTGCTTCTACTGAAACAGCAACAAGTAGTTCTTCAAGCAACACAAGCTCAAGTTCAAGCAATACTAGCAGTTCTAACAGCTCAAGTTCATCGAACACAAGCTCTTCGAACACTGGTTCAAGCAATTCAAGTTCAAGTAACTCAGGTTCAAACTCTTCATCAAACAATGATTCTACCGGAAGTACTTCTACAGGCGGCGGAAAAGATCATTCAAGCTCAGGGAACATGTATGCTTGGGGTCAATGTACTTGGTACGTGAAAAACCGCGCTCCTTGGGTAGGTACTTACTGGGGTAACGGGGCCCAATGGGGTGCGTCAGCTGCAGCTGATGGGTACACTGTCAATGGTACACCAGCAGCCGGTGCTGTTGTAGTCTTTGCCGCTGGTCAATCAGTTGGTGGCGTTTGGACTGCTGATCCAACTTATGGTCACGTAGCCTATGTTGAATCATACAACCCATCAAACAATACGATCACGATCTCTCAAGGCGGAATGGGCTTTGACAGTCCTGGTGGACCAAACACTGCAACATTGAGCGCATCTGGATATACTTACATCCATCGCTAATCAAATCAAAAGCAAAGCATCAACGCAATCGCGTTGATGCTTTTTTATTTGATCGATCGCTTTCTAAATCGGTCAGACAAGAGAATTACCCAGAGAGACAAGACAGGGTTCTCTCAAATCTTATCAAGATTCTATAGAAAATAGGAGGTTTCTCGTTCTACTATCAAATAGTGAGAAACGGTGAAAAGGTCGTTTTTGAAGTTACCATCAGTTCTTCCATTGCACGAGAAATCGCCGTATAGAGAATCCGCTGATCTTGATCGGTATGATAATTTTCTGCTGAAACATCATATAAAAGAACCTGCTTAAATTCCAATCCTTTGGCAAGATGAATCGGTAAAACCGTTCCATGAAATGACACGGCCTGTTTATCGAAGAATTGTTTAAGCTCTTCACTGGATCGACTATCTTTTGTGATGATCGTTACTGGCTGCTTAAGTTCCTTTACTATGTCTACCAAGGCAACGTCAGTCAGATTGGCATAAAACTGTGGCAACTTTCCTGCTGGTCGAACGGCAGAGATGTTTAAATTGGTTTCTTTTGGTAGCATTTGAGCAAATAACCGTGTGATTACACCGCTAGACCGATAACTCGTAGTCAGCTGATACGTTTCGAGGGATTTCGCCTGTTGTTGAAATATCGTTTGGATTTCTGATACGGTGATGGCACTTGTAAAAATCGCCTGTTGCTGATCCCCCACGAGGGTGAAAGCGGTCATAGGAAAAAGACATAATAGAAACTGCAGTTGTGCTGGCGTATAATCTTGGACTTCGTCGATAAAGAGATAGCGCAAAGCAGGGACAGGTTGTTTTTCGGCCACCAAATGACGTATCAGCAATAGACAAACAGTATAATCCAAACTATCTGTTGTTTGCGTCAAAGTGATCTGTCCATGAGTAAAATAGTCGGCACTGTCTGCTAACAATTGTTTCGTATCAAACCACGTAAGGTCGTTGATTTGTTTCGTAACTTTTGCATATTTTTTCTTTAGGAGGCGAAGGGCTGCTTTCTGAATCGTTTTTTCTGAATCATCTTTTAAAACTGTCCCTAAAAGGGATCGTTGTTCATCTTCAGTCAAAGAACGAACTTGGTCGTGAACATTCGCTGCTAAGGCATTTTTTTGCAATCGTTCCTCCCAAGCGTAAGCCAATTTCTTTTTGACAGCTTGGATGCGATCGCGCAAGGGTGCCTGTTTCGGTGTTTCTTGGAAGAAAGTGTCGATCGTTTCTTCAGAAAAAAGGACGACGTTTTTTCTTTTGATTGGTTTAAACTGAAGCACAAGTTCTTCTGGCAGCTGTTTGCTCAAGGATTGAAGAAAGCGGCTGAAGTCAGCACTGCGTAAAAGTTCGATTGCTTCACTGGGTGCTTGCTGGATGCGGTTAAAATAAGCCTCTTCCGATTCTAAGTCAACGCTAGGAAATGCTTGGCAAAACTGCCGCATGGTCAACGTCAATGGATTTTTTTCACCGAGGGAAGGCAGCACTTGCGAAATATAATCAATAAACCGCGAATTCGGGGAGAGGATCAAGACATTCTCTGCGGTCATCTCTTCACGAAAATGGTACAGCAAAAAGGCGATCCGCTGCATGACAGCAGAAGTTTTTCCGCTTCCAGCAACACCGTTGACCAGTAGGTTTTTATGCGCTAAGTCACGGATGATGACGTTTTGTTCGTGTTGGATCGAAGCAGTGATATCCTGCATTTTTTGGCTATTATTGGCTTCAAGGGCTGCCAGTAACACTTCATCTTGAATCGCCACTGAGGTATCAAAGGCTTGCTTCAATTGATCTTTTTCGATAATAAATTGACGTCGTTGTTCAAGAACGGCAGAAATCGTCTGATTGTTCACTTGATAAGAGACCGGACCCAAGCGTTTGGCATAGAACAATTCGGCAATTGGGGAGCGCCAATCATAGATCAGCCCTTCCTTATTTTCATTAACAAAACCATTGATCCCAATGTAAAAATCTTCTATCGTTTCCTCATCTTCAAATTGTAGGGAGATTTTACCAAAGTAGGGACTATCCAGAAGACGGTCGATGGCAGCTAATTCACGTTCAGCAGATTGAAGAGCGGCGTTCATTTGGTCGATCTCACGATTCTTACTTTCGATGGCAGCAAAAGTATCTAAACGGTCAGCAAAATTATCAAAGTTTAAGCGAATCTCTTCGCCGATGCTTTGCATCGCAAGGCGATCTTTTTTTCTGCCTTCAGTCAAGAAACTGTTCAGCACTGTCTTTCGTGTCAGCAATTGCTGGTACGTGTCTGCGAGATGCTTCTTTTCAGCCTTTAGGTTGTTCATTCAGACTCACATCCATTCTCCAAAGTAACTCAATTATACGGGCATCCACCAAAAATACTAGTCTATTTTTTTGACTCTGGATGCGGTATAATAATAGTGGGAAGAGGCAGCTGATTGTTCCAATGTCATGGGAGCAAGCAGAATGCGTCTATTTTTTTGTTTTAAAAATGAGAAAAAGGGTCATTGCTTGTGTTTTTGAAGGGGCTGTTTATACTGAATATAGAGAAAAATACAAAGCGAAAAATCGTTGAGGGAGTGTCAACATGTCCAAACTATTGTCACCAGTGAAGCTAGCGAATTTAACATTGGCCAACCGCGTCGTTATGTCGCCGATGTGTATGTATGAAGTAAAAAAAGAAGACGGTGTTGCGGAGCCCTTTCATTTTGTTCACTATGGGGCACGAGCATTAAGCAAAGCCGGATTGATCATTATCGAAGCAACTGCCGTTGAACCAGACGGACGAATCACAAACAATGATCTAGGGTTATGGAATGAAGAACAGCAAACAGAACTGACGAAATTGGTGGAACTGCTGCATGGGTTCGATGCGCAAGTAGGCATCCAACTAAGCCATGCAGGACGAAAAGCAGTTGATGCCACCAATCCTTTGGCACCAAGTGCCGTTGCCTTTAACGAACGCTACCCGTTACCGTCAGAAATGACCCTGGCGGAGATCAAACGGGTGCAAGACAGTTTTGTTCAGGCTGCCCAACGAGCAGCTAATGCGGGTGTCGCGATGATCGAACTTCATGGGGCTCATGGCTACTTGATGGATCAATTTCTTTCGCCATTCGTCAATCAACGCACCGACCAGTATGGTGGTTCCTTAGAGAATCGGTATCGCTTTGTAAAAGAAACGGTACAAGCAGTTCGGGCGGTCTTTTCTGGGGCATTGTGGATGCGCTTGTCACTGACAGACTATGAAGAACCAGGACGCCAAAATTCGTTGGAAGATTGGCAGCAAGTAGCCCAATGGCTTCAAGCAGATGGTATTGATTGTCTTGATTGCTCAACCGGTGGTGTGGTGGATAAAAAGCCTAATATTCCGATCTATGATGGCTACCAAGTGCCCTTTGCTGCAGCCATCAAGCAAGTGGTCGATATTCCCGTAGCAGCAGTCGGTTTATTGGATAATCCTGATCTTTGCGAATATCTTTTGCAAACCAATCAAGTGGATTTGGTTTTACAAGGCCGCGCGTTGATCAGAAATGTCAACTGGTTGGCAGATGCAGCGGCTAAACTTCACGATAAGTCCTTTCAAGCGTACAATGATTCCTATCAACGTGGGGTGAAACGTTGAATCATGTTTTATTACATGAGAGTTGATTCGAAAGAATGTCTTGTAAGTGTAGAGATCGGGAATGGAAGAAAAGTAGAGATTTACTTGCGGTTTTTCTTTCAAGAAAATTTTTAGTATAGGTATTAATCGAAATAAGAGAACAATGGACGATGATTTGTCGTTCCTTGTTCTTTTTTTGACTTTTATAGATCAACTTTATGAACGTATCCCACTTTTTTTCGTTCTTTTGCATTAAATAGCTCATAGTGTTGAACTGTTTAGTTCACGATGGTATAGTTTAGGCAAGTTTTCGAAAACGATTACAAAAAATGGAGGTGTTGAAATTGGATATCGGTCAACTGATTGATGAACGATTCATTTTATTTGATGAGCAAATTCGGACAAAAGAAGAATTGTTTACTCAAGCATCTGTTTTATTCGAGTCCTCAGGAGTTATCAGTAATATAAAGAAGTACAAAAAAGATTTATTTCGTCGCGAGAAACAAACCTCTACTGGGATTGAAGATCATTTTGGTATTCCTCATGCAAAAAGTAAGGCAGTACTAAGGCCCGCAATCGCCTTCGTAAAGTCGAGTCCAATTACTGATTATCAAGCAATTGACGGAACGGCTGTCACCTATTCTTTTGTCATCGCAGTACCTGAAAAGAGTACTGACGATCATTTAATCATCTTAAGCAATCTCGCACGATTGTTGATGCACGAAGGATTTCGAAATGCAGTAAAGAAGGCAAAAGACGCCTCAGATATTATTAATAATATTCAATCAAATCAATCAGAAAAGAGGGAACCTGTATGAAAATTGTCGGTATTTCTGCTTGTCCGACTGGAATTGCGCATACGTATATGGCTGCTGAAAAACTGGAAAAAACGGCAAAATCATTGGGATATACAATCAAAATCGAGACACAAGGAGTAAAAGTCGAAAACATTTTGAGTACAGAAGAAATTCAACAGGCAGAGGTTGTCATTTTAGCGGTTGACAAAGAAGTACAGACCGACCGATTTGCTGGAAAAAAAGTTAAAAGAGTGTCAACCGCAAGAGCAATCAGAGAACCAGAAAAAGTGATCCAAGAGGCAATTGATGGGTTAGAAGTGACCACGATTGCCCAAGGCGAGCATGTTTCAAACGAATCCGGAAAGAAAGCTGGCATTTATAATCATTTCATGAATGGCGTTAATTACATGTTGCCTTTGGTTATTGCTGGTGGAATTTTAATTGCGTTTAGTTTTGCTTTTGGGATCAATGCAGCTGATCCTAGCGATCCATCATACAATCAAATTGCCGAAGTTTTAAGCACGATTGGTGGGAATACGGCTTTTGCATTGATGGTTCCTGCACTTGCAGCAGGAATTGCCACTTCCGTTGCCGGTAGACCGGGCTTTGCCGCTGGTTTGGTTGCGGGAACGATGGCGGCAAGTGGAGGATCTGGTTTTTTAGGTGGGATGGTTGGTGGTTTACTCGCTGGGTATGCTACGGATTATTTAGCGAATAAAGTAACAGTAGCAAAATCATTTGCGGCACTCTATCAGTTGATTATTGTTCCTTTGATCTCAGTTGCTGTGACTGGCTTTGCCATGTTTTATTTCATTGATAAACCAATCTCTTATGTATTGGATGCTTTGACGAATTGGCTTAATGGACTTGGTTCTACGAGTGGTGTGGTATTCGGCTTACTGATAGGCATTATGATGGCAGCTGATATGGGCGGTCCCATCAATAAATCGATTTCAACCTTTAGTATTGGTTTGATGTCGGCAGGAGTTAATGCACCAATTGCGGCTTGTATGGCTGCCGGGATGACACCTCCTCTAGGCATTGCCTTGGCTTCTATCTTGTTTAAGCAAAAATTTACTCAAGAAGAACGAACTTCTGCTCAGTCTTGCTGGGTTTTGGGATTATCTTATATTACTGAAGGTGCGATTCCATTTGCTGTCGCTGACCCATTACGAGTAATACCTAGTTTGATGGCAGGTTCAGCAACCGCTGCTGCAATATCAATGGGTGTCGGCGTAACTTCATTAGCTCCACATGGTGGTATCTGGATCTTACCGATTCCCAATGTATTGAACAATCCGTTGATGTATGTCGTGGCAATCGTTTCTGGAACGGTGGTTACAGCATTGATGTTAGGGTTTTTGAAAAAATCTAGAACTGAAATGGAACGCCAACCAACCGATGAAGGAAAACTGATTTAGAAACTATTTATAAGTTGAAGAGAAACGAATCAAAAGAAAAGAGGAATGTCACAATGTTAATGACAATGAAAGAATTACTTGCTGTAGCAAAAGAACATAAATTTGCTGTTCCAGCATTTAATATTTGCAGTTTTGATATGTTAAAAGCAATCATGGAAGAAGTTGAGGCACAGGATGCACCAGTCATTTTAGAAATTCATCCTGATGAGATCGAATACTTAGGAGATTGTTTCATAGCGACAGTGCGGGAGTACGCATTAAAAAGTAAGGTACCAGTCGTTATTCATTTGGATCACGGGGGATCAATCTACGATGTCATGCGGGCGATCCGTAATGGCTATACCTCGGTGATGATCGATGCATCATTAGCCGATTACGAAGAAAATAAAAAAATCACGAAAGAAGTTGTTGAACTGGCACATATGGTTGGTGTCAGCGTTGAAGCAGAAATTGGTACGATTGGGAACAACGGTTCCGCAGAAGGGGGAGCTGCAGAAATTATTTACACAGATGTCGACCAAGCCGAAGACTTTGTACGTGCTACCGGCATTGACACCCTTGCCATTGCAATTGGAACGGCTCATGGGTTGTATCCAAAAAATATCACCCCTAAGTTGAACATCGATTTGTTGAAAAAGTTGAACGATCGTATTGCTTTACCATTTGTATTGCATGGTGGGTCAGGAAACCCAGATCATGAAGTGCGAGAGTCTGTAAAATATGGCGTATGTAAAGTAAATCTTAGTTCTGATTTGAAATCCGTATTTTTTGATTCAGTCAGAAAAGTATTGACGGAAAACCCTGCTATGTATGAACCAAATCAAGTATATGTACAACCAATAAAAGATGTGAAAGCTGTTGTACGCCATAAGTTGACCCTGCTGAATACGGTTGACAAAGCACGTTTTTATCAGAGATAATAAATGAAATGATTGATTGGTACAGGATTAAATTGGTGGGAATCTCTTTTTTAAAGGAGTTTAATGTATGGGGAAAGCAAAAGATGAGCGTAAGCAGAAAATCATGATGTATTTAAATGAAACGAAATTTGCTTCTCTGGGGGAATTAGTTGAATTCTTACATTATAGTGATGCTACGGTCAAACGCGATCTGATTGAACTGGAAAACGAAGAACAAATCAGACGTACCCGAGGTGGTGCTGTGCTGATCGATTCAGAGAAGGTCGATGCGGCTTATCTGACAAAAGTGGGGAATTATGTCAATGATGAAGAAAAACGCAGAATTGCAGAACGTGCAGTGACGTATATTGAGGACGATATGACCATTTTCGTGGACAGTTCGAGCACAGCTTTGCACCTGATCCCTTACCTGAAAAAAATTCATGGGTTACGAGTGGTAACCAATAGTGTGCTAACTGCCGCACTACTATCGGAACATACTGCTGCTGAGGTGACCATCGTTGGCGGGACGGTAACGAACAAAAAGTTTACCGTTAATTCAGTTACAGCAGTCAACCAGCTCAGAACCTATCATTTTGATCTTGCACTTCTCTCATGTAGAGGATACGATGAAGAAAAAGGAGCCACTGAGAATACTGAAGGGGAAGCAGTATTTAAACAGGTATTGAAAGACTGCACCGAAAAAATTATTCTAATGGTTTTAGAATCAAAGCGGAATAAAGTATATTTTTACAAGAGCCTCTTACCCGAGGATATCGATATTGTCATCTAGAAAAAAGCATCGGGTTTGTCAAAAACGGTCTTATTTAAAAGGCCGTTTTTATTTCCACTGCTAGTATGCTTTACAAACTAGTGGCAAACACGTATACTAGGTACAACACTAGTTTGTATAACAAACTAGATAAAGGGAACCAAAGGAGGGAAATCGTGAAAGAGACGCAATTGCTAAAAGGGGTTTTGGAAGGGTGTGTTTTGCAAGTGATTGCTCAAAAAGAGATTTATGGTTATGAACTGGTACAGGAACTGAAGCAAAGAGACTTTGAAACGATCGTTGGCGGCACGATCTATCCTTTGCTGCAGAAGTTGGAAAAACAAGAACTTATTACCTCTGAGATGAAAAAGTCACCTGAAGGACCTGATCGCAAGTATTTCTCGATCACCCCGAAAGGCATAGACAATTTGGCACAATTTAGAGAACAATGGACGAACCTAATGAAGAAAGTCGAAGGATTATTTAAGGAGTGAGGAAACATGGCAAATAAACAAGAGACGACCTATTGGCGAAAGCAAACCAATCTGATCGAGCAACAATTCAATGAGAAAAATCGCCAATTTTTTGATGATTTGCGAAGCTACCTCTTACTTTCCAGCCTTTTTTACGATGAGCATAAAGTCACAGAGCAGGTATACGCGATTGCAATGGATTTATTAGAAGCACAAACTCATGGGGAAGAGGCGCAACACTATTTTGGCAATGATCCGAAAGGGGTGGCAGATGAACTATTGGCAAACACGCCAAAGAGTAATCTCAAAGAGCGCCTCAAATTGGCGTATCTAGCGGTTGGCATCAGTTGGGGAATCAAATTTATAGCTGATTTTACAAATCAAGGACCACTGGTTCTTAACCTTCTGGATTATCTTCTGACAGGATTGGTAACTGTGTTAGCGATCATCGGGATTTTTGCGATCATCAGCAAAACCATCTATCAAAAGAAGGGCACAAGCAAAGTGATTCGTTTCGGCTCCCTGTGGCTCGTTGTGAGTGGCTGGATTGGTCTTTCACTGCTGATCAATCTGCTGACCCCAAACTGGTGGCTCCTGACGATCGCATTTCCATTTGATGTAGTATTGGTTGGCAGTTTGCTGGTAGCGGCGATCGTTTTTGTTGTATCACTCAAAGAAAAAGCTTTTTATCCGATCGTTTTTCTACTGGGGGTATTTGTGTTGCTTGGTTGCCTGCAAAAAGCCATGGCATTTTATCACATTGGGGCTCCATCGTGGATGACCGGCGGACTTTTGACACTGTTAGTTGTAGGGTTTCTTATTTTTCTCTGGTGGACCCGTCGAGTGATGAAAGAGCAATAAGCAAAGCCAGAAACAAGTGTCTTGCTTGTTTCTGGCTTTTTTTACATAGAAAAAGCATTATCCTGAGGAATCTTTCTGCTTCATGCTACACTAAAAAAGAAACGGAGAGAAATCAAGATGTTGACAACAGATCAGTTCTTTCACGGCCACGACAAGCAGACCGCTTTTTTTGAAGGCTGGTACCATAAACACCAAATCGGTGAAGAAGTCTATGCTTTTATTCCTGGTTTTTCGATTCAAAAAGACGGGACCAAAGAAGTATTCATTCAAGTGATCAATCATGAGGGTGCGCATTACTTTTCCTTTCCAGAAACTGACTTTCAAGTGTCTGAAGAGGAGCGTAAAGTAACGATTGGTGACAATATCTTTAGTGAAGCAGGCATCCAAGTCTCTTTAAAAAATAACGAACTTCAAGTACAAGGGTCAGTAAAGTATAACGACCACAAACCGATTCAGCGGACACGTTATGCGCCGAGTATCATGGGTCCTTTTTCGTATCTGTCATTTATGGAGTGTTATCACGGGGTCTTGAGCATGAGTCATACCTTAGAAGGTACGCTGTACTGGAACGACGAAGCAATCGATTTTACGAACGGGATCGGTTATTTGGAAAAAGATTGGGGAACCTCCTTTCCAGCAGCTTATATTTGGGTTCAGTGCAACAGCTTTGATGCGCCAGATGTTCGGTTCTTTTTCTCCGCAGCCGACATTCCCTTTGCTGGTTTTGCTTTTTTGGGAACGATTTGTGTTCTGCAAGTCGGCAGCCAAGAATATCGTTTTGCTACTTATCATGGTGCAAAGATTCATGATGTCAAACGCACGGAAGACCGTTTAGTGATCCATCTCAAACAAAAACAATGGTCCTTAACGATCGAAGTTTTGACGAAAGAAGGGCATTCTTTGAGGGCACCTTCTATTGGGCAAATGAATCGGATCATTCGCGAAAGTGCCAGTACGGAAATCACCTTGACCCTTTTAGAAAATGGGCAGGAGATCTTAAGGCAGACAGGGATGTCGGCTGGTTTTGAAGAAGTTGCGAATTTGCGAGGATTTCACTATTAAAAAAAGCAGAAAAATTCGTTTCTTTTGATATACTAGTAGATAGTTACTACGAAAACACGTATATTTGGAGGGAAATGGATGAAAAAAATAACGAATGAGACACTGTTTGAACTGAAAACGATTGCGCAGCCTGCAGTGGGGCAAAATCAGGTTTTTTACTTGGAAACGGTAGTCAACCCAGAGACCAACACGTATGATTCAGCGATTTATAGTATTGACGCAAAGACCAAACAACGGCGTGAGTGGGGCACCGAAGCGACGACCCACAACAGTCTAAAGGTCTCGCCAGATGAGCAATGGCTCAGTTTTGTGACGACCGATCCAAAGAAAGGTGAAAGTACGTTATGGACGATGTCGGTGTCCGGCGGCAAGCCCCAAGCACTTGTCACTGAAAAAGGTCTGGGCGACTATTTTTGGAAGCAAGACGCAACGGCTATCTATTACCAGCTGGCACAAGAGGAGACGGTTTCAGAGAATCAAGACGACAAAGAAAAGACGGACAAGCAAAAGGAATTTCCACAAGTAAAAGCTACTACGAAAGTCAATTATTTGGCGGATGGCGTCGGCTTTTTAAAAGAAAAAAAACATTCGATCATCAAAAAAACGATCGCGACACAAGAAACGGAACTGATTTTTGAGCATAAGTATCCCTTTGTGTTCTCTGGCTTAGCGGATGATCAAGAGACTTTGTTTTTCACTTTTGACAAAGAGGAAGAAGACGAGTGGGATTATGGCTCGAAGGTTTGTCTCCTAAATAGTCAGACGAAAAAGACAGAAAGTTTAGAAAACATTCTGCCAGAAGGAACGTATACTTTTGCTGCAGCGCACAATGATCAGCTATTACTATTAGGCAATGATCTTTCCTATGGTTTTGTGACCTTGGATGATTTGTTTTTGGTCGACTTAAAAACAAAAGCGGTCAAAAATCTTTCCCAAGATCTTGACATCGCTTTTGGCAATGCGATCATCAGTGATTTTCAACAAAAAAATCGCGGCGTAGCGATCACCTGGTTGACGGATGACACATTCCTTGTACCAGTAACGGAGCATGGCAAGCTACAATTGTACCGCGCCTCGATCCAAGGAGAATGGACCAAACTGCTTGATGAAAAAATGGATATCCTTGATGCGGCGATCTATTCGGAAGCCAAACTTGCTGTTGCTTATGCGACGCCAACGATCCCTAGTCGCTTAGGCTTGATTGACTTAGCAAGTGGCGAAGTAACTGATCTATACGATCCCAACCAAGCAATTATGTCACAGTTAGCGATCAGTAAACCCGAAGCGTTTTGGTACGAAGGAGCAGATGGTTGGCAAATTCAAGGCTGGTATTTGCCCCCGACCGAAACACAAGAAAGTCATCCAGCAATTTTGTACATCCATGGCGGTCCGCAAGTCTGCTACGGCGAAACATTTTTCCACGAGATGCAAGTCCATGCCGCTAACGGCTATGGGGTCATCTTGTTGAACCCTCGTGGCGGGCAAGGGTACGGTCAGGCGTTTGTCAAATCGATTTTAGGTGATTATGGCAATAAAGATTATCAAGACTTGCTGTTGGGGGTTGATGCCGTGGTGGCAAACCATCCAGAAATCGATACGAACACGATCCATGTAGCTGGTGGCAGCTATGGTGGCTTTATGACCAACTGGATCGTTGGTCATACCGATCGTTTTTGTGCGGCAGTTACGCAACGCTCGATCTCAAATTGGATCAGCTTTTATGGAACGAGCGACATTGGACCTGCCTTTGTCAAATTCCAATTGTTGCGGGAACTTGATGCGATCGAAGGACTTTGGAAGATGTCGCCTTTGGCCTATGCCAGCCAAGTCAAGACACCTACACTAGTCCTCCATGGGGAAAATGATTTGCGATGTCCGCAAGAACAAGGACAGCAGTTTTACATGGCGCTGCAGAGTCAAGGCGTCGATACGAAGCTGATGCTGTTCCCTCAATCCTCTCATGGATTATCACGCAATGGCTTGCCAAACCTGCGGATAGAACGCTTGCAGGCGATCAGTGAATGGCTTGCATCACATGAGAACAAATCAGTAAATTAACCGAAAGAAATCACCTGATAAAGGATCACGACATGGGCTGCTTGAAAAGCCCGACCAGTGATTCCTTAAAGATCAGGTGGTTTTTTTGCGCGATCAAAAGCTACAGGTTCCTGTTACCTTGCCACCAATGACAGCAACGATTGAAAACAAATTCATATGACGTTTTCTTCACGTGTTAAATAACAAAAAGAAGAAATAGTTTTGCTTGCTTCCTATGTTTGAGTGTGATATGATACAAAACGTAATCGTTACACTTTAACCTTTTTTGGTGTGACGCAAGAGAAAGGAGCTGGTTATTATGAGAAACAATATTATTTTGGCATGTGTGGAGACAGGGGAAAGACTTTATTTGACTAATAAGAACCAGCGCAATACGCCGGAACGTTTAGAATTAAAAAAATATTCACCAAAGTTGCGGCGCAGAGCGATTTTTCGTGAAATCAAGAAATAGGAAGGACAATAACTGAATGGCAAAAAAATCAAAAATGGCAAAATACAACAAGCAAGTACAACTGATCGAACAATACCGAGCAGTGCGTCAAGAATTAAAAGCGCAAGGAGATACCCAAGCATTGGCCAAACTACCGAAGGATTCGAATCCGACTCGTTTGAAGAAACGGGATATGATCGATGGTCGTCCTCGGGGCTACATGAATAAATTCGGCATGTCACGGATCAATTTCCGTAAGCATGCACACCTCGGAGAAATTCCCGGCGTTACAAAAGCAAGCTGGTAACAGAAAGGAGTCAACATGGAAAAAACGGACTTGTCTAGTGCGTATCGACGTTTAAAGAGCCCGAACATCAAAACAAGGAAACGCGCATTAAAAATCATTCATGAATTTAAACGAAACAAACGAAAAAATGCATTGCAGCTGCGTGCATAATGAAAAAGTGAAAGAAAGTTGGAAATGACATGGCAGTACCTGCAAGAAAAACATCAAAAGCAAAAAAGAATAAGCGTCGGACCCACCATGGCGTCAAATCCCCAGCGATTTCGTTTGATGGGACAACAGGAACCTTCAAGCGCAGCCACCATGTATCTTTAGCAGAATACAAAGCACAGCACCCAATCGAAAAGAATTAACGCCGTCTTATGACGCCGTCCAGAAAGCAGGGGGAAAATGGAGATCATCTATCCGTCATTGATTGAAGAAGCCTATCGTCACAGTAAAAAATTTCATCCAGAGATCACCAAAGAGGCCATCTATCGCCATTTTTACGAAGCTGGTTTAATCAAAGAAAATGGCGATCCAACGGAAAAAGCCTTGTCAGAAGGGGTCGTTAAAGATTATACTGAGGACTGGGATCTTACCTTTGAAGAATTTTTGATGATCTACCCCGTGTTTCGTTCCTTTGACCCAAAGCATTTCAAGAAGATCGATCATTTTTGGGAAATGGATTTGGCTTTGCAAGAACAAATTCTTGACCAATGGGAACGAGAAACCTTCACAGAGGAAGAGATCATTGATCTGACTGCCTTTTTTGAAGAGCGATTACCTTCCGAAAATGAACAGTGAAAGGCGTACATGTGATGAAAAAGACGATCCAGCCATTTTTAAAACTATTAAAGCCCTATGATTATCTATTGTTTGTTCTATTAGTTGTTGGCTCTTTTTTACCGCTTTTTCTATTTGAAGCGCAAGCCCAAAGTGATACTGGGGATCGTTATGCGATCGTGCGAATCAATGGGGAAGAAGTTGACCGTTTCAACTTGGAAGAAATCGATGCGATGGAAAAAACGTATTATCCAGCAGAAGGTCAGTACAATATCGTCGAGATCAAAGATGGTGCGATCCGAGTGCGTGAAGACAATAGCCCGGACCAAATTGCTGTCAAAACCAGCTGGATCTATCGCAATGGACAGACGAGCATTTGCCTGCCTCATAAGCTAGTGATCGAGATCAAGCAAGCTGGTGCTTCTGACTATTTAATTTATTAATCGAACTTCGTGGTAGTTGGAAACTACACTATTTTGTGTTGGTGGGAAATCGTTGGATTTTCTACTGACACTTTTTTATTGAAAATAGAAAATAAGTGCGTCTAACTGGAGACAATCTGTCGATCAAACTCAGTCTCGTTTGATAAGAAACGAGGAGCATATGAAAAAGATAAGTTTCTGCAAACATCCTTCAAACCAAAGCTATGTCAATAATGCTGTATTGCCAGAAATGGGGAACGGTGAAGGGGAGAAGAAAGGATCGTTCCGTTTGTTCAACAAATTTTCTTCTAAACCTAGAAAAACAGTTCAGCATTACGAAGCATTGGTTGCGTCTAAATCGCTTGTCCAATAAAGAGGAACGAAAACCCTAAAAATCCTTTTTATGAAGGGCTATAAGTTGAAGATTTTTTTTATTTGCGATAGGCTATTAGTAAAGCATTCGGGAGATGAAAACACATGAAATTTAAATTGAATCTAAAAGAAAAAGTAACGGAAGTTGCAGAGCATGTCTATGATGTGGTGAAAAAGGAAGATTATGCGATTCGTGTGGCTCCAAAAGGAATCAAAGTAACGAAACAGCGTAAGACGAAAGACACGATCAAATGGCGTTCAAAGAATCACTAATTGAGGAATAAAAAAGAAACTGCATATTCGCAGCTTCTTTTTTTATTCCTCAATCTCAATCCCCAAGACAGTCAGGTGGCCGTTTGCCACCAGTTTGATGACAAGTTTTGCTAGATGGTCGGGTGTCATCGTTGTTTCTGCCGTTAGCCACCAATGCAAGGTACCAACAAATATCGAGGTCATATAGTCAATGATGAAGTCTAAGGGCACTTCAATGTCTCCTTCGGTGATTCTCAACGTTGAAAAGATCTCTTGGTAACGTTCAGTCAAAATCAGGCCCAACTTTTTACGGATGATCTCAATGGCAGAGGCATCCATGATCGTCAAATAAAAGGAACGATTGTTTTGAATGTGTAAAAAAAGTTCGGTCATGGCCGCTTCGATTTTGCGGATTTTGATGCGATTGCCTTGAACAAAATCTTCAAAATCAAGAATCGCGGTAAATGATTCGACAGCCAAGTCAAATATCTTTTCATACAAGTCTTGTTTGTCTTTGTAATGGGCATAAAAGGTTGCACGGTTGATCATGGCTTCGTCGGCGATATTTTGGACAGTCACTTGCTCGAAGCCTTTTTCTTCCACTAAGCGGATAAAAGCTTCAATAATGTACTTATTGGTTCGTTTGACACGTAAATCCAATTTTTTCATATTGTGAATTTCCTTTCAAAATAAACAACAAAAAACGGGTAATTGTTGTTTATCCCACACCTTCCTTAGAATTGTTTGTTGAATTATCAATTAAAAGAATTACAATGAACATAAGTATTATAACAAACGGCTTGTTAGATAATCAACAAAGTGTTGTTTAGATGGAGGCAACAAATGAAAAAATATAAAGCGGGTATCGATGTCGGGTCGACAACAGTCAAGATGGTTCTGTTAGATGAAGGCAATCAAACGTGTTTTTCAAGATATGAACGGCACTATGCAGACATCCAGAAGGCAGCGGAAAAAATCATTAGAGAAGCGCAAGAAGTGATCGAAGATCAGCCGCTTGCGCTGGCGATTACCGGATCAGGTGGGATGGGTCTGGCGGAAGTTTTGCGGATCCCATTTGTCCAAGAGGTCATCGCTTGTACCAAAACAGTTGAGACAGTGATTCCCGAAACCGATGTGGCCATCGAGTTAGGCGGCGAAGATGCGAAGATCACCTTTTTTGAAGGGGCATTGGAGCAGCGAATGAACGGCAGTTGTGCCGGTGGAACGGGTGCGTTTATTGATCAGATGGCGGTTTTATTGAAAACGGATGCCAATGGGGTCAATGAACTAGCCAAAGATTATCAAACCCTTTATCCGATTGCCTCACGCTGCGGGGTCTTTGCCAAAACCGATGTGCAGCCGCTGATCAATGAAGGAGCAGCAAAAGCAGACATTGCGGCGAGTATCTTTCAAGCGGTGGTCAATCAAACGATTGCTGGCTTGGCTGCTGGTCGTAAAATCAAAGGCAAGGTAGCCTTTCTAGGTGGACCGTTGACGTTTATGTCGGAATTGCGTCAACGATTTATCGATACGTTGAGCCTGCAAGAAGCAGACATCATTTTTCCCGAGAACCCAGAACTGTTTGTAGCGATGGGGGCCGCACTGTATGCAGAAGAAGAGCAACAGCTTTCCGTGCTATTAGCCCGCTTAGCCAACGGAGAAGATGGCAAACTCGCGCCAACTGATACATTAGCCCCATTGTTTAAAGACGAGGTGGAATTGACTGCTTTTCGTGCTCGCCATGCTCAAGCGGTTGCTGCAGAAAAAGCGTTGTCTGAGCATACAGGCGCTGCTTATCTAGGCATCGATGCAGGATCAACCACAACGAAAGTGGTTTTGATCAATGATGCAGGGGAATTATTGTTTTCTTTCTATGGCAATAATGAAGGTGAACCGTTAGCGACAACGATGGCGGTTTTACAAGAGCTTTATCGTCAGATGCCTTCTGACGTTTACATCGCAAAGTCAACGATCACAGGTTACGGCGAGCATTTGATCAAACATGCACTGAAAGTCGATATCGGTGAAGTGGAAACGATGGCCCATTACAAAGCTGCCGAACATTTCCAGCCGGGGGTTGATTTTATCCTAGATATCGGTGGACAAGACATGAAGGCGATGACGGTTAAAGATGGCGCGTTATCTTCGATTCAATTGAATGAAGCCTGTTCCTCAGGATGCGGCTCCTTCATTGAGACTTTTGCCAAATCTATGAATCAGGATGTCAAAGAATTTGCGTTGGCAGCTACAAAAGCCCAAGCACCGGTTGACCTTGGTTCGCGTTGTACCGTCTTTATGAACTCAAAAGTGAAACAGGTCCAAAAAGAAGGGGCTTCTGTTGGCGACATTTCAGCCGGCTTGTCTTACTCGGTCATAAAAAATGCTATCTATAAAGTTATCAAGGTTCGGCGACCTGAAGACCTCGGCGAGAAAATCGTCTGCCAAGGAGGGACTTTCTATAACGAAGCGGTTCTGCGCGCTTTTGAATTGATCAGCGGCCGTGAAGTCGTTCGACCATCGATCGCCGGTTTGATGGGGGCATATGGTGCCGCCTTGATCGCTTTAGAAGAAGCAGCCCTTGACGATGTTAGTACGTTGTTGTCTCCAGCAGAAATGGCCGATTTCCAAGCAGAAAAAGAATTTACGAATTGCGGTCTATGCGAAAACAATTGCTTGTTGACGGTGACCCTCTTTTCTGACGGTCGAAAATTTATTACCGGGAATCGCTGCGAACGTGGTGCGCGAATCAAAATCAAGAAAGAAGACCGCAAAATCAATCTTGTGGATGAAAAATATCGCCGCTTGTTTAAGTACCGTTCCTTACGTAAAAAAGAGGCCGTCCATGGCGAAATCGGCCTGCCAAGAGTATTGAATCTTTATGAAAATTATCCGCTTTGGCATACCTTTTTCACCAAGTTAGGGTTTCGAGTAACCTTGTCGCCACGTTCCAACAAAGAACTATATGAGCAAGGGATTGAAACGATTCCTAGTGATACGGTTTGTTACCCAGCCAAACTAGCCCATGGACACATCCAAGCACTGATTGATCAAAACGTACCGTTGATTTTTTATCCAGGTGTTATTTTTGAGCGACTAGAGAACACTGCCGCTGAGAATCATTTTAACTGTCCAATTGTGCAAAGCTATCCAGAAGTGATTCGTAATAACGTCGATGCGATTCGTGAAGGGGCGGTTGACTACCGCTGTCCGTTTTTGAATTTGGCGGATGAAGCCTCAATGGTCAAAACTTTAACGAGTACTTTTCAAGATTTTGGTTTTGTAGAAGAAGAAATTGCCCAAGCCCTACGCAGCGGTTTCGAGGAGCTGGATCAGTTCAAGACAGATATTGCGCAACGGGGAGAAGAAACGCTACGTATGCTGATGACGACCAATCAAAAAGGGATCGTTTTATCTGGAAGACCATATCATTTGGATCCTGAAATCAACCATGGGATTGCAGAAGTCATTACCCAAGAAGGCTTCCATGTATTGACTGAGGACAGTATTGCTCATTTAGCAAATGTCGGCGATCTGAGGGTTGTGGATCAATGGGTCTATCATTCGCGATTGTATGCGGCAGCTCGAGTGGTCGCGAAAAACAAACAATTAGAACTGGTTCAATTAAACTCATTCGGTTGCGGGATCGACGCAGTCACTACTGATCAAGTCGAAGAGATTATGGCGCAGTATGGGAAGTTATATACGGTGTTGAAAATCGATGAGGGAGCGAACCTTGGGGCAATTCGGATTCGGTTGCGTTCCTTGAAAGCAGCAGTCAACGAACGGGACAAACAGCACTTTGTACCTAAAAAGCAATACGAGGAACCGGCAAAGATCATTTTTACCAAAGAGATGCGTAAGCAGCACACGCTCTTATTGCCGATGTTGAGTCCCATCCATCAAAGCGGGTTAGTCGATGTTGCTTTGCAAGCTTCTGGGTATCAAGTGGTCTGTCTACCTAGTGAAGATCGTGAGGCGGTTAATGTCGGTTTACGCTTTGTCAATAATGATGCGTGCTATCCGGCGATCATTTCCATTGGACAGCTAGTAGAAGCATTGCAAAGCGGAAAATATGATGTTGAAAATACCAGTGTTTTGATGACTCAGACGGGCGGCGGATGTCGTGCAACGAACTATATTCCTTTGTTACGTAAAGCACTGAACGATGCAGGATTTCCACAAGTGCCGGTGGTATCTATTTCGATGGGCAACACCGGGGTTGAATCAAATCCGGGCTTTCGCTTTACCTTACCGATGATGAAGCGTTTGGCGGTGGCATTTTTATACGGAGATCTCTTTGAACGGGTCGTTTATCGCACCCGTCCATATGAGCAAGAAGCAGGGGCTGTCGATCGGCTCCATCAAGAATGGCTGGAAAAAATTGCCAAAAACGTTCGTAATGGCTCCTTCAGTCTGTTTAATCGAAATATGAAAAAAATCATTCAAGCCTTTGATCAAGTGCCGATAAGAGATATCAAGAAGCCGCGTGTCGGTGTCGTGGGAGAGATTTTAGTGAAGTATTCACCGACTGCCAATAACGATGTCGTTCGCCTGTTAGAAGCAGAAGGAGCGGAAGCGGTCGTACCAGATATTGTCAGCTTCATGAATTATTCCCTCTACAATCAGATTTGGCGCTACGAGCATTTGGGGATGGCGAAGAAAAGTAAAATGATCGCTGATTTTGCGATCATGGCGATTGAAAGGCTCCAAAAACCGATGGATAAAGCACTGAGGGCGTCAACGCGTTTTGATGGTATCCATTCGATCCATCAGCTTGCGGAGCAAGCGAGCGAGATTGTTTCCATTGGTAATCATACGGGAGAAGGCTGGTTCTTGACCGGTGAGATGATTGATCTATTGGAAAATAATGTCAACAATATCATTTGTCTGCAACCATTTGGCTGTCTGCCCAATCATGTGGTAGGAAAAGGTGTTATGAAAGAATTACGTCGTCAATACCCGCAGGCGAACATTGCGGCCATTGATTATGATCCAGGTGTCTCAATCGTCAATCAATTGAATCGTATCCGCTTGTTGATGGCCACTGCCAATAAAGCGTTGGCTGAATAAATTCTCAAGCCAGCGACCGAACCAATTTAAAAGAAAAGCGACTGCTCTTGTTTGGACATTTTGTGATAACTTCTTTCTTCTGCCTATAAAATAGGGAAAGAATTCGCACAAATTGAGAAAAACAGAGCAGTTTTTGCTTTTTTTATTAGCTATTTAGGTATATACCAGTTATAATAGGAGGGGAACGGAGGAATGTGTAGTGGTGGAAAAATTACCTGTTTATATCCAAATTCATGATCAAATTAAAGCCAATATTGAAAACAATACATACAAAATCGGGGATCGTCTGCCCTCAGAGCGCGAGTTGTCGAAACAATTCGGCGTGAGTCGCATGACGTTGCGACAAGCGATCCAAACCTTAGCAGATGAGGGGATTCTTGAGCGTAAAATCGGTTCCGGCACTTATGTGGCTCGCCAAAAAGTACAAGAGAAAATGACGGGCACGACGAGTTTTACCGAAATCATGAATTCTCTTGGTCGTAAGCCTTCCAGCAAAGCGGTCGCTTATTTCTTGACGGCACCTAGCTCCAGTGAGATGGAAAAGCTGCAATTAGAAGGTCACGAAACGATTTTACGGATGGAGCGGATTCGGTATGCGGATGATGTGCCGATCTGTTTTGAAGTAGCGAGTATCCCTGAAAAGTTTATTCATGACTTTAGCAAGGAGGAGATCATCTCTTCCCTCTATAAAGTGTTGGAAGAAAAAGGACAGCGGAAAATTGGCGGCGCTTCGCAAACGATCTCAGCTATGGTCGCTTCCGAGCAAATTGCTGATTACTTACAAATCAAACGCGGCGATGCGATTTTACGTATGCGGCAAATCACTTCATTTGAAGATGGTCAACCATTTGAATACGTGCGCACCCAATATGTTGGTAATCGTTTTGAATTTTATATGGAAAAATAACCTGTCTCTTCCAATTGGCAACAAAAAGCCCAAAAAAGCCGAAAGGCCCCTACGAGCGTTTCAGCTGTTGCTTAGCGTCGCTGGTTGCATGACCGTTTCGGCTTTTCAAATATTTGGGCTTCCTGCATTGGTTGTAGCAAACTTGGCAGCGTCCTCCTTGAGGAAAAGAGCACACACTGGAAGGTCTTTAGTAAGCTGGCTTACTCTGTTGACTGCTCGATCAAGCGTTCTACATATTCGGTAGTCCCTCTGGTCAATTGCACTTGACCTTGTAGCAAATCGATCAGAGCGGCTTCTTGGTCGGCAAGTACTGCTTCAGGAATCATTAAGGTGACAACGATTTTCTCCGTATAAGCAATATCTTTTATATAGATATTCTGCAGTTCTAAGTAGTTTTGGAGCTTGCCTAAAAGGGGATAATCGATGGTCAAGGCAAGTTCTTGATGCAAAATACCCTCGACGATTCCTACCTCTTTGATTCCAGCAGAGGCCGAACTTGAATAAGCGCGAATCAATCCACCAGCACCCAGCTTCGTTCCACCGAAGTAGCGGGTAACAACGGCGATCACATTGATCAGTTCGTTTTTCTTTAACACTTCTAAAATCGGTACCCCAGCGGTGCCGCTCGGTTCACCATCATCACTGCTGCGCTGGATCTCATGATTTTCACCTAATACATAGGCGCTGCAATGATGATTTGCCTTCCAATGCTCTTTCTTGAGGGCTTGAATAAACGCTTTGGCTTCGTCTTCTGATTGAATTCGTTTTAATGAACAGAGGAAACGCGATTTTTTGATTTCTATTTCTGTTTCTCCGTCTTGTCGAATCGTTCGATAAGTCACGCGCACGATCGCCTCCTTTATGTTTCTAGTATAGGCAATCGGAAGGAAAGTTACAAATAGAAGAAAGAAACAGGTACGAACATAGACCCTAAAAAGAGGAGGCAGTTGCTTTGGGTAGACGCAAAAAGTACGATACGATCACTCACTATTTAAAGAACAACGGCGGTTCGCAAATCACCTTAACGTTTACGCAGTTTGATGAATTTCTTTTCCCCGCATCCGGTTTGCCCAAAAGTGCCCGCACCAGTAGCGATTGGTGGGCGAATGATTACCGCCATCCAGAAAATGGGGCTTATGCGTGGCTGAATGCCGGCTACGAGGTAGTCCTCGTCAATTTAAAAAAAGAGTACGTCGTTTTTAATCGTTTAGTAAAATCAAACTGGTTGCTGGATAGAAAGCGTTGACAAATTTCAAACTTGTTCTATACTAGAGATAGGAAATGTTATCTTATTCTTAAAATTCAAGGAGTGTTCGATATGGCGAAAAAAACAATTATGTTAGTTTGTTCTGCAGGGATGAGTACAAGCTTATTAGTAACAAAAATGCAAAAAGCAGCTGAAGCAAAAGGATTAGAAGCAGATATTTTTGCAGTTTCCGCATCAGAAGCAGATCAACATTTAGAAAGCAAAGACGTAAACGTTTTACTATTAGGACCACAAGTTCGTTTCATGAAAGGCGATTTCGAGAAACGTCTAGCGCCAAAAGGAATTCCATTAGAAGTAATCAACATGGCAGATTACGGCATGATGAACGGCGAAAAAGTCTTAGATCAAGCTTTGACATTGATCGGCGAATAAGCAAGACCTGCTGTTGAAGCAAACAAGAAACCTGTAATCGGTTCAAGTACTTTTCAAAAAGTACTTGAACCGATTTTTTTGCGTACTTAAAACTGAGGTGTATGTTATGACCAATCAAAAAGGAAGACAATTTTTTGTTTTAGATGAAACAATGAGTGTAGGAAAAACTTTTGATTCTCGACCGGCAATGCTCGAGCAGGGGAAGAGAATCGTTTGTCAGCGTTGCGGTTCTTCCCACCACAAGCCGTCGGTTCTATTGCCGATAGGCTGCTATTACTGTCCAACTTGTATTCGCTATGGTCGGATCACATCAGATGGCCAACTCGTAATTCAACAAACGGATCTTGCAGCCTTTGATCACAAGATCGTTTGGCCAGGAGTGTTGACTTCGTTTCAGCAAAAAATTTCTCAGCAACTAGTGGCAAATTGTCGACAAAAGAAATCGTCTCTTGTTTGGTCAGTCACGGGTTCAGGGAAGACCGAGATGATCTTTGAAACGATCCGCCACATACGGCAAGAAGGTGGTCGTGTGGCGATCGTCTCGCCACGGATCGATGTCTGCCGTGAACTGTTCCCCCGGATTCAACAAGCGTTCCCACAAGAGGAAAGCCTGCTCCTTTATGGGAAATCAGAAGAACCTTATCGTTATACAACGATCCTTATTGCCACCACTCATCAGCTACTGCATTTTTATCGCAGCTTTCAACTGATCGTGGTGGATGAGATAGATGCATTTCCCTACGAGGGCGATGCGCAGCTGCGTTACGGATTATACAATGCCTTGGCAGAAAACGGGTGTCTGATCTATTTAAGTGCGACGCCTTCAAAACGATTGTTGCAAGAAATTCATTTGGAATTTGCAGTGTTAAAAATGCCTCTACGGTTTCATCAGCGTCCGCTGATCGTTCCGAAACCTATTCATTATAGCCGCTGGGCGCAGGCTTATCGCAAAAAACGTTGGCTGCGACCATTGCTACAGCACTTGCAGCGGTTGGTTAAAAAAAACTTTGTCTTGGTATTTTGTCCAAGTATTCAGCTGATGAAGGAAATGGAAGGGGCTGTCCGCAGGCAAGAAGCATCATGGCTCCTCACTAGTGTTTCTTCACAAGATGAAAAACGGAGGGAAAAAGTCCAATCGGCACGCAGCCAAGTGTACAAGGTGTTGTTTACAACGATGATTTTAGAACGAGGTGTAACGTTTGAAAATGTCTCAGTGGTGGTACTGGGAGCCAATCACCCGGTCTTTACAAAATCGGCGTTAGTACAAATCGCTGGCCGTGTCGATCGCAAAGGTGCGTTTACAGAAGGGGAAGTCATTTTTTTCTACGACCAAATGACAGAAGCAATCCGTCAAGCAATCAAAGAAATCAATGAGATGAACCAATTAGCAAGGAGCTGGTTGACCGATGGAGTGTAGTTGGTGCCAAATATTTTTTTCAAGAGAGGTAACGATCATTGAGCTGTTGGCTCCTTGGCGCATCCCCGAAAAAGAATTATGTCCACAATGCGCTCAGCGATTTACAGTGATCGATTGGCAAAGCTGCTGCCCAACATGTGGCAAAAAGGATACCATTTCCTGCAGTGACTGTCTCTTTTGGGCGAAAACCTGTCCCATGATCCATTTGCAGCATCGGGCACTGTTCGCTTACGATCAAGGGATGAAGGAGTGGATTCACGAATACAAATTAATGGGAAACTATCAGTTGCGAGAGACCTTTGCTGCTGCCATCAGACAAAAGATCAACAACTTTGATTACGATTGTTTGATACCCATCCCGCTATCGGCAGAACGTTACCAGGAGCGAGGGTTTAATCAAGTGACCGCTGTGCTGGACGCAGGCGGAGTTAAGTCGAAAGAATGGCTGGATAAAGTGGTTGATACCGCACCACAAGCTCAACGTTCTCGCAAGCAACGATTAGAGGAGGCGCAACCTTTTGCGGTGAAGCCAGAGGCAACGGTTGAAATAAAAAACAAGAAACTGTTGTTGATCGATGATGTTTACACTACCGGTAGAACGTTATATCACGCAGCTGAAGCATTGCAGACCTTTGGCCCCCAGTCGATTCGATCCTTTTCCTTTGCCCGTTGAATCGTTATTTTGAAAACGCTTAAATAAATTTGTTCGATTTACTAGGCAAATGAGCAAGAGTTCGATATAATAGAGTTAAGAAGAAGAAAAGAGTGGTCCTTTTCCTTCTTTACTGGTAGACGAAAGGGGTAATTTTTATGTTTAGATATAATGTGCGCGGCGAAAATATCGAGGTAACAGAAGCGATCCGTGATTACGTCGAGAAAAAAGTAGGTAAATTAGAACGTTATTTTAATGATGTGCCGGAAGCAACAGCACATGTTAATTTGAAAGTTTATACTGAAAAAACAGCAAAAGTAGAAGTAACGATTCCTTTACCATTCTTAGTTCTGCGTGCGGAAGAAACCTCACCTGATCTATATGCTAGTATCGATTTGGTTGTTGACAAATTGGAACGCCAAATCCGCAAATTTAAAACAAAAATCAACCGCAAATCTCGCGAGACAGCATTGGTTCCGCCAACAGATGGTGATTTGTTCACAACTGAAGCAAACGATGAAGAAAACAATGGTTCTGAATTAGACATCGTACGTACAAAACGTTTGTCTTTAAAACCAATGGACAGTGAAGAAGCTGTTTTACAAATGAACATGCTTGGACACAACTTCTTTATCTTTGAAGATGCGGAAACGAATGGAACGAGCATTGTGTATCGTCGAAAAGATGGCAAATACGGGTTGATCGAAACCGATTAACAAGTGTTGATACCTTTTTCTCGACACCCCAAAAAATAGTCTTTTTTGACAGAGTAGCTGAGAAGCTACTCTGTTTTTTTATACTCGTTAAATTGGCTGGAAATCTTTTTTATATAGAGAGTGTCTTGGTTCTTCTTTTGGTTTATTATGTTATACTATAGATGAAATAATACAAGGAGAGTGAATCATGACTACGCTAGCAGATGTTGCTAAAAAAGCAAATGTTTCCGCAATGACCGTTTCTCGAGTGATCAATCATCCGGACAAAGTAACTGAAGAGTTAAAGCAGCTGGTTCATCAAGCGATGCTTGAATTGGATTATCAGCCGAATATTGCTGCCAAATCATTAGTTTCCAAGCGTTCCCATATCATCAAAGTGTATATTTTAGAGGAGATGGATACGACGGAACCTTACTATATGAACTTATTGGTTGGGATCGCTCGTTCTATTGGTAAAGCACACTATTCTTTGCAGCTAGTTACGACTGACGGGGTGGATCGTGGTCCAGCAGATGGCTGCATCATTACGGGCTTTCGCCAGGCTGACATGGACTGGATAAGAAATTTAAGAAAGCCTGTGGTGTTGTTTGGCGAAAATGAAGCTGGGTTCAGTTTTGTTGACAGTGACAACTACCAAGGAATCGTTTCTGCATGCAAACATGCTATCGACACCGGCTATCAACAATTGGTCTATATTGGTTTAGAGTTGGAAGAAGCGTTTACGAAAAGCCGAGAAGAAGGGTACATAGATACAGTCAAAAAAGCGGGAATATCACCAAAAATCTATCGTTTTGACAACCGATCTTCCGCCGCCCGCAAGTTTATCCAATCGCAGAATGAGCATTTAATGAAAAACACTTGTTTTATCTGTGCCACAGATCGTTTAGCGTTAGGCATCAATCAAGGCTTACAGTCGATCGGAGTGGAGGTGCCAGATGATTTTGGGATCATCGGCTACGATGGCGTATTCCTTGATCAGGTAAGTTCGCCAAAATTGACAACGATGAAGCAAGCCATCGTGGAAATGGGGGAAGTTTGCGGCGAATTATTGATCCAAAAAATCGAACATAATGATACGAGCCAGCGACAACAGCGCTTTTTACCTCAACTCGTGGTTCGTGAATCCACAAAATGAAAAATTAAGCAAATGGTTGCGCAATTTCTTTTTGATTCCTCGACATCTTAATTTAAAGGCTTTTTCTATTTTTGTTATCGCTAACATTTAGAAAAGGTTTGCCATTTTAAGAAACCGGTTGCATAATGGAGTTACAAATTGCAGGAGGTAAACAGGATGAAAGTGAATTGGAAAAAGGCAGCTCTAGGATTAGTTTCAGGAAGTGCGTTGTTAGCGCTTGCAGCGTGTGGCGGCAACGGCGGTAGTACCGATGGTAGTAATGCAGATGCAGGTTCAGGGAGCGATGAAAAAACGCTCACGGTCTCTGTAGGCGCAGACTATATTGATTATATCAATGAAGTGAAATCTGACTTTGAATCTGAAAATGATGTTACCATCAACGTTGTAGAAATGGATATGTTCGATCAAATGGATGCGCTTCAACTAGACGGTCCTGCTGGGAAAGGTCCAGATGTTACGATGTCTCCTTACGATCGTGTAGGTCAAGTAGGCTCGCAAGGGCATTTGGCAGAAATGACTTTGCCAGATGATGGACGGTACAGCGATACAGACAAGCAACAAGTGACGATCGATGATAAAATCTATGGCGCACCAGCAATGATTGAAGCAGTTGTCATGTTCTATAACAAAGATTTGATCGATGAAGCGCCAGCAACTTTTTCTGATTTAGAAGAGCTAGCAAAAGATGATCGTTTTGCAGAAGGCGATGACAATGTTGGTTTCTTAGCTCGTTGGACAGACTTTTATTATACGTACGGTCTATTAGCTGGTTATGGTGGTTATGTCTTTGGGGATGAAGGGACAGATCCATCTGATTTAGGGATCAACAATGAAGGTTCTGTTGAAGCAATCACGTACGCAACTGATTGGTTCCAAAATGTCTGGCCGCAAGGAATGCTGGATGTATCAGCCAACGAAAACTTGATGTTAGATTACTTTAACCAAGGCAAAACAGCAGCCATCATTTACGGACCATGGGGCGTGAACGGCTTTGAAGAAGCAGGGATTAACTATGGCGTAGCGAAAATCCCAACGCTGAGCAATGGCAATGATTATGAAACGTTTGGTGGTGGAAAAGCATGGGTTGTTTCCAACTACTCACAAAACAAAGACATTTCTCAACAATTTGTCGAATATTTAACAAACGAAGCTAATCAAGAGAAATTGTATGAAATGCGTCATGATATTCCAGCAAACATTATGGCTCAAGAAACAGTTGCTGCTTCTGATGATCCAGTAGCAAAAGCAGTGATCGAGCAATACAGTGTTTCGCAACCAATGCCAAATATCCCTGAAATGTCTGAGGTTTGGGTAGGGGCTGAGAACATGCTGTTTGATGCAGGTTCAGGCAATATGACTCCTCAAGAAGCAGCGGATAATGCTGCCAAAACAATCGAAGAAGCGATTGAGCAGAAATATTAATAAATAGCCGATTACGGTCTGTCATTCATGTCGACGATTCTATAGAGGATGTTTGTCAAAAGGATTCCTTGCAACGTAGCACGCAAGAAATTGCTTGATGAGATTGATTTCTATGGATCGTCGGCCGCTTGGCAGACTTTCGATTTTAAGGAGGATACATATGAGGACGAATTCAAAAGCCACGCAGACAGCGCTTCTTTCAATCATCCCTGGGGTGGGACAATTCAAAAATGGTCAGAAATTTAAAGCGGGACTCTTTTTTGCGGTCTTTCTAATTTTTCTAGGCGAAATGCTTTTGTTCGGTGGACAAGCATTATATAACTTTGTCACACTGGGATCAGTACCGATGGAACACAATTCTTTGTTCTTGTTGATCGAAGGAACGCTACAGGTCATCGTTACCGTTATTTTCATTATCTTTTGGGTTTTAAATATCAAAGATGCCTATCAAGTTCGCCAAAGTATTGAAAAAGGGTTCCCGGTGGCAGTTACGAGAAAAGAGTTTTTCAATAAATTGTATGAGGATGGTTTCGCTTATCTATTGACGATCCCAGCCTATCTGGTGATGATCGTAGCAATTATTTTTCCGGTAATGGTGACACTCTTCATGGCGTTTACCAACTATGATTTTCGACATATTCCGCCAGCAAACTTAATCGACTGGATCGGTTTTTCGAATTTTACGAATATCTTCACCTTGAGTTCTTACCGCGACACCTTTGTAAAAGTGTTTAGTTGGACGGTGATTTGGACCGTTTTAGCAACTACTTTGCAAATTACCTTAGGAATACTGACAGCAGTTGTTGCCAATCAAAAATTTGTGAAGTTCCGTCGGGTCTTCGGGGTGATTTTCTTGCTTCCTTGGGCGGTGCCAGCGTTCATCACGATCATGAGTTTTTCGAACATGTTTAATGATACCGCTGGAGCAATCAATACACAGGTGATCCCGCTATTGAACAATTTGCCTTTTGTTGATATTGGCAATATTGCTTGGAAAACCGACCCGTTTTGGACAAAGACCGCGATTATTTTGATTCAAGGTTGGTTAGGGTTTCCATATATTTATGTTATGGTCTCAGGGATTTTACAATCCATTTCTGAAGATTTGTATGAAGCAGCCAAAATGGATGGAGCAAATGCGATTCAGCGTTTTCGCAATATTACGTTACCGGCGATCTTTTTGGTGGCAGCACCAACCTTCGTTACGCAATATACAGGGAACTTTAATAACTTCTCCATGATCTATCTCTTTAACGAAGGTGGTCCAGGAAGTTTAGGTGGAAATGCCGGTTCGACGGATATTTTGATTTCATGGATCTACAAATTGACGACGGGCGGCTCGCCACAATACTCGATTGCTTCTGCATTGACCTTGATCATTTCCTTTGTGGTGATTTCCATTTCATTACTGGTGTTTAAAAAGACGAATGCATTTAATATGGAGGATTGAGGATGAAAAAGAAAAAGTTTTCTTTCAGCAAATTATTTACCTACTTGTTTATGATCGCTTTATCGATCGTTATCATCTATCCCTTGTTGATTACCGCAACCTCAGCCTTCAAGGCAGGGAATATGATCGCCTTTCGCTTGGATTTTGATGCGGATTGGACATTGAACAACTTTCGACGATTGTTCAATGAAACCCCCTATTTGACATGGTATAAAAACACCTTGATCGTGGCTGTTTCCACGATGGTGATCCAAGTAATGATCGTAACACTGGCAGGGTATACTTACAGTCGTTATCGCTTTGCCGGTCGTAAGAGCAGTTTGATGGTGTTCTTGATCGTTCAGATGGTGCCAACGATGTCGGCGTTGACCGCTTTTTATGTCATGGGCTTATTAGCAAACGGCCTAGATAGTTTCTGGTTCTTGACACTGATCTATATCGGTGGTGGGATTCCCATGAATACTTGGCTGATGAAAGGGTACTTTGATACGGTACCGATCGACTTGGATGAATCAGCGAAACTTGACGGTGCAGGGCATTTCCGCATCTTTTGGCAAATCGTTTTGCCCCTCGTAAAACCAATGGTTGCCGTCCAAGCATTGTGGGCCTTTATGGGGCCATTCGGCGAATTCTTGCTGGCGCGGTTCTTGCTTCGCTCACAAGAGCGTTTGACCGTCGCAGTCGGGCTGCAGACCTTTATCAACGATGCCCGTAATCAACGGGTCGCACTCTTTGCGGCTGGTGCGATTTTGATCGCCGTACCGATTGCTGCACTGTTTTTCTTCTTACAAAAATACTTTGTTTCAGGTTTGACCTCGGGCGGAACAAAAGGATAGGAATGATAGGATGTCTGAACAACGATTTCCCTTAACATACTTTGGGGCCATATTTTCTCCAACAAAAGTCTATGCATGGCGTAAAAAATTAAATCGCTGGCAGCAAGTGTTTGTCTATATTTTCTTGATGTCCTTGCTGATGATCCCGCTGACCTTGATGATCAGCAAGCAAACGGATCAAGCCTTTGCAGCATTTTTCCCCCATGCAAAAACACTCATGACTGCTGAAACAGCAGCCGAATACAGTGAACTGCAGCTGGAAGATGGCAAACTTTTAACGGATGAGTCACAAGTCTTTTCGCAAACAGAAGCGGGCATTATAGGTGTTGCGCTTTCAGAAGCGGACCTTTCAAGAGCAAAATATGCTATCAATTTTCGTGAAACAGACTGGACCATCAAAGAGGAAATCGATGGACAAACCTATCATTATGAGATGCGTTACACGGCGGAAATGATGCCTGATCAAGTGCATGATGCGGCTTCGTTTCAGAAAGTGATCGAAGACGGCTTTTATCGCAACAACGAGACGGCGATTTTCTTCAGCCAGACGATCACGGTGGCATTTTTATTGGTGGCAATGAATAGTATCCTCGTCATGGGCGCAGCGTTTTTCCTCTGGCTGACGAAAAAGTCGCGACTGTCGACGATCAGCAGTTTCAAAGAAAGTACCAACGTGATTTTGAATGCACTGGGGGCAGGCTCTCTGGTGGCGATGTTGGCAGGATTTATTGGCGCGGACATCATCTTGATGATTGGGATCCAATCTTTAGGCATGCTGCTGATGCTCTTCTTAGCTTTCTTAAAAACCCGTTTTAAAACGGCCTAATTTGCAAATATTCGCAACAAGTCATATGGACGTGCGCTGGACTTTGGGCACCGATCGATGGCTTGTTGCGTATTTTTTCCCTTCGTTTCTTTAAAATCTGTGAAAAAAGGTTAAGAATCCGTTTATCACGCAAGATTGATGCGATAGTTCTATCGAAAAATATTTCATTTATGGTGAACTAGTGCTAAAATAGTTAGGAGAGTTTCCAGCTAGGATAATGTAGAAGTAAAAGGAGAATTATTAAGGTATGGCCAATTTTTTTAGAAAATTAATCGAAAACGACAAAAAAGAATTAAAACGTCTTGACCATATTGCGAATCAAGTTGAATCACATGCGGATGAAATGGCCGCTTTATCTGATGAACAATTACGCGGGAAAACCGATGAATTTCGTCGTCGTTTCCAAGAGGGAGAGACTTTGGATAAATTATTACCTGAAGCTTTTGCAGTAGTACGTGAAGCTGCAAAACGCGTTTTGGGTCTTTATCCTTACCACGTCCAATTAATGGGTGGGATCGTCTTGCATGATGGGAATATTCCAGAGATGCGTACCGGTGAAGGGAAAACCTTGACGGCGACATTACCTGTTTATTTGAATGCCTTGAGTGGTCAAGGCGTCCATGTCGTAACCGTCAATGAATACTTGGCAACTCGTGACTCGACTGAGATGGGAGAGCTGTACAACTTTTTAGGATTGACAGTCGGTTTGAACATCAACTCAAAATCAGCAGAAGAAAAACGTGCGGCGTATGCTTGTGACATCACTTATAGTACAAACAATGAATTAGGGTTTGACTATTTGCGGGACAACATGGTGGTTTATCGTCATCAAATGGTACAACGTCCATTAAACTATGCCATTGTCGATGAAGTCGATTCGATCTTGATCGATGAAGCGAGAACGCCATTGATCATTTCAGGACAAGCAGAAAAATCGACCGCGCTATACAATCGGGTCGACAATTTCGTCAAACGCTTGACGGAAGAAGAAGACTACAAAATCGATATTCAATCAAAAACGATCGGCTTGACAGAACGCGGGATCGAAAAAGCGGAAGAGACCTTCGGCTTAGAAAACTTGTATGATATCGAAAACACCGCATTGACCCATCACTTGGACCAAGCGTTGCGGGCGAATTACATCATGATTCGTGACATTGATTACGTGGTGCAAGATGGCAAAGTAATGATTGTTGACCAATTTACAGGTCGGATCATGGATGGCCGCCGCTATTCTGACGGGCTGCATCAAGCGATCGAAGCAAAAGAAAGTGTCGAGATCGAAGATGAAACCAAAACGATGGCGACGATCACATTCCAGAACTACTTCCGGATGTACAAAAAACTGTCTGGGATGACCGGTACTGCGAAAACGGAAGAAGAAGAGTTTAGAGAAATCTATAACATGCAAGTCATTCAGATTCCTACGAACAAACCGATCTTACGGGATGATCGTGCGGACTTGCTTTATCCAACACTTACCAGCAAATTCCAAGCAGTCGTTCAAGACATCAAAGAACGCCACCGCAAAGGGCAACCAGTCCTTGTAGGGACGGTCGCTGTTGAGACTTCTGAATTACTATCATCAATGCTTGATCGGGAGAAAGTTCCTCATGAAGTATTGAATGCCAAGAATCACTTTAAAGAAGCGGAAATCATTTTGAATGCTGGGCAAAAAGGTGCTGTAACGATCGCGACCAATATGGCTGGTCGGGGAACGGATATCAAGTTGGGTCTTGGTGTTGCAGAACTAGGCGGATTGGCAGTTATTGGTACCGAGCGTCACGAATCACGACGGATCGACAACCAGTTGCGGGGACGTGCGGGACGTCAAGGAGATCCAGGGATGTCGCAATTTTACCTGTCGCTAGAAGATGATTTAATGAAACGTTTTGGTTCTGAACGAATCAAAGTGTTCTTAGATCGGATGAAAATCGATGAAGGCGATGCCGTGATCCAAAGCAAGATGCTTTCAAAACAAGTAGAATCTGCCCAAAGACGAGTGGAAGGGAATAACTACGATACCCGGAAAAACGTCTTGCAATACGATGACGTAATGCGAGAACAGCGGGAAGTTATTTACGGACAACGTCAAGAAGTAATCATGGAAGAAACGGATCTTTCACCACAATTAATGAATATGGTGAAACGTTCCATCAGCCGTGTCGTTGACAGTCATACGCAATTAGAAGAAAGCAATTGGAATTATGAAGGAATCGTTGATTTTGCTGCCAATGCACTTGTTCATGAAGATACCATCAGTATTGAAGACATCAAGGGCAAATCAGCTCAAGAGATTAAAGATTATCTAAACCAACGGGCAGAAGAAGTCTTTGAACAAAAGAAAACACAACTTAATAGTCCAGAACAATTACTGGAATTTGAAAAAGTAGTGATTTTACGAGTCGTTGATACGAAGTGGACCGACCACATCGATGCCATGGATCAATTGCGCCAATCGGTTGGGTTACGGGCTTATGGACAAAACAATCCGTTAGTTGAATACCAAACAGAAGGATTCAATATGTTTGAAAACATGGTTGGAGCCATCGAGTATGAAGTAACTCGTCTGTTTATGAAGGCAGAAATCCGCCAAAACGTTCAACGGGAACAAGTAGCCCAAGGAGAAGCACAAGGGGTAGAAGAAGCACCGGCTGCCCAAGCGCCAAGTTTCAAAAACGTGGGCCGCAATGATCCTTGTCCTTGCGGAAGCGGGAAAAAATTCAAGAATTGCCACGGGAAAAATATGTAACAAGTTTTGAAAAAGGTGAGAGTAGGCTGGCAGACGTTTTTGTCCAGTCTACTTTCGTTTGTAAGAAAAAAAGAAAGAAGGAATTTTAATGGAAATCGCAGATATTCGGAATCAATTGACCCAGATGAATGAAAAAATAATCAGTTTTAGGGGGTCTCTTTGACTTAGATCAGTTAGAAGAGGACATTGCGGAAGCGGAACACCAAATGGCAGATCCTACCTTTTGGGATGATTCAGAAAAAGCTCAACAAGTCATTAACGCCAACAATGCCAACAAAGAGACTTACGATCAATTCAATCAGCTAGCAGAAGAATTGGAAGAACTCGAAGTGATGTTGGAAATGATTCAAGAAGAATCCGATCCGGAAATGGAAGCAGAACTTGATGCGCGAATCGGTAAGTTAAATGAGAAAATGGCTTCTTATGAATTGTCGATGTTGTTAGATGAACCCTATGATCGAAACAATGCCATCATCGAGCTGCACCCGGGAGCAGGCGGTACCGAGTCGCAAGACTGGGGCAGCATGCTGTTACGGATGTATACTCGTTTTTGCGAACAACATGGGTATCAGGTGGAAACTTTGGACTATCAAGCCGGTGATGAAGCGGGGATCAAAAGTGTCACATTACTTGTGAAAGGCCACAACGCCTATGGCTATTTGAAGTCGGAAAAAGGCGTGCATCGCTTGGTCCGTATTTCACCTTTTGATTCTGCTAAGAGACGGCATACGTCATTTTGCTCGGTGGATGTGATGCCAGAATTAGATGGGGCGATCGATGTGGAGATCAACTCAGATGATTTGAAGATCGATACGTACCGCGCAAGTGGCGCTGGTGGACAGCACATCAACAAAACCGAATCTGCTGTGCGGATCACCCATATTCCGACAGGAACGGTGGTCGCTAGCCAAGCCCAGCGCTCACAATTGAAAAACCGTGAGCAGGCGATGGGGATGTTGAAAGCCAAGCTGTATCAATTAGAAGTGGAAAAGAAAGAACAAGAAGCAGCAGCCTTGCGAGGCGAGCAGTTAGAAATTGGTTGGGGCTCGCAAATCCGTTCTTATGTCTTCCATCCCTATTCAATGGTCAAAGATCACCGAACGAATTTCGAAACTGGGAATGTACAGGCAGTCATGGATGGCGATTTGGACGGCTTTATCGATGCCTATTTGAAGCTGAAACTGAATCAAAAATAACCTGGTATGACTTAAACAGATTGAAACACAATTGTAATCTGTTGCAAGCAAGGTGAAATATATTCATGCTATAATAAGCCAGAATGAAAATTTGAGATGGAGAGATAGCTGTATGATAGAAATGAAAGATATAATGAAAAAGTACTCTAATGGTACGACTGCTATCCGTAACCTTTCGATTTCAATTGATCAAGGGGAGTTTGTCTATGTCGTTGGACCATCCGGCGCCGGAAAATCAACCTTTATCAAATTGATGTATCGAGAAGAAAGAGCAACAAAAGGCGTTTTGAATGTCGCAGGATATGATTTGGTCGGCATGAAAAACCGTGAGATCCCTTTGATGCGCCGGGAAATCGGCGTGGTCTTCCAAGACTACAAACTTTTACCGCGGAAAACGGTCTTTGAAAATGTTGCTTATGCAATGCAAGTTATCGGACGCAAACCCCGTGATATCAAAAAACGGGTGATGGAAGTTTTGGATTTGGTCGGACTGAAACATAAAGTTCGGGTCTTTCCAAGTGAACTTTCCGGTGGGGAACAACAACGGGTGTCGATCGCTCGTGCCATCGTAAATACACCGAAGGTATTGATTGCGGATGAACCAACCGGAAATCTAGATCCTGAAAACTCATGGGAAATCATGAAATTGCTTGATCGAATCAATGCACAAGGAACAACGGTCGTTATGGCGACCCATAATAGTACGATCGTAAATACGATTCGTCATCGCGTGATCGCGATTGAGAATGGCCGCATTATTCGCGACCAAGCGGAAGGAGAATATGGTTACGATGATTAGAACATTTTTCCGTCATCTCCTGGAGAGTATTAAAAGTTTAAAGCGTAACGGCTGGATGACTATCGCGTCATTGAGTGCCGTGACGATCACATTAACATTAGTCGGTATTTTTCTAGGTGTAATCTTAAATGCAACAAAACTAGCCGAAGATATTCGTGAGAATGTGGACGTGTCGGTTTTCGTTGATATTGGTACAGAACAAGAAGACATGGATGCTTTAGAACAGGCCTTAAATGATCTGCCGAACGTTTCAGAAGTGGCATTTTCTAGTCGAGACGAAGAATTGCAGAAGATCCAGGATGCCATGGGGGATTCATGGAACTTGTTCGAAGGCGACAGTAATCCACTGTATAACGTATTTGTTGTAAGTGCAACAGATCCAGAGTATACGACAGAGATCGCAGAACAAGCTGGGGATTTGCCGAATGTCTTTAAAGCCGATTACGGTGGAGATTCTTCTGACCGAATCTTTGAATTGTCTGCGGCTGTGCGGACTTGGGGCTTAGCTGCTGCTGTCTTACTGATTTTTGTGGCAATGTTCCTAATCTCTAATACGATTCGGATCACGATTTTGTCCCGTCAAAGAGAAATTCAAATCATGCGTCTGGTTGGGGCGAAAAACGGCTACATTCGTTGGCCATTCTTCCTTGAAGGCGGCTGGATCGGACTCTTAGGATCAATTGTCCCAATTGCGTTGATGTACTTCGGGTATCATCAAGTTTATGCAATGGTCAATCCATCCTTGCTACGTTCAAATTACAGCTTAATTGCACCAAATATGTTTCTAATACAAGTGTGCGGTGTGATGGCACTGATTGGTATCGTGATTGGTTCGCTTGGTTCCATCTTATCAATGCGCCGATTCTTAAAATTCTAAACGTATGTTTTATTAAAGTCGATCGTCAGATCGGCTTTTTTTGTTTCATCACAGTGTTTCTTTACTTTAGGTACTATTTTTTGATATGCTTTAGTAGCGGGAAATCGGGGAAGAGGTGGAAAAATGGTTGTAATGGATAATTTGGTAACCATTTTATTTATAGTTAATATTTTGTTATCAATCATTATCATTTTCAGAGAGAGACGTCAGACTGCTCAGACATGGGCCTGGCTTTTGGTCTTGATGTTCATCCCAATCGTTGGTTTTGTGCTTTACTTTTTCTTTGGTAGAGGAATTTCCAAGGAAAAGATTTTCGATATGCGCTCACAAGCAAAGATTGGTCTAAACGTTGAATTAGAAGAACAAAAACAAGCACTCGCGCGTCATTTGTTTCCGCATCCGCCGACTGCTCAAGTAGAAGTCCAGCAGTTAGTCTATCTGTTGACGGTCTTTGGTCAATCCCTCTATACGACAGCCAATAGCATGACACTTTATACCGATGGGCGGCAGAAATTTGATGCCTTGATCGCGGATATCGAACAGGCAAAAAATCACATTCATATGGAATATTATATTTATCGCAGTGATGCATTGGGAAATGAGGTCAAAGAAGCATTGGTACGAGCCGCAAAGCGAGGCGTAAAAGTAAGAGTCTTGTTAGATGCTTGGGGCAGTACCCAGGTATCATTGAAGTTTTTTGATGAATTGCGTCTGCATGGCGGGCAAATTGCCTTTTTCTTTCCTTTGTTCGTTCCTTATGTCAATCCGCGAATCAATTATCGGAATCATCGTAAAATCGTGGTGATTGATGGTGAGATTGGTTATACAGGCGGTTTTAATGTGGGAGATGAATATCTAGGACAAGTGGAAAAATTTGGCTATTGGCGAGACAATCACTTGCGAATTGCCGGTTCAGCTGTCTATTCGCTGCAAAATCGGTTTTTGATGGATTGGAATTCACAACATGCCTTGGAGATCAAATATGATCCTTCTTTGTTTCCTGAAATCAAACAAGCGGGGACAGTCGCAGCCCAAGTTATCACTAGTGGTCCTGATACGGAACATGAAGAAATAAAAATGACGTATTTGAAAATGATCAATTTAGCCAAAAAAGAAATTCTAATCCAAACGCCCTACTATATTCCGGATGAAGCTATTCACAATGCCTTAAAGTTGGCACTGCTTTCTGGGGTGAAAGTCCATATCCAAATCCCTAATAAACCGGATCATCCCTTGGTATATTGGGCGACCTATTCCTTTGCGGCTGAGCTGCTTCATTTTGGTGCAATCATTGAAACCTATGAGAAAGGGTTTATGCATGCGAAAACGATGATTATAGATAGTGGACTTGTATCGATTGGTTCAGCAAATATCGATGTTCGATCCTTTCGCTTAGATTTTGAAGTCAATACGATTATCTATGATGCGCAACTTGCGACTCAAACAAAAGAAGCGTTTCTGGCGGATTCGATCGATTCCAAACCGTTAACGATCGAAGCGTATCAACAAAGAAAATTGACGATCAAGATCAAGGAAGGCCTGGCACGTCTTGTGTCACCGTTACTGTAAAAAAATGCCCTTTTCCAAAAGATGGAAGCCATCATTTTGGAAAAGGGCATTTTTTAATAGGATTAACCCATAATACTTGTGTACGCTGCTAAGAAAATCGAGCCGACAGTGAGAATAAGCATGGTCCAGATCACGACTTGCGTGATTTTTGCAAAGGTACTTTTTGGTTTTTTCTCGTTCATTCTAATCCACCTTTTAGAGTTATTCTAGTGACAGTTTACCCTCAATTTCTCAAGAACTCAAGTTGATCCAAGGAGAAATTAAGGAAATTTCAATTTCACTATAAAAAAATTCGTTAGAATGGCAAGATAGGCTTGTTGAAGCTACGCCCTTCTGTTTTAATAGGTAAAGAAATACATTCTTTAAAACTTTCAAAAGTTAGTTGTTGAAATAAGAGCCTCCTTAAAAAATTTCATGGCTGTCTTATTCCGGCTTAGATTTTTAAAAGAACTGAAACATGGATGTAAAGAAAATAAAGTATAGTGACACTAGTTGTTAGAAAGGATTTTGCTGTATGTCTGGATTTAATCCAATCGTTTTGTTTTGGTATATTTTTCCTGTGCTCGTTTATTTTGCTTGTCGTTTTATCGTTTCTGCACTTTCGTTGAATGATCGTTTCCATGTGAAGGCACCGGATTTAGCGGTACCATTTTTAATGGTGGGGATTCATCAATTATCAAAATATACTTTTGATCAAGCAATCACATTGTATTATTTGATCTCCATTTTTTTATTAGGCATTCTACTGGCCGTCTTTCAGGCGTACTACTATGAAGAGATCCAATATGGTCGCTATTTTAAGATGTATTGGCGCAGTATTTTTCTATTTACGATCATCTTTCATGTCGTTTTGATCATTCTAAATATCGTAAGTTACTTATAGTGTTTTGCCCCTTGATAAACGTCCATTTTTTCACTTAAAGTTTTTTTAAAGACTTTAAGGAGTCTGATTTCCTCTTTTTGTTCATTTGGTAAAGAAAAGTCAAACAACTTCCCTTTCAAATTTCATATAATTTGTGGTAGAAAGTGGGGGATTGTGGTAGACTGTGAATATCAGGTGGAGATCGGGGGTTATTTATCGATGTTTATGGGAGAATTTCAACATTCGATAGATGCAAAAGGCCGACTAATCGTCCCTTCAAAACTACGAGAAAAACTCGGAGAAAAATTTGTTGTGACACGTGGATTAGATGGCTGTTTATTTGGCTACCCCTTATCTGAATGGGAAAAACTTGAAGAAAAACTAAACGAAATGCCTTTAGCGAAAAAGGATGCTCGGACATTTGTCCGCTTCTTTTATTCTGCTGCAACAGAGTGCGAGATCGATAAACAAGGACGAATCAATATCCCTGTTACATTGAGAAATCATGCAGACCTTACTAAAAGCTGCGTGATCATCGGGGTTTCAAATCGAATCGAGATTTGGGATGAAACGCGTTGGCAAGCATTCTCTGAAGAAGCAGAAGAAAACTTTGATGAAATTGCTGAAACAATGATCGACTTTGGCTTATAGGCTTGATAGGAAGAGGAAAAAACACATGGCAGATTTTCAACACTACACCGTTATGCTACAGGAGACCGTTGATGGATTATCAATTCGTCCAGAAGGCGTCTATGTCGATTGTACATTAGGTGGAGCTGGTCATAGTGAATATTTATTGTCACAACTGTCTGAAGAAGGACATCTCTTTGCTTTTGATCAAGACCAAACCGCCATCGACCATGCAAAAGAACGTTTAGCACCTTATGTTGCTAAAGGGATGGTCACGTTTATTAAAAGTAATTTCCGCTATTTAAAGGAAGCATTGAATCAACACGGCGTAAGCCGAGTCGATGGTATTTTGTATGATTTAGGTGTTTCCTCACCCCAATTAGATGAAGCCGAACGTGGCTTTAGCTACCACCAAGATGCACCGCTGGATATGCGGATGGATCAAACTGCAGCATTGACTGCCTATGAAGTGGTCAATCAATTCGACTACCATCAATTAGTCAAAATCTTCTTCCGTTATGGAGAAGAAAAATTCTCAAAACAAATCGCTCGGGAAATCGAGCGGGTGAGACAAGATCATCCCATCGAAACAACAGGGGAATTGGTCGATATCATCAAAACAGCCATTCCAGCTCCAGCAAGAAGAAAGGGCGGTCACCCAGCAAAACGGGTTTTCCAAGCCATTCGAATTGCAGTCAATGATGAGCTAGGTGTAATTGAAGAATCACTTGAACAAGCCATTCATCTTTTAGCAGTCAACGGACGTGTCAGTGTGATCACGTTCCACTCATTAGAAGATCGCATTGTGAAATCGATGTTCAAGGAATACAGTACACCAAAGGATATGCCACCAGGTCTGCCGATGATACCAGAAGAATTTCAACCAACACTAAAACTTATAACAAGAAAACCACTGCTTCCTACTGAGGAAGAAGTAGCTGAAAATAATCGTTCTCGTAGTGCGAAACTACGAATCGCGGAAAAAATCAAGGAAAGCGAAGGGTAACAACTATGGCAGAACTAAAAGTTCATGACTATGAATTCAGAGAACCTCTTGAATCACAACCTTTGGATCACTCTGAACCGACAACTGAAAAACTGCCTACTGATCCCCAGCGTCCTGAGGTCATCCGTGTACCAGCATCTCCGGCTCGTCGGTTAAAAAGTATTTCTACTCTAGAAAAACTGATTGCTGCCTTTGTGATTATCGCTGTATTGACGTTGGCAATCTTGACCATCAATATTCGGACCAATATCAGCCAAGTTGAGCATGATATTTCCTTGATCCAATCGGATATCACTGAGAAAACAACACAAGCAGAACAGTTGGAACAAGAGAAAAATGAACTTTCTAAAACCGAGCGCATCCAAAAGATTGCTGAGGATAATGGATTGTCGATTGATGATGGCAATTTAAGGAAAGTGGACTAAATGAAGTTAACAGATAAATTCAAGCAATACTTAAAAAAGAACAATCAAACTACAACGAACAATCGCAAAAAAGTAGGTATTATTCTCTTTGCTACGAGTATTGGATTGTTCTTTTTGTTTGTCACGCGTTTGAGCTATATCGTCATTGTCGGGGATGTCGCGGGAACTTCATTAGCAGAAAAGACCAAAAATCTTTATGAAGGCAGCGAAGTGATCAAAGCGAAACGTGGAACAATCTATGACCGTAATGGGATTCCGATTGCCGAAGATGTGACCTCGTATTCCATTTATGCTGTTTTGAATCAGAATTACAAAGATGGCAACAAAAATCTCTTTGCAGAAAAAGCAAACTTCAATAAGTTGGCCAAAATTTTGTCAGATGTATTGTCCATTGATCAAGAAACAGCAGTCAATACGTTAGAGGATGGCCTTGAGCAACAATTGTGGCGGGTCTCTTTTGGGAGCAAGGGAAATAATATTACATTAGAACAAAAAAATGCGATCGAAGATGCAATGGAAAAAGAAGATATTGCCGGCTTCCATTTTGATAGCCATCCAGCTCGCCTTTATCCGAATGGGGTCTTTTCTTCTCACTTTATCGGGTATGCTGTTGCCAATGATGACGATACTGGTCTAGTCGGCAAAACTGGGTTGGAAGCTGCTTACAATGATGTATTATCGGGAACTGATGGTGAGATCGTTTATCAAAAAGATAACAATCAAAACCCGCTGCCCGGAACAGTAGCAGAGACCGTCGCAGCCGTTGACGGAAAAGACGTTTATACCACCATCGATAGTCGAATCCAAAGCTATTTGGAAACGCTGATGGACAGCGTCTTTAAAGAAAACAAACCAGAAAACTTAACAGCGAACTTAATGGATGCCAAAACCGGCGAAATCATAGCGATGGCACAACGACCAACCTACAATCCAGAAAATTTGGATTCGATCAATGATTGGCAAAATCTGTTAGTTGAAGACAACTATGAGCCAGGATCAACCATGAAGATTTTGACGACAGCAGCTGCCATCGATCAAGGCATCTTCAATGAGAATGAAACCTTTACCCCAAGTCCTGATGGATTAAAACTTTACGATGCAACCATCAATGACTGGGACTTTGGTCAAAAAGGAACACTGACGATGCGCCAAGCTCTTTCATGGTCCAGTAATATCGGAATGGTGACCTTGGAGCAGCGGATGGCTGATCGTTGGCAACAATACTTAAAAGAATTTGGCTTTGGCCGTAGCACCTATTCAGGATTGCCTAACGAAAATACTGGAATCACCCCAGAAGATAATCCTGTCAGCCAAGCGATGACTTCCTTTGGTCAAGCGATTGGTGTGACGAATTTCCAAATGATGCAGGCTTTCACATCGGTCGCAAATAATGGAACGATGCTGAAACCACAATTTATTAGTAAAATCGTTGATGGCAATACTGGAGAAGAAACGGTCACGCAACCAGAAGAGGTCGGCCATCCGATCACAAAAGAGGCTGCAACAGAGGTCCGTGAATATATGCGTGATGTTGTCGAGAGTGAAAATTATGGAAGTGCCTATGGCGTTTATGAATTACCTGGCTACAACATTTCTGCAAAAACAGGGACGGCCCAAGTAGCCGATCCAACAACCGGTAAGTATTTGTCTGGTGGCACCAATTATCTATATTCCGTTGTTTTGATGTTTCCTTCAGAAGAACCAGAATACATTTTGTATTTGACGATTAAATTACCAGAGAAGCACGAAAGCACCGTGTTGGGTGAAATTGCCAATCCATTGATGAAACGGGTCATGGATCTGAAAAACTCTGCATTAGAAGAAAGCACAACATCTGGTAGCGAAACAACTGTGGGGGATTATCGCAATCTCGATACAGAATCGGCTGCAACGGATGTTCAAAAAGCTGGATTGATCCCGGTAGTCATCGGGGATGGTGAAAAAGTCATTGCCCAATCGGTTGACAGTGGGACTTCGATCATGCCTGGCGGACGGGTACTGCTCGTTACCGACAGCGATAAGTACTATATGCCGGATACGACTTCTTGGTCAAAAGCAGACTTAATCAAATTTGGTAGTCTGCTGAATGTAGACGTCAGTTTTGAAGGAAACGGCTATTGTACCAAACAAAGCGTGGAACCATACACCGAATTATCAGGACAATCGATCAAGTTTACACTAAGTGAAAACGAATAAATAGGAGAGAACAATATGGAATGGACAGAGATGATATTACCTTTGGCAAGTGGCTTTGCGATCGTAACAGCCACAATGCCTTTGTTTATCGGCTATTTTCAAATGAAGAAATACGGACAGGAAATACGTGGTGACGGCCCCAAATGGCACAATGTAAAGGCCGGTACACCAACGATGGGTGGGTTTGTATTTTTGATTTCTGCAATGATCACTGCCATCTGGGTAGGAGCATGGCAAAATCAATTGACTGCTTCATTGTTCATTCTTTTGTTCATTACCTTGGTTTATGGTGCATTAGGATTTCTTGATGACTTCATCAAGATTTTCCGCAAACGAAATATGGGGCTGAACTCGTTGCAAAAGCTGATTGGACAGATTTTAGGCGGACTCGTCTTTTACTTTGTTTTTCGATCCGAAGACAATGCGGATGTACTGAATTTCTTTGGGATAGACGTGTCGCTATCGATTTTTTATGGCTTGTTCGTCATTTTTTGGCTTGTTGGTTTTTCAAATGCAGTCAACTTGACGGACGGTATCGATGGGCTAGTCGCAGGACTGGGCACGATTTCTTTTTCAACTTACGCACTGATTGCTTGGCGACAAGATCAAATCGATGTGTTAATCGTTTGTCTTGCGATCATCGGCGGATTGATCGGCTTCTTTCCCTACAATCGCAAACCGGCAAAAATCTTTATGGGGGATGTCGGCTCACTGGCTTTAGGCGGTCTGCTGGCAGCTATCTCGATTCTTTTACACCAAGAATGGACCCTATTGCTTGTCGGACTGGTCTATGTTTGTGAAACAGCAAGCGTGATGCTGCAAGTTGCCTCATTCAAATTAACAGGCAAACGAATCTTCAAGATGTCACCCATCCATCATCATTTTGAAATGAGCGGATGGTCTGAGTGGAAGATCGACACTGTGTTTTGGTGTATCGCGTTAGGTTGCTCGTTGCTCACAATAGCCCTTGTATGGTAGGAGATGAAGAAAATGAAAAAAATTACAACATATCAAAATAAAAAAGTTCTTGTGCTAGGATTAGCGCGTAGTGGATTCAGTGCGGCCAAATTGTTACATGATTTGGGCGCACTTGTGACCGTTAATGACGGAAAGCCATTTGCTGAAAATCCAGAAGCACAAGATCTTTTGGCTTTAGGGGTCAAAGTGATCACTGGCAGCCACCCGATTGAATTATTGGATGAAGGATTTTCGCTAGTCGTTAAAAATCCAGGGATCCCCTATTCACAACCTCTTGTTCAAAAAGCTTTAGAGAAAAAAATTCCTGTGATCACGGAAGTGGAACTAGCGTATCAAATCTCTGAAGCGCCGATTATCGGTATTACTGGTACGAATGGAAAAACCACCACAACGACTATGATCGCCAATGTCTTGAATGCTGGAATGGAAAAAGGACAGGCATTGCTTTCTGGAAATATCGGGTTTCCTGCAAGTTCCGTTGCTCAAACAGCTAAGCCTGAAGATCGCTTGGTGATGGAGCTTTCAAGTTTCCAATTGATGGGAATCGATACCTTACGGCCGAAAATCGCTGTCATCACGAATATATATGAAGCCCATATCGATTACCATGGTAGTCGCCCAGAATATGTCTTAGCAAAATGGCGCTTGCAACAACGAATGACCGCTGACGATTATTTAGTGATCAACTGGAACCAACCGGAACTAGAAGCACTGTCGGCCAAATCAAAGGCGAAAATCATTCCTTTTTCCACCAAGGAAAAAGTAGCAGGAGCATATATGCTTGATGGGATGCTCTACTATAAAGAAGAAGCAATTATGGCAGCGGAGGAACTTGGCGTACCAGGGGCACACAATATTGAAAATGCCTTAGCGGCGATCGCTGTTGGAAAACTTTGCAATATGCCAAACGAAGCAATCAAACAAGCGTTGCAAACCTTCACTGGGGTACCTCATCGGACCCAGTATGTCACCACAATCAATCAGGTGAAATTTTTCAATGATTCCAAAGCAACCAACATCTTAGCAACAGAAATGGCCTTAGGCGGTTTTGACAATGAGAAATTGGTCTTATTGGCAGGCGGCTTGGACCGTGGCAACAGTTTTGATGAGTTGGTTCCAGCACTAAAAGGACTCAAAGCTATCGTAGTGTTTGGAGAAACAAAAGAAAAATTAGCCTCAGCCGCTCAAGCAGCTGGCGTAAAAACGATTGAAATGACAGACAATGTTGAAACAGCCGTCCCAGTTGCCTTTTCTTTAAGTGCTGCTGGAGATACGATTCTATTGTCACCGGCGAATGCAAGTTGGGATCAATACCCTAATTTTGAAGTTCGCGGCGACAAATTTATGGCGGCAGTAGCAGAACTTAAATAGAAATGAGTGAAGGACATGAAAATACTTGTGACTGGCGGCGGTACTGGCGGCCACATCTATCCAGCGTTGTCTTTTGTCGATTACGTAAAAGAGATTGACCCGACAGCCGAATTTTTATACATTGGTGCAACAAGGGGCTTAGAGAATAAAATCGTCCCTCCAACAGGTATTCCTTTTAAAACGTTAGAGATCCAAGGCTTTAAGCGTAAGCTGTCTTTTGATAACGTAAAAACGATCCAGCTTTTCATGAAAAGCTATTATGCAGCAAAGAAAATCATCAAGGAGTTTCAACCGGATGTGGTGATTGGCACCGGCGGCTATGTTTCTGGCGCCGTGGTCTTTGCTGCAGCGAAGTTGAAAATACCTACCATTATTCATGAACAAAATAGTGTTCCTGGAATCACCAATAAGTTTCTAACCAAGTATGTGGATAAAATCGCCATTGCTTTTCACGATGCTTCTCAATACTTTCCAGCGAAGAAAACGGTGCTAGTGGGCAATCCCAGGGGGCAAGAAGTACGGAATAGTCAAAAGTCGACGATTTTGTCTTCTTACGATTTAAATCCGGCGAAAAAAACGGTTTTGGTTTTTGGTGGGAGTCAAGGAGCTCTGAAAATCAACCAAGCGATCATTGATGCGCTGCCGCTTTTTGCTCAAAAAGAGTATCAGTTACTTTATGCATCTGGCGAAAGGTATTACAAAGAGATCGAAGAAAAAATCGGGATGTCAAAAGATGCTTTCCCTAATATCAGTATTCGTCCCTATATCGATCAAATGGCAGAAGTGATGGCAAATAGTGATTTGTTGATTGGACGAGCAGGTGCCACATCGATTGCCGAATTTACGGCATTAGGGATTCCAGCAATTCTGATTCCTAGCCCTTATGTGACTAATGACCACCAAACAAAGAACGCCCAAAGTTTAGCTAATGCAGGAGCAGTCAAAATGATTGCCGATCATGAACTAAACAGCCAAAACCTCGTGGAAGCAGTAGATAGTATCATGCAAGATGAAGCCCTTCGTAGTAAGATGGCCAAAGCCTCAAAAGAACAAGGGATCAGCGATGCCTCAGAACGATTATTTCGACTTGTGCAAGAGGTAATCAAATAGTACAATGTGTGGGATAGAAAGGAGCGATTATCATTAGTAAAGACAAAACACCTCATGATGATCAAACCCCCTCGTCAACGGAAGAGTTGACCCCTTGGCAAAAAGAAAATCTAAAATATTTGCAAGAAAAAGGCAATCAGCCAGCTTGGTCTTCACCCGCTTCTGAAGAAACAGAAGACATGAAAGAAGCGCATGAAGATGAAGAGGAGTTGGCAGAAGAAGCACTTTTTGAAGCAGAACAAGCGATAGAAGAAACCGACGCTGGGAAAGAAGAGCTGCCTGAGCCAGAAAAAAAGGCTCGCTCCTTTGCTGACCGGCTACCTAATCTAAAGGCGTACCGCAATCAAGTATTGATTCGCCGTTTAGCGCTGATTATCGGTTTACTGATGATTCCTTTGCTGATTGTTTTGTATTTTGTTTCGCCGCTTAGTCGTTTGGCTAATGTGGTGGTCAAAGGCAATCAAGAAGTATCCGCAGAAGCGATTCTCAAAAATTCTGACCTAGCCGTCAATGAAGAGATGTGGCCGCAATTTTTTGAACGGAATCAGAGTGTAGCAGCAATCAAAAAAGAATTGCCGCGCATAAAAAATGCTTCTATTTCTTTATCTGGTATTAATCGTTTTGATATCACTGTCACTGAATTCCAGGAAGTGGCTTTATTAGCCAAAGATGGCGGCTATGCACCAGTTTTGGAAAATGGCGCTGTTTTGGATGATATCAGTGAGCAGCCAGAGGAAGGATTGCCGGTTTTAGAAAATTTTTCGGCTGAAGACAAAATCAAGGCGACACTCAGTGCCTATCAAGAATTAAGTTCAGAAATTCGAGATGGCATTTCTCAAATCAAATACACCCCCCGTGACAGCAATGATGAACTGTTAACTCTCTTTATGAATGATGGCAATCAAGTGATTGTCAATATCTCAAATATGGTGAGTCAAATGCAGTATTATCCGCAAATTGCCAAAGATTTGACCGAGGACAGTATTGTGGATATGGAAGTTGGGATCTTTACTTATCCAATTTCAAATACACAAGAAGACGATGCAGACGAAAATCAAACAGCTGATAGTGATTCTTAGGAAAAATTCAAGAGTTTTTTTCATTAACTTGTTTCTAAAAAGCGCCATTATATGGTAGAATTGGTAACAGTGAACAAATTATTCGAATGAACTCTAAAAACGGACTGTGATGGTTCGCTATATATCCAATTTAAGTAGGAGGGAACCCCATCCATGGCAAAAACGGGAATGTATGTTGGCCTTGATATCGGTACGACATCTGTAAAAGTTGTAGTAGCCGAATACGTTGACAGCCAAATGAATATCATTGGTGTAGGAAATGCAAAATCAGAAGGAATCAACCGTGGCATCATTGTAGATATCGATAAAACGGTACAAGCCATTCAAAGAGCAGTAAGACAAGCAGAAGAAAAAGCAGGAATTCAAATTCGCAGTGTAAGTGTTGGTGTACCAGCCAATCTTCTTGAAGTGGAAAATTGTCAAGGGATGATCGCTGTCAACAGTGAATCAAAAGAGATCACCGACGAAGACGTCCGCAATGTTGCTTCCGCAGCACTTGTACGTTCAACCCCTCCTGAAAGACAGATCATTGCTATCTTACCGCAAGAATTTACAGTGGATGGTTTTGAAGGGATCAAAGATCCTCGTGGCATGATCGGTGTTCGCCTAGAGATGTTTGGTGTGGTTTATACAGGTCCAAAAACCATCATTCACAACATTCGTAAATGTGTGGAAAAATCTGGTCTGATCGTTAATGAAGTAGTCATTACGCCATTAGCACTGACAGAATCGATTTTATCTGATGGTGAAAAAGATTTTGGTACGATCGTTATCGACATCGGCGGCGGCCAAACGACGACATCAGCGATGCACGACAAGCAATTGAAATTTACCCATGTGAACCAAGAGGGTGGCGAATTTGTCACAAAAGACATTTCGACAGTTTTAAATACCTCCTTCAACAATGCAGAAGCGTTAAAAATCAATTATGGGGATGCGTATCCTGAACGGACGTCCGCTAGTGAAGAATTTCCAGTGGATGTGATTGGGAAATCAGAACCTGTGAAGATCGATGAACGCTATTTGTCAGAAATCATCGAAGCACGTATGGAACAGATTTTTACCAAATCAAAAGAAGTCTTAGATGAAATTGATGGACTTGATTTGCCAGGTGGCGTGATTTTGACTGGTGGTGCTGCAAGCCTGCCGGGTGTCGTAGATTTGGCTCAAGAAGTATTCGAAACAAACGTTAAGCTTTACGTTCCTAATCATATGGGACTTAGAAATCCTGTATTCACCAATGTAATCAGTATCGTTGACTATTCAGCAAACTTAAGCGAAGTCTATCAGCTTGCCAAAAGTGCGATCACTGGTGAAAAAACAGTCGCGCAACAGCCCGTTGCCATTCAACAACAAGAAGTGCATTACGAACAATATGAAGCTCCAGAAGAAACTTATGAAGAAACAGAAGAAGAGAAAAAAGGTGAGTCGATCACAAACCGAGTAAAAGATTTCTTCTCAAATATCTTTGAATAATCTAAAACGATTCTCAGGAGGAAGATAAACTATGGAATTTTCAATTGATAATAACATCAATGACGGCGCTGTGATCAAAGTCATCGGAGTCGGCGGTGGTGGCGGCAACGCAGTAAATCGTATGATCGAAGAAAATGTCAAAGGCGTAGAATTTATTGCAGCCAACACTGACGTTCAAGCATTAAAAAATTCAAAAGCAGAAACAGTCATTCAATTAGGCCCTAAATATACCCGTGGTCTTGGTGCTGGTTCACAACCAGAAGTTGGTCAAAAAGCAGCAGAAGAAAGTGAAGATTCTATTCGTGAATCATTAGAAGGCGCGGATATGATTTTCATTACCGCTGGTATGGGTGGCGGAACCGGGACCGGTGCTGCACCGATCGTAGCTAAAATTGCCAAAGAAATCGGCGCATTGACAGTCGGCGTCGTTACTCGTCCGTTTACATTTGAAGGACCAAAACGCGGCCGTTTTGCTGCTGAAGGAATCGCTAAATTAAAAGAGAATGTCGATACCTTATTGATCATCTCAAACAACCGTTTGTTAGAAGTTGTTGACAAGAAAACGCCAATGCTTGAAGCATTCCGTGAAGCAGACAATGTCTTGCGTCAAGGGGTTCAAGGGATCTCAGACTTGATCACTGCACCTGGCTATGTCAACTTAGACTTCGCTGATGTGAAAACAGTGATGGAAAATCAAGGCACCGCTTTGATGGGAATCGGCGTTGCTAGCGGCGAAGAACGCGTGATCGAAGCAACGAAAAAAGCAATCTCTTCACCATTGCTAGAAACATCGATCGATGGTGCTGAACAAGTGCTATTGAACATCACTGGCGGATTGGACATGACTTTATTTGAAGCACAAGATGCTTCTGATATCGTCGCTCATGCGGCAACAGGTGATGTAAATATTATTTTAGGTACATCAATCAATGAAGACTTAGGCGATGAAATCCGTGTGACTGTCATTGCAACCGGCATTGACCCTTCTAAAAAAGAACGTGGGTCTCGCTCTAGCAGACAAAGTCAAAGCCAAATTCATTCTATCCCACAAAAACCAACCTTAGATATGGACCAAGCGCGTCCTGCACAAGCAGAAGAAAGCAATGGTTTTGGTGATTGGGATATCCGTAAAGAACAAAATGTACGACCTAAAGTAGAAGAAAACACATTTGAAAATGTAGAAAAGAAAGAATTCGACACCTTCAGCCGTGATGAAGTACGCTCGAATGATGACGACGAATTAAGCACACCACCATTTTTCCGTCGTAAACGCTAGGGGGCAGAGCACATGATTTCTGAGAACTTGCACAAGATCCAGCAAGAGATACAGGACTCCTGTGCTCTTGTTTCTAGAAATGCCAGTGAGGTCTGTTTGACAGCTGTGACAAAATCCGTCGATACAGAAACGACAAGAGAACTTCTAGAAAATGGTGTGCGTGATTGTGCAGAAAATCGAGTAGAAAAGCTACTTGAAAAAAAAGCAGCATTAACTGATTACCCAGATGTCCGTTGGCATTTTATTGGTAATTTACAGCGCAGAAAGGTAAAATCAGTTATAAATGAGATTGATTTTTTCCATGCGTTGGATTCAATCAAACTGGCACAAGAAATTCAAAAACGAGCAGAGCATCCGATCAACTGCTTTGTGGAAGTGAATGTTTCGCAGGAAGCAACGAAACAAGGGATTTTCGTAGAAGAGGTGGTGGCTTTTATTGAAGCACTCGCTTCGTTCGACAAAATTCGTGTTGTTGGATTGATGACGATGGCCCCGCTCACTGCTTCCAAAGACGAGCAGCATCAGATTTTCAAAGAATTAAAAAGGATTCAACAACAGATCGCTGACCTGCATCTTACACATGCCCCTTGCTTAGAAACGAGTATGGGAATGAGTAATGACTTTCCCATTGCGATTCAAGAAGGCGCAACATTTATTCGTGTAGGAACAGCATTATTTCAATAAAAAAGGAGGTTGACCGATGTCGCTCAAAGAGAAACTGACCAATTTTTTTGGATTGACTGACGAAGAAGATTATTATGAAGAAACATTTGCCACTGAAGAATCGGCACGCACGGCAGCGAAACCAGCTGTGAACCAAGGAGGAGCTTTTACCGCCCCTAGAACAACAGCGAGTACGCGTGCTTCTAGCCAAGCGGCTTCTTATACAACAAGTCAACCACAAAATCAAGCCTATCAATACAGACAGCAGCCTCAAACTGCTGCCTATCAACAATCCTCAGCGGCGGCTGAACGAGTAAGATCGGTGCCTAAGACGGAAGAAAAAGTCGTTCCAATGGCGCAACAAAGAACTAATACGAGAGTCAAAGACACAAAAGCTAAAGAAACTTCTCCACAAATGGCTGGAAAAATAACGATCGTAGAACCACGCGTTTATTCAGAAGCTATGGGGATTGCGAAGCAAGTCATCAATGGAGATGCTGTACTTGTTAATTTTCATTTAATTGAAGAGTACCAAGCTCGTCGAATAGTTGATTTTTTAACAGGAGCAGTGTACGCTGAAGATGGTGATATCAAGCGTGTTGGCGATGAAATTTTTCTTTGCACGCCTAAGGGTATGGAAATTGAAGGCACTGCCCAAACATTAGCAGATACCAATTTTTTTGATATCTAAAGTGAGGAGGAACGCCAATTTTATTCTTGAGATTCGTTAAATTACTGAGTGATGCTGTTTATCTGTATACCATTTTATTAGTGATCTATGCACTTTTGTCTTGGTTTCCAGGAGGGTATCAGTCCGCTTTTGGCCGTTTCTTAGCAAAAGTGTGTGAACCGTATTTGAGTTTATTTGATCGATTGAAATTAAGTTTTGCTGGTATCGATTTTACGATTGCATTTGCAATTATTGTCTTACAGCTAGCATCACAAGCATTGATATTGATCCTACAATCAATTTTATTTTAACGTAAGGGGTGGTTATCGGTGAACGCAAATGTCTATCAACATTTTCGAAACGATGAACGCCCTTTTATTGATTCCGCTCAAGGATGGATCGAACAAGTGCAAATGCAGTATGCGCCTTACTTGACTGATTTTTTAGATCCGAGACAAGCGTATATCTTAGAAAGCTTGATTCGTCAATCAACGGATTTAAGTTTCCGCTTTTTTGGTGGATATGAAGCTGCTGAGAGACGACGTTGTTTGATTTATCCCGATTACTATGAGCCCACCACCGATGAGTTTGACATGACTTTATTTACGATTCAATACCCGAAAAAATTTACGGTGTTGAGTCATGGAAAAGTTTTAGGCACATTAATGGGGACTGGAGTCAAGAGGGAATATTTTGGAGACATTCTTTCCGATGGTGAAATATGGCAAGTATTCGTTGCCACTGAAGTCAGTCATTTTATTCAACTCCAAGTGGATAAAATCGGTAACGTATCCGTTCGATTGGAAGAAACAAAATATACCGATTTGATCGTGCCTAAAGATGGTTGGACCGAGGAAAGAGAAACGGTTAGCTCATTGCGTCTTGATACAGTGATCTCTGCCGTGTACAACATCTCTCGTCAGCGTTCGAAACAGTTGATCGAATCAGGAAAAGTAAAAGTAAACTGGACAGAAGCATTACGACCAGATTTTGTTCTGGATTTACTGGATATCGTTTCAGTAAGAGGATTTGGTCGGATTCAAATACAGGGGTTAGAAGGAACCACGAAAAAAGAAAAAGTTAGATTGTTATTAGGTGTATTACGTAAATAAATCAAAGAGGTGTATAGAATATGGCATTAACTCCATTAGACATTCAAAATAAAAACTTTTCAGTAAAAATGAGAGGCTACAACCAAGATGAAGTCGATGACTTCTTGGATATGATCGTTCGTGATTATGAAGAAGCCGTTCAACGCAATCGTGAGTTAGAAAAATCGTTGAAACACGCAGAAGAAAAACTTGAATATTTCAATGAATTGAAAGATGCCTTGAATCAATCCATCATCGTGGCTCAAGATACGGCGGATAAAGTAAAAACAAGCGCAAGCAAAGAATCAGAAGTAATCGTTACTTCTGCTCAAAACCGTGCGGATGAAATGGTTGCTACTGCAGAAAAACATGCGCATGCCTTGATGACCTCAGCGGAAGAAAAAGCCAAAGAGATTTTGACGGATGCAACCGACAATGCCCGTCAATTGGCGACAGAAACAAATGACTTGAAGAAGAAAACCAGAGTCTTCCATAACAACTTATTAGTTATGTTGCAAACGCAATTAGAACAAGTGAAGAGTCCTGAGTGGGAAGAAATTTTGGCGCCATTTTCAAGCTATGTACAAGATTCCCACCAAGTGATCAGAGAAGTTTTGTCAAAAGAACTTGACAGTGAAAATGGTTCTGGAGTAAACTCAGAAGCAGTGGAAACATTTGATGTGGACATTGTTGAATCAGATGAAAAAATCGTTGATGTAAGTGAAAGCCCTGAAGTGAAAACATTAGATGATGCGAGAAACTTATTAGACGAATTGAACAAGACAGATAATAACTAAGACACAGAACAGAAAAATTTCTTATATTTTTCAAGCGAGTTTGGGAGAGTGGAAGCCAAATAAAACCCTGTAAGAAATCAGATCATCTGTGAGTTGCGTTCTTGAAAGAGCTGACTTTTCAAAGACTCGAGTAGAGAACGACGCCTGATCCCGTTACCGATCATCAAAGAATTGTCAACCGACAATAAAATTTGGGTGGTACCACGAACACGTTCGTCCCTTACCAGGGACGGACGTGTTTTTTGCTGTGAATCACTGCGATTGGCTTGCGAAGCAAGACAGAATAGATGATGAACAGTACTAGGCGACCATAGGGAGCGTAGTAACCGTACTAAGAATCACTATGATTGGCTTGCGAAGCAAGACAGAATAGATGATGAACAGTACTAGGCGACCATAGGGAGCGTAGTAACCGTACTAAGAATCACTATGATTGGCTTACGAAGGAAGACAGAATAGATGATGAACAGTACTAGGCGACCGTAGGGAGCGTAGTAACCAAATTAGGAATCACGCTGATCAACTGTTAACAATCAGTGAATCCTAAATGCATTGAGTTTATGGCAACCAATCCATTTGACAGGTTCAATAGAAGCAATCGGTTGATCGAGTCGATGGATTTTGAAACTATACCAAAACGTTGAGAGACGAAAAGGAGCGAAACAAGAATGAAAATGAAAGAAACACTGCATCTTGGAAAAACCGCTTTTCCAATGCGAGGCAACTTGCCGAACCGCGAAGTGGATTGGCAAAAAGAATGGGAAGAAAATCAATTGTATCAACGTCGTCAAGAATTAAATGAAGGCAAGCCAACCTTTGTCTTACACGATGGCCCTCCCTACGCAAATGGAAACATCCATATTGGACACTCATTGAACAAAATCAGTAAAGACATCATCGTACGTTCCAAATCGATGTCAGGTTTCCGTTCACCTTATGTACCTGGTTGGGATACTCATGGTTTGCCGATCGAACAAGTACTGACCAATAAAGGAATCAAGCGCAAAGAAATGAGCTTGGCAGAATATCGGAAAAAATGTGAAGAATATGCTTTGACACAAGTGGATACACAAAGAGCTGATTTCAAACGTTTAGGCGTTTCTGGTGACTGGGATCATCCATATATCACATTGACACCAGACTATGAAGCAGCAGAAATCCGCGTGTTCGGAAAAATGGCAGAAAAAGGATACATCTACAAAGGATTGAAACCAATTTACTGGTCACCATCTAGTGAATCATCATTAGCAGAAGCTGAGATCGAATACAAAGATGTGAAATCACCATCGATCTATGTGGCTTTCCCAGTAGCAGATGGCAAAGATTTGCTTGATTCAGATACATCTTTTGTTATCTGGACGACGACGCCATGGACCTTACCAGCGAATCTAGGAATCTCTGTGAATCCAACCTTTGCCTATGTTCAAATCTTGGCCGATGGCCGCAAATTCGTCGTGGCAAAAGATTTATTAGAAACCGTGACGAATGAGATCGGTTGGGAATCTGTCGAAGTATTACAAGAATTGGCTGGCGATCAATTGGAAAAAATGACGGCACAACATCCTTTTTATGATCGTACGTCTCTATTGATGTTAGGGGACCATGTGACATTGGATGCCGGTACTGGTTTGGTCCACACTGCACCAGGACACGGGGAAGATGACTACATCGTCAGCAAAAAATATGGTCTAGATGTCTTATCACCAGTCGATAGCCGTGGGGTCTTCACAGAAGAAGCACCAGGATTTGAAGGGGTCTTTTATGACAAAGCCAATCCAATGATCACTGAGCTTTTAGAAGAAAAAGGAGCCCTACTAAAACTAAACTTCTTTACTCACAGCTATCCACATGATTGGCGGACGAAAAAACCAGTCATCTATCGGGCAACACCACAATGGTTTGCGTCTATTGATAAGTTCCGTCAAAATATTTTGGATGAAATCGAAAAAGTAGATTGGATCATTCCATGGGGCAAAACTCGTTTATACAATATGATTCGCGACCGCGGCGACTGGGTGATCTCTCGTCAACGTGCGTGGGGCGTTCCGTTGCCAATCTTTTATGCAGAAAACGGCGAAGCCATCATTACGCCTGAAACGATCGAGCATGTGGCAAACTTGTTTGCTGAACATGGTTCAACGATTTGGTTTGAAAAAGAAGCAGAAGAATTACTGCCAGCTGGCTTCACGCATCCGGGCTCACCAAATGGCAAATTCTCGAAAGAGACTGACATCATGGATGTTTGGTTTGATTCAGGTTCTTCTCACGAAGCCGTGTTACGTCAACGTCCAGAATTGACGTTCCCAGCTGACATGTACTTGGAAGGTTCTGACCAATATCGTGGGTGGTTCAACTCAAGTATCACGACTAGTGTTGCGATCAATGAAGTCGCACCATATAAAGCCGTCTTGTCTCAAGGCTTCACCTTAGATGGCGAAGGTCGCAAGATGAGTAAATCTCTTGGTAATACCATTGCACCAGAAAAAGTGATCAATCAAATGGGTGCGGATATTTTGCGTCTTTGGGTCAGCAGTGTTGACTACGAAGCGGATGTCCGAGTGTCTATGGATATCTTGAATCAAGTGTCAGAAGTCTATCGGAAGATTCGCAATACCATGCGTTTCTTATTAGCGAACACGAGTGATTTTGATCCAGCAAAAGACAGCGTACCTTTTGAAAACTTGCGTTCTGTCGATAAATACATGATGGTTCGTTTGAATCAAACCATCAAAACGATTCGGGAAGATGGCTATGAAAAATATAACTTCTTGCATATTTACCGGACAGTCATCAACTTCTTGACAGTCGATATGTCGTCCTTCTATTTGGATTTTGCGAAAGATGTCGTTTATATCGAAGCTGAAAATGATTTCCAACGCCGTGCTATGCAAACTGTCTTTTATCAAACAGCGGTTGCATTGACTAAATTATTGACACCGATCATTCCGCATACCGCAGAAGAAATCTGGTCACACTTGAAAGAAGAAGAGGAATACGTACAGTTAGCGGAGTTCCCTGGCTATGATACATTTGCTAACCAAGAAGAACTGCTCGATCTTTGGCGGGCCTTCCTTGATTTCCGTGACAATGTCTTAAAAGCATTAGAAGAAGCGCGTAATGCAAAATTGATCGGAAAGTCCTTTGAAGCGAAAGTCACTGTTTATCCAACTGAGCCAGTTGCGGCATTGCTAAAATCTATCGATTCAGATATTGCACAACTGCTGATCATTTCACCAGACTTCTTAACGATCAAAGAAGCCGGTGAAGCAGCTCCTGAAGCGGCATATCAATTTGAGGATGTGGCGATCTTAGTTGAAAAAGCCGAAGGGGAAGTATGTGAACGTTGTCGCCAAGTCCGGGTAGATGTTGGTGTAGAAGAGCAACTGCCAACACTTTGTGGGCATTGTGCAACCATCGTCAAAGAAAACTATCCCGAAGCAGTTGCAGAAGGCTTTGAAAAATAAAAGAACGAAAAAAGATGACCCCATTGCGGGTCATCTTTTTTTGCGCTTGCTCATTCTTATTCCTTGAGAATGGGAGAAAAACGCACGTTTCTGACATGAATATGAGAAAATAGGTGGCAATTGATAACGATTCTCATTTGTTTGCAATAATTTTTCGACAGTTTATTGTATAATAAAAAAACCTTACTAGACGAAGTTTCTTCTTTAAGGTCTGTAGTCAATTGTTTGTTCGAGATAGAGTATTTCACTGTCAACAGAAGAAACCAACGAGCTCGGATCAAGTAAAAAAAACTTGCCAGATAGAAAAACAGGTTGTAAACTGTTAAAAATCGGAATATTCAGAATATTGAAAGAAAGTGTGATTCCATGAGTGATTTAGAGATGATGAGGAAAACGAACCAAACGATGTACGATGCCGCTTTTGAAAAAGATGCTTGTGGGATGGGGTTTATTGCACAAAAAGATGGTCGCTATTCCCGAGAACTTGTGCAAAATGCCTTAACAATGTTAGAACGGATGAACCACCGAGGGGGAACTGGCGCTGAACCTGACACAGGTGACGGAGCTGGAATTTTGATGGCGATGCCTGACCCATTTTTTCAACAGCGAGCAAAAGAGGCCGAAATCTCATTGCCTGAAAAAGGCGCCTATGCTGTTGGGATGTTTTTTTTACCGAAAGAAAAGCTCCGAGCAGCACAGGTCCAAGAAGAAGTAGTCAAAGATATTCAACAAATGGGTTTTACCGTTTTATGGCAACGGGATGTGCCTTATGATTATTATCAGTGTGGACCGGGGGCGCAAAAAGTCATGCCCTCATTTGTGCAAGTCTTTATTGAAAAACCTGTCGATGTAGCTGCTGGACGTCTCTTTGAAGATCAGCTTTACCGGCTACGACGTAAACTGGAAAAAACGTATCATACCGATGAGTTGTCTATCTGCAGCTTGTCCAGTAAGACAGTTGTTTATAAAGGAATGCTGCATGCCTATCAAGTTGGCTTATTTTTCAAAGATCTTCAAAGCGCAGAAATGACTTCGAGTATTGCTTTGACCCATTCTCGTTTTTCGACAAATACCTTTCCAAGTTGGAGTCGGGCGCAACCTTTTCGTTTCTTAGCCCATAATGGCGAAATCAACACGTTACGCGGGGCAGAAAATTGGATGCATGGACATCAGATCGAAGTCTATGATGATGAAAATTCTGATTCGGCGAAACTAGAAAATTGTATGGAATATTTGTACCGTCAAGGGCGAGATATTCCTCAAGCACTGTTGATGATGGTGCCAGAAGCGTGGTCCAAAGAAGCTGGATTGTCACCGGAGCTGACGGCTTTTAATGAGTACAACGCAAGCTTTATGGCTCCTTGGGATGGACCGGCAGCTTTATGTTTTACAGATGGGGATTTGGTAGGGGCTGCACTCGATCGAAATGGGTTACGGCCATCTCGCTACTCGATCACGAAAACTGGTTTTGTGGTCGTGGCCTCTGAGTCAGGCGTTGTGGATCTTCCAGCATCGGAAGTGATTGAAAAAGGGGTGCTTGGACCAGCAAATATGTTTTTGGTGGATACCAAAAAAGGGGTGATCTTACGCAATCAAGAAATCAAAGCGCATTATGCGAATGCCCATCCTTACCAGGAGTGGCTAGCGGATCACTTATTGACACCAGAGCTGCTTCCTGAGACTGAGAAGCAGGAGGAAACAGCAGATGATGCGATCCAGACCCTTTGGAAACGAAATGGTTACACGGATGAGATCATTCGCACGTTGATTTTACCAATGGCTCAAACGGGAGAAGAACCAGTGATCTCCATGGGGTTTGATTCACCCTTAGCTATTTTGAGCGAACGTCCCCAATCCTTGTTTACGTACTTCAAGCAACAATTCGCCCAAGTGACCAATCCGCCAATCGATGCGATTCGCGAAAAATTGGTGATCGGTACCGAGCTGTTTTTAGGTCGAGATGGGGATGTTTCAAAGGACATTCGAATCAATTGTAATAAGCTGAAGATTGCTAGTCCGGTGTTAAAAACGAGTGAATATGAAAAAATCAAACAGTTAGATCAAAATGGTCAAAAAGCGGCTTTACAGTCGATTCTTTATGATTATGTACCAGAAAACGGGGCAGCTTTGCAACAAGCATTAGAAGCGCTTTTTAAAGAGACGGAGCAAAAAATCGATTCTGGGGCAACGATCGTCATTTTAAGTGATCGGGAAGTCATCCAAGCGCAAGAAGGAAAAGTGGCGATTCCGATCCTTTTGGCGGTATCAGGTCTGCACAATTACTTGGTGCGAAAAGGCAAACGTTCCTTGGCATCAATCGTTGCGGATACTGCGGAAGTCTGTGAGGTCCATCATTATGCCATGTTAGTCGGCTACGGAGTAAGTGGGGTCCACCCTTATGGGGCTTACCAGACATTGGCACATTTTGAGCTTTCAGAGAAAATCGAAAGTTACCGTAAGGCATGTGAAAAGGGCATTGTCAAAATCATGTCACGAATGGGGATTTCAACGATTGCCGGTTACCATGGGGCGCAATTGTTTGAAGCTGTTGGTATCTCTGAGAAAGTTATCTCCGAATACTTTACCGGCACGGTTACTCGTATCGGTGGACTTTCATTAGCGCAAATCGAGCAAGAATACTTAACGCGTTATGAAGCGGCGTATGGCGAGAAACGCGTGGATTATCTTGATTCGGGTGGTAGTTTCCAATACAAAGCTGACGGGGAACATCATCTGTTCAATCCAAAAACAATCTATGGATTTCAAAAAGCTGTTCGTACCGGCAGCTATGCGCTTTATAAAGAATATGCGGCGGAGATGAACCAAGACGCGTTAGAGAATCCAACGACCCTCCGTTCTATGTGGACTTTTGCGAACACAAGACGCAGTATTCCATTAGCTGAGGTGGAGCCAGTTGAAACGATCGTCAAACGATTTAAAGTCGGTGCGATGTCTTACGGCTCTCTAAGTGAAGAGGCACATCGCTGTATTGCTGAAGGAATGAATGCGATCGGGGCAAAATCCAACAGTGGAGAAGGTGGCGAAAACCGAAATCGTTTCAAACCAGTGAAGGGCATTAATTATAATAGTCGCATCAAACAAGTAGCTTCTGGCCGTTTTGGTGTCAACGCCGAATATTTAATGAGTGCGGACGAACTCCAGATCAAAATGGCGCAAGGGGCGAAACCTGGTGAAGGGGGGCAATTGCCAGGCAACAAAGTCTTCCCATGGGTCGCTGAGATTCGTGGCTCAACACCTGGGGTCCGATTGATTTCGCCGCCACCACATCACGACATTTATTCGATTGAAGACTTAGCCCAGCTGATCTATGACTTAAAGGCAATCAATCCCTATGCACGGATCAATGTCAAATTGGTTTCTAGTACGGGCGTGGGTACGATCGCTACCGGTGTCGTCAAAGCCGGCGCAGACGTAGTCGTGATCTCAGGCTATGACGGTGGGACCGGTGCTTCTCCGAGAAATTCGATTCGTGATGCTGGCTTGCCTTGGGAGATGGGGCTTGCAGAAGCCCATCAAACGTTAGCTATGAATCATTTGCGGCAGCGAATGACCTTAGAGACAGATGGAAAATTAATGACGGGTCGAGACATCGCGATTGCTGCTCTTTTAGGAGCAGAAGAATATAGCTTTGCCTCTTTAGCGCTAGTTGCGATTGGTTGTGTCATGATGCGGGTTTGCAGTATCAATACATGTCCTGTCGGCATTGCTACGCAAAATCCAGCGTTGCGCAAATTTTTCGCAGGGAAACCTGAGCACATCATCAATACGATGTACTTTTTAGCAGAAGATTTACGGGAAACAATGGCCGAGCTAGGGTTTCGCACGATTGATGAGATGGTAGGACACGCGGAAGTGTTGACACCACGCTTCGTTGCCAAAGGCAAAGCAAAGTCGTTAGACTTTTCTAGAATGATTGGGACGACGATCCCAATCGAGCGCAAAGTGACGGACCCATTCCTTGAGAAACGACAGTGGTCAGAGTTAGACGCTTTTGCCCAAGCAGCTATCGACAATAATCAAGAAATCGTTATGAATCATACGATCAATAATGTTCAACGTTCAGTCGGCGCTCGTTTAGGGGGCTGGATCGCAGAACGCTTTGGCAATTACGAAGTAACGCCAGGCTTGTTGCAGTTTACGTACCGCGGCATTGCTGGACAAAGTTTTGGGGCGTTTGCCACCCAGGGCATCCAGTTGAAACTGATTGGCGAGGCCAACGATTATGTAGCCAAAGGACTGAGTGGTGCCCGTTTGATCATTGTGCCGCCTGATGATGCCGCTTATGACGCAGAGCATTCACCGATTGTCGGTAACGTTGCTTGTTTTGGGGCGAATCGGGGTGAAGGCTATTTCCGCGGCATTGCTGGCGAACGCTTTTGCGTCCGTAATAGTGGAGCCAAAGTCGTTGTAGAAGGTGTTGGGGACCATGGCTGTGAGTACATGACTGGCGGCGTCGTGGTGATTTTAGGAAAAACCGGCCGCAACTTCGGTGCCGGAATGTCCGGTGGCGTGGCATACGTCTATGACCCTGATCAAACTTTTGCAGAAAAATGCAATCGGGAAATGGTTGATTTGTACCGGATTGGCGAAAGTGGCGATGACCATCAGCTGAAGGAGATGATCCAGCAGCATTTTGCCTATACAGATTCATTGAAGGCGGCTGAGATTTTAGAAGATTGGGAAAATCAGCAGCAACATTTCATCAAAGTCTATCCGACAGAGTACCATCAGATGATCCAAGCAACGGAGACTTTGGCTGAGCAAGGATTTATCGGGGAGGAACTTGTGACGAAAGCTTTCGAAGCCGTCGTCGGTCCACAATTGACTATTCCAGGAAAGGAGCGCGACTAATATGGCAGATCCATTTGGTTTTTTAAAGTACCCAAGAGTAGAAAATCCTACCCGACCGGTTTCAGAACGTATCCAAGACTGGCAAGAATTACAGACGCCATTGCCTGAAAATGAGCGTCAAGAGCAAGCGGCGCGCTGTATGAATTGTGGCATTCCTTTTTGTCATACTGGTTCTTTTTACGGCGGGCAACGGGCGGTTTCAGGTTGTCCCAATGACAACCTGATTCCTGAATGGAATGATCTGGTTTATCAAGGGCGTTTCCAAGCCGCCTTTGAGCGTCTTGCCAAAACCAATCCATTACCGGAAATGACTGGACGTGTTTGTCCAGCTCCATGTGAAAAAGGCTGTACCGAGGCACTGAATGGCTCAGGTGTCACGATCCACGACAATGAACGCTTTATTATCGATACTGCTTTTGAAAACGATTGGGTCAAAGCCTCCGGGTTGCCTCAAGAAGCGACTGGTTTCAAGGTGGCAATCGTTGGTAGCGGACCGGCTGGTTTATCTGCTGCTTGGCGCTTGAATCAACTAGGACATCAAGTGACGGTCTATGAACGCAGTGATCGCTTTGGCGGTTTACTGATGTATGGTATTCCAAATATGAAATTAGATAAAGATGTTGTGCAGCGACGTATTGACTTGATGGCAGAGCTAGGCGTGACCTTTGTCGCTAATACGGAGATCGGTCGTGACTTGTCAGCAGAAGAATTGTCCGCTCAGTATGATCGGGTCATTTTGGCAACAGGAGCTAGTGTTCCTCGTGACTTGAAGATTCCAGGTCGTGAATTGACTGGGGTGCAATTTGCAGTCGATTATCTGACGGAAGCAACCAAAGATGTCTTAAAGCATGGCAAAGCGGCAACAAGTAAAAAACTTGCTGGCAAGCACGTCGTCGTGATTGGCGGCGGCGACACTGGAAATGACTGTATTGGTTCAGCGATTCGGCAAGGAGCCGCTTCTGTGCGTCAATTGGAGATCACGCCCCAACTGCCATTGACACGTACCGACAGCAATCCCTGGCCTGAATACCCAATGACAGCCCGCACAGGCTATGGGCAAGAAGAAGCGGCTGAAGTCCTGCAAACACAAGTGACGTATCATGGGGTGTCCACAACAGCCTTTATCGGCGCCGAACGCGGCCAGTTGATCGCCATCGAAACGGTCTCAGTAGATCAACAGTTTCAGCCGATCCCTGGCACAGAGCAAGTGATCAAGGCGGATTTGGTTTTGTTGGCAATGGGCTTTGTTGGTGCAGAGACCCAACTCTTCGATGCCTTTGGTGTGCGAGAAGTGTACGATGATTACACGACGAACAATGAACGAGTGTTAGTCGCAGGAGATGCTAAAAGAGGACCGAGTTTAGTCATCTGGGGGATTCGTGAAGGACGCTTAGCGGCAGAAAAAGTCGATCAAGCGTTACGATCATTGGTGTATCAATAAGCAATCAATAAAAAACAACCTGAGCAGCTCTTCCTCCTTCTGAATTAGAAGGGGAACAGCGAAATGCTCAGGTTGTTTGCCTGTTAAGCAGTTGGTTCAGATGGATGGGGCTTTGATCGCTGTTCATTTTTTTCCATTGCTGCCTTTGGTAAACGAATCGAAAAGACGATGGTTTCGTCACGGCTTTCCGCCCAGATTTTTCCACCTAATGCCTCAACGATTTCTTTGGCGATCGGCAGCCCCAGACCGGTCCCACCCGTCGCCGTTGCTCGGGAAGCGTCCATGCGGTAAAAAGGCTCAAAAATCAAGCCAATCTTTTCAGCAGGGATCGTTTTTCCATGATTGGTCAAACGAATCAGGATATCATCAGAGGCACTGATGGCTAAATGCAAGGGGGAATCGGCATAACTATAATTGATGGCATTGCGAATCAAGTTATCAAAGACGCGTTCCATCTTCTCTGTATCGACAGTCGCATAGACTTTTTTCTGTAGCTGCAGTTGCCAATGAAGGTTCTTTTCTTCTAGCAGCGGTAAAAATTCGAACGTCAACTGTTCTAGCATCAAGCTAAGATCCGTGGTTTCGGTCTGTAAGGCGATCGTTGTAAGATTAAAACGAGTGATTTCGAAAAATTCGCTGATCAATAATTCTAGCCGCTGGGCTTTTTGCAAGGCGATCTTGGTATAGCGTGCGCGTAGTTCGGAAGAAAGCTGCGGTTCTTCTTCTAGAAGTGTCAAATAGCCGATCACACTGGTCAAAGGTGTGCGTAAATCATGTGCGAGATAGACGATCAAATCATTTTTCCGCTGCTCTGCTTCTTTGGCAGCTCGTTGATCCTGTAGGTTTTTTTCCCGCAACTGGTTCATTTCTTCTTGCACGTCGATCAGATTGCTGGAAAGAACGATTCGCTTCGTAGGTTCAGCAATCAATTGATTCGTGGCTTGAATCGTTTCATTCAAATAGCTGATGGCTTTACTCATATAATAAATCGTTGTGCTCACCCAAATCAGCAAGGCACCGATCGCTAGACAGACGAGCCAATAATCAGCAAAAAGCCGTAATATTTGATAAATGGGCTCATAGCCGTACCAAACCCTCAATCCTGCTACAAAGCGAACAGTTAAAGGGATCAGAATCAAAAGGAGCATTAAAACACCTGTGGTGATAAAGTATTGAGTCAAAAGTTTCCGGATCAATGGACTTCTATTTTTCAATGATATAGCCGACCCCCCATACAGTTTTGATTAATTTCGGTTTGCGGGGTTGTTCGTTTAGCTTTTCCCGCAGACGGGCAATATGTGCCATCACTGTGTTATTGTTGTCTAAATATTTTTCTTTCCAGACTGCTTCAAAAAGGGTTTCCGAGGCAACGACCGATCCTTGGTGTTCAAATAAGTAAAGCAGGATTTTAAATTCGATGGGGGTCAAGAAAACCTCTTTGCCATAAAGAAAACATTGGTGACTGTTGATTTTCAACAGTAAGCCTTCCTTTTCGTATTCTTCAATCTTCTGCGGAACAGCTGACTGATTGTATCGTTGGTATCGCCGTAGTTGCGTTTTGACCCGAGCAACAACTTCTAATGGATTGAAGGGTTTAGTCACATAATCATCTGCACCTAGACTTAGACCGGTAATTTTATCCAGATCTTCTCCTTTGGCAGTGAGCATCAGTACTGGAAAAAAGTGGGTTTTGCGAATGGTCTGTAACAGCTGAAAGCCGTCGATATCCGGCAGCATCACATCTAAAACTGCCACATCGACTGTTTCTTTTTCGAGATAAGCCAAAGCACTCGTTCCATCATAAAAAGATTCCACTTGAAAGCCTTCATTCCTTAGAAACGTCGTGACTAACTCGGCGATTTCTTTTTCATCATCAACAACAATTATTTTTTCTGCCATCCTTGATTCACTCCAACTATCTACGATCTTTTTTTCATTTAAACTACTATTTACTCTACCCACATCATACCGTAATCGGTAAGCGAATGCATTCGTTTTCTACTTTGACATTGAAGGGACGCGGGAACCTAGTCGACTGATCAATTCATTGGGAATGGTTTGTGCTTGATCAGCTGTATTCGTCCAATCGCTGATTACTTCTAACCAACTTTCGACCGCCAGTTCTGGATAGTCCGTTAAATCGATCAAGAGCATATCCATACAAACCAACCCAACCTGCGGGAGTAAAACCCCTTGATAAGACAATTGGAATCCTTGATTTGATAGGGCACGGGGGACTCCGTCACAGTAGCCGATACTAACGATCCCAATCGTGGTAGGTCGATCAAAAACAGTGGCTAGTCCATAGCCGATCGCTTCACCAGCGGCGACTGTTTTTTTGTCCACTAGTAAAGCTTTTAGGGTCAGAATCGGCTGTACGTTTATCTTCTGTTTTGTTGGTTCATTCGAGACACTCAATGAACCAGTTAAAAGAATACCTGGGCGCACATAATCATAGTGTTTCTCTGGATAATTCAAAATGCCGTAGCTGCTTTGCAGATGCGTCAGACCATAGGCGATATTTCTAGCGGATAAGCCAGCCAATAGATCATCAAAACAAATGATTTGGGCTTGTGTCCGTAAGATACTTGCCGTATCTAGCTGATCTGAAGAGCCTAGGTGGGAAAAAATGCCTGTGATCTTGAGGGATGGCAAGGCATAAAGCCTTCTAACTGTTTCAAGGTCAGGGGCAACGCCTAGACGATGCATGCCGGTATCTACCGCTAAATGGCATTCGATTGGAAGGCCTGTTCGGGCTAACGCTTGTCCATGCGCTTCACTGACGATTGTTTGAATTAAGGAATATCGGTTCAGCTCTTTGGCACGTTGGGCAGAAGTGTACCCTAAAATCAGTAAGCGACTTTTAATGCCAGCTCGCCGTAATTCGATGGCTTCTTCTATGGTGGCAACAGCAAAAAAATCGACGCCTACTCTTTCTAAGGTACGAGCGACCAATTGTGCATCGCAACCATAGGCATCTGCTTTAACCACCGCCATCACTTTTGTTGTGGATGGAATCACTCGTTTGATTTCCTGCAAGTTGTGCAACAGGGCGGGGGCTGAGAATTCTTTGGCTGCCCGCTGCAAGTGGAGCGGCGTTTTTTTTGGAAACGGGAACAGCTTTTGCAAAGCAAAGAGACCATAAATCAACCCGATGGTCAATCCTAAGACCACGAAGTAATTGATTAGATTGTTTTGAAGCAAGGGCAGTTTCTGACTAAGAAAATGGGTTACTGCAATGGTATAAGGATGGAGCAAATAGAGCCAAAGGGACAGACGACCCGCTTGTTTCCAGATCACGGGTGCTTGCCATTGCTGAATGATCGGAAATAAAAACAAGAGAACGAAGGGCAAAAAGACATACATGCTGTCATGTTTAGGTGTAGTAAAGTGATGCAAGAGATAACTTTCCAGAAGCAAGCAAATAAGACTAATCATCAGATAACTATAGCGATGGGGAGAAGCAGGTTTTTTGGCAAATCTTCTGGCTAGTACCCCTAAGATCAAAAATAAGGGAGCAAAAAAAATGCCGTTGCGAGTTCCATCCAATAGTTGGAAAATCAGTGAATAGAGTGGCGTGATGGGTGTTTGTGCAGCCAGTCCAGACCAACTGTCCCCACCTAAACCAACCACATACAAACCGACAGCAATGAAAAACACCTGCTTGAAAGAAAGACGTGTCAAGAGGCCCATCACTAGTAGACCGCCGGTAATGATCGCAGGAAAATACCAAAGATGGTAAAGAATGCCGTTGACTAGCAAAGTTTGAATAAAAGTGTCTAGTGGCATGTTCAATCCTAGTATGCCGCTGTACCAAGCAAGCGGCAAAAAGAGCAGTGTGGCAATGAGATAGACTTGCAGCTGTTTTTTGATAAATAACCAGATACGTTGTCTGGCAGGATAGCTGTTTTGGGTGGCTAAATCACTGAACACATAATACCCGCTGATCATAAAAAAGAAGGGGACGGCGATTCTGAAAAGAGTCAATGTGATCAGGATATCACCATCGGGCCACAATCGATGAAGGGGCAGACAGTGGATCGCGACCACCATCATCGCTAAAATCACCCGAAACTGCTCAATTCCTTGATTCTTCTTCATGCGAACTGCCTCGCGGTTTGTTCAAGATATTGATAGTATTCTTCCAATGTCCACTGTTGACTGGCGATGATTTGACTATGAGGCAGACCGACATAACGAAAATGCCATGGTTCATAGCCAATCCCTGTAGTCTCCTGTTTGTCTGCGGGATAGCGTAAAATAAATCCGTAGTTCATCATTTCCTGTGTAAATAAATCCGCCGCTGCGCTGTCACGAAACCGTGGGCAGATCAAATCACCTTGCTGGGCTTTTAAACCAACATCGATCGCTAAGCCTAACTGATGCTCGCTGCAGCCGGGCAACGCCACAAATTGTTTCGTATAGGCTAATCCATTTTCTTTTAAGGAATATTCCCATAAATGCCGTTGCTGCTTTTCGGTTCGATAGCCGTCTAATAAGCAGATCTCGTTTTCAAGTTTTAAGGCTTTGACGAGGCGTTCCCATTGTTTGGCTGCTTCAGGCTGCAAGTAAACTTCTTCTTCACTAAAAGCAGCAAGGACGAGGTGGGGCGGCTCTTGGTTTTTTTCTAATGGAAACTCTTTGCTAACTAACTGTAGATAGGGATTCATTTGCCTTCCTCCTTTGCTAAGACAAGCAGTTTTTGTAGTAGTTCTTGATAGGATAAGCCGATTGCTGCCATCATGGCAGGATAGCGGGAGTGACTCGTAAAGCCCGGCATAGTATTGATTTCATTCAAGTATAGTTCTCCTTGATCCGTGACAAAAAAGTCGATGCGAGCAAGTCCTTTAAGACCAAGACTGTGATAGAGCAGCTGAGCTTGTTCTTTGACCTTGGTTTCAATCGTTTCAGGCAATGGTGCAGGAACGGTGATCTTGGCGCTAATCAACTGGTACTTTTCTTCAAAATCGAAAAAGCCTTCTACTAATGAAATAGCGTCACAAGCACCGACAGTCAAAGAGTCGTTGCCCAAGATACCGCAACCAATCTCAACGCCAGCTATATTTTTTTGTAAGAGCACTGCGGAACAATAAGCGAAGGCTTCCTTCAAGGCAGGAGCAATTTCTTCGACACAAGTCACTTTTGTGATCCCTTTTGAGGAGCCAGCTTCATTAGGCTTAAAGAAAACCGGAAAGCCATGGGTCTGGATAAAGGCTTCGATTTGTCTTTGCTGGTTGTCTTGATTTGTCAAGAGAATCGTAGGAGCACTTTGTACGCCAATGGCTGCTGCAGCTTGATGCAGCAGCCATTTGTTCATACATAAGGCAGAGGCTGCCACCCCGCAGCCTACATAAGGCAGCTTCATCAATTCAAACAATCCTTGGATACTGCCATCTTCCCCGTATTTGCCATGCATAATGGGAAATAAAACATCAGGTACCAACGTTTGCTGCTCTTCACTTAGCCAAAAGCCGTTTCCTTCAAAAAGCGGCTGGATTTTCTGTTTATGTTTCGTATCCAACAGCCACGTGTCTTGTCGGATGTTTTCCAGTTCTCCTGTATACAAATACCAATCCATAGCATCTGGGGCGATCCCGATCAAAGAGAGGTCATAGTCATCGGGAGATGATTGGAGTGCTTCGATTGCGCTAGTTGCTGAGGCTAAAGAAACGGCGTACTCCGGTGAATTGCCTCCAAAAATAATGGCGATTTTTTTCATATTTTTCTTCCTTCCACTTTTCGATTCTTGCTACATTCAGTCTATCAAGGAAAGAAAAAAGAAATTTACGGGCTTACTGGTATCTTTCTTTTCTTTTTGTGATGAAATTGTGACGAATTTATGACAAAAGGAAGGCGACAACTGCCGCTCTTTTTACGCAAGAAAGGAAACAGAATTTGAAGTAGAAAAAGCTGCCATAAGATGGAGCGGAGAAAATAGTGAAAGGAGAGCACTTTTAAGGAAGGAAAGGAGAGGCAATAGCAGGAACGTTGACACAAAAAAAGCACGCCGAAGCATGCTTTTTCCTTTTGAAGATGGTTTTTCGCTCATTATACGATTCGCTTATTATGCGTAATGAGCACGAGGACCACCGATATATTTGGGCCGTGATCCCAGAGCTGTGACATGGGCAGCGCCAAGGGTCTTGATAGAGGGACGGATCGGGATTTGAACATGTTTGACATGCATACCGATCGCTGTGTCGCCGATATCGATACCCGCTTTGGCCACAATGTGCTCCACTTCGATAGGCTCATCGAACAACTGGAAAGCCGCAACTGAGCAAGCACCGCCTGCATGCAGCTGGGGCACTACTGCGACTTCTTCTAATTGATATAGTCGAGCCGTTTCACGCTCAACGGCTAAAGCCCGATTGAGATGTTCACAGCCTTGAACGGCTAAATGAATATTTTTGGGACGCAAGATCGCTCGTAGTGTTTCAACGATAACCATGCCTACTTCTTGACTGGAATTTTTGCCAATCAAGCCACCAACCACTTCACTTGTTGAACAGCCGAGAACAAAAAGATCATTTTCATCAACGTTCGCTGTCGTAATGACTTCTTCAACGATCGTAGTTAAATCCGTTTTTAATTGATTGATATCTGTCATGAGAATCACCTTTCATTTAAAGAAAACTTTTTCGTGCGGCGTAAGGCATGGGTCAGCGGTAAAGCAACGATGCTGCCAAAGACCGTTTGGATCAAATTACTTGGAACTGAGGCGATCCCTGCCCCTAAACCGAATAGTAAAACTGTTGCTGCTGCATAGCCGGCAATCATGATCAAGCTGCCAACAATAACGGCTGCTAGTGGTCGATGGTTCATTCTACCCACGATCCAGCCTTGTACACCATGGATCACAATGGAAAAGAAGGCCCATTCAGGATAGCCTGATAGAAAATCAATGATGCCACCGCTCATTCCGCCTACGAAGGCCCCGGCGCTAGGTCCGAACAAAAGGGCCGAGATATAGATCCCTGCTTCACATAAGGTCACAAAGCCCTTCGTTTGTGGAACAGGAATGATAAAGGTCAAAGAAAGTGCACAGGTAAGTGCCGTCAGCATAGCGATCATGGTTAGGTTTCTTACTTTCATAGGTGTTCCTCCTTTTTAAAATAGGCGAGCTGATTGACGTTGCCAGAGGTTCCTAAAGGCAGACCGTCTTCGATCCCTGCCCAAACAAATGCTTTTGCAGTTTGAACAGCTGTTTCCAATGAAGTGCCTTTGGCAAGTAAAGCGGCAATCGCCGATGAAAGGGTACACCCAGCACCGTTGGTAGTCGTTCGGGTACTTTTTTCTGCTTCGAAAACAGTATATTGCCCAGAGTGGTATAAAAGGTCGTAGGCTTTTTCTCCAGTTAGTCGACTGCCACCTTTGATCAGGACATTTGGGGCACCAAGCGCATGGATTTTTTTTGCCGCCGTTTTCATCTCTGCTAAAGAGGTAATGCTTTGTCCAGATAAGTGTTGTGCTTCGAGCAGATTAGGTGTTACTAATGCTGTGTAAGGAAACAATGAGATCAATCCTGCTTGATAGGAGTGGTTAAAGGCAGTATCTCCTTCTTTAAAGGCAAGAACTGGATCGAGCACGATCGGTCCGGTAAATGTTTGTAAAAAATCCCGCAGCAATTCAATGATGGCCGTTTGATGAAGCAGCCCGATTTTGATTGCATCCAAGGAAATGACCGAGCGCACGGAATGCAATTGTGCTTGAACCACAAATTCCGGGAGGTCATGGAACAAAAGATCATCATTGATGGCGACCACACACGTTAATAGGGCATGGCCAAACACCCCGAATTCCTCAAATGTTTTCAAATCAGCCGTCATGCCGCCACCTGCCAAACTGTCGAGACCGGCGATCGATAAGACTTGTTTCATGTCTGCTGCTCCTTTCGTTTCTCATTTCTTTCTATTATAAACAGTTGGTAAAAAAGAAAAACGGCCAATTGGATGTTTTTTCCTCATCCAATTGACCATTTGCTTATTTTTCATTTAGTAAATCTCGCTCACGATACCATTCATCGGGGCGCCAGATCCATTCAAAACCATCGGCAGCTAAGAGATCATAGGCAGCTTGGGGTCCCATCGTTCCTGCGGCATAGTTTGGAAAATCAGGTGTTTCTTGGTCCCAAGCGTGACGGATCACATCAACGATGCGCCAAGATTGGGCAACTTCATCCCAATGGGTAAAGTTAGTGCCATCCCCGTTCAAAGCATCTAAAATCAATTTTTCGTAGGCTTCAGGGGTGTTTTCGACGATTTCAGTACTATTCCGATAATCTAGCTTCACTGGCAATGTCTCAAACCCTTGGCCAATTTCTTTTCCATTCAAGGAAAGAGAGAAGCCTTCTGTCGGTTGAATGTAGATTGTCAGCACATTCGGTGCCAAACTCTCGTTTTGCTTTTGTTCATTCAGGTCTTGCTTAAAGACATTGACAGGGACTTGTTTAAAGACAATGTTGATTCGAGTGCCTTTTTCCGTCAAGCGTTTCCCGGTTCGTACATAGAAAGGTACGCCGGACCAGCGGAAGTTGTCGATCAAGAATTTTCCAGCAACGAAGGTTTCCGTTGCCGATTCTTCATCGACATTGGCTTCTTCTCGGTAGCCAGCAAATTCCTTATCTTCTAATTGTCCTTTGGCGTATTGACCACGAACGAAGTGTTGTTTCACTTCTTCTTCGGAGTAAATACGGATCGCATTTAAGGCTTTGATTTTTTCCGTCCGTAATTCTTTTTCAGAAAAAGCCACTGGCGGTTCCATGGCTAATAAGGAAAGGATCTGCAGAATATGGTTTTGGACCATATCTTTCAAGGCGCCGCTCTTATCATAATACCCACCGCGTTCTTCAACACCTAAGTTTTCTGCGATATTGATCTGAACATTGTCAATGTACCGATTGTTCCACATCGACTCAAAAATGTTATTGGCAAAACGAATCGCAGAAATGTTTTGGATCATTTCTTTTCCTAAATAATGATCGATCCGGTAGATTTCTTGCTCTGTAAAGACTTGATTGATCTCTTCATTCAATTCTTTTGCTGAGTCGTAGTCGCTTCCAAATGGTTTTTCGATGATCACCCGATGGTAGCCGTCAGTATCCAGCATTCCTTGGGATTTCAAGTGAGAAACGATCGTCCCAAAGAAATTAGGGGACATTGCTAAGTAAAAAATCTGATTGCCTTCTAAATGGTATTTCTGATCTAAGGTTTCCGCCAAATCCTTTAATGAATCATAATGACTCGTATCTGTTACATCATGTGATTGGTAGTAGAAATGAGAAGCGAATGTCTCTGCTTGCTCTTGTGAGTCGCTCAATTCTTTGATCGTACCTATCACTACTTCACGATAGTGTTCATCCGACCAAGGACGGCGAGCAGTACCGATGACTGCAAAATCTTCTTTCAAATCGCCTTTTTTGTACAACCGAAACAAAGAAGGGTATAGTTTGCGTTGGGCAAGGTCGCCCGTACCGCCAAAAATCGTAAAAAGGACCTTTTTTTCCATCATCTTCACTCCTTACAGTTTATCAACAAAAATCGTGCTGGCGGCTTTGTAGCTGACAGCAATTTCTTTTGTGTCATTTTTTATCGTAATCGGACCCTCGTATGCTGCCGCATCGATGATCTCGTATTCTTCATGAATATTCAATTGGATCGAAACAAGGTAATCCAGCAGTTCTCGTTCATCAAGGACACGGGCGATACGAATCTTGGTTCCTACCGGGTAGGAACTCATGGTGTTTTTTTCGCCTTCGTGAATGAGTTCTCCTTGTTCGGGGATCATTCCGCCATGTGGGCAATACCGAGGATGATCAAGGTAGGCTTCTAAGCGGCTCGCCAGTGTTTCCGAGGTGACGTGTTCTAAAACTTCTGCGTCATCATGAACTTCATTCCATGAGTAATGCAGGTGCTCCACAAGAAAGACTTCCCATAAACGATGCTTGCGGATCAGAGCACTTGCAGAAGCTAAACCAGTTTCAGTCAACTGTACCCCTTGATAAGGTGAATGTTCCACTAAGCCTTCTTTTAATAATTTTGAAATCATTTCACTTACTGAAGCTGCTGAGACGTCCAGACCTGACACGATTTGTTTGTTATTGATTTTCTTTTGGTCACCACCAAGCTCCAAGATGAGCTTTAAATAATCTTCACGATTTGGTGTCATCGGATCCATCCTCTCTTATCAAAGACTATCAAAGTAGATTTTATCAAAAAAGCCGGCTGATTACTACGAAAAAACCCGCCGGTTTCCAATATTCTATGTAAAAGAAGGCCGAGGGGAGCAACTCCACCTCAGCCTTTTTTTATTAAGCCCAGTCACCATTGCGAAAGACAGGAATCGTGGTGCCATCTTCTTTGATGCCATCGATGGACATTTGGTCAGAGCCAACCATGAAATCTACGTGGGTTTGGCTGCGGTTCAAGCCAGCAGCTGCCAGTTCTTCTTCACTCATCTCAGTGCCGCCTTGCAAGCTGAAGGCATAAGCGGAGCCTAACGCTAAGTGGTTTGAGGCATTTTCATCGAACAACGTATTGAAGAATATGATGCCGGATTGTGAGATAGGGGAAGGATCAGGAACTAATGCGACTTCACCTAAAGATTTTGCTCCTTCATCGATTGCTAGCAGTTTGCCTAACACTTCTTCGCCCTGTTCCGCAGAAAAGTCCACGACTTTGCCGTCTTTGAAGGTGAACTTCATCCCAGAGATGATGGTGCCTGCGTAGCTCAATGGTTTCGTACTTGAAATATAGCCATCAATGCGACGATTATCTGGGGCAGTAAAGACTTCTTCTGTTGGCATGTTCGCCATGAATTTTTCATTGCGGGTATTGTAACTGCCAGCACCTTCCCACAAGTGATTTTTAGGCAAACCGATGATCAAATCGGTACCCGGTGCTGTATAGTGTAATGCGCTGAATTGTTCTTTGTTCAATTCTTCAGCTTTAACTTGCAAGGTTTCATCGTGTTTTTTCCAAGCTGCGACAGGATCTTCTTCATAGATACGTGTCGTTTTGAAAATTTGATCCCAAAGCTTGTCTTGTGCTTCTTCAGGGGAAGCGTCAGGGAATACTTTTTGGGCCCAATCTTGACCAGCCGCCGCAACCACAGTCCAGCTGACTTTGTTGGCTTGTGTTGCTTGACGTAATTTCATCATCGCTTTACCAGAAGCAGCTTGGAAGGTTGCCACTCGGTCTGAGTCGACGCCCGCTAACGCATCGGGATTGGCAGAAACGACACTGATGCGGCTTGCACCTTTTTCAACCCAATCTTCTGTTTGGTCAATTTTGTGCTGAGGAATCGTAGACAAACGATCTTCGGCCGCATGAGTAAGAAATTCTTTTTGGATCTCATCGTCGGTCCATTGGACGATTACTTCGTCTGCACCTAATTCATACGCTTTTTTCGTTAATAGACGAGCTAAAGGTGCTTGGTCCACGGCGATTTGGATGACGATCGTGTGCCCTTTTTGGACATTTACGCCAACTTCAGTGATCAGTTGGGCATATTTTTCAAGGTTCTGATTAAAGTTTGGTAAAACCATTAAAATTCCTCCATTTATTCTAAATTTATAACTGTCTTCATGATAGCACTAAGTATTTTTGAAAACAAACGAAAAAGTGAGCAAAAAAACAGTGGTCTTCAAATTGAAAAACTGGAAACACTAAGGGCAATAATTTTAAAAGTTTTTTTGCAAACTTAAAAAAACATGATACAATAAGTAAAAGGTATTTCTGAAAGCGATGTATAGCAGAATTAAGGAGATTAAAAAATTATGGCAAGAAAGAAAACTATTACTAGAGACCAGATTTTAAAAGCTGCCTATGAAGTTGTCGCAACCGAAGGATTTACACGTTTTACCGCACGCAATATCGCAGCGAAGATGAAATGTTCAACGCAACCGATCTACTTAGAATTTAAAAATATGGATGACTTAAAAAATGCATTGATCAATCAGATTTACGACTACTTAGCGACAGAAGTTTTTCCAGTTGAAAGACGGGGAGATGTCATCGTTGACTTAACGCTAAATTATATTGGCTTTGCAAATAAAGAAAAACGATTATACCGAGCGCTATACTTAGAAGAGCATGGTGGTGGGGATTCCATGCAACAGTTTTCATTTGACCTTTTTGTGAAATCAGTGAAAAAAGAACCAAAATATCAAGATCTATCTGATGTAAAATTACAATCTTTGCACACCGGTGTCTGGATCGTCGCTACCGGCTTAGCGGCATTGATGTCTTCGGGAATCATTCATCCGACAGAAGATCAGATTGCTAAGCTGATGACGGAAACCACCGATAATATTTTAGCAAGAGAAACACCCATCGATATCAGTTATCATTAAGCAAACAATAAACCTCTGACAGAATCAATTGATTTTGTCAGAGGTTTTCTTGTTTTATTCAGCGAATGCTTCTGCTAGTTTTTTGGCAAAGGCTTCTAAGTTTTGAATATCGTCTTCTTCTGCAGCCAAGTCAACTTTGACGCTGTCAGCTCCTTTTGTCGCACCAGTTTTGCTAAAGGCGGCTTCAAAGTCGTCAACGGATTTACAAAAGTCATCATAAAAAGTATCACCGGAGCCGCAGACTCCAAAGATTTTGCCGCTTAAATCAAGTTCTTGCAAATCTTCATAAAAATCGACGATCTCATCCGGTAGCTCCCCGTCTCCATATGTATACGTTGCGACGATACAGATATCGGCATCTTCAAAGTCATCTGCATCCACTTGGGTACACTCATTCATTTCTACTTCCATGTCAAGATTTTCAAGGGCTTCAGAAACGATATCCGCAATTTCTTCCGTATTCCCCGTCATGCTTGCATAGACGATTTTTGCTAAAGCCATGGGCTTTTTCCTCCAATCTCATTCCTATTCTCAAGGAAAACTCTCTTACAGATTATAGCAAATGCACGAAAGTTTGAAAACAAAACTTGAAAAACTCTTTACAATGTCTGTGAATTTTGTAAAATAAGGGATTTCTATGGTAAAATAAGAGGAATTTAATTAAGGGAGACGAGAACATGATTACATTAAAATCTGCCAGAGAAATTGACCGCATGGCCGAATCCGGCGCGCTGTTAGCAGATGTCCACAAACAATTACGCAGTTTCATCAAACCAGGTATCACCAGTTGGGATATCGAAGTGTTTGTCAGAGATTATATTGAAAGCCACGGCGGCATCGCTGCCCAAATTGGTTTTGAAGATTACAAATATGCCACTTGCTGCAGTATCAATGATGAGATTTGCCACGGGTTTCCTCGAAAAAAACCATTGAAAGACGGCGATCTGATCAAAGTCGACATGTGTATTGATTTAAAAGGCGCCATTTCTGATTCTTGTTGGAGTTATGTCGTAGGGAACTCGACGCCTGAGATTGATCGATTAATGGAAGTAACCAAAAAAGCGTTGTATCTAGGAATCGAACAAGCCCAAGTGGGCAACCGAATCGGTGACATCGGTCATGCCATTCAAACCTATGCGGAAAAAGAAGGGTATGGGGTTGTGCGTGATTTCGTAGGACACGGCATTGGCCCAACGATCCATGAAAGTCCGATGATCCCTCACTACGGAGAAGCCGGCAAAGGGTTACGTTTAAAAGAAGGAATGGTTATTACCATCGAACCTATGATCAATACAGGGACGTGGAAAATGAAAATGGATCCTAATGGCTGGACCGCCTATACATTAGATGGCGGCTTAAGCTGCCAATATGAACATAGTTTGGCGATCACCAAAGATGGTCCGAGAATTTTAACTTCTCAAGGAGAAGAAGGAACCTACTAAATTTTGGTGGTAGGAGACTTCTGATTGTTACGTATGACAAAGAAAAAAAGGCAGATGATTCGCTGGCGGAGGAAGAAACATGAAAATCGTTGATAAAGTAAAAAGCAATCAAAAGCTGATGCGTTTCATTGAAACAACGCAAAATAGAATAACCGATTCAGAAATGGGGACTACATCAGTCGTTGTGGCCTACTATTTATTGCTTTCACTTTTCCCGTTAATGATTGCGCTGGGGAATCTTTTGCCTTATTTATCAATTGATCCGAACACGGTTTTATCTTATGTACAGGAATTGATCCCGAATCAAATCTATGATTTTATCGGACCAGCGATCGAAAACCTCCTCACCACAAGCTCTGGCGGACTGTTATCGATCTCCGCCTTGGCTGCGTTGTGGTCTGCGAGTCAAAGTATCAATGCCTTGCAAATTGCGATGAACAAAGCCTTCGGTGTGGACCAGCGTTCCAATTTTATCGTGGTGCGCGCAGTATCATTTGTGATCATCCTGCTCTTTATGATTGCGATCGTTGGTGTTACGATGGTATTTGGGCTTGGAAAAATCATTCTTGATTTTTTGCAGCCGATTTTTAAGTTTCAAGACAATCTGATCGATACGTTCCAAACAGTCAAATGGCCAGTCACGATCGTTGCTTTGCTGTTCATCATGATGCTGATCTATTGGTTAGTGCCGAATGCAAAGGTCAAGTTGCGTTCGACTTTGCCGGGGGCGATCTTTGCAACGATTGGCTGGATGTTGCTGTCACAAGTGTTTGGCTTATACGCCCGTTACTTTGCTGCGAAAATCATTGGCTATCAAATTATTGGAAGTTTTATTGTTTTAATGATCTGGTTGAATCTTGCTGCGACGATTATTATCTTGGGTGGAATCATCAACGCAGTGGTAGAAGAGTATGTATCAGGACAAGAAATCAAAGAACGAACAGATCCTGTTCAGCGGATTTCTTCGAAAATCGAAGATACATTTACCAATAAAGAGAAATAACGGAAAGCGAGAATAAACGATGGATTTTGCATTCAAATTTGTAATGCGCTTATTTATAACAATGATCGTGTCTTTATTATTGACACCGGTCATCAAATTGATATCTTGCAAGATTGGTGCAGTTGATCGTCCAGGAGAGCGTCGGATCAATACGAAGACTATGCCTTCAGCTGGGGGATTAAGTATTTTTTTAGCCTTTTCCTTTGCGCTGCTTTGGGAATTTCGAACAATGATTCCTTTCGACTTCGTTTGGCCGATTCTTTTAGGTGCAACAATAGTGGTGATTACAGGATTGCTCGATGATATATTTGAACTGTCGCCAATGCAAAAATTAATAGGTCTGACATTTGCAGCGCTGGAAATTTATTTCGTTGCTGGAATAAAAATCAGCACAGTCACGATTCCTTATTTTGGCTTTATTGATCTGGGATGGTTTGCATTGCCTATGACTTTGATTTGGATACTGGCAATTACCAATGCGGTGAACTTAATCGATGGTCTCGATGGTTTGGCGAGCGGCGTCTCTATTATCAGTTTGACGACGATAGGGATTATCAGCTATTTCTTTCTGCCGAATTTTGTGGAAGTACCAATGGTCATTTTTACTTTGATCGCAGCAATCATCGGTTTCTTTCCATATAATTTTTATCCAGCAACCATTTTTCTAGGAGATACCGGTGCATTGTTTTTAGGGTTTATGATCTCGGTCCTCTCTCTACAAGGATTGAAAAACGCAACTTTTATTTCTGTTCTGACGCCCATGTTTATTCTCGGTGTACCAATCACGGATACTGTTTATGCGATGATCCGAAGAAAGTTTAATAAACAGAAGATTTCCTCTGCCGATAAAATGCACTTGCATCATCGATTGTTGTCGTTAGGATTTTCTCATCGCGGCACAGTGTTAACGATCTATGCCTTAGCATTAGTCTTTTCTTTTATTGCTTTACTAATGAATTACGCGAGCAATACAGCGATTGTTTTATTAATCATTAGCACAGGTTTTGGAATTGAGCTGTTTATTGAGCTGATCGGATTAGTCGGTGAAAATCGTCAACCACTCATGTGTGCGTTAAAGTTTCTGGGAAATCGGCGATTCAGACAAAGTGTACTAACTAAACGTGCTGAAAGAAGAAATGCTGATCAAGAAAAAGAAAACAAAGATTTAGCTGCTAATGTTTCTCAGACTAAAGAAAAGCGACGAAAGAGAAAACATTACCAAGCAAAACACAAAAAATAAACGATACAATTGCGGCATAGGAGCCCAACAGGCGAAGCGAATGTGATTGATTATTGAAGAAAAGACAGGAGCAGCCAGCGCTTCTCCTAGTACTTTCTCTCACGATCAGCTGACCATGATTCAATCAACCAGTTGGGCATTCTTGCCGCTTTTTATTTGTGTGAAGACGGCCCGGCATAAAATGAATGCTTACTGAATCCGTCCGTCTTGAATTGACGGATCTAGCCCTTAACGGCTATACTTAAAAAGAGTAGCAGACTAAACAAAGAAAGAAGGATATGAACGAATGCCAAATGTGAAACAAACGACCTCAGAAAAAATGGGAACGATTTATGAGCTTTCCAATGATAGCGGTACCATCGTAAGGCTGAGTCCCGAAGGCGCACGCTTATTGGATTGGGTCGTTCCAGTAGAAGAAGGCCGCGACATTGTGGTCGGTTATGATACGATCGAAGGACATCGCCAAGCACGCTATTATGGTGCAACGATCGGTCCAGTAGCGGGAAGGATCGCAGGTACCCGCTTTGAGGTTGAGGGGCAAGAATACCAAACGGAGGACAATGATGGCGGCAATACGCTTCATGGTGGTTCAAAGGGGCTTGACACGGATATCTGGATCGCTGAAACTTTTGAGGAAGCAGACAGAGCCGGCGTGATTTTTACTACCTCACGACAAGATGGCGACGGCGGCTTTCCAGGAAATGTTCGTTATCAAGTCACCTATACGTTGACTAATGACAATGAACTATTGCTTGCATATGACGCTAACACAGACAAAGCGACTTTATTTAACCCAACGAACCACGGTTATTTCAATTTGACAGGTGATACCCAACAGCCGATCGATGACCACTTGGTTCAAATCAATGCCGAACATGTGGCTGAAACGAACGATGACGTGACGACCACCGGTGAAAAAACGCCTGTCGCAGGCACAAAGTTTGATTTTAGACAAGAACGCCCAATGGGAACGACCATGTTGGATGATCCATTCTTATTGGATCATGAGCAAGAGTGGGATCTGAAAGTAACCAGTCCCGATCAAAAAGTGCAGCTGACTGTAACTACTGACCGTCCTGCTGTTGTTATTTACACAACAGGTGAGGGAGAAGCTGGGGCCCCAATGAAGACCGGTCCTTTTGCCAAACATGGCGGGATGGCGATCGAAACACAAGGTGTTCCTGGCTCTGAGAAATTCACCCACTTTGGTGAGATCGTGCTGCGCCCAGAAGAACCCTTCCACTCTGTGACGACGTATCAGGTCCACTTTTAAACGTTGGAACCAAACCATTTTTAACGAAATAGAAAAAAGCATTGCCAAAATGCAGAAAGTTTGGCGATGCTTTTTTTTGACAAAATACGATTACAGATGTAAACTTAAAAATGTGAATCAGTTATGAAAGGAAGTGGACAAATGCAATCAGTGGTCGAACCAATCAAAATCAGCGATTCTGAATGGGAAGTCATGCGTGTGATTTGGACATTGGGACAATCCGATGCGAAAGAGATCACCGCTTTGTTAAGCGAAAATAAAAATTGGAAAGCAGCGACAGTCAAAACGCTTTTAGGACGACTTGTTAAAAAAGGCGTATTGAAAACAGAAAGCCAAGGGAAAAAGTTTGTTTACTCGCCACTTGTTTCAGAAGAAGCCACTGTTCGCAGTGCAGCTGAGAATCTTTTTTCTCATATTTGTGCCAAAAAAGTCGGACAAACATTAGCAGAAATGATCCAAGAAGCAGCATTGACGGCAGAAGATTTGGCGATGCTCCAAGCAGCAGTCGACCAAAAAGTGCCAGTAGCAGCGATTTCGTGTAATTGTATTCCTGGTCAGTGCCAATGCAAAACCCATGCAACAAAATAAGTAGCCAACAAACTGTTAAAAGAAATGAGGAATAGTAATGAAAAAAAATATGCAAATCAGCGGAATGAATTGCGCCCATTGTGCCGCAAAAGTTGAAAAAGCCTTAAATGAAGTACCGGGTGTGAAAAAAGCTAAAGTCGACTTGAAAAAAGCTCGTGGGACGGTCAAATTTGACGAGTCGCAAGTGACAGAAACAGCCTTAATCAGTGCAATAACTGAAGCTGGTTATCAAGGTGTTTTTGAATAAGCGATGCAAACGCTAAAGTGATAAGGAGAAAAATCTAGAAAGTCCAGCCGCTTGAAGCTTTTGTATGAAGGCGCAAGACTGTACGGATATTCAGTGAAATAGGAAGGGGAATACTAGGATGAATCAGAAAAAAACGTCACCTGCAGACAATCGTCAGACGTCAAGCCATCATAGGCATGAACCTAGGAATGAGCAGGATAATAAAGGGCAAGAAGGACTCACACACCCACAGGCGGAGGAAGTCCCTGAGCCCCGAAGCCATGAGATGAATGGGGTGGATCATCAAGGGGCGACATCAAAACTGCAGGAGCATGAAAGCGCCGATAGTAACCATGCTCACATGGATCATGAGGTTTCCAGTATGGACCATAGCCACATGGATCATGAGATGTCTGGCATGGATCATAGCCACATGGATCATGAGATGTCTGGCATGGATCACAGTCATATGGATCATGAGATGTCTGGTATGGATCATAGTATGCATATGGGAAATTTTAAGCAAAAGTTTTGGCTATCCTTGGTTTTGGCGATTCCAATCGTCATTTTATCACCAATGATGGGTATCGAATTGCCCTTTCAGTTCACGTTTCCCGGCTCAGATTGGGTTGTATTGATTTTAGGAACGATCCTGTTTTTCTATGGGGGGCAGCCGTTTTTAAGTGGTGCAAAAATGGAATTGAAACAAAAAAGCCCAGCCATGATGACTTTGATTGCTATGGGGATCACGGTTTCTTATTTTTATAGTCTTTACGCGTTTATCGCTAATCATTTTCTTGCTGTTCCTCATGTAATGGATTTCTTCTGGGAACTAGCGACTCTGATCGTGATCATGTTGTTGGGGCATTGGATCGAGATGAATGCCGTTTCTAATGCCGGCAATGCATTACAGAAATTAGCAGAACTGTTGCCAAAAGAAGTGATTCGGAAAAATGCAGATGGATCAGAAGAACAGATTCCATTAGAAGAAGTGACCAACAAAACACAGCTGATCGTTCGCTCAGGAGATAAGATTCCTACAGACGGAACGATTCTTGAAGGGGAAACAACGATCGATGAGTCGGCAGTGACCGGTGAATCCAGACGGGTACCTAAAACCATCGGCAGTACTGTCATTGGAGGATCTGTCAACGGCAATGGTACCATTACGATGGAAGTCACAGGGACTGGCGAAGACAGCTATTTGGCAAAAGTCATGGAAATGGTACGAAAAGCCCAAGCTGATAAATCCCGCTTAGAAGCACTTTCGGACAAAGTGGCGAAATGGTTGTTCTATATCGCCTTAGTTGCTGGTGTTTTGGTCTTTGCTGTATGGCTGTTTGTTGCTGACCTACCGACTGCTCTTGATCGAATGGTCACGGTATTCGTCATTGCCTGTCCCCATGCGTTAGGCCTAGCGATTCCCCTCGTCGTGGCTCGTTCAACATCGATCGCTGCCAAAAACGGCTTGCTCTTAAAAAATCGCAACGCACTGGAGAATGCGCATCATGTTGATTATCTGATCCTCGATAAGACCGGTACGTTAACAGAAGGAACGTTTACCGTAACTGGCATCGAGGCGACAGGCAGCCTTTCTGCATCAGAAGTACTAGCTTACCTAGCAGGTCTTGAGAAAACCGCCAATCATCCGATCGCAGAAGGCATTTTAGCCCAAGCAGAAAAGGAAAACATCACAGCCAAAAAGGCGACTGATGTTCAAACAAGGACGGGTATTGGCCTGGAAGGCGTAATCGATGGACAAAAGTGGTTGATCGTCAATCAAAAAGGATTGGAGCAATTAACCATCCAGTATCAAGGGAAATCCTTGAAAAATTATCAAGAGCAGGGCAATACCATTAGCTATTTGGTTCATGACGGCAAAGTGGAAGGAATCGTCGCATTAGGGGATAAGGTGAAACCAGAAGCGAGTCAATTTATTCAAAAAGTGAAAGACTTAGGCATCACGCCAGTTATGGCTACTGGGGACAACCAAGAAGCGGCGCAAGCCGTAGCCGATTACCTAGGAATCGAAGCCTTCCATGCGGCAATGTTACCAGACGATAAAGAACGTCTAGTCAGTGACTATGTCAAAGAGGGCAAGCGCGTCGTAATGGTAGGCGATGGGATCAATGACGCCCCAAGTCTTGCAAGAGCGACGATCGGGATTGCGATCGGAGCTGGAACCGATGTAGCGATCGATTCAGCCGATGTCGTTTTGACGAATAGCGAACCTCAAGACATCTTGCACTTCTTGACTTTGGCGAAAAAAACAAGGCGCAAGATGATTCAAAATCTCTGGTGGGGCGCAGGATACAATATTTTTGCTATTCCTTTGGCAGCTGGCGTGCTCGCACCAATCGGGATCATTTTGAACCCAGCAGTCGGAGCTGTCTTGATGTCTATGAGTACGATCATCGTTGCCATCAATGCAATGACCTTATCAATCGAAAAAAGCGGCGATTAGCCGCTTTTTTGTTTCTTTTCCTAGGAGCAGTGAAATACCTCTATAATCTGCTTCTGGATTTATGCTATAATGTGTTCGTTGAGACAAGGAGGACGTTGATTATGGAACTGAAGAAGTTGGATGTTCCCACTACTTCAATTACTGAAGTAAAAAAATCTCCGATGGATGTATTTAATCAAGCGCGAGAAGCAGGAACAGCAGTATATGTATTCAATCGTGAAAAAGTGGCGGGGGTCATGTTGACACAAGAGCAGTACGAAACGTTATTGCAGGAATTAGATTATTTGCGTCAGCGACCGCTGATGGAAGAAGAGCCTGAACAGCCGCCAGTGGCAGGGCTAGAAGAATTCTTACAAATCATGCGGCAAGCACTGATCACCGGTGCCAGCATCTCGGCAAAAAATTTAGATGAGCGGATGGTGGCGTTAGGCTTCATCACTCGTAAAACAGGTTTTGGCGGTGTCGTCGACATGGTGAACGAATTGAAAGAAACAGGTAAGATTGTTTATCAGTTGCGCAAAAAACAAGACGGCAAATCAGTGACTGCTGAAGTCATTGGGGAACAAGACAATCAAACGCAATTATTTGATAAATTGATCATCAAAAAAATCTTTCTAAAAGAAAAATAAACGCTGGAACTTGTCCCAGCGTTTCAGACAGTAGACAAAGTACGGGTGTTTTCGTACTTTGTCTTTTTTTGTAAAAAACTGGAGCTTGTTAACTTTTCAAAACTGTGAAAGATACTGTCCATCCAACCAACAAAAATTCCATCCAACTACAGACTGGGTTTTAAGTCAGCCAGTAAGTTTTTCCGTCTTTCGTCCGTTGCATAAATCCATACTCGATCAAATATCGTCGGACAGTGACATAATCGGTGATCGCTTGTTTTAATACATCGTTTACGGCAGCTTCTGAATAATTTTTCTTCGGATCAAATTTTTGTGCCAGCACACTTAAGACAACGATCTTGCGCTTTTCTTTGCTCGGAAACTGTTTGATAAACCCCGCTTCATCAAAATAAGTAGCAATGATCTTTTCTCTTTCACTAGCCGTAATGGCATAGCGATCATCAAGCATCGTCGCCCCTTTGTGAGGCGGCAGCAACGGGGTTTCTTGCAACAAGGACATGATACTTATAAAAACAGTCGCTTGTCGCTGCTTTTCTTTTAGCTTAAAGCGATGATTCCTGACAGTCGAAGAAGAGATACCTAAGCGCTGGGCAATCACAGTATCGCTAACATCTTGGGCAAACAGTTGTAAAATCTCCTGCTGGCTTTCTGATAAGCCTGTTTGTTCTTTGGGTAAAGCCAATAATGCGGATAAAACGGTTCCATGATGCTCAGTGATATGTTGTATCATTCGTTTTTTTGCCGTAAAAAAGGCGCCATCAACGGGATAGATTTCTTCTTTGTCGAAGGTCTCCTGACAAAATACGCAACAATAATCCGTTGTTGTTTCGACATATCCTTGCTGATAATCAGAAATGGTAAACTCTTGATAAGGTTTCATTTTGGGTTCTCCTTTTTTGTTTGATTATATACTAACATAAAATGTTTTTGTTTGTAAATAAACAAACGTAATTGTGGTTATTAGATTAATTTCATCCGTTGCTTAAAATTGTCGCCTTTTTGTGTTAGGATTAACAACAATAGCGAATGAATTTGCTTAATTCAAAGGAGTGATACTATGGCAGACGTAAGCCAACGCTTCAATCACGAAGTGTACAATATAGCTGTTTCATTGATTCGTAAATTTGATGAACGGGTTTCTTCAATTCCTGATATTTTAAAGTTAACGTTAGGCGAGCCGGATTTTAACACACCAGAGCACGTGAAAAAATCGGGTGTCCAAGCAATCGAACAAAATTTTAGCCACTATTCTGGAATGGCCGGCTTAGCAGATGTTCGGCAAGCAGCCAGCCTCTTTTTGAAAAATAAATATCAGCTTGATTACGACTTTCAATCAGAAGTATTAGTGACGATCGGTGCAACGGAAGCAATCTCAGCTTCTTTATTAGCCACGTTGGAACCTGGCGATAAAGTTCTCCTACCGGCACCAATTTATCCAGGCTATGAACCAGTCATCCATTTAGCCCATGCCCAACCGATCTATCTTGATACGACGGACAATGACTTTGTTTTAGCGCCAGATGTTTTGGAAGCAGCCTTAAAAGAACATGGGGAGCAAGTCAAGGCAGTCATTTTAAATTATCCTAGCAATCCAACAGGGGTCGTTTATACCCGAGAACAAGTCAAAGCATTGGCAGAAGTTTTAGAAAAATACCCCGTTTTTGTTATTAGCGATGAAATTTATAGTGAGTTGACTTATGATGAAACCCATGTGTCCATTGCTGAATACTTGCGGGATCAAACGATCGTGATCAACGGCTTGTCGAAATCACACGCGATGACTGGTTGGCGCGTCGGCTTCATTTTTGCACCAGCAGCGTTGACTGCTCAGATCATTAAGGTCCACCAATACTTAGTGACCGCGGCATCAACGATTTCTCAAAAAGCCGCAGTGCGGGCATTGATCGAAGGCATCAACGATGCAGAAGTCATGAAAGCCGATTACCGTGAACGCCGAGATTACTTGTTTGAAAAGATGACTGCCCTTGGTTTTGACATGGCGAAGCCATCTGGTGCATTCTACATTTTTGCCAAAATACCAGCAGGTTTCAACCAAGATTCCATGGCTTTTTGTGTCGACTTAGCCGAAAAGAATCAATTAGCAATCATTCCAGGGATCGCCTTTGGTCCCGAAGCAGAAGGCTATGTTCGTTTAAGCTATGCGGCAAGTATGGAAAACTTGGTGGAAGCGATGGATCGCTTGACACGCTATATGCAAAGCAATTGATTCTACAAACGTTTCTTTAGTTCATAAGTGTTAGATAAAGTAAGCCCCCTCTGATGGATGCAGCGGGGGCTTTTTTAGGCAATCGACGAACTTTACAAAAGATTTACATCGCTTTATCGATTCTTTACATGAAATCCATCAAGGGTTTACACCGCCTTGCTAAACTAAGCATATAACGAAAGGAGATTTACTAAATGAAAAAATTGGGACTTTTATTTTTTGCAACTGGATTATTATTAGCTGGCTGTGGGAGCGGTGGCGCAAGCACTGAGAGCAGTCAAGCATCAGGCGGATCTTCATCAGGTGCCGCATCAAATGAAAATGTAGAAATTTTAGCTGTGGGCTCAACGGCATTGCAACCCTTGGTTGAAGCAGCAGGTGAAAGCTTCTCAGCAGACAATCCCAATTATACAATTACGGTTCAAGGTGGCGGTAGCGGAACTGGCTTAAGTCAAGTAGAAGCAGGCGCTGTGACGATCGGCAATTCCGATGTGTTTGCGGATGAAAAAGATGGTGTGGATGCCAGCAAATTAGTTGACCATAAAGTAGCTGTAGTTGGTATGGCACCAGTGGTAAATAAAGACGCAGGCGTTACGGATCTTAGCCAACAAGATTTAATCGATATCTTTACAGGCAAAGTGAAGAATTGGTCTGAACTAGGCGGAGCAGATCAAGAAATCTCTGTAATCAACCGCGCATCAGGCAGCGGTACGAGAGCGACCTTTGAAAAATGGGGCTTAGATGGTGCAGAGACGATTCAAACACAAGAGCAAGATTCTTCTGGAACAGTCCGTAAAATCGTTGCTGAAACACCAGGAGCAATCAGCTACCTTGCTTTATCCTATTTGGACGATTCGATCCAAGCGCTATCTCTTGATGGGGTAGAAGCGACTCCTGAAAATATTGCAGATAACAAATGGCCAATCTGGTCTTACGAGCATATGTACACGAACGGCGAGCCAGATGCAAACGTCAAAGCCTTTCTTGATTACATCATGACAGACGATGTCCAACAAGGAATCGTTATCGAATTAGGTTACTTGCCAATCACTGATATGAAAGTAGAACGCAGTGTAGACGGCGAAGTAACGAATGTTGAATAGTGGAATGACCGAAGAAGGAGAATGCTCCTTCTTTTTTTGTGTTTAAAGCATCAAGAAGATGCTATTGACTGGTGCTTCATTTGGTAATGAAAAACAACTACAAAAACAGCCGATAACAATTATTCACCTGTTATCGGCTGTTTTTTATCAATAATCATCTTTTTCATGAAGCGGCAAAGTCACCGTAAAGGTAGAACCAATTTTGGGGAAGCTGTCAACCTTGATGCTGCCACCTAATAATTTGGTATAGTCTTTGACGATAGCCAGCCCAAGTCCAGTGCCGCCAGAATTGCGGGCGCGGGCTTTGTCCACCCGATAAAACCGCTCAAAAATCCGTTCCTGATCTTCTTCATCGATGCCGATGCCTTGATCCTGCACTTGAAATAACAGCTGGTCGTCTTGCTCTGAATAGGATAATGTGATGACACCACCAGGTTTTGAATAGGTGACAGCATTTTCTACCAGATTTTTTACGATGGGCTGCAGCAGCTCTTTTTTGGTAGATAAAATGAAGGGTTCGGGTCCTTCAAATTGAAAGGTCAATTGCTTCTTAGCAGCTGCGGGACCATAGGTTTGAACGACTTGTTGCAGCAGCTCAGAAAAGTTGATCGGTTGGTCGACATACTGGAAAGAATCACTGTCTTGAGACAGTTGGATGATATCTTGTATTAGATTTTTCAAGCGATAAGCATCTTTTTGAATGATCTCTAAAAAGGTCTGCAATGTTTCTGGGTCTTCTTTGGCGCCGTCCAGCAGTGTTTCGGTAAACCCAATCAAGGAAGTTACCGGCGTTTTTAATTCATGGGAAACATTGCCGACAAAATCTTTTTGCATTTTTTCTAATTGTCGGATGCGCGTCAAGTCATAAGAAATACCAATCAACTGGTTTTCTTGGAAGCTTCGCAAGGTAACATCCAAGACTTTTGAACGTTCTCCGCTAAGGGTGGTTTCCGCATGGAAAATAGGGGTCTCGTCGTTAAATTGATAGATCAATTGGATCAGTTGTGTGTCATGAATCACTTCAGTGAAGGGCTGCGGCAAGGTTGGCGCATTTTCCATCCCCAACTGTTCTTGCATCGTCGGATTCAACAGCAGCAGTTGATTTTCTTCATTAATGATAAAGACACCGATCATCAGTTCACTGAGCAAGCCGTACAGCTGTTGTTCAGATGCCGCATAGGCACGATAGGTCTGGCTCATTTGTTCGCTCAGCTGATTGATCAGTTGATACAACTCATCATGTTCAGGGGTTTCTTGCATAATGATTGCTTGTTGATCGGGCGAGGTGATCATTTTTTTTACGACGGGCAGAATCGTTTGGATTGGACGATTCCGCTGACGCAGCGTGTGAAAAATCAGCAGGCTGATCAAGAAACAAAAGACAAGATAGACAATCAAGATCGATTGCTTGATTCCTTGGTTTTTCGCAAAAAAAGCAGCAGTCGGTTCTGCGATCCGCAAGATTTGAGTTAAGTTTCCATCTTCTTTGACAGGAATCGCCACGTAAAGCAATTCTTCATGCAAGGTGTCGCTTTCCCGCAACGATTGACCAACGGCGCTTCCGCGCAAAACGGCTTGAACTTCTGGACGATCGGAGCGGTTTTCATGGAGGGTATGATCATAAGTATCGAAAATGATTTGGCCTTGATCATCTAACAAAGTGATGCGGCTATTGCTGTCTTCAACATAGGTATCCGCAAACTGTTCTAAGGCCGCGGTTTGGTTATCTGAGAGATTCAAAAATACAGCGGCTTTCTCTTGCAGAAAATCCACTTGCTGGGCGATGACTTGCTGACGGTAAAAACTGCTTAGAACTTGCCAACACAGGAAAAAAATCAGCAATAGACCGATTGACCATAAACCATAGCCATAGCGTTTTTTCATTGGGTCGGCTCCTGAAATTTATACCCAAATCCTCGAACGGTCACCAAGTATTCTGGACGCTTGGGATCAGCTTCCAATTTTTCTCTTAAATGACTGATGTGAACATCCACGATGCGACTTTGTCCATCAAAGTCAAAATTCCAAATACGATTGAGTAAGGTATCGCGATCGATCACGCGGCCTTTACGTTTCATAAAGTAAACCAGCAGCTCGAACTCTTTCGGGGTCAGGAAGATTTTCTCCCCATCCACACTGACCTGGAAATTGGTCAGATCGGCTTGAATTCCGCCGATTTGCAAGATTTCTGCAGGTTGATCTTCTTCTCGTGCTTGTTGACGAGGTTCTAAGCGACGGAAGATGGCCTTCATTCGAGCCAATACTTCTCGAGGGCTGAAGGGTTTCGTCAAGTAGTCGTCAGCCCCGATCTCTAAACCCAAAATCCGGTCGATCGGATCATCTTTTGCGGTCAAGACGAGGATCGGTGTCTCGATTTTTTCTTGCCGTAATTTCTTTGTGATTTCGATGCCGTCCAAATTCGGCAGCATGACATCCAAGATGATAAAGTCAAAAGGTTTTGACAACGCCAAGTCGAAGGCTTTTTGACCATCTGAGGCGGAAACGACTTGGTAGCCCTCTTTTTCTAAATTAAAGGTTAAAAGTGTGACGATTGAAGGTTCATCATCGACAACGAGTATTTTTTTCATGATAGACTCCTTTCGTTTCTTTTTTTCAAGAAACGATTAAATTTCAACGAACAAGTCCTATTTTAGCATGAATAGACAATTGGTACTATTGCAACCACTAAATAAATGCTATAATAAAGGACGATTTCATAGGAAAGCTGAGGGTGCTAAATGATTGGAATCAGTGCGTGTCTAGGCGGTGCCCTTTGCCGCTACGATGGAAAACATCAAGCAGTACCACAATTGATCGAACTTGTTCGTGCGGGTCAAGCAATGATGGTCTGTCCAGAAGTTCTTGGCGGCTTGCCGATTCCACGCGAACCGGCCGAAATCGTCGGTGGCGATGGGGTGGATGTTTGGGCGCAACGAGCGAAGGTCGTCACCATTTCAGGAGAAGACGTGACGGAACAATTTACTAAAGGCGCGAAAATTGCTTATCAAAAATTACAAGAGCAAGGCATCACCCAACTGATCTTAAAAGAAAAAAGTCCCTCTTGTGGCAGTCAGACGATTTATGATGGCAATTTTTCTGGAATCAAAAAAACAGGGGTCGGTGTCGCTTGTGCCTATTTTCGACAACAAGGCATGACTGTTTTGTCCGATGTCGAATGGCTTGCAAAACAGGAGGAAGCAAATGGAAATTGAAAAGACCAATCGCATGAATGCGTTGTTTGAGTTTTATTCCACGTTATTGACGGAAAAACAGATGAATTACATGGAATTGTATTACGCAGATGATTTTTCTCTAGGAGAAATCGCTGAAGAGTATCAAGTTAGCCGTCAAGCAGTCTATGACAACATCAAACGCACCGAACGTATTTTAGAAGACTATGAAAAAAAACTACATATGTTTTCGGATTATATCATGCGGGAAGACTTGCTGGATCAGCTAAGCGAGTATACGAAAACCCACTATCCAAAAGACGAAACCTTACAGGGGTTTATTCAACAGCTCCAAGAAATCGAAGAATAAAGGAATGAAAAAAAATGGCATTTGAAAGTTTAACTGAACGCCTCCAGCAGGCAATGAGCAAACTGCGCAGAAAAGGAAAAGTATCTGAAGCAGATGTAAAAGAAATGATGCGTGAGATTCGTCTAGCTTTATTAGAAGCCGACGTCAATCTGCAAGTTGTAAAAGAGTTTACCAAAAATGTCCGTGAACGGGCAGTGGGGGTAGAAGTATTAGAAAGCCTATCTCCAGCGCAACAAATCGTTAAGATCGTTGATGAAGAATTAACCAAAACATTAGGATCAGAAACAGTTGGGATCGAAAAATCACCGAAGATCCCAACGATCATCATGATGGCTGGTTTGCAAGGGGCAGGGAAAACCACCTTTGCTGGGAAATTAGCCAACCATTTGATCAAAACCGAAAACGCACGTCCATTAATGATCGCTGGTGACGTGTACCGACCAGCTGCGATCGACCAGTTGAAAGTATTGGGGCAGCAATTGGATGTACCTGTTTTTGATATGGGAACTGATGTCAGCCCAGTTGAAATCGTCCGCCAAGGATTGGCTTTGGCTCGGGAAAAGAAAAATGACTACGTTTTGATCGATACGGCGGGTCGTTTGCATATCGACGAAAACTTGATGGAAGAGCTAAAACAAATCAAGGACTTGGCACAGCCAAATGAAATTTTACTGGTAGTGGATGCGATGACAGGACAAGATGCTGTCAACGTGGCGGAAAGCTTCAATCAACAACTGGGGATCACAGGGGTAGTCATCACCAAGCTAGATGGCGATACTCGTGGCGGGGCGGCATTGTCGATTCGTCAAGTTACAGGCGCTCCAATCAAGTTCACTGGTACCGGTGAAAAATTGACCGACCTTGAAGTATTCCATCCAGATCGGATGTCTAGTCGGATTCTCGGTATGGGTGATATGCTGACTTTGATCGAAAAAGCACAGCAAGATTACGACGAGAAAAAAGCAGAAGAACTTGCTCAAAAAATGAAGGAAAACTCCTTCGACTTCAATGACTTTGTTGAACAGATCGATCAAGTCATGGGCATGGGCCCAATTGAAGATCTTTTGAAAATGATTCCGGGAATGAGCCAAATGCCTGGCATCGAGAATGTCAAAGTTGATCCAAAACAAATTGCCCGTCAAAAAGCCATGGTTTATTCCATGACACCAGCAGAACGTGAAAATCCTGATTTGTTAAATCCAAGCCGTCGTCGCCGGATTGCCGCCGGTTCTGGCAACAGTGTCGTCGAAGTCAACCGCATGATCAAACAATTTAAAGAATCCCGCAAAATGATGCAGCAAATGAGCAAAGGGAATATGAACATTCCTGGCATGGATCAAATGTTTGGCGGCGGTGTCAAAGGGAAACTTGGAAAAATGGCCATGAATCGTATGGTCAAAAAACAAAAGAAGAAAAAGAAAAAACGCAAATAATCGTTTAACACTGATAGGAACTAAGAACCGAACCTTCTCTTAGGGTACAATTAAAAAAAACATGACCTGAAAAGACACCAAATCGAGAAGCTGTACCTCCTGATTCTAGCAGCTGCAGCTCCTCAGATTGCCTTCTTTCAGGTCATGGTTTTTTTATGTTCACAGTGTCCTCTTTAAATGAACTCCTTCAAAGAACATCAAATAGAACATCTAAAGAACATCCCTTTTTATAGAGAAAGCCAGCTTTCTACTGAATATCCTAAATCGTCCAAGAGTCAAAAATAGCGAAGAACTATCGTTGCGGACAACTCAAAGGATAAGATAGAAGCAGAACATTCGTGCTTTCTGGCAAATGATGCTACTATTAATTTATAGCAAGTATGAAAGGAGTTTTTACGATGACAAACAAGGATCGCATTGAAGGAAAAGTAACCGAAACAAAAGGGAAACTTACAGGAGATGACTCCGAGGAGTTAAAAGGGAAAACCCAAAATAAATATGGGAAAGCCAAAGATAAGGTTGAAGATTTTGCGGATGATGTTTCTCGCAAAGTAAATGACTTCTTTGACAAAAAAGACGACGACAAACCTAAACATTAAACATAAAAGCGTCCCGGCAACAATTTCTTGTTGTAGGGACGCTTTTTTAAATATTGCTGACCTGTTTGTTTTTTCGTTTGTACCACCAATTCATCAGTGCTTTAGGATAGACAAGCAATAAACTGATGAATAAGCAAGCAACCAGCAACAAGCCAAGCCGAAGGATGATGTTCCAAAGACTGACATCATACCCCTCATAGAGATCACGGTAAAAAATTTCTAGCGGGTAATAAGAAATCATGGATAGATAGAACCAGGTTCCTAAAGAAAGCAGCCAATAAACCGGGGCGCGCAATTTAGGGATCGTTAAATAATCACCGTCATTTTCTAAAGAAATTTTCGAGAACACTTTTTCGGCAGCAAGAATCAGCAAGCCGCTCAAACCGAGGTAAAGGAGCAGTAGCCACCAAGGATAGACATATCCTTGCGGCCAATCGATCCACGTTTGAAAAGGAAGCAGAAAATCCCCATGACCAAGAAATACAAAACTAAAAAACTCGCGGGTACATTGGAAAAAGCTATACCCCATTGTTCCTAGAGAAAGAGTGAAGAACACCGACAGCACGCCAGTAAACAGATTCCCCAGTAAAACGCCCAACAAGATGCCGACAGCAAATACTAGTAGATTCGTTGCCAAAGTACTAAGGGCGGAAAGCAGCACGTCTTGAAGCGGCACAGCGAGATAGCGAGCCGGGATCATTGTGTATTCGATCAGGATATGACCTAACAGGCCCAACACTAAACAAGCGGTCAAGGGTAAGCCGATAAAAAGCAGTTTCTTGCGAAAGACGTGCTTTCTGCTAAAGGGTAAAGCAAATAAAAAGCGATTGAAATTGGTGCGGCCATCGACAAAAAAGGACAAAAAGCCCCAAATAAACAGGAAGACAATCACAAATTTATTCATGGTGGTCATATACGGGCGATTGTAATAAAAATCATCTGAGTACTCTTTGTTGATTGTCAATACCGCATCGCGGTACTCTGCTGCCGAATCAAAGTAAACCGGGGTTTCACCGTTGTAGCTTTTGACATAGTATTCTCGATTTTCGTTAAAATCTTTGATAAATTCCTCAGATGCCAAATAACGTTCTTGCTGGTGCCAAGAATTTTGTGATTGCCAGCCAGCACTAAGATACATGAAGAGCACGACAAAACAAAAACCGATCAACAGCTTACCGTAGCGTTCTTTAAATATATTGCTTAACATCGTTTTCCACCTCTATCCTTCCACCAATGCTTCTTGTCGTAAATTTGCTTCAAACAGATCTTCCAAAGTCAAAGGTAATTCTTCGAAAACCAAAGGATCAAGTTGCTGGATCTCAGCCGCCAGCTCCTCTGTGTAATTGTCAAACAAAGCAGTCAAGACTCGACCTTGTTTTTGAATCAGCTTGGAGTGCTGCTTGATAAGGGGAGGAATCTGTTTGCTGCGAAAGACGAGTTGGAGTTTGCGAGATTGTTCGCGAATCGTTTCCAAACGGTAGTCTCCTTCAATCGTTTTCCCTTTGATCAACAAGGCACGATCAATAATATGTTCTAATTCATTTAGATTATGAGAAGCGATTAAGGCGGTACGATTCGACTCGCTGAGGCTTTCCAGCAATAATCCAATCACTTTTTTACGGACGATCACATCAAGCCCATCAAAAGGTTCGTCTAACAGTAAGAACGTCGCATTTGAGGCGATCGCAAGAATCATTTTATAAAGACCTTGCATACCTTTTGACATCCGTCGGTAGGAAAGCGTCAGAGGAAGACCGTGACTTTGCATCAATTCTAAGTAAAGATTCTGATCGAAATTTGGATAAGCAAGCCGATAAAATTGATTGAGCTTTTTCAAAGAGTAGGCCGAAAGAAAGTTTTCTTTTTCATCAATATAAAAAAGTTGTTCTTTTAATTGCGGATGCTGATCCAGGCGTTGGTTATCGATGGAAATCTCCCCATCATCTAGTAAATAATGCCCAGCAATCGTCCGAAACAACGTGGTTTTCCCAGAACCATTGCGGCCGATTAATCCTACGAGCTCTCCTTTTTCCAAAGAGAAGTTCACGTTTTCTAAGACAATTGTTTGTTCCATTTTCTTGGTCACATGCTCGATCTTCACTGTGGATCGCCTCCTAACTCTTGTTCAAAGCCATTCATCCAATCGCTCAGCTCACGCATGCTGATCTGTAAATGGCGTGCTTCGATCACCAATTCTTTCAAACGTTCTTTCACTTGTAAGATCCGAATCTCATCGCGTGGCAGATCCTCAGTAACTTTCACAAAGGTGCCTTTTCCTTTGATGGTGACAAGTACTTGCTCATTTTCCAATACTTTGTAGGCTTTGCTGACGGTATTTGGATTCATCAACAGGCGCTTGGCCATTTCACGAACCGAAGGTACTTGGTCTCCGGCGGTTAGAACACCGTTCAGAATATCTTCTTTGATACTTAAAACCAATTGCTCATAGTAAGGTTTGCTGCTGGCTTTGTTAATGCGAACCACAAAATCAGCTCCTTTCATTTATGTGTACTAGTATACGTAGTACACTGGTGGAAGTAAAGTCATTTATGATAAAATAAACAAAAAGGAGCTGATGAGGACAATGGAGCGATGTGAATGGGCCAACAGTACACCAGCAATGCAGGAGTATCATGATACGGTATGGGGAAAACCTGAGTATGAGGATCAGCAGTTGTTTCGAAAACTGGTGTTAGATATGAATCAAGCAGGATTGAGCTGGCAAACGATTTTAAACAAGATGGCGAATTTCGATGCAGCATACGATCAGTTTAATATCATAAAAGTAGCGAACTATACGGAAGAAAAAGTGGAAGAACTGATGATGAATCCAGGAATCATTCGCAATCGACGAAAGATTGAAGCAGCGATCATCAATGCCCAAGAAGTTTTAAAAATCCAGCAAGAATACGGCAGTTTCTCCGCATTCTTGTGGCGATATGTCAATCATGAGCCAGTCATCAATGAATTTCAGCAGCAATCCGATGTACCGACCCATTCGGAAATCTCCGATCAGCTAGCAAAAGACTTGAAAAAGCGAGGCTTTAAATTTGTCGGAACGACAACTATTTACGCGTTTATGGAAGCGGTCGGCATGGTTAATGATCACTTAGTCACTTGTGTTTGTCGAAGGTCAGAAGCAATCGTAAAAATAAAGGAGTGAGCCTAATTGGGAAAAGTGGTATTTTATGGTGCAATCAGCCTCGATGGCTATTTAGCAGGTATGGAGGATCAACTGGACTGGCTGTTTCAAACTGATACCGGTGTTGCAACGACCTATGAAGCATTTTTTGCAACCATCGACGCGACCGTGATGGGAAGAAAGACCTATCAAGAAGCAAAAAAACTGATGGATGATGGACTGCTATATCCTGAAAAGACCAACTATGTTTTTTCTCGTACCCGAAAAGAGCCGCTGCCGGATGCAACCCTAGTGTCAACGGATCCAGTTGCATTTGTTTCAGCATTAAAACAAGAGGAAAACGTATGGGTAGTAGGTGGGGGTTCCTTATTAAAACCATTGCTGGAAGCTGATTTGATCGATGAATGGTTTATTCAAATCGCGCCGGTGTTTTTAGGAGAGGGCAAGCGACTGTTTGAACCGGGGGATTATGCGAGACGCTTGACGTTTGTTGAAACAAAACAGATGGGGGAACTGACAGAACTTCATTTTGTCCGAAAGTCTGTGTCAGGCAGCGAGTAAAAAGCGCAAACGATTATTCTTCACAGTAAAAAGACCAAGAAACTCAGTGCCGAGTTTCTTGGTCTTTTTGTTTGGATTCTTAATTAGTTGAATCGTTGAAAGAGTTCAATATATTTTGCAATGATCGTTTCAAAGAAGCTTACTGTATCTGGGTTGATTTCGTTGTTTTCATCAATCAAGTTGGTGATTCCACCGATATAGGCTTCTGGTTGTTGTAGAGTAGGCATATCCAAAAAGACTAATGATTGACGTAGGTGATGGTTTGCACCAAACCCAGCGATCGCTCCTGGAGAAACGCTGACAACCAAAGCTGGTTTGCCACCCCAACTGCTAGCACCGTAAGGACGAGAACCAACATCTAATGCATTTTTCAATGCTGCAGGAACAGAACGATTGTATTCTGGTGTAAAGAAGAAGACCCCGTCAACGGCGCTTAATGCTTCCCGAAATGCTGTCCATTCAGCAGGAACTTTTCCTTCAACTTCCAAATCTTCATTGTAAAAAGGCAAGTTGCCGATTTCGATGAAAGATGCTTCAAAACCTTCTGGTAATAATGATGCGAATTTTTTCGCTACGAGTTTATTAAATGATCCTTCCCGTAAACTGCCGACGATAAAACCAATTTTTTTTGTCATGTAAATTTCCTCCTTGTTGTTTTCTACTCATTAAGCTTACCAAAAGTAAGTGGATGGTGCAAATAAAACGATTTGACTTTAAAAAGTTTCTCTATTACTAATGATACGCGTCCTGATTCATTCTGGCAAAAGATAACCATGCTTAGAAATTAAGAAAGAAGAAACTTTTTTTAGCTGTAAAGAAAAAACTCTTTACACCATCGGAAAAACCTGTTAAACTAGCTCTTGTGATTAAATCAATGGAGGTGTAAATAATGGCAGTAAAAATTCGTTTAAAACGCATGGGTTCTAAAAAGAAACCTTTTTACCGTATCGTCGTAGCAGATTCACGTTCTCCTCGTGACGGACGTTTCATCGAAACAGTTGGTACTTACAATCCTTTACTAGACCCAGCTGAAGTGACAATCAAAGAAGATTTAGTTCTTGATTGGTTATCTAAAGGTGCGCAACCTTCAGATACAGTTCGTAACATCCTTTCTAAAGAAGGCGTTATGAAAAAACACCACGAAGCAAAATTCACTAAGAAATAAGGTGACTTTGGATGAAAGATTTGCAAGAATTAGTCTTAACGATCGTTTCACCACTTGTTACCAAACCTGAGGATATCAAGCTTGAGCTGGTAGAGTCAGATGATTTCTTGGAATATAATCTTACTGTGGCACCAGAGGATATTGGTCGTATCATCGGTAAACAAGGTCGGGTTGCCAAAGCAATTCGAACAATCGTTTACAGTGTACGGACAAATGGACCAAAAAAAGTTCGTTTGAATATCATTGATGGTAAATAAGCAAGAATGAAAAGCATTTCTCTTTGAGGAATGCTTTTTTTGTAAAATTCATGCTTAAGATGGAGGACAAAAAAAGGTGGTTTTGAGATAATCAAAAGGAGGAGGTGCTTGTATGTCTCAACTAATCGCATGGATCGTCGTTCTTTTGATCCTCGTCTTTATTTATAAAATTGGTTCTTTTCTTTGGCGAACGCTAGGGATCTTGTTGTTGCTCTTTTTAATTTGGGTCTATCGTGAGGAGATCATGACGCAATTGAACCAATGGACACAAAACTTTCGTTGGGGCGACCTATCGACGATCGCCAATCAAGTTTGGCAATGGATCAAGGCTGGCTTTCAATCACTGCAAAATTGGGTGACAAATCTTTAAAAAATCAACAAAAAAATGACAGACAATCTGACTTGTTTGTCATTTTTTTTATTGAGGGGTATTCTTTGTATAAGGAGGGGAACATCATGAAAAAAGAACTAGGATTATTCGTTACGCTGCTGACGATGGGCGCCTTAGCTGGCTGCAATAATCAACAGGAACCAGAAACCAGTCAAGCCAGTAGTGCCGAAACAACAGCGACGAGTATGGTGGAAAGTACCCAAACGCAAGCAAGTAGTCAATCAGAAACAAGTCAATCAAGTACGTCTTCTAGTCAGGCGGCTTCTAGGGATTCTTCAAACACGAATAGTACTGCAGATATCTACGCTCAAATACAAGCGGCATTCCCTGATCTTGTCTTGCCCAAGGACATTCCACTTGCTTCAGGTAAAGTGTTGAATGCGGCCACAGCTGGCAGTCAGTCCGATGCTTCGATTCTTTATTATGGACTTGATAAGCAGCTGCCTCTCAATGACAAGGCTTTGAACGAGGAAACACCGATTGCTGCTTTTCAATCAAAAGACTATCAATCAGCGGATGAAGCTGCTGCAGCGGTCAATGTAACAGCTGATGATGGCGGACAAGCCGTTGATCTCGGATATGGCATTACTGGGCATATGCAAGGAGCTGCTGGCTCCAGTTATTTGAGCTGGCAAGAAGGAAATTGGTCATTGACTGTTCGAGCAGTCAATCAAGAGGAACAAGATCCAGTTCCGGTTGCCAAAGAAGTGGTAGCGTATCTGGAAGAAGCTATGCTCCCAGCGCCTGAGGTCGGTCAAATCACTATCGATATGGGAAAAAATGAACATACAGCAACTACAGTGGTTTGGCAACAAGAAAAGACCCTTCGAACGGTGCAACATCAAGATGCACGTTCAGCATTGAAAATGGCCGTTTCTATGAATCAATAAGGTTCATATTAGGACAATGCCCCTTTGATCAAGCGTCGAAGGGGCATTTTTCGCGCGATGATTTTGAGGAAAACATGGGGCGCTAGGAAACGGCTAGAATTCGCTACTTTGCTATGCTAAAATAGAACAGAAGTTAGAAGAAATGGGGAACGAACGTGACAGAATATTTAAACGTAGGAAAAATCGTCAATACACATGGAATCCGTGGAGAAGTACGTGTGATATCACAAACGGATTTTCCAGAAGAACGCTACCGTAAAGGGGCCGAATTGACACTTTTTCGTGAAAATAAAGAGCCAATAACATTGATTGTTTCAGGTCATCGCAAACACAAAAACTTTGATTTAGTGACGTTTGAGGGCTATCCCAATATTAACGATGTTGAACCGTTTCGTAACGGCATTTTAAAAGTTACCAAGGATGATTTGGTGGATTTAGCAGAAAATGAGTTTTACTACCATGAAATTATTGGTCTGGAAGTCGTCGAAGAAGATGGCACAATCATTGGTAAAGTCAAAGAGATCCTTTCACCAGGTGCCAATGACGTTTGGGTCGTTCAACGAAAAGGGAAGAAGGATGCCTTGATTCCTTATATCGAGTCGGTTGTCCACACGATCGATCTTGAAAATGGTCAGGTCACTGTGGAAATCCCAGAGGGGTTGTTAGACGATGAGAATTGATGTATTGACACTATTTCCGCGAATGTTCGAAGGTCCTCTAGGAGAATCGATCATTGGCAAAGCAAGGGAAAAGGGACTGTTAGAAATCAACGTCTCAAATTTCCGTGACTATTCCGACAACAAACATCAAACAGTGGATGACTATCCTTATGGTGGCGGAGCAGGAATGTTATTAAAAGTCCAACCTGTCTATGACAATATCAAAGCGATCGAAGAAGCAGCACCAGAAACGAAGAAACGCGTGATCCTTTTAGACCCAGCGGGGAAACCTTTTGATCAAAAGATGGCAGAAGAATTTTCTACCGAAGAGCACCTCGTCTTCATTTGTGGTCATTATGAAGGATACGATGAACGAATCCGTTCATTGGTCACTGATGAAGTGTCACTGGGAGATTACGTCTTGACTGGCGGCGAATTGGGTGCAATGGTCATGATCGATGCGACGGTCAGACTATTACCAGAAGTTTTAGGCAATCAAACCTCCGCACAAACCGATTCTCATTCCACTGGTTTATTAGAACATCCGCAATATACACGCCCAGCAGAGTTTAAAGGCATGAAAGTACCAGAAGTTTTGATGAATGGCAATCATAAATTGATCGAGCAGTGGCAATTAAAAGAATCATTGCGCCGCACCTTTCAGCGCCGACCTGATATGCTAGAAAATTATCCGTTGACGGAAGAAATGCAGAAGCTTTTAAAAGAAATTGAAGAAGAAGCGAAAGCTGGCAACTAAAATAGTGCCAGTTTTTTTGATATTCTGCGCGATGACAAGAAAATTCTCTTTACAGCCTGTGGTCGACTGTGGTAAGATGTTTCAGTGAGTGTAAACTCAACTATTACGATGTTCCGCTGGAGCTTTCATGCTTTAAGAATGTTTGGGAATAAGGAGAATGATAAACATGAATCCATTGATTCAAGAACTAACTCAAGAACAATTACGTACTGACATCCCAGCTTTCCGTCCTGGGGACACTGTTCGCGTTCACGCGAAAGTTGTCGAAGGAACTCGCGAACGTATCCAGTTATTTGAAGGTGTTGTCATCAAACGCCGCGGTGCTGGTATCAGCGAAACTTATACAGTTCGTAAAGTATCAAACGGTGTAGGTGTTGAACGTACCTTCCCATTGCACACACCACGTGTTGCACAAATCGAAGTTGTTCGTTACGGTAAAGTACGTCGTGCAAAATTGTACTACTTACGTGCATTACACGGAAAAGCAGCTCGTATCAAAGAAATTCGTCGTTAATCATTTATTATCAGATGAAGCAAAAGCCCTTGATTTCAAGGGCTTTTTTCTTTTGTCTGAGGTGAAAAAAACTTTCTATTCGTTGTGATAAAATCATGAAACGACTATAAGAACAGGAGGGGATCATTGCTGCATACCGCTGGGTACCCTTGTATTTTGATGGGAACAGTCGTCTGAGTAAAACACAATGCCATCGACTGAAACTTTTTGTGGACATTTATCGGCTATCCGATAGTGACAGATTGCAGGTTGTCGATTGTTTGATCGATCACCTTTCAGCACTAGTTGCTTTTATGTGCAGAGAAGGAGAAAAAGGGAGTGAAAATTGTTAGAAAAACACTGATGAGGGACATCACGTTAAATACCAATATGACATTCAGCGCTGAAAGAAAATAAATCGCAAATCACCGAATTGATAAAAAAAGGATTAGAGAATAACAGTGAAGACCAAGATTACATGTTTATGTAATTTCCTCTTGATAGGTTTTATTAAAACTTTTGTTATTTATATGATGGTTTTTTTCGCTTTTTTAGTCCTTGTAGTTTATTGAATTTGAAATATAAGAAAAAAACTTGAATTATTTCATTATTTTTTTCTCATAAATGATTACAGAAAAAAAGCAATATATTCCCCTTTTTTTGATGGTTTCTATGGTAACCTTCTCGATAGGGAACTTTCTTTTATCTAGCTATTGCTGACCTCTTCGTGTTAGTTAATTACTTCACAAATAAAAGGAAGTTCTTTATTTAAATGAATTGAAAGAGGTGTCTTTATGAAAGCAGCTGTAGTATCAAACGATAAGGTTGTAAAAATTGAGGAAAAAGAATTGAGAGCGCTTCGTCCGAATGAAGCATTATTGAAAATGGAGTGTTGTGGTGTCTGCCATACGGACTTGCATGTAAAAGATGGTGACTTCGGAGATGCATCTGGAATCGTACTCGGTCACGAGGGAATCGGTAAAGTGGTCGCGATCGGTGATGATGTTACTTCTCTAGCAATCGGTGACCGTGCAAGTGTCGCTTGGTTATATGAAAGCTGTGGATCATGCGAATACTGTGTGAACGGGAATGAATCATTATGCCGTTCCGTTAGAAACGCCGGATATTCTGTAGATGGCGGTATGGCTGAAGAGTGTATCGTTGTAGCTGACTATGCAGTGAAGGTACCAGAGGGCTTAGGTTCTGCTGAAGCCAGCAGCATTACTTGTGCAGGTGTAACCACATATAAAGCGGTAAAAGTTTCTGACATTAAACCAGGTCAATGGATCGCGATCTATGGTTTAGGAGGATTAGGAAACCTAGCCTTGCAATATGCAAAAAATGTCTTTAATGCAAAAGTGATTGGGATTGATATCAACGAGAAACAATTGGACTTTGCAAAAGATCATGGCGCTGACCTTGTGATCAATCCTGCGAAAGAAGATGCGGCAAAAATCATTCAAGAAGCAACCGGCGGCGCACATGCAGCTGTAGTAACAGCTGTTTCAAAAGCAGCCTTCAATTCTGCTGTCGATGCCGTTCGTGCGGGCGGTACGATTGTAGCGGTTGGTCTTCCACCAGAAAGCATGGACTTGAACATTCCTCGACTTGTATTGGACGGTATTAAAATCGTCGGTTCCCTTGTTGGAACACGGACTGATTTAGCAGAAGCTTTCCAATTCGCAGCTGAAGGAAAAGTCGTTCCTAAAGTTGTCATGCGTCAGTTAGAAGAGATCAATGATATTTTTGATGAAATGCTTTCAGGAAAAATCAAAGGGCGAATGGTCATTGATTTTCAAGAGAAATAAATAGAAAAACCAACGGGTGAATTTTAAACGAAGGAGAAGATTTCGTGTGTAACTTATTGATCATTGATAGCAAAGAGCATGGAGCAGTTAACGATATGATTCGTTTGATCGATCGTCATTTTCCGAATGTCATCTTGCTTCCGACGGTTTGTTCAAAAAAAGCGCTTCAGCGTACCTGTCTTGAGCAGCCGGTTGAAATTGCAGTGATTAATGCGGATGGCGAAGAGGACTCTTTTGAATTATATAAAGTATTGCTTTCATTTTGCCCTAATGCAAAAGCAATTTTGTATTCTGCTGTAGAAAGTTTTGCTATCGCTCAAAAAGCGTTGCGTTACGGCTTGATTGATTACTTGGTCGAACCGATCACAAATGATTTTGTTTATGCATTGGATCGGGGAATTCAATCCATCAATCAGATTTCCTTGCTACACATCGAGAAAAATAATGAGGCTTCTCCTTCGCTTTCTTTAAGACATAAGATATTGCGCTATATTCATGAAAATTATAGAGAACATATTACGTTAGATACTTTAGCAGATCACCTGCATTTAAGCCGGTATCACACCAGTCGTTTGATCAAGAATACATTAGGAATGACCTTTTCTTTGTACTTGATGATTTATCGTATTGAAGTTGCCAAAAAAGAACTATCAACAAGTGATCGATCAATCAGTGAAATCTCTGTCAGAGCAGGATTCAATGATCCAAATTATTTTAGTAAGAAATTTAAAAAAGCAACTACTTATACGCCAAAAGAGTATCGGAAAATTTATCGTGGGAAAGCTACCGTGATCGATTCAAGACTTGAGCTTTAAGTATTGAAAAAAACAGATCAGCTTGCAGTTGAATTGATTAGCGAAAAAATGACTTCTATGTGATGCGTATCTGGTTACTTTTCCATAGATGATAAAAGCAAAAGGCCTTTCATGAAAAGGTTTTTTTGCTTGGAAAAACGAGTTTTGAATGAGCTGATAGAAACCAACGGCGTAGGATAAGGTCTGATGTTTTTGTGAATCCAACGATAGATGCTATAATGAGAGCGGATTCATCAATACAACTTATCAAAGAAAAGAGGCAAGAAAATGGCGAATAAAATGGTGTTTATAAATTTGCCTGTCACTGATATCAAACGTGCAACCTCCTTTTATGAAGCGTTGGGATTTGTCAAAAATGAAGAGTTCTCAAACGAGACTAGCAGCGGAATGGTTTGGAGTGAATCGATTTGGATAATGTTGTTAGAACATGAGTTTTATCAACAGTTTCTGAATGGCAGACGTATTGGGGATACGAAGAACACGAGTAGTGCATTGATCGCGTTTAGCTTTGATACGCCAGAAGAAGCGAAGAATTTTGCAAAGATTGCAGAAGCAAATGGTGGCCAATCGTTCCAAGTTGATATGGGGATTCCAGAGGATATGATGGTCGGCTATGAAATCGTTGATCCCGACGGCAATCAGCTTGAATCTGCATGGATGAATGGCTATTAGCAAAGTGATTGTTTAAATAAAAAGTAAAAAAGTGGTTCAGGATGCAGTTCCCTCAAGAAGTTAGGCTTTTGTACTAACTTTTTGAGGGCTGCTTTTTCTTGACGGGATTCTTGAGTTTTGTAAGATTGATCAGTCCCCTTTGTCTAAATGCTAAAAAAGAGGTATGATACAAGAAAAAGGAGTGGAGACGAAGTGAAATATTCAACCAAATACAGCGACGCCATTCACATCCTCGCTTACATCCACCTCTTTAAAGGAACTGATTTATCAAGTGATCGGATCGCCCAGAGCGTTGAAACGAATCCTGCTTATGTTCGCCGGATTATGAGTGATTTACGGGTTGCTGGATTGATCGAAAGCCAAAGAGGAAAACCAAACCCTAAACTAACGAAGGAACCAAATGAGATTTCTTTGTTAGACATTTATGCGAGTGTTGAAAAAGATCACCATCTTTTACATGCAGACAAAAAAACCAACCCCAACTGCTTAATTGGGGGGAATATCCAAGCGGTATTAGAAGAAACCTATGATGTGCTGCAAAAGAAAATCGAGCAAGAGATGAGCGCCATCTCGCTGCAATCAATCATTGAAGGCATTCAAGGAGAGGCCGATCAAGTAGATTGAACGGACACAACACAGTAAAAAGAACTTTCACCTGCTAAGCAATTTCTTGACAGGAAAGAAAGTTTCTTTTATACTCTAGTTGTAACTTGATTAGTAACAACTATTTTAGTCAAACAAAAGATGAGGAAGGATGATTATCATGAAAATCGGTGTTATTGGCGCAACAGGAAATGCAGGTTCAGCTATTTATCAAGAAGCAGTACAGCGAGGACATGAAGTGACTGCTATTGTTAGAAATGAAGTTAAAGCCAAAGAACAATTTGGTGATACAGTCAAAACACTTACAAAAGATGCTTTTTCGTTAACAGAAGAAGACCTCGACGGATTTGATGTGTTGGTCGATGCGTTTGCGACAAGTCCTGACCAAGCGTACTTGCATGTGGATCTGGCAGCAAAATTGGTTCATTTGTTTCGAGAAAAGAACACGCGCTTGTTCTTCATTTTAGGAGCTGGCAGCTTGTTCAATGAAGCGGGTGAACGCAATCTTACCGAATTGAAAAAAGCCCCAGGAAGTGAAAGCTGGATCGCGATCCCAGAAAATCAGTTAGATGAATATCTCTTTTTAGAAACCGTCAAAAATGTTCATTGGGTCGGGATTTCTCCAGGAAATCTATTTCAAGAGGGACCAGCTAAACCAGCGATTTTAGGCAAAGATCACTTGCTTTTCAACGACCAAAAGAAATCAGTAACTTCCAGCGGTACGTTAGCCAAAGCAATTCTTGATGAAATTGAAACAGTGCAACATGAAAATACTCGTTTTACTGTGATTGATGCAGAGTAGGTTCAACAAATGATTGACCCAATCGATCAGAATCGATAGCTGCATAGGTTGGCAAGTAGACTGTTTCAGGCAACATCTTTTTTCACAATTTTTGTTTCCAATACCCAATAATTTAGACAAGACAAATCCTCTGTCTTTGCTTATAATCAAGGACAGAGGTGATAAAATGAATAAAAAAATCGAAGCGTATGAATTGATGCTTCTGCAATTAAAAGGGTTGCTAGAAGCGGAGAGTAATTGGATCGCCAACCTAGCCAACTCTTCTGCTTTACTGAATGAAACATTGGAAGATACAGTGTTTGCCGGCTATTATTTGTTTGAAGAAGGCGAGCTGATTTTAGGTCCATTCCAAGGAAGAGTCTCTTGCACCAGAATCACATTAGGCAAAGGGGTTTGTGGGGAATCAGCGGAGAAAAAAACCACATTGATCGTACCCAATGTCAAAGAACATGAAAATTATATTTCTTGTGACTCAGCAGCGATGTCTGAAATCGTAGTTCCCATGGTGGTTGATGATCAGTTGCTTGGAGTGCTGGATATCGATAGTGGAAAAACGAACAGCTATGATGCGATCGATCAGAAATATCTGGAAGAATTTGCTGCTTTATTGGTAGCAAGACGTCAATAAAGTACTTGTTTTTTAATTTTAACTATAAAACAACATAATGTTTTTAAGTGGGGCGTTCATTGAATAATGAACGCTTTTTTTAGTTATTATTTAAAAATGAAGGGCATATTACTTTATTTAATTAAAATTAGATGATAATATGATAATACAATTAGAAAAACGAGTTTTTAAGGAGAGAATTATGGAAGCAGAAACAATTGTATTAGGTAAAGCATATGAATGTAAACCAGTCGGCTTACAAAGCCGCGTGATCGGTGAAGTGGTCAGAAAAATGGAACGGTGTGTCGTATTAAATGTGATCCGCTACGATGGGATCGATCATGAAGATATCGAAGAACGTTGCGGACGAGTAGTTGCAAAATACAATGAGATCTATCAACCAGCGCTAGTTGAATGCTTTTTTAGCTGATCCATTGGTAATCACCCAATCAAAATAAAATGAAACCATGCATGTAAACCAATTCCCTTAAAAAAAGACTGTTTCTCAGAAGCAGTCTCTTTTTTGATTCTTAGACTCAGGTACCTAGCAAAAGAAGTGCTATAATAGGCGAGAAAACAACAGAAAGCAGGGAATAGGATGGAACTAAAAAAGACGATGGTTGAGGAACAGCAGTTGCTTTTTGAATGGCCGAATGAAGCAGGCCAACTGCAAATTGTTAAGGGAAGTTTAGCGCAAGTCAAAGAAAATACTGTGCTATTTTTTATCAAAGACGGCCAAATTTTCTCAGTAGCAGACGATAAAACCTTTGACGACCAGTTAGAATACGACCGCTTGATGATCCTCACACCACCTTGGGAGATCATGGCTCCTTACTTAGTAGCCTATTATCAAGAACAATATCAGTTAACCAATGGGTCCAAAGCATCCATCGGCATCCCACAAGAGTTGCAGCAAACCATTGCTGCTAGCGCAAAACCATTTGATCGATTTATCGATTTTCTTGGCTATGGATCTACGAGCAAAAAGACGACAAAAGAGGCAAAAAAAGGGGGCAAACCAAGACACAAATGGTCAAAAGAATTACAAGATGAACCCTTCATGGTTGACTATCAAGGAAGTAAAGCAAGGGTCTATTGGCAAAAACGCAACGAGGTTCGAATTGAAAAAGGCGCAATTTTGAGTCAAGAGATTCCCTTGAATAAAGACGGATCGGTTGGTTTTTCTGCTCGTTTAGCGGAAAAAATTCGGCAAGAAAACCAAGCGGCGATCAAAGAGGGACACACGATTGAAGACGTTGTATTAAAAAGTGTCAACGAGGTAGGAATGTTTCTTTACTATGGGGGCACCAATGGTTGGCTACAATTAAAAGATCAGCAAGGAAGAACCTTGAACGAGCGAACGGTGGAGTAGAAAAGAGAGGCACTGAACAAGAAAGCGATCCACCATAGCTAAATCAATCTGCTTTGGTGGATCGCTCTTATAGTTTAACTAGGAGTAGCCTCTTCATCGATCAAGACAAATTCTTGACCGGTCTTGGACAAAACAAGTTTCGGTTTTGCAGTTCCTTCTTTTTCTGCTCGATACGCCTCTCGGTGCTTTTGCAAATGTTCGGGACGTTTTAACCAAGCTTGAAAGGCTTTTTTCTCAGACCATTTTGACACCAACTGGAAAACGAGGCTGTCTTTTGATTCTGAAAACCATGCTTCAGCAGAGTGACAGCCAGCAAATGTTTTCATTGAGGCGGTATCTTTTTTCATTTTAGCAAGAAAGAGTTCTTTTCCTTCTGGAATGACTTCAAACGCAACGGTACGGATATACATGAAATTCCTCCTTTGACTCGGGACGATTTGGTTTAGTATAGCGCTAATTGAGAATGATTGTCAATTAGCTATGGAATCTTGTAATCTTTTTATCGATAGTCATTTTTTGATCAAATTCCTCAAAAGCCTTGAACAAATGAAAAAAGTACGTATAATTAATATACGTACTGAAGAGTCCGAAGAGTATTGGAGAAAATGGATACTTGGGGAAGTCTTTCTTTTCTCACGTGCAGTACTCTTCGTTTGTTTAGTGTACCACTCTCTTTTTAAAATAGATACGTTTATTTTACTTTCTGAGGAGATTTCTTTTGTTCCTTGAGGTGAAAGCCGAAAAAGTGGGAAGGTTCTGAGAAAGCACTATGAAGACAAAATTTGTGTCTTCTTTTTTTTTGCGAAATGTTAGGAAAATAGTGGGAGTTTTTTTATCCATTTTTCTTCGAAATGATGTATAAGAGAGCAGCCAAAGTTCTGATCGCTAGGAGATCAGAACTTTTTTGTGTGGTTTCTTGGAACTACTCCTTTCAACGATATTTAGCATAAAGTCGCTCTTTTCTAATTTTAACATTCAGAAGAGAACTTCTGACACAACTATGTAACCTCTTACATTTTTTGGTCGTGTTAAATTGACAGGCTGCATAAACATGCGGTAAACTCGGTACAACAAACAGAATTTTTTGAATTATCTGAATGTTAGAAGGGGATGAGTAGAAATGGGGAAACGCAGCAAATATGCAGTATCGCTTGTGTTACTAAGCAGCTTTTTTTTAGTAGCTTGTCAAAATGGCAATCAAGAAAACGAGACGGATTCATCAGCAGCTTCTTCCGCAGAGCAAGTGATCAATGTGCAATTTTCGGCGGAGATGGGCAGTGCCGATATTTCTTTAGCAACCGACTCTTATAGCTTTATTACTCTGAACAATGCTTATGAAGGCCTTTATCGCTTGGATGAGAACAATGTTCCAGTGATTGCCGGGGCAAGTGAAGAAGCTGAAGTCAGTGAAGATGGGCTGACCTACACCATTTCACTGCGGGAAGAGGCAAAATGGTCCAATGGCGATTCAGTTACTGCGGCTGATTATGTTTTTAGTTGGCAGCGAACAGTTGATCCAGCCACTGCTTCCAATTATGCCTATATGCTGGCACCCGTTAAAAACGCTGCCGCTATTTCAGATGGGACGCTAGATAAAAGCGAGTTAGGGATCGAAGCAGTCAATGATCATGAGTTGAAAATCACGTTAGAAAAACCAACACCTTACTTTTTATCTTTACTGGCTTTTCCAACCTTCTTCCCACAAAACGAACGTGTCGTGGAGGAATTTGGTGATCAATACGCCTTAACAAGTGAAAACGCGGCGTACAATGGACCATTCCTATTGACCAATTATGCTGGCCCAGGCACCGATATCCAGTGGTCATTGGAAAAAAATCCGGATTATTGGGATGCCGATTCAGTCAAACTTGAAACAGTTAATTTCGATGTCGTGAAAGACTCATCGACTGCTTATAACTTGTACGAAAGCGGACAAGCCGATGACATTATTTTAAGCGGTGAATTGGCGATGCAGAATGTGAATCATCCTGATTACATTGTTCAGCCTAGTGCAACCACTCAGTATTTAGAAATGAATCAAGCACCAGAAGATTCGCCTTTTCGAAATGCAAATTTGCGGCAAGCCATTTCTTATAGCATGAATCGGCAACAAATCGTTGAGAATATTTTAGGCAACGGCTCATTACCGGCTGTCGGTTTTGTTCCTTCTGACCTAGCTTTCAATCCAGAGACAAAAGCTGACTTTGTTGAGGATGCGGCAACGACGTTAGACTATGACGAAGAAAAAGCCCAAGAGTATTGGGAAAAGGCCAAAGCTGAGCTGGGGATCGATACGTTGTCTTTCGAGCTGCTGACCTCAGATACCGACCAATCGAAAAAAATGGCGGAATACATTCAAGGAACCTTGCAGCAAACACTGGATGGATTGACTGTCGAAGTCACAAACGTTCCTTTTTCTGTTCGTTTGGATCGTTCCAATAGCGGCGATTTTGAGATGGTCATGAACAATTGGATCGGGGACTATGCAGATCCAATCAACTTTTTGGAATTGTTCAAAAAAGACAGTTCCTACAATCGTGGGAAATGGCTAAATGATGACTACGACCAATTGATCGAACAAGCCTCCAATGAAAATGCCAACGACCCAGAAGCCCGTTGGGAAAATATGGTGGAAGCAGAAAAAATCTTAAATGAAGATTTGGGCGTTATACCGCTTTTCCAAAGTGCAGAAGCACATCTGCGGTCGCCTAAGATCAAAGGCCTCATCGTTCATAGTGTCGGTGCTGCCTATGATTATAAAAATGTGTTTGTCGAAGAATAAGTAAAAAAAAACAATTCTTTCATACATCTACCGACTGACGTAGTCAAACAGTACTGCAGAAAAGAGGAACGCCAAGCGTTCAGCAACTAGAGCAAGGAATAAAGCCGTTCTTTATCTAGCAGTGAAGAGGAATCATTCATTCCAGCTAGATAAGAACGGCTTTTCCTTTTGGGAGGAACACGAATGAAAATCACAGCAGTTGAAACGAAGCTAATTCCGATCCAGCTGAATGCACCCTTTAAAACGGCGCTCAGAGAAGTGCACGCCGTCGAAGTGATTCGAGTGCTGCTTTCTTTTGACAATGGGATCGTTGGCATCGGAGAAGCAGCACCTACCGAAGTGATCACCGGTGATACAAAAGAAAGTATTTTAACAGATATCGAAACTGTCTTTACCCCGTTCCTGTTAGGAAGAAAGGTAGATGCCCAATTGCTGGTAATGGATGAGCTTCATGCGTTGATCCAGCATCATACGAGCCCTAAAGCGGCGATTGATATCGCGTTGCATGATGCACTGGCAAAAGCGGCAAACTTGCCTCTTTACCGCTATTTAGGTGGTTCTGCCAATACACTGACAACCGACTATACGATCAGTGTTGGTTCACAGGAACAGATGCTGCATGATGCCAAAGCGAAAGTCCAGGCGGGATTTCGCTCCTTGAAAATCAAACTAGGAGTAGGCGCGATCGAAGAGGAGGTTGCGAAAATTCGCTGCATCAATGAACGCTTGGCAGGAAAGATCCCCTTTCGAATTGATGCCAATCAAGGCTGGACCAAAGAAGAAGCGGTGCAGATTTTAGACCAATGGCAAGACATTCCGATCGAGTTTGTTGAGCAACCCGTCAAAGCCAATGATTTTGCTGGACTCAGCTATGTGACTGCTCGGACGACGATTCCGATCATGGCAGACGAAAGTCTTTTTTCCTATGAGGATGCCAAACGTTTGATTGCTGAAAACTGCTGCGATTATATGAACATTAAATTGATGAAAAGCGGCGGGATCAAAGAGGGACAAAAAATTTATCAATTGGCAAAAGAGCATCAAATGCCGGTGATGGTCGGTTCGATGATTGAAGGGTATGGGGGAATGGCTGCAGCCGCCCATTTTGCCTTGGGGATGGCGGATGTCCAATTTTATGATCTGGATGTTCCTTTTATGTGGGAGACCCAAACGACTTCCCCTGAAATGCAAGGGATTCTTCAGCGTCCAGGAAGCTTGAGCGTCACCGAACGCATCGGACTAGGAATCAACGAATAAACAGTTATGAGAGGAGCAAAGATGAAACAAATTGTTCAGGCTGGCTCTTCCTTCTTATGGAAGGAACCCAAAGAAAACAAAGTACTAGCAAAAATCAAAGCATTTCCTTTAGAAGCACTGCACACTTTTTTGACTGATGAAGATACGATGCGGCTTTATCAGGAAAGCTTAGTGGACTCCGAAGTATTATATGGGACGATTGTAGAAGTCATCGCCCAAACGGATGGTTGGTCCCATGTGATCGTCTTGGATCAAATAAGCAATAAACACCCACTCGGGTATCCGGGTTATCTGCCGAACGAGGTATTGAAGCCATTGTCACCAGACTATGCAACAGCCAAAAGAAGGATTGGTGTGATTGCAAAAGAAGCCGTGCTTGTTTTTGACTCGACCACACGACTTGTTTCTTTTGGAACAGTTTTACCACTTGTTGGGGAAACCGCAGATTCCTATCAAGTGGCTACGCCTAATGGACCAGCAACGATCGCTAAAGCTTTTGCTCACGTCCTATCGGACACATGGGCAAAGCTCCCAGAAAAAATAATAGCCTTGGCAGAACAATTTATAAACCAGCCCTATGTCTGGGCAGGCATTAGCGGCAGTGGCTTTGACTGTTCTGGATTCATGTATTCGCTGCATCGACTTCATGGTATTTTAATCCCCCGAGATACGATCGAGCAAGCACAACAAGCAAACATCGTACCTTACAGTCAGGCACAACCAGGGGATCTGCTGTTGTTTGCTTATGAAGAAGGAAAAGGCGAAGTCCATCATGTCGGTCTATATTTGGGGGATGACGAAATGATTCATTCAAGAACACCTGGGTCACGGGTCATGAAAACAAAAATCACTGGCTCTAATTATGAACCAGAACTCGCAGTTGTGGCGCGTTATTGGCAAAACCAGCCGAATGAATCACAGGAATACTCATGAACATTCTTTTCATGATCGTAAGGAAAGGGGCATTTGATGGGAAAAGATGACTTGCGTGTAGCAATTGATCCTATTCTAAAAAACTACCAGGCAACGTTGGAAATGGGGGTATGGATCGGTACGCTAACGGAATGTCTTGTTGACTATCAGGGTCAAAAGTCGTTTTCGGCAGCGAGTATTAGTAAGCTTGTTTTGTACGCGTATTATCTTGAACAAATCATCGAAAAAAAGATCGATCCCCAACAGGTAATTTGTGTGAGCCCTGTTGATCTGACAGGGGGTGCTGGGGTGATCCGTCTTTTTCCTCAAAAGAAAGGTTGGACCATCAGTGAACTTCTCACGGCAATGATCGCCGTATCTGATAATACTGCGACCAATGTACTATTGGACTTAGTAGGGTTGCCCACGCTTCAGGCATGGATTCAGGAGCCGGAGATCCAATTTGAACGGTATATGATGCGACCGATCAAAGACAAAGAGAACCGCTTGACACCCTCGGTGGCTGCCAAACTGCTACTAAGGTGTGTGGAACGAGAAGAAGCTGCACTAGGATTTTCACCTTTAAATCAGCAGCAATTTCAAGATGGATTAGCGGGGAATTTTGCTGAAACTGCGCAGCCTTCTTGCCGCATTTTTAATAAGACAGGTCGTCTTGACCGCATCGAACACGATGTAGCATATTTACAAGCCAATGAAACGACGATCATCATTGCGGCATTTTCCTATGATAAAGCCGGTAGTGGCCGAGGGATCAGTTGGCTAAGAGAAATTGGTCAAACAGTCTATCAGCAGTATTTTAAGTAAAATACGCTGCGTATCGAGTGCCTCTGAGTGAGGATCGATACGCAGCGTATTAATTATTTACAACAATAAAATCCCCCATATCATAGCGGTGCCGTGATTGGGAAAATTCAAAAGGCGTCCCATCGCCGAGGTAAACCGTTTGTTCCACTTCTAAAATGGGATCGGTGGCAGCACAAGCTAAGTATTGCTGGTCGTAGGTGTCTGCACGATCCGCTTTGATACGACGGACAGATGTTCCAATCGAGGAGTGGAGTTGGTTCGTGATGTAGCTATAGACGGAAGAGGCTAAGACTTCTTCGGTAATGCCAGGAATGACATGAAGCGGCATGATGGTATATTCTAAAACAACGGGTATATCGTCAAATAGACGCAAACGAACGATATCATAAATTTGCTGGTCACTGCGAATGTTTAGTTTTTCTTGTTCTTTCTCATCGGGAAAAAGAATGGCAAAAGAAATGATCTTGCTGGTGATCTTTCCTGTTTCTCCAAGGCGCTTGGTCAGCCCGCGATTGATCTTGGCGTTGTAATCGAAGGTTGAATAGGAATCGCTGATAAACGTACCCGTGCCTTTTTTACCGTAAATAATGCCTTCCATTTGTAAAATATTCAATGCTTTTTGAATCGTCACGCGGCTCGTTTGATAATCCGCAGCCAGTTCGGATTGCTTCGGCAATTTTTTCTCTTCTTCGTAAAACCCGTGATTGATTTTGCTCCGTAAATCGGCAGCGATGTCATGGTAGTTCGCCATTTGCTTCACCTCAAAATAATAATAAGTGATAAAACGAAGTATGTAAACGTGGAGCTTTACATACCCTGTTTTAAAGGCTTTTCCTGCGTTTACATTCTTCAAGAAATGAATTACATTTGTAATGTAATCGTTTTCTGTCAATTGAAGAATAGGGTATAGGAGGGAGTTTTATGCAAGGATTTATGGATCGACTCGCTGACGTTTTGGGAAAATTTGCCAACAGGATCAACAATTTACGCTACATCATGGTCATTAAAAATGCCTTTGCTGCTTTGATTCCAGTAATAATTACCGGGGCATTTGGTACTTTGTTTTCAGCAATGGTTTTTGATGCTGAAAATGGATTGGCACAAATCGAGGCACTGCGCTTCTTAGAAAGTTTAAAACCGATCTCATCTGCGGTCAGTTATGTGACGTTGAGTTTCTTAACGATCTATGCAGTGTTCCTGATTGGGATTGAGCTAGCAAAATTAAATAAGATTTCTGGGGTCTTTCCAGGAATCATCGCCGTGATGTCTTATCTTTCTGTTAATCCAATGATCTTTGAATTTTTGCACGAAGATGCGACGGTGGTTGCCGAAAACGTGCTGGCTAAGCAATATACTGACACGAAAGGCCTATTTTTAGGCATGTTCGTTGCGATCGTTTCCATCGAGCTTTATGCGTGGTTAGGAAGACAAAAACGGCTGCAGATCACGATGCCTGATAGTGTTCCAGGGAATGTTTCGGCAAGTTTTTCGGCATTGTTTCCAACGATTTTCACCGTGACCATCATCGCCACCGCTGGTTTTGCTATCAAAGCACTCACAGGGATGTATGCCTACGATATCATCTACAATGTCGTCCAACGACCACTGGAAGGAATCGTCCAAGGCTTACCAGGCATCTTGTTGTTGATGTTTATCGCACAAGTCTTTTGGGTCATCGGGATTCATGGGAACCAGATGGTCAAACCCATTCGAGAACCATTGTTGCTGGCAGCGATCGCCGTCAACACGGAAGCTTTTGAAGCTGGGAAAGAAGTACCCAATATCATTACGATGCCGTTTTGGGATATGTATATGAGTATGGGCGGCTCTGGCGTGACGATTGGTTTGCTGATTGCGATTTTGATCGTCGGTAAACGGGAGGACATGCGTCAAATCACTAAATTGTCATTAGCACCTGGAATTTTCAATATCAATGAGCCGGTGATCTTCGGAATGCCGATCATGCTGAATCCCATTTTGGCGATTCCTTTTATCCTCACACCGTTAGTAACAGGAACGATTGGATACGTGGCGACAAGTCTAGGCTTTGCCGCTAAAGCGGTGGTAATGGTCCCATGGCCGATGCCACCGATCGTCAATGCTTATCTAGCTACTGCCGGAGATATCGGGGCTGTGATCACGCAAGTGATCTGTATTGTCGTGGCGATTTTGATCTATCTACCTTTTGTTTTGGTAATGAATCGTACGACCAATGAAGTTGCATAAAGGAGTTTTGAAAAAATGGTAAAAATACCTGAAACATTTATTTTAGGGGCTGCTTCGTCTGCTTGGCAGACAGAAGGCTGGCAGGGAAAGAAAGAAGGGCAAGATTCGTATCTCGATCGCTGGTACAAAGAAGAACGCTTTGTCTGGCATAATGGCTACGGGCCTGCTGTTGCGACGAATTTTATGGAAAAGTTTTCAGAGGATGTTCAACTGATGCAGGAGGTTCATTTGACCCATTATCGAACATCGATCAACTGGGCGCGCTTCTTTACCGATCATGAGCAGCTGATCGTTGATGAAGACTATGCTGCTCATATCGATCAGCTTATCGACCAATTGCTTGCGGCTGGTGTCGAACCGATGCTTTGTTTGGAACATTATGAACTGCCAGCTAGTTTGATGGATGCCTATGATGGTTGGAGCTCGCGTAAAGTGGTCGATCTATATACCCGTTATGCCGAGATTGCCTTCGAACGTTACGGTGATCGAGTCAAACAGTGGTTCACCTTCAATGAGCCGATCGTTATTCAAACCCGTTGTTATCTTGACGCGATTCGCTGGCCCCATGAACAAAATACGAAAAAATGGATGCTTTGGAACTATCACAAAGTATTGGCATCCGCCCAAGCAGTGGCTGCCTATCATGAAAAAGGCTATGAGGGGCGCATCGGTTGTGTGCTGAATCCAGAAATGGTTTACGCACGCTCTTCCTCACCGGAGGATCAAAAAGCGCAAAAAATGTATGATCTCTTTTTCAACCGGATCTTTTTTGATCCAATGGTCAAAGGTCATTATCCAGAGGAACTTATCACACTTTGCCAAACCTATGGCATCTACTTTGATCCGACAGAAGAAGATCTGGAAACGATCCGCACCCATACGGTGGATTTCTTAGGTGTCAATCAGTACTACCCGAAACGCGTGCGGGCACCACGATATCAATGGCATTCGGATACACCATTTCATCCAGAAATGTTTTATGAGACCTTTGATTTGCCAGGAAAACAAATGAATAACTCTCGTGGCTGGGAAATCTATCCGAAGGTCATGTACGATATGGCTAATTATCTTAAAGAGAATTATGGCAATATTCCATGGCTGATCACTGAAAATGGTATGGGGCGGGAAAATGAAGAACAGTATATGGATGCCACAGGTCAAGTCCAAGATGATTATCGGATTCAGTTTATTACCGAACATCTTTACTGGCTGCTAAAAGCCGTCGAGGAAGGCGCCAACTGCGAAGGCTATATGCTTTGGGCATTTACCGATTGTGTTTCACCTATGAATGCATTTAAGAACCGCTATGGTCTCGTCCGAATTGAGTTAAATGAAGAACGGACCCGGTCATTAAAAAAATCAGCCGCTTGGTATCGTTCCCTTATTGATGAACGGTGGCTTCCATTTGAAGAAAAGCCATTGATTCTGTAATAAAAACCCACGATTATTTCCTAATCCTAAAGGAAATAATCGTGGGTTTTCAGTTAAAAGGGTTGTTTATGAGGAGCAAGTTTCTCCCAGTCAAATATGACACCAATCCCTGGTTCTTCTGGTGCAATCGCACGGCCATCGGATGGATCGATCACTAATGGTCTCGTGGTGTATTGATCGATTGGAAAACTGTGCATTTCAAGATACCCAGCATTAGGCATCGCCGCCAGTAGACTGACGTGTAATTCCTGCATGCCATGTGTAGAAACAGATAAGTTACTTGTTTGTGTTAAGGTAGCAATTTTCAACCATCCGGTGATCCCACCGCAATTGGAAGCGTCGGGTTGTGGAAAATCGACATTGCCATATTTGATCATATGAGCAAACTCAATAGGGGTGCGCAAGTTTTCCCCGCCTGCGACCGCAATTTGCCCTTCTTTAGCGATACGAGCGTAGCCTTCGTAATCTTCGGGGATTGTTGGTTCTTCAAGGAACAAAATGTCATAAGGCGCTATCAGTTTGGCGGCTTTGATTGCTTTTTCAACAGACCAGCTCATGTTGGCATCCACCATAAAGACAACATCGGGACCAATCAATTCTCTGACCGCTTTTATTCGAGCAATATCTTCGGCAAGTGTTTTTTGACCCAATTTGATTTTGACCGCTTTTAATCCCATGTCTAAATATTTTTGATTATTGGCTAAGAGTTTTTCAAGAGAAAAGTTTAGATCGATCGCACCACCATAGCATTTGACTTTGTTACTTGCGCCGCCTAAAAGTTTGTAGAGGGGTTCTTGTGCTTTTTTCGCGCGTAAGTCCCATAAGGCAATATCACAAGCCGCAATGGCGAAACTCGCTAAACCGCCTCTGGCAACATAGTGAATGCCCCAGTTCATCTGATCCCACAAGGCCTCCACACATGCTGGATCTTTCCCTAAAAGGATTGCTTTTAGTTCTTTGTCGATCAGTTTGGCAATCGATTCGCCACCGAAGCCACCAGTATACGTATAGCCCACACCTTCACGTCCCTCATCAGTAACGATCTTGACGATAGGCACTTCAAAGTGGGTGTGTAAGCCGTGCTTCGCATCTTCCATGATTTCCGGAAGAGGTATCCGATAATACACTGTTTGTACATCTGTAATTTTTGCCATTAAAAATCCTCCTCAAACTAATGTTCACGTGTGCATTTTAATGTTAACGTTTGCATATTCATGTTAGCATGGGAATGCGAGATTGACAAGGCTGAATTTCCTCAAATTCAAAACTTTAAAAGAAGGAGGATCGCTATCGAAGGGATCGCATCTCATCAACTGATGCTTCACGTAACGATTTAGAATATAAACAGATATAGGGAATATTAGCTAGAAATGAAGTGAAACCCCTATAAATTGTCACAAAATAGCATTTTGTTTATTTTTAAAGCATAGTTATTGAATAAAAATCATTTTTGTATTATGATTATCTTAACAACGAGCAATGAAGAGTACTGGGGAAAATGAAAGCTTGGGGAAGTCTTTTATTTGGGATACCCAGTACTCTTATCTTTCTTCAACGACAAGTGAAATACAAAAGAACGACTGAACTTCTTTGGTTCAGTCGTTCTTTTGTATTTCATAAAGCGATCGAGAGTAACTTGTAGTAAGGAAGAAAAAGTTTTTTCTCAATTGACAAAAGAATAATCATTGGCGGTTAAAACAGTACGAGCTTGTTCTACCTGATGCTCCTTGATTAAAATATAATCAGTATTGAAGGTAGAAACAGCAAAAATACTGATTGACTCCTCGGCTAGAAGGGAAGAGATTTTTGCAATAATGCCAATCAAGCTAAAATCCAGCACACCAATTATTTTCATCGCTTTCCATCCATCTTCTCTGTTTAGCGTTTCAGCTGGAACGTTTGCAGTTGGTAACACCAAAGAAAGTTCTTCTGACGTATGGGCAAAAAAAAGAGGAACAATCTTCAGTATCGAAGGATCAATACTCTTTACTTGGATGACAGAAAAAGAGGGAGCCAGTAAGGTTAGTTTCATCTAATCACGTCCTTCGTTTGATGCTTTCATCATATCAAATGGGAAGAACTAAGGGAATAAGCTGTTAAACATTTTCAATTATCAAACCAATTAGCAAAGAGAACGATAGTCTATACCTTGATAGGAGCTCAACCTATCGTTCTGGTATTAAACTTTTCTTCGAGTCTTTAAATCACCAATCTGGAGTTCCAGTTTTTCGAGGGAGCTACCTAAGTCTGTGAGAAAAACATGGAATAATAAGGAGCAGGCATGATAATCTCGGATGATTTTCTGCTTATTCACGGGTCTTTTTTTGTCACTGAAAAATTTTTCTAATACACCGAGTGGTTCTTGCCAAGATTTCAATTGCTCCAAAGTATCTCCTAAACCATATATGTCCTGGTAGCTAATTTCTTTTACCGGCTGCTTATTACTCGTCTTAATACCCATCTTTTCTATTTCTTTCAACGTAACGCCTCCATTCTGATTTTATTGATGTTTGTATAGACACCACTTTTAATCCTATTTTACTATATGATGTCTCTAGGAACAACATCTGTTTGCAGAAAAGGTGGGGAACACATGAACAGAAGAATAGAAATAGGCTTAAAAGAGCTTGTAAAAAGCCGAGGAATTTCTCTAAGAGAGTTAGCACGCTTATCGGATATTGAACCTTCGATTATTAATAAGCTGGCAAATGGAAAACGAGAGAAAGTTTACCTTCAACATATTGAAAGAATCGCTAATGCATTAGAAATTGACGATATTTCAGAAATTATCAGACTCACGAAAAAATAACTTTTTGAAAAGTAGGCTAAGGCAAAAAAGAGAACACTTAGAATATCGTAATCACACTGTAGCGACGTGACTATTCTAAGGTTCTCTTTGTTTTTATATCCTATAGAAATCAGAGAAGGCGACACAGAAGGATTTAGGAAGCACGCCAGCGGACGGCATCACTTCTAGCCCACCACTTTTCGGAGTGGCGGGATTTTTTTTGCGTGCTTTTGAAAAAACTATTTAGATTGGTAGTCAAATAGTGTCACATACTGGCACAAGTAAAAAGCCAAAACCCTGTAAAATCAAGGTTTTGGCTCTTAGTGTCACTTACTGACAGTTTAAAATGGAGATGGCGGGAGTCGAACCCGCGTCCAAACATATTGCTACCTAAAAATCTACGCTCATAGTCAACTCATTTGTAGATTCGCTTTACAGCTTGCCGAGTGACAGGCAGTCTGTATCGCTAGTCTGATGATCTCTTTTTTATCTTACAGACGGAAAGATAAAACGTATCCCACTTAGAATAGGACCCTTACTCGAGCACATGGGCGATGCCGAGAGGATCTACGCTAACTGTTTTTAGGCAGCTAAAGCGTAAGAGTTTTCGTTTTTAGCAGTTATATTTAACTGTAACGTTTTAACGTAGACGTAACCTACGAAGCGCAATTCAGGCTCAACTATGCCTGTCGAATCCGTAACATCCCCTTGATAAAAGGGGTATCGCTACCATTCACTAGTATACCATATTTTCGTGCGTGTGCAAAGAATCAGATTAAGTCAAAATGTTTCAGGGCGTGTACGATCCCGCCTTCGGTATTTTTCAAGGTCACGAAGTCTGCCAGCTCTTTTAACTCTTGAATCCCATTTCCCATTGCAATCTTGTGGTCACAAGCTTCTAAAAGGGCGAAATCGTTGCTGCCGTCACCAAAGCCAAAGGTAGGTACATCTTCTAGACCCAATAATTCTACCAAGGTTTTTACGCCAGTCCCTTTAGAAGTCCCGGATTTTACGACATCGATTGAAAAGGGCGTATTACGATAAAAAGTTAGTTCGGGAAAACGCTCATGATAATAAGCATCGTTGCCGACACCTAAAACTAACAACATATTGGTCCGATCAGTTTCATAATGCAGAGGATCGATTTCTGGTAGAGGGCTACGGACGTAGTTATATGCACCAACCATTTCCTCGGTGTGACCAGTCGCCCAATAGCCTTTCTCATTGTAATAACACAGCTCATCGCCATTGTCTTTGACGGCTTGGTACATCCTTGCGCAAAGCTCAGGCTCAAGGGTATCGGAAAAAACTTCTTTGCCATCAATGCGGATAAAAGCACCGTTCATGACGATGTTCGAGGTAATACCAGCTGCTTCACGAATAGCGGTAACTTCAGGTTCGGTTCTGCCTGTTGCAATGATCGGCAGTACTTGGTTTTTTCGCAACCTCGCCATCGCCTCAGCAATTTCCGAAGTGATTTGCGAGTGTTCATCTAAAAGTGTACCGTCAAGATCAAAAAAAGTTAATGCTTTATAGGTCATGTATCTTACTCCTAAGGTTTATAGTCATAGTCCACTCACAATCTTATCAAAGATTGAAAAAAAGGCAAACCTTTATGAATAATCGGTGAAGTTGTTGGTAGAAGAAAGAAATTCGAGTATACTATAGGAAGAATGGAGTGAAACGATGATTTTTTTAGTAATTGGCAGCATTTTTTTCTTGATTGGTCTCACTTTTTTTCTTTTTCCATCAAAAAAAATGAACCTTATTTATGGCTACCGTTCCTATCTAGCAAAACAAAATGAACGCAATTGGCGACAGGCCCAAAAACTATCTGCCCGATTCTTTCTGCTTTTTGGCGGAATCATGGCGCTCATTGGGTTTGTCTTGAAATGGCAAGAATGGACCAATTTTTTTCTAGTTGAAATGATCGTGATCCCTTGGTTCATCGTGCCGATCTTTGGCCTGATCGAAGAAAATCTGCAACGATTTGATAAAGAACATAGAGGTGAAGAAAATGAATATATTAATGATTGAAGACAATGAATCTGTTTCTGAAATGATGCAAATGTTTTTCTTGAATGAAGGATGGGAAGCAGTATTTAAATACGATGGCAAAGAAGGACTAGAGGCCTTTGCTGCTGAACCAGACAAGTGGGATATGATCACCCTTGACTTGAATCTTCCTTCCATGGACGGCATGATGGTGGCGCGCGAAATTCGTAAAATCTCTAGTACAGTTCCTATTATTATGTTGACGGCCCGTGATTCAGAAAGCGACCAAGTCATCGGGTTAGAGATGGGGGCGGACGACTATGTGACGAAACCCTTTAGTCCATTGACCTTGATTGCACGGATCAAGGCATTACACCGCCGCAGTGAATTGGTTGAAAAAACAACACCTGAAGCTTCCGATGCCACCTTTGATATCGTCACCGATCATTTCAAAATGAACACAAAAACAAGGGAAGCCTATTTAAATGGCAAACCCATCGATGGGTTGACGCCGAAAGAATTTGATTTGCTTTATACGTTAGCGAAAAAACCGCGACAAGTGTTTTCGAGAGAACAGCTGTTAGAACTGGTTTGGGATTACCAATACTTTGGCGATGAACGGACCGTTGATGCACACATCAAAAAACTAAGACAAAAAATTGAAAAAGTGGGGCCACAGATCATTCAAACCGTCTGGGGCGTTGGGTACAAATTTGATGATGCGGGTGCTGCTTAATGCGCTACCTGTATCAACAGCTGATTGCATTTTTCGTGGTGATCTTCGTGATCTTGATGACGATTGGTATTGCGTTTACTCAAATGACACGCCAAACGTTACAAGAACGGAATTATGAGCAGTTAATGGGGTATGCTTCGTCGGTCGCGACGATTTCGCAAATCAGTGATTCAGAATATTTACAGCAAAATATGACCCGGGATGGCTATCTACAGTATTCCTTGCGTTTGGCTGAGAATATTTTGAGCAACCAAGATATCTCTTTTGCTTTCTTTAAAAGTCCTGATGACATTATTTATCCACTAGATACCGCTCATGCTGTTGATTTTCCGATCTCTGAAAAAGACTGGCAATCCTTAGAAAATGGGGCGCGTCTACAACTGACTTCCGCCACAAATTTATACGGGGAAAAAGAACTGACTTCCTATGTGTTGATACCTTTTTCTGTCAATCGCACGGATTTTTACGGTGTAATGGTGGTTTCGCAATCGGCAAGCAGTATTTTGAATCTTGTCAGTGCTTTTAATCAAAACTTGTTTAAAGTTTGTTTGATCTCGATCGTTGTCTCATTATTGATCAGTTACCTTTTCGCTACGTTCCAAGTAAGACGGATCAATCGAATGAAACGAGCAACCAAAGAAATTACTAATGGCAATTTTGATATTTTCTTGCCGGTGCATAATCGGGATGAATTTGATGAATTAGCCGAAGATTTTAATTTAATGACGAAATCCTTAAAAGAATCCCAAGAAGAAATTGAACGGCAAGAAGAACGTCGTCGGCAATTTATGGCGGATGCTTCTCATGAGATGCGTACCCCGTTGACGACCATCAATGGCTTATTGGAGGGCTTAGAGTACAACGCAATTCCTGAGAATCAAAAAGACAATGCGATCCGCTTGATGAAAAATGAAACCAATCGCTTGATTCGATTAGTCAACGAAAACCTTGACTACGAAAAAATCAGGACCAATCAAATCTCGATGGTCATCAAAAAATTTGATGCGACGCAAACCATCAAAAATCTGTTGACGCAACTGGAGAGCAAGGCAGAAATTGCCAAAGATGTGCTGATTTTAGAAACAACCGAGCCAATCGATGTCTACGCGGATTATGATCGTTTCGTCCAGATCATGGTCAATATTTTACAAAATGCGATCCAGTTTACGGAAGATGGAGAAATTCGGGTCCGAATAGAAAAAGGCTATTTAGAAACGATTATCGAAATCAGTGATACGGGGATCGGTATGTCTGAAGAACAAGTCAAAAATATTTGGGATCGTTACTACAAAGTCGATCCGTCCCGTAAAAACCGTCAATTTGGCGAATCAGGTCTAGGCTTATCAATCGTTGAACAGCTCGTACGCCTGCACAAAGGAAAGATCAGTGTAGAAAGTGAACTTGGCAAAGGCACGACCTTTAAAATCTCTTTTCCAGATATCGACTTAAATGAAGAATAAGGAATCGACCGGCAGCAATTCGCTTAGCCGGTCGATTTTTTTGCGGTTCATTGGCAGCAGCCCAAACAAAAAGACTTGCTTTTGCAAGCAAGCCTTTTTGTATGAGGGCTATGTAAACTATAGATAAGTGGTATAGGGCGTATGGGCAAAGCATTCGTCTTCATGGATCAAATAGATGGCAACAGCAAATTGTTCGGCGATTTCTTGGCACAAAGGTAGCAGGATTTGGACCTCTTCTGTTGTTAACGTGCTCAAGACATTTTCGATTAAAAGGGTTTCTCTTTCTGAAAGTAACGCTAAGAGCAGCTGAATTTTGATCTCCTCAAAGGGGCCTAATTCTGTCCGCTCTTTTTTCAAAGCCGATAAGGGAAGCTGAACATAAGGCAGAACACCCTCTAAATCGCCCCCTTTTTTATTTGCAAGAGATACATTGTCCATGACGGATAAAAAGGGAACGGAAGGCCATTGAGCACGAATCAAGATGGCTTTTTTTTGTGAAAGCAGCAAACTTAATTCAGAAGTTTTTGTTTCATTGTCTTTCGAAACATAATAGAAACCAATTGGTTTCGTTAGCTGAGTTGGTTTTTCCATTGTTTTTTCCTCCAATACAGACTATGTCCGCTGGCAATCAAACCAGTAAAACTGGTAACAGCGGCAAGTAAGACGACAAGTGTGTGGCGTGTGCTTTCAAATAAAATAGCAAGCCAAGTGGTGCTGTTCAAATCGACATTTTGGACCAGAATTTGACTATTCTGCGGAATCGTAATGGCGAATTCTTGTCCAGGAAGACTTTGTACAGCCTCCCAAAAGTTATCAGAAGCACGCTCTCGATCAAGGGCAATGATATGCCCACTGAGTAATTCCCGCTGGAAATAAGGCTGGAAGAGTAGCAATAAGACAAAGGCGATCACAGCGGCTGCTAAGAGCGGCAAGAGCATTTCAATGATCTGCATCGCTACCCATTGTCTGGTGGTGGCGCCACTTGCTAACCAAGCTGTGTATTCCGAGCGTTTATATAATTGATAGTAAACTTGAAAGCCAATAAAGACCAGTGTAAAGGCACTAAAAATCAAATAGAACAGTTGATGATAGATTGTCGTGACTGGTTGGATCTCTTCGGCTACTTTCGTTTGCAGATCTTCTGTCGCCAAGAGATCTCTTGTTTGAGCGATCACTTGATCCATCGAATAGATCAAGGCAAACGTCACGATCAAGCCAATCACGGCAAAGAAGGATACAAGCGTATAAAGCACCATGGCTTTTTTATGATAAAAAATGCTGGCAATCGCAAAATGTATAGTTTTCATCTAAGTCACCTCATCCTAGTACATAGTATAAAAGGGGAGTTTGAATAAAGTATGAAGTTCTTGTAGTAAAATATCGAAGCTAAAAAAGTGGCAAGAAAGTTCGACTTTTTCCTATCAAATAGTGCAAAAAAATCCAGCAAGGCAGGTGCCTTACTGGATTGATTATTGGTTGTTCTTACTTTACTCGCCGCTATCTTGTTCCGTCATCTGCTGGTATTCTTGGAAGGTTTTTGTTTGATACAGATCGACGGTCGATTGATTGCCATTTTGAGAAAAGGCACTAGTTGAATCACTGCCTAGATTCTTTTCAATGTCCATCATTTGCTGAAGGGCGTCTTTGTAGTTATAGGTCGAAGGATCAACTTCTTCTAGACCGCTTTTCGCGTAGAATCGTAAAAGGTCACCATTATTGATCTGATCAGAAACCGAAAGTTGCTTGTCGACTTTGGCTTTCCATTCATCGACTTTGGCTTGCAATTCATCGGATGGATCGTTGATCGGCATGCCGGTACGATTGTCATACAATGTACTGCTGTAGTAGGTGTAGTCTGGTGTCACAAAGTCGCCATCGCGGAAAGCAACCAGTTGTTCGTTTTGATCAGAGAATAAATCTTGTCCTAATTGGATATAGTTTGATGTATCCACACCCAGTAAGTGCAATAGGGTTGGCAAGGCATCGACTTGGCCACCATACGTATGATTGATGCCGCCGTTTGATTGTCCTGGAATATGAATCATATAAGGCACACGTTGTAACGAGGCATTGTCAAAGTTTGTCCATGTAGAACTTGTTTTTCCAAGCAATTCTGCTAAGTTACGGTTACGAGAATTGGAAATTCCGTAATGGTCACCATATAAAACGATGACTGAGTTTTCGTATAAGCCACTTTCTTTCAAGTAATTGAAGAACTCTTCCACGGCTTTATCCAAATAATTCGCGGTTGCGAAATAGCCATTGATCGTTTGATCAGAAGTGTTCGCTAGCGGGAAGCCGCCTTCTTCATTGGTAAATTCAGAATATGGGTAGTGGTTAGAAACCGCAATGAATTTTGAATAGAACGGTTGTTGCAGACGTTCTAAGTATTGTACGGATTGTTCAAAGAACGGTTTGTCATGTAGACCGTATTGGAATGAATTTTCATCATTGACATCATAATAAGATGCGTCGAAGAAATAATCATAGCCAAACCGTTTGTAGGTTTCATTTCGGTTCCAGAAGGTACCGGTATTTCCGTGGAAAACAGCACTGGTATAGCCTTGCGTTTGACCTAAAATATCTGGAGCTGCCTCAAAGGTATTTTTCCCACCCAGTTGAGTGAATAACGCTCCTTGATTCAATCCAAACAGGGAATTTTCGAATAATGTTTCGGCATCACTGGTCTTCCCAGCTTTTACTTGGTGGAAGAAATTATCAAAACTAAAGGTACTATCGCTATGGTATAAACTATTGATAAACGGCATGACTTCATGTTCCACGCCATCTTCATCTTTCAATTTATAATCGATCAAGAATTGCTGAACACTTTCTAAGTGAATATAAATGACATTCTTGCCTTTTGCGATACCGAACAGATCATCATTTGGTTCTGCGTAATGTTCTTTAACATAGCTCTCTACTTCGTTCATGTCGTTGGGACTCGCTTCGGCACGTACTTGCGAAGCTTGATAAGTTTGTACCCCATCATAAACCGTAAAGGCGTTGATCCCAAGGTATTTGACTAAATAGTCACGAGAAAACGTTCGAGTAAGCAGTTCAGGACGATCCGCTTCTGCTAAGAAAAGATTGGCAGAAAAGACCATGACAGCTAAGGTTGAGATCGCAAAAGCCATCCGTGCCCGCACAGGACGAGTGTCCATTTTGATTTTTTTCATTGAAAAGGCTGCAATCAGCACGATAAAGTCAATGAAGTACAACACATCGTAGGGACGGAACAAGCGAATTGCGCTTTCTCCTAGACCACTTGCTACTTTTCCTACACCGAGCATCGTGTTGATGGTGATAAAGTCAGTGAATTCTCGATAGTACGAAACATTAGAGAACAACAGCAGAGTCATCAAGAAATAGATCACAAGCATCGTGATATAAGCTGCTTTGGTTCTTCTTACGTACAATGCGATCGACAGCAACAACAAAGTCGTTGCGATCGGATTGATGAATAAGATGAAGTACTGAATGCTGCTTTCAATACCTAGGTGGAAGTCCACCATATAGGCAAAGATATTTTTTAGCCAAAATAATAGGGCTAATAGGAAAAAAAAGCCCATTCTTGTATTCACAAAGGTGGATACTTTATTTTTTTTCAAAGGAATCGTCCTCTCTTTTTCCAGTATAACCGGTAAATTACGATTTTACATCACAGTACATTTTACTAGGCTGTGAAAGACGTGTCAAATGAATTCCTTGTCATGACGCGGAATTAAGTATTTCTTTACTTTCAAGGATACAGACAATACTGTCGCTTTTTGCTATACTAAAAAGGAGAATGAATGGAGCAGATGAACATGAAAATAAAACTAACGAAGCAAGGATCAGCGAAGCTTCGCAAAAAGAATCCGTTGATCCAACGAGAAGATCTTCAACAAGCAATCGAGACGAAGGAGTGGGTCACCTTTATTGATCAGGCCAACCATTTCTTAGGTGTCGGCTATCTTGGGGAACAAAATAAAGGGATCGGATGGGTCGTATCCTTTGAAGAAACAGTGATCGACCAAGCATTCTTTGCGCAACGCTTTGCGAAAGCAAAAGGCAAACGCATTGCTTACTATCAAGATGACCTGACAGATGCCTTTCGTCTGTTTAATGGCGAGGGGGATCAAATGGGGGGACTTACAGTAGATTTGTATGGCGAGTATGTCGTTTTTTCTTGGTACAATGCCACCCTTTATCAACATAAAAAAGCGATCGTGGCGGCTTTTCGTCAAATATTTCCCGAGATCAAAGGGGCTTATGAAAAAATCCGCTTTACGTCTGAGCTGCCTGAATCAGCATGGGTCTATGGAAAAACGGCACCTGAACCCTTACTGGTGAAGGAAAATGGCGTCACGTATGCGACGTATTTGAACGAAGGACTAATGACGGGCATCTTTTTGGATCAAAAAGAAGTTCGTGGGCAACTTGTTGATGGCTTGGCAGCTGGCAAGACGGTTTTAAATATGTTCAGTTATACGGGGGCGTTTTCTGTCGCTGCTGCTGTCGGTGGCGCTGCTCAAACAACGAGCGTCGATTTGGCAAAACGCAGTCTAGAAAAGACCCGCGAACAATTTGCAGTCAACGGCATTGATCCAGATACCCAGCGTATCCATGTCATGGATGTTTTCAATTACTTCAATTATGCCAGCAAAAAAGACTTGCGCTTTGATGTGATCGTTTTAGATCCGCCGAGTTTTGCCCGCAACAAGAAAAAGGTCTTCTCGGTTGCGAAAAATTATGGCGACTTAGTCACTGATAGTTTGGCGATTTTAGCGCCTGATGGCTTGTTGATCGCCTCAACGAATGCGGCCAATCTTTCACCGAGGAAGTTTCAAGAAATGATCGAAGCATCCTTAGAGAAAGCACACGTTGCTTATGAATGTATTCAAAGTTATCGTCTACCAGCTGATTTTGCGGTAGATAAGCATTTTTCCGAAGGGAACTATCTGAAAGTATTCTTTTATCAAATGAAAAAGGAGTGAAGTAGATGAGCCGATCAAAACCAGTAACGTTAGACGGGAAAACACCGTTGATTTGTGTGCCATTGATTGGGAAAACCAATGAAGAGATCTTGAAACAAGCCATTGCTGCTGAGGAATCAGAGGCACAGATCGTCGAATGGCGTGTTGATCATTACAAACATGTCGAAGACCAGCAAGCGGTCTTAGATGCGTTATCACATATTCGCACGACATTAAAGCACAAAGAGCTGCTCTTCACTTTTCGAACCTTGGAAGAAGGGGGCGAGCGGGCGTTCACATTGACCCAGTACAAAGAATTGTGTTTAGCTGCTGCTGATTCAGGCTTGATCGATTGGATCGATGTCGAATTAGAGAAAGCTGAATTTTTAGGTCGAGCCTTTATTCAAGAAATCAAAAAGGCACAGGTAAAGCTGATATTGAGCAATCATGATTTTGAGAAAACGCCAGAAGATGCTGTGTTGATTTTAAAGATCGGCGTAATGAATCAATTTGGTGCCGATGTTGGCAAGTTAGCGATGATGCCCAAGCAAGTCCAAGATGTTTTACGTTTGATGGGGATCATTACTAAAGCGCGTGGCTTCAACCAACTGCCGTTGGCGATCATGTCGATGGGGGAGCTGGGGAAAATCAGCCGGGTTAGTGGGGCATTGACTGGTTCGGTTTTTACTTTTGCTTCGTTGCAAGGTGCTTCAGCACCTGGACAAATACCGATCGAACGAATGACCAACTACTTACAAGAATTTTCACTCAATGAGTAAGACCAGCCAAGGCCTTCTCTTAAAAGAAACCAAAACAAAAGAGGGATAAAATGGCGAAGAAGAAACAAAAAACCAATGCGATCCGTCAAGTAGAACAACAGAAAATCGCTTATAACGAATACACCTATGAGTGGTCGGAAGACCATCTCGATGCGCAATCCGTCGCTGTGCAACTAGCACGCCCGCAAGCCATCTACAAAACGCTGGTGGCAGTGGGCAACAAAACAGGTCCGCTAGTGGCTGTGATTCCTGGAAACAGAGAAGTGGATCTGAAAAAGTTAGCCAAAGTCAGTGGAAACAAAAAAGTAGAGATGCTGCATCTGAGAGATTTAGAAGAAACGACTGGCTATATTCGCGGCGGCTGTTCGCCGATCGGGATGAAAAAGCTCTTTCCTACTTATATTGATCGTGGGGCGCAGACACTGGAAGAAATCGTGGTTTCTGCAGGAAAGCGCGGGTTGCAGATGGGGCTTGCTCCACAAGCGTTGCAACAATTGACTAGGGCGATCTTTGCCGATTTGTTGGCACCTGAACACGAATAAAAAATCCCCGTGAACCATCTTGAAATGCCGTTCACGGGGATTATTTTGTACTATTTTATTCCATTACTTCAATATCGAAAACCTCAATATTTTCTAAACCACCATAAAAGTCAAACCATGGAGTGGCATATTGTTTTAGAATGGCGTTTAATTCTTCAACATTTTCTTTCCCTTGGGTGTCCAGCCATTCCAACAACGCTTTGGCACCTTGTTTCCCATAAATTTCCACACTATCGCGCCAAGTTGCTCGCCCACCTAAGATTCCTGAGAATTTAGCACCGTGTTGACCAGCAAAGGTCAATTCATCGCGAAAGACATTCGCTGGAACTCCCGCACTCAAATAGATAAATGGCCGAGTCGCGGCGTCACTGGCTTCTTTGAAGTAATTGGCTGCTTCTTCTTGCGTATAGACGGCCTCTAAGCCTTCTTTTTGGAAGCCTTCCACTAAGTCGAACTGAACCGGTACTTCGACTTTCAAAATATCGATATGGTAGTGATCTTTCGTCAATTCCTGAATGGTTCGGATGACCTTGCTCGGTTTGATCTTGGCAAAAGCAGGTGATTTGTCATCTGTGATCTCATCATCATAGACGATCGGTTCCACAAATAAGGGAATATCGGCCGCCTGTGCCTCCGTACCTAAACGCTCCAAAAACGCATGTTTGGTATCTAAAATCTCTTGGGGTTCATCTGGATTATAATAAACCAAGACTTTTGCAGCATCCGCACCTTTTTTCACCAAGCGCTGCAACGATTCATTGGGTAAAATCTCTGGCAAACGACCCGGCGTGTTGACATCATAGCCTGTTTTTTCATAGGAAAGGATCAAGCCAGCATTGGGATTCTTTGCTTCGATCCCTAAGAAGCCATATTCCTCATCTAACAGAATACTGCTGACATATTTGGTCAGTTCTTGGGAAACCAACTGTTTGAATTCATAAATGTGTTCCATCGTAAAGTCATCCGGTCCAGTTGCCGCCTTCATCATTTTTTTCATGGAACCACGTTGGTCGATCGCTAGTGCGGCAATCACACCGTCCTCATTTGAAAGTTTTTGCATTCGTTCAAATTTACCTCTTGAAATTCGTTTCATAAAAAAAACCTCCCTCGATCTTGCTATCTTTAGTCTACGCCTACTTTGAGAAAAACCCAACTAATAAGCAAAAAGAGGGGGAGAACCAGGTGTTCGCAGCTACAGGCCAGGATATTGCTGCGAACACCCGGGTCGTCGATCAATAATTGAAATAACTAGCTGTTTCTGCTGCGTTTTTTCCAGAAACATGACCCGTGCAAAACGCAGCGGTGATGTTGAAACCACCTGTATAACCATTGATATCCAGCAATTCACCGGCAAAATACAAGCCATTGATTTTTTTACTTTCCATGGTCTTAGGGTTGATTTCTTTCAGATGGACCCCGCCGCCCGTCACGAAGGACTTTTCTAATGGGAACGTGCGGACAATGGTGATTGAAAAGCCTTTGATCAAGGAAGCGAGCGCCGTCAACTGTTCCGGTGAGGCTTTTTCAGCAACCAGCTCATGCAAGTCTAGCTGCTGCAAAAAGAAGGTCATCAAGCGCTCAGGCAAAAAGCCAGCTAAAGCATTCGGCAATTGTTTCTTCGAAGCCGCAGACTGAATCAATTCTTGGGTCAAGGCTTCCTGGGATTTCGTCGGCAGACAATCCAGAACAAGCGTCACTGGTTGCTGCTTTTTCAATTCTTGGTTCACAAAAGAGGAACAGCGCAAAGCAGCTGGACCAGATAACCCAAAGTGGGTAAACAAAAGATCCATGGTATGGGCGACGATGGGCTTTCCTTTTTGATCCAAGACGCTCAAGGTGATGTCTTGTAAGGAAATGCCCTGCAAGGTCCGTTCTTGAATAAAAGATTCTTCTGAAACAAGCGGCGATTCGGTTGGATAAAGCGGCGTAATGGTATGCCCGACTTTTTTCGCCATCTTATAGCCGTCCCCCGTCGCGCCCGTGGAAGGATAGGTGCGGCCACCCGTCGTCAAAATCACGCTTGGGGCAGAGAACTCATCGGTTTCGGTTCGTACGCCGCGTATTTGGCTGCCATCATGGATCAGCTTGGTTACGACCGTATTCGTCAACAGGGTGACGTGATGATCGTTGATTGCTTGAAGCAGCGCTTCGACGATGGTTTTTGATTTGTTCGTCACAGGGAACATCCGTCCGTGGTCTTCTTCTTTTAAGACGACACCTAAGTCTGCGAAAAACGCCATTACATCATAGTTATTGAATTGGGAAAACGTACTATACAAAAACTTGCCGTTTCCTGGAATATGAGCAACTAAATCATCTACCGGCCGATTATTGGTTACATTGCAGCGTCCGCCGCCAGTCATCAATAGTTTCTTGCCGATTTTTTTGTTTTTTTCGATTAATAAGACCCTAGCACCTTGTTTGGCAGCGGTGATCGCAGCCATCATACCGCTCGTACCTGCACCAACAACGATGACATCATAGTTTTTTTCCATTCTTCTCACCTCTTTGGGATTGTAACACATCGCCTATGACTGCTGAAAGGAGAGGGCGATTTTTTTCGAATGATAAAAAATTCTGACAATTCTAAAAAAAAGCGTGCAATTTCAGAAAATTTCTTTAAAATAGAAAATATCTTAAAGGAGGTAATGCACTATGACCAAAGCTTCAGCTTACGTGAAAGAAATTCAAGCGAAGATTCACGAGAAAGACCAACACCAACCGGAATTTCTTCAAGCAATTGACGAATTTTTACCTACGATCGTTCCCTTTTTAGAGGAGCATCCAGAATATATTGAATCAAATATCCTTGCACTCTTAACTGAACCAGAACGTTTTATCCAATTCAGAGTCCCGTGGCAAGACGATCAAGGCAACTGGCAAGTAAACCGTGGCTATCGGATTCAATTCAACTCTGCAATGGGGCCTTACAAAGGCGGCTTGCGTTTTCACCCAAGTGTAAACTTGAGTATTTTGAAGTTTTTGGCGTTTGAGCAAATCTTCAAAAACAGCTTGACGGGTCTGCCGATCGGCGGCGGCAAAGGCGGAAGTGACTTTGATCCAAAAGGCAAATCAGATGCCGAAGTGATGCGTTTTTGCCAAAGCTTTATGACGGAGCTGTCAAAACATATCGGACCTGACCTAGATGTTCCTGCTGGCGACATTGGTGTCGGAGGTCGGGAAATCGGCTATTTGTTTGGTGCCTACAAACGATTGAAACAATACGATGCCGGGATTTTAACCGGTAAGCCACTAGACTTCTGGGGCAGTAAAAACCGCACAGAAGCAACGGGTTATGGCGCTGTTTATTTCGTTAAGCATTTATTGACAGACTTAGATGAAACATTTGAAGGCAAAAAAGCGATCGTTTCTGGAAGCGGCAATGTTGCGATCTATGCAATTGAGAAATTGCAAGAATTAGGTGCGACCCCTGTCACATGTTCTGATTCCTCTGGTTTTATTTATGACAAAGACGGCATTGATCTGGCCTTATTAAAAGAGATCAAAGAAGTGAAACGCGAACGTTTGACGGCTTACGCCAAGGAACGGCCAACAGCGGAATATCATGAAGGGGCAACTGTCTGGGATTTTGATACTCCAGCGGAATTAGCCTTTCCTTGTGCGACCCAAAACGAGATTGATCTCTCGCAAGCCAAACGTGCAAAAGCCAATGGCGTCCGGGTCGTTTCTGAAGGCGCGAACATGCCTAGCTCATTAGAAGCAGCAGAATATTTTATTGAAGAAGGAATTTTCTACTGCCCAGGAAAAGCAGCCAATGCCGGCGGCGTAGCCGTTTCTGCTTTAGAAATGAGTCAAAACTCCCAACGATTGCAATGGGAAAAAGCCGAAGTCGATGCCAAATTGGATGATATCATGAAGTCGATATATGAAGCATGCCGTGATACAGCTGAAACCTTCGATCAAAAAAATAATTTTATGTTAGGTGCGAACGTCGCAGGCTTTGAAAAAGTTGCTAAAGCAATGTTTGCTCAAGGACTTGTCTAAAATCACCTGACAGGCTATCTATCAGGAATTACTTGAAAAAAGTTGGAAAAAAACGTAAAGTAGGTAGTGTATGAAAAACTATTTTTTCAAGGAGGACAAATCATGTCACACATCAAGTTTGACTATTCGAAAGTAGCACCATTCGTGAACGAATACGAATTGAGCTACATGCAAAGTCAAGTTACAGCAGCAGACAAACAATTACGCGAAGGAACAGGTGCTGGTAGCGACTTTTTAGGTTGGATCGACCTTCCTAAAAATTATGACAAAGATGAATTTGCGCGTATCAAAAAAGCGGCGGAAAAAATTCAATCTGATTCTGAAGTACTAGTCGTGATCGGGATCGGCGGATCTTATTTAGGAGCGAAAGCAGCGATTGATTTCTTAAATCATTCTTTCTTTAACTTGTTACCAAATGAAGAACGCAAAGCACCACAAATCTTTTTTGCCGGTAATTCGATTTCTTCAACTTACTTAGCAGATTTGATCGAAATCATTGGTGACCGTGACTTCTCTGTGAATGTGATCTCAAAATCAGGAACAACTACTGAGCCAGCGATCGCTTTCCGTGTTTTCAAAGAACGTTTGATTGAAAAATACGGCAAAGAAGAAGCCAACAAACGGATCTACGCAACAACGGATAAAGCGAAAGGTGCAGTAAAAGTTGAAGCAGATGCCGAAAACTGGGAAACCTTTGTGATTCCAGATGACGTCGGCGGCCGTTTCTCTGTATTGACTGCTGTTGGTTTATTACCAATCGCTGCCAGCGGAGCAGATATCGATGCCTTGATGCAAGGGGCAGCAGATGCTAGCGATGCTTACGCAAGTGACGACCTTGAAAAAAATGAAGCGTATCAATATGCAGCAATGCGTAACATCCTTTATCGCAAAGGCAAAGTAACCGAATTGCTGATCAACTACGAACCAGGCATGCAATACTTCTCAGAATGGTGGAAACAATTATTCGGTGAGTCTGAAGGAAAAGACCAAAAAGGGATCTATCCTTCAAGTGCAAACTTCTCAACAGATTTGCATTCTCTTGGTCAATACATCCAAGAAGGCCGTCGCAATATCTTTGAAACTGTCGTAAAAGTTGAAAAACCACGCAAATCAATTGCGATCCCTACACAAGAAGCAGATCTTGATGGTCTTGGCTACTTAGAAGGAAAAGAAGTTGATTTTGTTAATACGAAAGCTTTTGAAGGAACGTTACTTGCCCATACAGATGGGGATGTACCTAATCTGTTAGTAAAAATTCCTACAATGGATGCGTACACGTTAGGTTACACGATGTACTTCTTTGAGATCGCTGTAGGTATCTCTGGTTACTTAAACGGTGTGAACCCATTTGACCAACCAGGGGTTGAAGCGTACAAGAAAAACATGTTCGCCTTACTTGGCAAACCAGGTTTCGAAGATCTTGCAAAAGAATTGAACGAACGCCTATAATTCGACAAAGAAACGCCTTGTGCCAGTTCTGATTGGCTCAAGGCGTTGTTTTATTTTCGCGTTTGTTGTGTTACTCGATAGTTGATCCAAAAAATCAGCGGTCTTCTTTTAATCCCCAAAGCAACGCAGCAGACAATAGTCCAAAGATACAGGTTTGAATAATTGGCATTTGACTCATCTCCTTTTGATTTTCTTTAGTATAAAATGCTTTTTAAGAAGTGGCACGAACAAACCAGTGCGTTTGAACGAACGAAACTGTCATTTCTTGGTGACAAATGCGTGATAAATTGAAATAAAACGTTTTCAATTTGATGCTTTTTTGTTATTATATCTTTATGAAAGAAAACGGTTGAGGTGAGGATATGGAGAATATTACGATCGGTGAAAAATATGTCTGCCGACCTGTCGGGGCGAGCAAGCCTGTGATTGGTGTGGTGGAAAAACTATACGTACATACGGCGTTGATCGTCGTTTCAAGTTATGAAGAAGAAGATCAAGCACAAGTAGAAGCTTGTAATCGTCGGATGATCGTCAGTTTCAATAAAATTTGTACGCAAACGAACGTTGCCTAACCAACTAGCAAAAAATGCTGCTCAACGGATCACCGTGAGCAGTATTTTTCTTTGTGTGAGATCAGCCAACGCCAATCACGAAATTCAATAGTTTGTCTGAATAAGTCATGTCTTCTTCCGACAAACTCAACTCTTCATTTAAAATCCCCATTTGGTCAGTAATGATCCCGTCTACACCGTAAAAACGCATTCGGCTGATAGTATCCGCATCATTGGGGGTCCAAACGAACACTTCCTTGCCATCGGTCCGGGCAGAAGCGATGAAGTTGCGGTTGATCGTACTGTATTCCATTGTCAGAAAGTCGGCACTGGTCAGTGGCGGCCCTACGACATTGAAAGGCATGATGTATCCCGATGTCAATTCAGGCGCCTTCTCTTTTAATTCTTCAACAACTGTATAGGAGAGACTTTGCATAATATGCCCATTTGCAACTAAATCCTCTTGGTATCGGTCTAAGAAGGCATCTACGAGTGCCGCAGTATCTTTTTGTTGGGTTTTGATCTCCACCAGTAATTTTTGGTCCAACTGATTGGCAAGCGCCAAGTACTCGTCAAAAGTTGGAATACGGGCTGTCTGGTTGTTTTCTGAAACCGTCAGTGATTCGGCGTAACTCAAGGGCAATTGCTCGGGTTTTCCTTTGCCGCCTGTCAAAGGCCGGTAAGAAAAATCATGGTAGACAATAAAATGACCATCACTTGTTTGCTGGACGTCCATTTCCACGTAGTCCGGCTGATATTTCTCACTAGTAAATCGTAACGCTTCAAGGGAATTTTGGACCCCTTGTCCGTCGCTTACCCCTCGATGGGAGATCGTTACCGGATGGATCGAAGCAGCTGAGGTCAGATAGTTCATATTATACAGACTAACCCCAACACCAAAAAGTACCGTGACCAAGGTAAACAAGGAACTTTTCAGTCCTAGAAAATGTCGCTGGTTCAATGGTTCTTGGTGGAACCACGAAGGGATCTCTGGTAAAAAGCCTTCATCATCCATGAAATCAACGATGATGTAAAAAATAGCCACGGTCGATAAAATGACATTCAGTAACAAAATAAACTGCAAGAAAGTCATAATAAAAACAGCACTATACAACGCATAGTCCGGTGTAACAACTTCAATCACCGCTTGAAGGGTAATCAGCAGCGTGAAGCCCAGAGTCGTGATCAATAAGATACTACCACCGATAAAGACAAATTGACCAACGATGGCAAAAAAACGGCGTTTTGTTACTTGGAGGCTTTCTTTGATCGCTTTTCGAAAGGGCAGATCACGTAAAATCATTTCCGGTAAGGCAAAGATCACGCGAATCCCCAAGTAAATCAACAAAACATAAACCAAAAGCACTGCCCCAATGATCAAGACACGATTGGCAAAAATAAAGTCCATGATAAAAGCAGGGATTTTGATTTTTGCGAGTAAATCCGAATTAAAACTCAATCCACCGATGGGTAAAATCAGTAAGAAGTAAAAAAGGAAAAATAAAAAGGTCATCGGCCGTAATTTGCGCAATTGCAAAATAGTCATTCGTAACAATTGCCGCAAGCTGATGGGCTGCTTCTTTTTGATAAAATAGACACTCAGCAGCAAGAAAGTAAATTCAAAAAAGACGGCTAATAAGATCAAAAGCAAAATCAGGGTTAATGAGAGCAACACAACAGGGTGATCTGTAAAGATACTACCGATATTATCGAAAGAAAGGTAAGGCAAGCCGCCGCGCTTTAAGACGAACTTGGTGGAAGCCGATAATATCGGGATCACTAAGAACAACAAGGCACCGTGCATCAATAAAACATCACGGAAGTAGGCATTGCTGTCTTTCAAAAAATCCCACGTGTTGACTAAGCTGTTTTTTAAATAATTCATGGTCGTCATCCTAACAAAGTAAGTATTGTGGTTCAATTTATTCTAGAAAGGCGGTAAAAAAGAGCCGAACAGTTTTAGAAGCACATTTGCCACAGGCATAGTTCCCTGTTTGAAAAGCAGCTTCTTTACGTTCGGCTCGCTGAATTGATCGTTTTTCTTACATATGATTCTTATCCGCCTAACAAACCAGTTAAGAATGTTCCACCGTAAATCAATGCCATACTGTACAAGAAAATTGAAGCAGGTTTTGCCAACAAAATAATCAACGTAAATTTCTTCACCGTCATGTTGGTCAAGCCAGCCATTAGACAAAGGGCATCATCAGGGGCAACCGGTAGAAAGATTGCAAGGGCGAAAAGTTTTTCAAATCGGCTTTGGTTGTCTAACCAGCCGATATATTTATCGTAAGTTTTGTCACTGATCATACTTAAAATGAATGGTTTACCGTATCGTCGGCCAAGCAGGAAAATAATGACAGAACCAATACTGATTCCTACATAGTTATAAACGAATCCTAGATAAGGACCGAAAATCAAGACACCTGCAGCGCTGGAGACACCACCGGGAATAATCGGGATTACTACTTGCAAGATCTGCAATAGGATAAAGACGATTGGTCCTAAGATAACGGAATTTCCAACTAGACCTCGCAGTGCATTAATATCTTTAAAAACACCTAGATTGATAAAATAGATGGTTAACGCGATCGATAAACCTAAGCCAATAATAGAAATCGTATTAATGATACGACGAGAAGTTGCTATGCTCACAGGACTTCATCTCCTTTATGTTTCATAATCTCACTATACGGGGTGGGACCAGAAAAATCCAGTAAAACAAATGACAAACGTCAAACAGTTTTGTAAGGTATGCCTTTATTATAAAAGAAGTCCGAAAAGAAAACATTGTACTAAAGTCTGAAATAAGAAAAATTTATAGTTTCTGCGCGCCAATAGTTTTAGGAGATTTTTTTATCCGGGTGACGTTTTTTTGTGCGTTTCACTTGCCAGCGATTGACGATCTTTTCAACCACACTCGTCATCATGAACCCGCCGGCAATCGCCCCAGCGGTGATGACAACGATCATCAGATTTTCAAAACCGACAAAGTTGTCGCCCAAAGCGAATTCTCGAACGGCTTTGTAGGCAGGCCCACCCGGTACGAGGGGAACGAGGCTGGGAATGTTAAAAATGATCATGGGCATTTTTTTTCTGCGGGAAAAAAAGATGCTGACGCAACCGACGGCAAATGCGGCTAAGAAGTTGGCACTGCCTAGACCGTAGCCAATCGTTTGCAATGACCAATAGATCATCCAGCCAACCGTTCCAGCAATGCCTGTGGCAACTAAGGCTCTTTTAGGAATATTGGTCAAGATGCCGAAGGTTACAGTGCTTAAGAAGCTGAAGGAAAGGTGAATAAAAATCGTCATGAGATCCCTCCAAATAAGGTGAAGACCGTGGCAATGCCGACACCGATCGCGGCAGCAGTAAAGATGGCCTCTGTTCCCCGAGCTGTGCCACTAATGAGATGGCCTGCCAAGATATCTCGAAAGGAATTGGTGATTGCTACACCAGGAACTAAGGGCATGACGGCACCGATAATCAAATTATCGACGTTTTGTGCGATATGAAGAGAGACCGCTAAGACAGACAAAGTACCGATCAGTAAGGAGGCACAAAACATATCCAAAAAGCGAATGTCGATCAGTTTCTTGACCCAATACGCACACAAAAAGCCAAGGCAGCCAATGACGAAGGTCGCTAGAAAGTCAAACCAAGCACCGCCAAAAATAATCATTAAGGTACTGCTGACCACGCCAGCACTAAGAACCTGTAGCCAGTAAGGAAAACTTGGTGTTGTCTGATTGACCTTTTTTAATGCCTCATGCAGTTCCGCTAAGGAAAGTTTCTTTTCCGCATAGGCGCGAGAGAGCCCATTGACGGCAACAATTTTTTCGAGATTGATGACTCGATCATGAACATTTTCTACTTGTGCATAGTGGCTACTGCGTAAGCCCATAAAAAGTCCAGTTGCTGTTACATAACTAATACTCCCTTGCTCTCCAGCGTTTGCCGCAATTCGATTCATCGTATCTTCCACGCGATACACTTCCGAGCCGTTTTCCATCATGATTTTCCCTGCTAATAAGCAGGTCTCCAATAATAGCTCTTTTGATTCAGCCATTTCCAAACCCCTTTTTCAATCGAATTTGCGTGCTACACTCCTAGTGTACAATTTCAGCGAGTTTTCAACAAGAAAGAAAAGTAGATTTGAAAAATAACTAGAACGCCATCCGTTGGATTTTTTGTGATAAATGAAAAAAGCAGAACATTTCCTATTACTAAACATTCGTTTTTAGTGAACAAAGTGAATAGAAATAAGATAACGGAAGGAGTGTTTTATTTTTAAAAAATGAATATCTCGGTTACAATTAAATAAATATAAAAAGGGGGATTTATTGATGCGAAGGAAGGTCTATACAAGAGAACACATTTTGAAGGCCGCTTATGAACTGATCAATAGAGAAGGTTTTGGCAACTTTACGGCCCGGAATATCGCTAAGCACATGGGAATTTCTACTCAACCAATTTATCTTGAGTTCGAAAATATGCAGGACTTAAAAAATACCTTGGTGGAGGCTGTTTTCAAAGATTTATCGGAAAATGTTTTTCCAGTCGTTCGAACAGGAGACAAACTTGTTGATTTAGGCCTGAATTATATACGCTTCGCGCAAGAGCAGCACAATCTCTACATCGCCCTTTTTATCGACGACTACGGCGGTGGGAAATTGATGCATGATTTTTCATCCACCTATTTCAAATCCTTGATCAAATCAGAAGAAAAATATGCAGATCTATCCGAAGATGCGATAAATGCACTACATAATGGCGCATGGATCGTTGTGACTGGTTTGGCTTCCTTAATGTCGGCGGGTATCATCACACCCACCGATGATCAGATCATCAAAATCATCAATGAGACGATCGAAGGCGTAATCGAAAAGAAAGAAAACTATATTTTCGATTAAAGAACAAAAAATCTGTATCCATTTCCATTTTGGATGCAGATTTTTCTTGACATTTTTTGTAAAACTAGCGAAAATAACTGTTATGGAGAGTTGGCAGAGTGGTAATGCAGCGGACTCGAAATCCGCCGACCCGGTTCATCCCGGCGCGCAGGTTCAAATCCTGTACTCTCCTTATACCAACGCTTTGGAGCGTTTAGCCTATCTTTCGAGATAGGCTTTTTTGTTTGTTGTGGGCAGAAGAATATAAATGACTGCCGAGGTTGATCGATAACCATCTGAAAAGCGATTAACCTACACTCGGTCTAGAAAACAGCATAATTGTTCCGTCAACTTGCCGATATCTTTTTTGCTTGTGGTCCTGCAACAAACGAAAAGAATCAATCGGGCAAACGTGCTAAGGCGTATTCAATTTGTTCAGAAGTAAAGCCTTCAAAGGAAAGTTGGCTCGCCACACGCTCATCCGATAAGGATAAATTTTGCGAGTAGCGAATCGCTTTTTTCAATGCTTGCTCGTTCCAATCGGCATCCACGGTGGCTACGGCAAAGTCTGCTGCGCTCTCAGAAAAATCTTCATAGAGTAGTTGGCGTTTTAAGCTCGACTGAGAAAACGCATTGCTGGATAAGTATCTTTCTGCACGATTCAGTGCATTTCTTTCTTCACGAGAAAGTTCAGGTGTATGTTGCTCGTTGTTCGCGGGTTCTTCTTGTTGTGCGCTACTTGCTTCGTTGTTGCCAGCTTTTTGTTCTCCTTGTGGTTGTTCCATGGAAGCAGCGGCATCGCCAAAGGATTCGCTTTGCCTTGATTCGTTACGTAAAGAAAGGCTTAATTGCGCAGTGATGCTATCGAAAGATGTCACATCTTGGTAGAAGGACAAGCCACCATAAGAAAACAAGGCAATAAAAGCGGAAGCGACAATGATCAAAACGTTTCGATCTCGTTTTGCATTTTGTTTTACAAGCCCAATATAAAATAAGACAATGCCAAAAACGAAACAGAACAATCCAATGAAAAACAAAATGGCGAAAAACGTAGCCATAAAAATTCCTCCTAAATAAAAGTCTCCTGAAAAGACAATAGTACTATGTTCTGTACCAGAAAACAGATGTGTCTTTTCATGAATAGAGGAAAAGGATGATTTGACAAATGTAACGTGTATGCTATTAATGGATCATTCATAAGTATTAAAGGAATGACGCTCAAGAATGACTAGTGAAATAGATGGTAAACTTAATAAAAGCACAGTTGTATCAGTAGGAGGCAAGAAGATGGATTTTGAAGAAAAAGATTATTTTATGCGTTATACAAAAGTTGCGGCACAGGGATTGAGTAAGTTTATTACGCAAGGATCTGTTGATGAAATCTTACAGCTAGATGAACAGCAAAGTGGACAGAAGCAAGAAGTGGATGCTGCAAAAGACAAAAGCGAGCCAAAAAACAAGAAAGCACCTAGCTAATTATTTCCTTAGCGAGGTGCTTTCAGTACGAATCGGTATCCTTCATTTGGATAAACTCCTTATGCAGTTTTTTTCAATTCTTGTACAGCTTGCTCGATCGTAATTCCAGTCGCAAAATGATTCGCATCTTTTTTATCGAAAACGATAAATAAATTCAATTTGGTATCCAGAGTTACACGATATTGTAGATCTGTGTTATAGAATGTCATAGTCATTCTCCTTTCTTAAAACTTGTCATTGAAAGGCAACGGTTAGTTGATAACGAAATTCCATAGTTAGAATAACACTTTTTTTCACAATAGTCCAACAAAACTATCAAACGAACAAATCTGACTGATTATTTTCAGGAAATCAATGCTGAGAATGGAAGCAAAAGAAGTTTGCTGGAGTCAGTAAATTCGGGAAAAGTATCTTTGTATATTTTCAGAAAAATAGTATTCATAAAAAATTTCTTAAGAATTTTGAGGATAGCTATTTTCTTAGATAACAAATTTGTAAGATTGAGAGTATGAGATGATTGGAAACCTTGATATCATAAGGTTTATCTTCAAATTGTGTTTTGTGCAAAAATATATTGATTGTATTTTTTTGAAAAAGAGATCGTATCTCTTGAATTCTATGGTATGATTTACTTTAGAAAAATGAAAATGGATTATGAAAACGGATGTGAAAATATGTGCGGAATTGTCGGCTTTGTCAATTCAAAAGACCAAAAAGAAATCATTATTGAACGCATGATGGACCGGATCGTTCATCGCGGACCAAACAGTTCAGGGAAATTTACCGACGACCGAGTGGCATTAGGGTTTCGTCGTTTATCGATCATCGACTTAGAAGGTGGCTCACAACCAATTTTTAATGAGGATCGAACAAAAGTAATCATTTTTAATGGTGAAATTTACAACTTTCAAGTATTGCGTGAGGAATTGATCCAAGCAGGTCATGTCTTCTCTACCCATGCGGATACCGAAGTAGTCTTACATGGCTATGAAGAGTGGGGCATTGATGTGTTGCAGCGCCTGCGGGGAATGTTTGCTTTTGCCATCTGGGATACTCAAAAACAAGAGCTTTTCGGCGCGCGGGATCACTTTGGCATCAAACCGTATTACTATGCGCAAATGAACGGCAGTTTCATGTTTGGCTCTGAAATCAAAAGCTTTTTGCCTCATCCAGATTTCAAGAAAGAACTAAACCAGGAGGCGTTGAAACCTTATTTGACGTTCCAATACTCGCCTTTGAACGGAGAAACCTTCTTTAAAGGCGTTCATCGTTTGCAAGAAGGGCATTATTATCTGTTTAATGAACAGGGATTGACGATCAAGCAGTACTGGGATGCAGATTTTTCAGTGAAAGAAAATCATTCAAGAGAAGAATGGGTCGATAAAATCGATCAAGCAGTCCAAGAATCAATTGCCGCTCATCAAATCAGTGATGTTGAAGTCGGCTCATTTTTATCCAGTGGTGTCGATTCAAGTTATGTGGCCTCGGTCTTGCGCCCAGATCACTCATTTTCAATTGGGTTTGATGACAAAACCTACAACGAAGCGATCGAAGCCCGCAAATTGACGGAAAAGCTCGGCTTGAACAACACAGCAGCGGTCATCGATGGTGAAATGTCCTTTGAGGCATTTCCGCTGATTCAGTATCACTTGGACGAACCGGATTCTAACCCAAGCTGTGTCCCTTTGTACTTTTTAGCCAACCTAGCAGCACAGCAAGTGCGGGTCGTTCAATCTGGGGAAGGGGCAGATGAATTATTTGCCGGTTATGCTGCCTATGGCTTCCACACAAACTCTAAAGCGGTTCGCGTTTTTGCCCAAGGCTTGAAAAAACTGCCGCAAAACATCCGCTTTCGTTTAGGGCGTCAAATCGGCAAAATGAAAAACTTCCATGGTCGAATTCATCTTTATGAAGCAACGGCACCTGCCCAAGACTTCTTTATCGGGCAAGCCCTGGTCTTTGAAGAAGAGGAAGCACTACAGCTTTTAAAACCAACGTATCAAAAAGGACCATCTGTTGCTGAAATCGTTGCGCCTCATTATGAGAAAGTCAATGGTCTCAAAGACGAGGTCAACAAGATGCAATATTTGGATCTTCATCAATGGATGCCGAAGGATATTTTGTTAAAAGCAGACAAAATGTCCATGGCGAGTTCTTTAGAATTACGGGTTCCGTTACTGGATATCGAGATGCAAAAACTGGCGCAAACGATCCCGACGAAATATTTGATCAATCAAAACAATACGAAAGATGTGTTTCGACAAGCGTCAAACCGTCATTTGCCAAAAGAATGGGCAAACCGTGAAAAGCTAGGCTTTCCTGTACCAATCAAGGCATGGCTGAAAGAAGGAACAGGGTATGAAGCAGTTAAAGCCCTTTTTGAGTCAGACTTTGCAGCAACCTTCTTTGATCAAACAGCGATTTTGCAAATGCTAGAAGACCATCGCCAAGGAAAACCGAATCTTCAGCGAAAAATCTGGACGATCTTTACATTCTTGACCTGGTACAAAGTATTCTTTATTGATGAATCGATTCCCGAAGCCAAAGAAATCGTTTATGAAACACTTTGATTTGAATATGGAAGCAAAAAAAAGCTGATGCGGACAATCCCGCATCGGCTTTTTTTATAGACCTAAATATTTTTCCAAGTAATCGACCATGCCATCTTCCGCATTGGTTTTGTCAGTAACATCATTGGCGATTGATTTTAATTGTTGCGTGCCATTTGCCATAGCAACGCCCCAACCCGCATAATCCAGCATCTCCAAATCATTGTGTTCATCACCAAAAGCGATGATATCTTGCCGATCCAAAGACAAAGAATCCGCGATCACCGAAAGACCAAGTGCTTTATGGACCCCTTTTGGTACGATCTCTAAGATGGCTTGAGGCCCGCCCCACGTGCGAACATCGACTGCATCGTCAAATTGATCCTTGATACGTAAAGAAACAGATTCTGCTAATTCATTTTCGGTTTTCACCAGTAATGAAGTGGGATCCGTTTTTAAATTTGCTAATAGATTTTTTTCGGAAGCATTACCCGAAAAGAAAAAGTGTTGATCAAATCCGCTTAAATCATCAATGAAAAAGGTTTCGCGATTTTCTGCTGCGACAAATGTCAGCCCCAATTGCTCTTTTTGTGCCATGAGCTCAAACGCAATTTCTCGAGAGATCGAGTGCTCCATTTCATTTGCCCATACTTGTCGAGGTTTATGGACCAACCCACCGTTAAAATTGACCATTGGTGTTGTGAGCGCCAATTCTTTATAGAATTGATCGCTCATACGAAAAGGTCTTCCTGTAGCGATGGTAACAAAGTGTCCCGCTTTGGTGGCGCGAACCAGTACCTCACGTGTGCGAGGGGAAAGTTGGGATTCAGTATTTAAGGTTGTGCCATCTAAATCAATGGCGATGATTTTTGGTTTCAAAAGACTCGCTCCATTCTCTTATGGTAGTGGCTTAAGTGTAACATATTTCTGTCATTTCACAATACAAGTAAGTTTTCGATAAGTTTTCATAATAGTTACAAAGTAAAACACGAACATTAAACGTTTTTGGTTCGTTTTATTCGGAAAAAGGTTTGAAAAGCGAAAATTATTCCCTTATAATTTGTAATTGTTCGATGAAAAGCGCAATTATTCATTTTTTCTTTTCATAGAAACGATTAAAGTTCAGGAGTGAAACATAACATGGAAAAGTTTTTCAAATTAAAGGAGAATAAAACGACGGTTTCCACAGAAGTGATGGCTGGGGTCACCACCTTCTTCGCGATGAGTTATATTTTGTTTGTGAATCCGACGATTTTATCTGCTGCAGGCATGCCGTTTCAAGCTGTTTTCTTAGCAACGATCATCGCTTCAGTGATTGGTACCCTGATCATGGGCTTATTTGCAAATGTGCCTTACGCGCAAGCACCTGGAATGGGACTTAATGCATTCTTCACCTTTACCGTTGTTTTTGGTTTGGGGTATACGTGGCAGCAAGCATTAGCGATGGTTTTCATCTGCGGCCTGATCAACATTTTTATCACGGTGACTCGAATCAGAAAAATGATCATTCATGCGATTCCAGAAAGCATGCAGCATGCAATCGGCGGCGGGATCGGGATCTTTGTGGCTTATGTAGGGATCAAAAATGCCAACTTGCTAAACTTCAGTGCAGACACTGCCGCAGTGACGGGTTCAGTTGTCGACGGTGAGACGATTGTGAGTGCCAATTTTAATGGGGGGATCGTCCCAGCTTTGGCGAATTTCAATAATGCACCTGTTTTGTTAGCAGTGATTGGTTTAGTAGTGACTACTTTATTAGTGGTGAAAAATGTACGTGGGGCAATTATTTTTGGTATTTTAGGAACGACGATCATTGGTATTTTGATGGGTGTGGTGGATTTAAGTGCCATTGATTGGCACGGGAATTCATTAGGAAGTTCCATCAGCGAACTAGGAATCACATTTGGCGCTGCGTTTGGCTCTGAAGGAATGGGCTCACTATTCAGTGATTCTGCCAAAATCCCTCAAGTAATCATGACGATTTTAGCATTTAGCTTATCAGATGTCTTCGATACGATCGGTACCTTTATCGGGACTGGACGTCGTACAGGGATCTTTTCGAAAAAAGATGAAGAAGCGGTTGAAAATAGTAACGGGTTGAATACGAAAATGGATAAGGCTCTTTTTGCAGATGCCGTAGCCACGTCTGTAGGGGCCATCGTAGGGACCTCAAATACAACGACTTATGTGGAATCAGCAGCTGGCATCGGTGCTGGTGGACGCACGGGCTTGACTTCCGTTGTGGTGGCAGCACTCTTTGCGATCAGCAGTATCTTTTCTCCACTGATCTCAATCGTTCCCGCACAAGCGACAGCACCGGCGTTGATCTTAGTTGGGGTAATGATGATGGCTTCTTTTGCAGACATCAAGTGGACTGATCTAGAAGAAGCAGTTCCCGCTTTCTTTGCATCTATTTTTATGGGCTTGTCTTACAGTATTTCCAACGGGATCGCTGTTGGTTTCATTTTCTATGCATTAGTGAAAGTAGTGAAAGGAAAAGCCAACGAAGTGTCTCCGATCATCTGGGTCGTCAATGCGTTGTTTATCCTAAACTTTGTCATTTTGGCTTTGATCAGTTAAGTTTAATGAAGAAAATCTTTCTGTATTTTAAATGCAGAAAGATTTTTTATTTGATTATTACTCACGATACGGTATAGTATTTGTGAAAGAAGGTTTGTAAATGAAGATTGATTGGAAACGAAATCTACTGATTTCATGGGTAGGTTGTTTTTTTACGGGTGCCAGTTTTAGTCTTGTCATGCCATTCATTCCCTTATATATAGAAGAGTTAGGCGCTCCAGAGAGTCAAATTGAGTTGTTTTCTGGATTAGCAATCTCAGTAACGGCGTTTGCGGCGGCTATCATTGCTCCAGTTTGGGGAAATCTAGCAGATCAAAAAGGTCGTCGTTTAATGATGATTCGCGCGGCTGCGGGGATGACAGTGACGATGGGTTCTTTGGCTTTTGTACCGAATGTCTATTGGTTATTGATCATGCGTTTCTTTACCGGAATTTTATCGGGGTATATTCCAAATGCGACTGCGTTGATCGCTTCGCAGGCGCCTCGAGAAAAAAGCGGTTGGGCGCTTGGGACATTGGCTACAGGAGCCATCGCAGGGAATTTGATTGGTCCTTCCATGGGTGGGGCGTTGGCGCAATGGTTCGGCATGAAAAATGTTTTTATCATTACCGGTGTCGTGCTGCTAATTACGCTCTTGCTCACGATTTTTCTCGTTCAAGAAGATTTTGAGCCGGTTGAAAAGGGCGATCTGCTGTCCATCAAAGAAATTTTTGGTCAAATCAAAAATATGCAGTTGCTTGTTGGCTTGTTTATTACGTCACTGATTTTACAGCTAGGTGTAACCAGCATCAGCCCAATCCTCACATTGTATATTCGTGATTTAAGCGGGGATACGGGCAATATTTTGTTCGTCAGCGGATTGATCGTCTCTGTTGCCGGTGTTTCAGCGATTATCTCCTCGCCGTTTTTAGGCAAAATCGGTGATCGTTATGGCAATCACAAAGTACTATTGGGGGGCTTAGTGCTATCATTTTTCTGTTTCATTCCGATGGGCTTTGTTTCTACTCCGTTTCAATTAGGCGTGTTACGCTTCTTGCTTGGTTTTTCTACCGGTGCCTTGATGCCGTCCATCAATACACTGATCAGCAAGATCACCCCGATGGAAGGGGTCAGCCGCATCTACAGCTACAACCAAATGTTTTCTAACTTTGGGCAAGTGTTAGGTCCGATGGTCGGTTCAACGGTGGCAGCTGGTTTTGGTTATCCCGCTGTCTTTTGGGTAACTAGTGGGTTTGTACTGATCAATATTTTTATCTCAGGATTTAATTTCCGTAAAAGCTTACGTAAAACGGACATCAGTGAATAGTTGAAAAGAAAAAAAAACCAGTTACAATAAAGGTAACTGGTTTTTTTTTAATGGCTTGTCTTTTCAGGCGCTGGTGCGATAATACCAACAAGAATGATCACCACACCTGTGACCAAAGAGATGATTGAAGTTAATTGAAAATCATAAGTTGCTCCAGCAAGTGAGCTGCCTAGATAGCCAACGACTTGACCTAATACAAAAGTCCAAAATAAAGTGACTAGGTAACGCATGACGACACCTCTTTTCTGCGTATCTTCCATTTCGACTTTAGTTTATCACAAAAATATTTATTGTAAAGATTTTCACTTTTTCATTTTGTTTTTCAAATCTATTTACTAGCAGAAAGAAAGAGAATTTTCATTTTTGGAGGGATTTCAATGTATTCACAGCTCACCACCTTAAGCGCCTATTCGTTGCTGCAAAGTACGATCAAAATTCCTCACTATATAGAGCAAGCCAAAAAGATGGGCTATCAGACATTGGGGCTGACCGATCATAATGTTCTCTATGGCGCGGTCGAGTTTTATCAACAATGCCTAGCACAGGGCATCAAGCCGATTTTTGGCGCTTTGTTCGACTGTACCTTCGGAGAGGGATCAATGTCCTTTCCATTGTACGTATTTGCCAAAAACCTCAAGGGCTATCAAACCTTGATGCGTTTATCAAGTGAAAAAATGATCACCGAGCAGTTGAATTTAGCTGCTTGTGATTCTTTGCAGGATCTCTTTGGTTTGCTGCCTGAAGGCGAGGGGTTTCTGCCTTCTCAGCACGATGATCTAGAAGCCAATCAAGAAGCACTGCGAGCAATCAGCCATAAATTTGATTCTGAGAGCTTGTTTTTAGGGATTACTAGCAAAGGGCTAGATCCAGAAACGATCGCTTGGTTTAACGAGCAAAACATTGCCCCATGTGCGTATCAACCAATCGCGGCTTTAGCACAAGAAGAAGCCTTTGCAGTCAAAGTGATGACCCATATCAAAGAGGGCTCGCAAATTGAAGACTTTCGTCAGGCAAAAGAGCAAGCGACTACGCAGCTTTTTTTACAACCGGCAGACCAATTGACTGCGTCATTTGGCGAAGCGTCGCAGGCATTGATGAATAATCAGCGGATTGCAGCTGAATGCGCCGTCGAGCTGCCGCTGCATCAGCGGCTGTTGCCTCATTACCCGCTACCAGCCGAAGAAAGTGCTGCGGACTATTTGCGGAAAATTTGTTTTGAGCGTCTGCCTCAGCGTGTTGCCCACGTTACATCGGCGTACGAACAGCGTTTGGATTATGAGTTGTCCGTTATCCATAAGATGGGCTTTGATGACTATTTCTTGATTATTTGGGACGTCATGGACTTTGCCCACCAACAAGAGATCGTTACCGGCGCTGGACGGGGATCGGCTGCTGGAGCACTGGTGGCATATGTTTTATCGATCACCGACGTAGATCCAATCAAATACGATCTTTTGTTTGAACGATTCTTGAATCCAGAACGTTACACGATGCCTGATATTGATTTAGATATTCCTGACAATCGCAGAGACGAGATTTTACAGTATGTGCGCCAAAAATATGGGCAAGAATATATGGCACAGATTGCCACGTTTGGTACCATGGCGGCCAAAATGGTTTTGCGAGATGTTTCTCGGGTCTTTGGTCTCTCGCAAAGTGAAGCTAATCGCTGGTCAAAAGCCATCCCCAATGCCTTGAAAATGACCTTAGATCTTGCTTATGAACAATCCAATCAGCTGCGAGAGCTGGTTTCGTTCAATGAGCGGAATCAAGTAATGTTTCAAGTCGCCAAAATCTTAGAAGGACTGCCCCGTCACGTATCGACCCATGCCGCCGGTGTGGTGATCAGTGACAAGAATCTGCTTGATTTGGTGCCTTTGCAAGAAGGCAGCGATGGGATTTGGCTGACCCAGTTTACCATGAATGACGTGGAAGCCATTGGCCTATTGAAGATGGATTTTTTAGGTTTGAGAAACTTGTCGATCATTGATAATACCTTGAAAGGTATCAAACGAATCAGCCAACAAATCGTAACCCAAAAAGAGATTCCTCTTGATGATCCAGCAACATTGCGTTTGTTTCAAAAAGGGGAGACGGCAGGGATCTTCCAATTTGAATCAGCGGGAATACGCAATGTCTTGCGCAAGCTAGGGCCAGAAAGTATCGAAGACATTGCTGCAGTCAATGCCTTGTATCGCCCGGGACCGATGCAAAATATTGATACTTTTATCAAGCGGAAAAAAGGACAAGAGCGGGTCTCTTATCCGGATGACAGCTTGATTCCAATCTTGCAAAACACTTACGGAATCATTGTTTATCAAGAACAGATCATGCAAGTAGCTTCCAAAATGGCTGGTTTTAGCCTAGGACAGGCAGATATTTTGCGGCGAGCAATCAGTAAAAAGAAAAAAGACGTGTTGGATGAAGAACGTCGCCATTTTGTGCAAGGTGCGTTGGCCAATCATTATGACGAGAAGACCGCCAATTTGGTCTATGACTATATTGAGCGCTTCGCCAACTATGGGTTTAACCGTTCCCATGCGTTTGCCTATTCCTTTATCGGCTTTCAAATGGCGTACTTGAAAGTGCACTATCCGGCACCTTTTTTTGCTTCGATCTTGCACTCGGTACGCAATACTGCAAGCAAAATGAAAGAATACTTAAATGAAGCCGCACGTTATGGCGTAGAAGTATTGCCACCATCGATCAATACCAGTGGGTTTAGTTTTCAACTGCAAAATGAGAAACAAATCCGCTTTGGGTTCAGCAGTATCAAAGGGATTCGGCGCGACATGATCCAAGACATTTTGACAGAACGAAAAGAGCATGGCAATTTCACGTCCATGGATCAATTTTTACTTCGCTTGAATCAGCGGAACAGCAAGTGGTTAAAGTTGGACTATTTATTGCCGCTTTTGAGCATCGGTGTATTCGATGTGATTGCGCCTAATCGAAAACAAGCATTGATCCAACTAGAAGGGAAAATCCAAAATATTACTTATAGTGGCGGCAGTTTGGATCTCTTAGAAACCATGGCTTTAAAAGAAGAAGCCGTTGCCGATTACAAACTGGAAGAGAAACTGGCTTTGGAAGAAGAATACTTAGGTGTTTATTTGTCTGGCCATCCCGTAGAACAGTTTCAAAAATTGCATCAATTAAAACAAATCACCGATATTGCCGATCTGGTTCCGAATGAACGGGTCCGCATCCTTTTGTATGTCCGCAAGATTCGGGAGATACGTACAAAAAAAGGCGAACAGATGGCATTTGTTGAAGGAACGGATGCTAGCAAAGAAGTTTCAGTAACGATTTTTCCCATCGTTTATCGACAAGTGCGTTCCTTGATCGAAGAAAATGCTGTTCTCTATATTGAAGGAAAGGTCGAGGTAAGTCGTTACAATGGTGAAATCCAACTCATTGCTGATAAAATAGACTTAGCAGAAAACGTTCAAAATAAAATTGCGCCACAAACTTGCTACTTAAAGATTTCTGCTGAAGCCGAAACGTCGCACCTGCAAGCATTGTCGAAGGAAATGAAGCAGCATCAAGGAAATATTCCAGTGGTGATGTTTTATGAAAGTAGTGGCAAAAAAGTGTTATTAGCAGAAGAAAACTGGGTAACGGATGAGCCGAACTTTGTCACACAACTGAAGGCATTATTAGGAAATGGAAATGTAATTTTCAAGTAATTTTCCGAAAACGATAATTCAACTTACACTTTTTTCAACTTTTTCCCACTATTTCAAGACATTTTCATGGAATAATGGTAGAATATGTCTCGTGGTTATTACTTGAAAACTAGCAAACAGGGGCTTCCCTAAACAAAATCTTTTGATGAGGTGAAAGAATAATGAAACGCATTGGAATTCTAACCAGTGGCGGCGATGCACCAGGAATGAACGCAGCGATTCGCGCAGTTGTCAGAAAGGGTATTTTTGACGGACTTGAAGTATATGGAATCAACTATGGCTATGCCGGACTAGTCGCAGGCGACATTCGTCGCTTAGATGTTGCTGATGTTGGTGACAAAATTCAACGTGGTGGAACATTCTTATATTCAGCACGTTATCCAGAATTTGCGACACAAGAAGGGCAATTAAAAGGAATCGAGCAATTAAAGAAATTTGGCATCGAAGGGCTAGTCGTGATTGGTGGAGATGGATCTTACCATGGTGCGATGGCACTTACTCGCCACGGTTTCCCAGCAATCGGGATTCCCGGAACGATCGATAACGACATTCCAGGAACAGATTTCACGATTGGTTTTGATACAGCGATCAATACTGTCTTAGAATCGATTGACCGTATCCGTGATACAGCGACATCACATGTCCGCACATTTGTGATCGAAGTAATGGGACGTGGTGCTGGCGATATCGCTTTATGGTCAGGTGTGGCCGGTGGTGCGGATGAAATCATCATCCCAGAACATGATTTTGACATGCAAGTTGTTGCTGATCGTATCCGTGAAGGACGCGACCGCGGGAAAAAACATTGCTTGATCGTTTTAGCCGAAGGCGTGATGGGCGGAAATGATTTTGCTGACAAACTTTCTGAATACGGCGATTTCCATACCCGTGTATCAATTCTAGGACACGTTGTCCGTGGTGGTTCACCAAGCGCTCGTGACCGTGTGTTAGCAAGTAAATTTGGTTCATATGCCGTTGAATTATTGCAACAAGGCAAAGGCGGTCTATGTATCGGTATCGAAAACAATGAAATGATTGCTTCTGATATTATCGAAACCCTTGAAAACAATCGTCACAAACCAGATCTTAGCTTGTATAACTTGAACAAAGAAATCTCATTCTAAAGAGATTTTTTAGAGCAACGCAACAGTAATTTTGTAAAAAAAGCTTATTAGCTATTTTAAATAAATGAATAGGAGCGTTTAGTAATGAAAAAAACAAAGATCGTAAGTACATTAGGACCAGCAAGTAACAGTGTGGAAATTATTTCTCAACTGATTGAAGCCGGTGCGAATGTCTTCCGCTTTAACTTCTCTCATGGAGATCATGAAGAACAATTAGCGCGTATGACAATGGTTCGTGAAGCCGTGAAGAAAACTGGTAAAGATGTCGGTATCCTTTTAGATACAAAAGGTGCTGAAATCCGTACAACTGTACAAAATACGACAGAAGCTGACTTTGGTCGTGCTGGATACATCCAATTTAACGTTGGCGATGAAACACGCATTTCAATGGATCCAGAACACAAAGGAACAAAAGAAAAAATTGCTGTAACTTATCCTGGTTTATTTGAAGATGTTCATGTGGGCGGACACATCTTGTTTGATGATGGTTTGATCGACATGGAAATCAAAGAAAAAGACGAAGCAACCCGCGAATTAGTGGTTGTTGTTAAAAATGCTGGAATGTTAGGATCACGTAAAGGGGTCAACGCTCCTGGCGTATCAATCAGCTTACCTGGTATTACTGAAAAAGATGCAGAAGATATCCGTTTTGGTCTTGATAACGATATCGACTTCATTGCCGCTTCATTTGTACGTAAAGCGCAAGACGTTTTAGAAATTCGTGAAATTTTAGAAGAAAAAGACATGACTCATGTGCAAATCTTCTCTAAAATCGAATCACAAGAGGGTATCGATAATATCGATGAAATCATCAAAGTTTCTGATGGTATCATGGTTGCCCGTGGGGACATGGGTGTTGAGATCCCTGCTGAAGAAGTACCAATGGTTCAAAAGAGCATCATTAAAAAATGTAACGCTGCTGGTAAATCAGTTATCACAGCAACACAAATGTTAGAGTCAATGCAACAAAACCCACGTCCAACCCGTGCAGAAGCTTCTGACGTTGCCAATGCTGTCTTTGATGGTACCGATGCAACAATGCTTTCTGGTGAATCAGCAAACGGTGACTACCCTGTTGAGGCAGTAGCAACAATGGCACGGATCGACATTGAAGCTGAAAAAGCTTTATCAGAAAACAGCACATTCCAAATCAACCAATTCGATAAAACAGATGTAACAGAAACAATCGGTTTATCTGTTGCTCGTGCGGCGAAAAACCTAGGGGTAAAAACAATCGTTGCAGCGACTGAATCTGGCTACACTGCAAAAATGATCTCTAAATATCGTCCAGATGCTGACATTTTAGCTGTTACATTTGACGAACGTACAAAACGTGGCTTGATGCTTAACTGGGGTGTCTACCCAACCGTTGCTGAAAAACCATCAACAACTGATGAAATGTTTGAATTAGCAGCAAAACAAGCAGTTGATTTAGGTTTTGCTAAAGAAGGCGATCTAATCTTGATCACAGCCGGTGTTCCTGTTGGTGAACGCGGAACAACCAACGTCATGAAGATCCAATTGATCGGTTCAAAATTGCTTGAAGCGCAAGGGATTGGTGAAAAATCAGTTGTTGCCAATGCCGTGATCGCTCACAGTGCCGAAGAAGCAATTGCGAAAGCAAAAGATGGCATGATTTTAGTTGTACCAACAACAGATAAAGAATATATGCCAGCAATCGAAAAAGCAGCAGCTTTAGTTGTTGAAGATGGCGGCTTGACTTCTCATGCAGCAGTTGTCGGAATCGCGAAAGATCTACCAGTCATCGTTGGTGCCAAAGACGCAACAACAACCATCAAAGATGGCGAATTGGTTACTCTTGATTCTCGTCGCGGTATCGTTTATCGTGGAGAAACAACAGCGATCTAATGATTTTTAACGATTGATCAAGCAACAGGCAAGTGCACGTTGTGCGCTTCCTGTTGTTTTTTTGAGAGGGTCGAAATCCCTTGAGAAAGGGCATTAAAATGACACGATCAAAAATGAAAAAGGTGTCAAGAAAATTTCATTGACAAAGCCTCAGAAGCCCTGTATAATTGCTTTTGTTGCTTAGGGGTGATAAAAATGAAATGGTCTTTATTGGAATTAAAAAAATACCAAGAGACACCGCTGATGTTTGAAGAAACACTTGACTTAAAGAGTCAACTGATAAAACGCGATGGACAGATCATTGATTTGTCTCCTGTAAAAGTAAAAGGGCTGATGAGTGTTGATAAGCAAGGATACTTGCTGCACTATCAAGTAGAAACGACGATGACATTGCCATCTACTCGTTCTTTGACACCTGTAGCGATTCCTTTTGATTTTTCAGTGGATGAACACTTCATGACACCAGAGCAATTTCAGCGTCGCGATGAAATGATCGTCGAAGAAGAAGTTTTGATCGTTGAAGGTCAAACCATCAGCTTAGATGAATCTGTCGCTGATAACCTATTACTTGCGATTCCTTTGCAAGTCCTGACAGAAGAAGAAAAGCAAGGTTCAGCAATGCCATCTGGCAACGATTGGGCTGTTTTGTCAGAAGAAGACTTTGCAAATCAAAAAGAAGCGCAAGCTCAACAAGTTGATCCTCGTCTTGCAAAATTATCCGAATTATTCACTGAATCAGATGACGATAACGCGTAGGATTGGAATAAATTGCAGCCTCAAGGTTGCGTTCATTAACAAGGAGGTGTAGCAAAATGGCAGTACCAGCTAGAAAAACTTCGAAAGCGAAGAAAGCAAAACGTCGTACACATTACAAATTGACAATCAACGGTTTGAACGAATGTGCAAACTGTGGTGAAATGAAAAAAAGCCACCATGTCTGCTCAAACTGTGGTCATTACGATGGCAAAGACGTAGCAACAAAAGAAGCATAATTCCTTTTTTTCAGAAAGAGGATTCTAAAACCTTAGGCTAACCATGGAGCCTGAGGTTTTTTTGTTTTTTTGACGAATATGGAACTTTTCAGAAATATTTTTTGTCCAGCGAAAGAGAATAGTTCAAAAGCAGGTACATTTGCGCTATAATGAAAAAGATAATTGAATCTTAGGAGGATGAAAGATGACAAAACAACAAATCGGCGTTGTCGGTATGGCTGTTATGGGCAAAAACTTAGCGTTGAACATCGAAAGCCGCGGTTATTCAGTTGCCTTATTTAACCGTACTGGTTCAAAGACAGAAGAAGTAGTAAAAGAACATCCAGATAAAAATTTTAAAGCAACCTATACGATAGAAGAATTTGTTCAATCTATTGAAAAACCACGTCGTATTTTATTAATGGTAAAAGCAGGATTTGCGACAGATGCAACGATCCAAGAATTATTGCCTCATCTAGACAAAGGCGATATTTTGATCGATGGCGGAAATACCTTCTTTAAAGATACGGTTCGTCGTAACGAAGAGTTGGCAAACTCAGGAATCAACTTTATCGGTACAGGTGTATCTGGTGGGGAAGAGGGCGCCTTGAAAGGTCCTTCGATCATGCCAGGAGGACAAAAAGAAGCGTATGAATTGGTTGCGCCAATCTTGGAACAAATTTCTGCAAAAGCCGAAGATGGAACACCTTGTGTGACTTATATTGGACCAAACGGTGCAGGCCATTACGTAAAAATGGTTCATAACGGGATCGAATATGGGGACATGCAGCTGATTGCTGAGTCTTATGACTTGATGCAAAACATATTAGGTCTATCTGTTGATGAAATGGCTGATATTTTTGCTGAATGGAACAAAGGCGAATTAGACAGCTATCTAATTGAGATCACAGCGGATATTTTGACTCGCAAAGACGATCAAGGTACAGGCAAACCAATCGTTGATGTGATTTTAGATGCTGCTGGTAATAAAGGAACTGGGAAATGGACAAGCCAAAGTGCCTTAGACCTAGGCGTACCACTACCATTGATCACTGAATCTGTTTTTGCCCGTTATATCTCGGCTTACAAAGAAGAACGGGTCAATGCCAGCAAAGTCTTACCAAAACCAGAAGCAGTTGCTTTTGAAGGAAACAAAGAAGAGTTTATCAATAAGATCCGCGAAGCATTATACTTCAGTAAGATCATGAGCTATGCACAAGGATTCGCGCAATTACGTACTGCATCAAAAGAATATGATTGGGATCTTCCTTTTGGTGAAATTGCCAAAATTTGGCGTGCAGGCTGTATCATCCGGGCTCAATTTTTACAAAAAATCACGGATGCTTATGACAAGAATGCCGACATTGAAAACTTACTATTAGATGACTACTTCAAAGATATTACGAAACGTTATCAATCTTCTGTACGTGAAGTAGTTGCACTAGCTGTCCAAGCCGGTGTACCTGTGCCGACGTTCTCATCTGCGATCGCGTACTTCGATTCTTATCGTTCTGATCGTTTGCCAGCGAACTTGATCCAAGCACAACGGGATTACTTCGGAGCGCATACGTATGAACGGACAGATAAAGAGGGAATTTTCCATTATTCATGGTATGACGAAGCGTAAGCTTTAAGAGAATCCAAAAGAGAAAGGCCGAAAGTGAGAACTTTCGGTCAATCTCTTTTTTATTTTTTAGATACATGATAAAATAAGACAGATAATGTCTAATTTAAAGGCAGAATAATCAATAAAGGGGCTATCAATAATGAGTAATATTCTAATCATTGAAGATGAAAAGAACTTAGCTCGATTTGTGGAATTAGAATTGAAGCATGAAGGGTATAATACTGAAGTTCATTACAACGGACGGACGGGACTGGATGCGGCGCTGAATAATGAATGGGATGCGATCTTATTGGATCTGATGCTTCCTGAGTTAAATGGTTTAGAAGTTTGCCGCCGCGTGCGTCAATCGAAGAACACCCCGATCATCATGATGACCGCACGAGATTCCGTGATTGATCGAGTATCAGGTTTAGATCATGGTGCCGATGATTATATTGTGAAGCCTTTTGCAATTGAAGAATTGCTGGCACGCTTACGTGCGTTGCTTCGCCGTATCGATATCGAAGGGGACAAAAACGTTGCAAAACAAACCACGATCACATACCGAGACCTAACGATTGAAAAAGAAAATCGTGTCGTTCGTCGCGGAACAGATGTCATTGAACTAACGAAACGCGAATATGAGCTATTGTTGACTTTAATGGAAAACGTTAATGTCGTTTTGGCCAGAGATGTTTTATTAAACAAAGTCTGGGGCTATGAGACAGAAGTTGAAACCAACGTTGTCGATGTTTACATCCGCTACTTACGGAATAAAATTGATGTACCGGGGGAGGAAAGCTATATCCAAACCGTTCGTGGTACAGGTTATGTGATGCGGTCGTGAACCTTAAAAAAAGAATGAAAAAATTAAAAGAACTGAAGGGGCCTTCTTTAACTGTAAAGTGGGCCTTCGCAAGTTCTTTCTTTATATTCGTCGTATTTACGATCTTTGCCGTGATCACCTATAAAACATCGGTGAATTTGATTGTCGCTAAAGAAGAAAACAATGTGGAGCGGACGATGTCAGAGGTTGCTTCTCGTTTAGCCAATTCGGATCAAGAACTAACATTGGTCCGAACGTATCGTAATTTAACCAAAAATGATGCGGGGACGACGAGCATTTATGATCGCACTTCAACGATCGATGGCAACTTAATGAAAATCGACTCCTTTATTTCGGAATTAGGCCAAGCACCATTGAGCCTGTTTGTTTATAATTTGAATGAGGACCTTGTTTTTAAAACCCATGAAAATGATTTAGCACTGATCGACACGCAGCGCAAAGCGCCAACCATCGTAACGCTGGATGGTATCACAGGCTTTCTCTCGATCCAACCCATTTATTCAAAAGGCACCAGAGAGCGGATTGGCTATGCTCAAACATTTTATGAGTTGACTTCTTTTTATGAAATACGCAGCAAACTGCTGCTGACTTTGATTATCTTAGAAGTCGTCTCTCTGATTCTCAGCAGTGTACTCGGGTTCTTTTTATCAGCGTATTTCCTTCAGCCATTAAAGGTATTACGGGATACGATGGAAACTGTTCGGAAAAACCCGCAGTCAACCGTGCATATGCCAGAATTAAATACGAACGATGAACTGTCTGATTTAGCAGATATATTTAATGAGATGTTGGATCGCATGCGCCTGTACATTGAGCAGCAAGAGCGATTCGTTGAAGATGTTTCTCATGAGTTACGGACACCCGTAGCAATCATTGAAGGACACATGAATCTTTTGCAACGTTGGGGGAAAGATGATCCAGAGATCTTGGATGAGTCCCTCGCAGCCAGTATGCAAGAGATCAGTCGAATGAAGACGCTAGTACAGGAAATGTTGGATCTCTCAAGAGCGGAACAAGTGGATGTTCATTATGCAAATGAAACAACTAATGCAAAAGAAGTTGTCTATCAAGTGTTCAATAACTTTAAAATACTGTATCCGGATTTTGTCTTTACATTGGATGATGATTTGTATCATGAGTTGAAGCTGAAAATCTATCGCAATCATTTTGAACAGATCATTATTATTGTCTTGGATAACGCAGTAAAGTATTCCACTGATCGAAAAGAAGTTCATCTATCCATTTCATTGGATCGTCAATCTTTTGAAATTGCCATCCAAGATTTCGGGGAAGGCATCTCCAAAGAAGACCTCGATAAGATCTTCAATCGTTTCTATCGGGTAGATAAAGCTCGTGCTAGAACCAAAGGTGGCAATGGTTTGGGGTTATCTATAGCAAAACAACTATTGGAAAGCTATAAAGGAAAAATCACGGCGGAGAGTGTCATTGGCCAAGGAACAATCTTTCGAATTTATATACCGATTCTTCAAACGGAAGATCGGACGAAAAGAGAACGTTAGGCGAAAAGCTTAAGTTCTCTTTTTTTATCCATTATTGATAGATTTAGCCGTGAAATACTTCTTATAAGCGAACGTTCGAATCGTTTGACAATGAATAATTCGCTTATAAAAATAGTTGCCAAAAAGCCTATTTTTTTAGTTGATTTTTCCTTTAAGAATTGCTATATTATTACTTGTCCTTGTTAAGACATTTGTAACAAACACTGATTGAACTTTTTTGAAATTAGTTGTTGACGAAACATTTTACAAGTGTTATTATAACAAAGTCGAAAAAATATCATCTCTGAAAAACTTAATAAATCAAAAAAACTTTTCAAAAAAGTGTTTGACATATAACGGCTGAGATGGTAAGATGAAAAAGTCGCTGAGGTTAAGAAAGAAGTTAAATAACAACTTCTTGAAAAAAACTTTTAAAAAAGAGTTGACAATCAACTGCCGCTCTGATATGATATAAAAGTTGCTAACACAGCACTGTAGACCTTTGAAAACTGAACAAAGCAAGCAAACGAACCAATGTGTAGGACGTTTCAA
>NZ_JBIVBP010000004.1:0-274810 GCF_044746145.1 Enterococcus sp. NPDC086594
TTGAAACGTCCTACACATTGGTTCGTTTGCTTGCTTTGTTCAGTTTTCAAAGGTCTACAGTGCTGTGTTAGCAACTTTTATATCATATCAGAGCGACAATTGATTGTCAACTCTTTTTTAAAAGTTTTTTTCGCTCGTTGTTTTTCAACTTCGCAGCGGCTGTCTCAGCGACTTCATTAGAATAACAAATGATTTGTTATTTGTCAACAACTTTTTTTAATTAATTTTGTTGATGTATCAACATCGATTAACTATTTTAAAATTGCGACTTCGTTATAATATCATCTGTCGAGCTGTGCGTCAACCACTTTTTTAAATTCTTTTTACGAATTCGTTTAGTCATTTGGCACATGTAATAATATACCAAGACTTGCGCTATTCGTCAACCATAAAATGATTGATAGACCAACGTTTCTAGTTACTCCGTTTCCAAAGATGATTCGTGATTTTTAGTCCGTGATTTCCGCCTTTTTTAAGGACTTTTTCCGTTATTATTTGCCTATCGTTCGTCTTTTTCCTTTTTGTGTTTTCTTAATTCCTATCATTCTTATAAATTTAAGTATGATTTTATCTATTTTGTGGAATATTTGCTAAAATGGAGAAAAGAATATTGTTCCTAGGAGGACCCAGTATGAAAATACTTGTAGCAGATGATGACAAAGAGATCGTAGAACTATTAAGCATTTATTTACACAATGAAGGTTATGAATCGGTCAAAGCATATGATGGAAAAGAAGCACTGACCAAGATCCGCACCACTTCTGATATCGAACTATTGATCTTAGATATCATGATGCCAGAAATGGATGGCATGCAAGTCGTGAAAGAATTGAGAAAAGAATCCCAAATCCCTATTATTATGCTGACCGCTAAAACAACCGATATGGATAAGATTCGTGGATTGGTCGCCGGTGCGGATGATTATGTCACAAAACCTTTCAACCCATTAGAAGTTATGGCCCGGGTAAAATCGCTATTGAGAAGAACCAAGATGCAGGCTGCTTCAAATCAACCAGAGATTCTAGAAGTAAGCTCCCTTATTATCAATCGCGATTCCCATGAAGTAAAAACCGTCGATGGCAACGAAATTCAATTGACTGCATTAGAATTCGGTATCCTCTACTTGCTGGCATCGCATCCGAACCGTGTCTTTAGCGCCGATGAGATTTTTGAACGAGTTTGGAAACAAGAAAGTGTCGTTTCTGCCAAAACAGTTATGGTCCATGTCAGTCACTTACGAGATAAGATTGAAGAAGCCACGGATGGTGAAAAAGTCATCCAAACAGTATGGGGGGTCGGCTACAAAATAGATGCGAAGTAAACCAACTGAAAAAAAGCGCAACACACCAATCGAAAAAAAGAAACGGATCACGCTGACCTCAAAGGAAATCAGTGAGTTATTTGCCGAAGGAATTGTAACGATTGTTCTTTTACTTCTATTAAATATCGCTATTTTGGTCATCTTGACCTCAATCGTTGAAAATTCACCAGATTTAGTTGATGCCATCTACGCATCGAAGAATGCTTTCACATCTGCCTTTAATACAGATATCTTCCGCAGTGGGCGCAACTTCATTCTACCGATGTTCTTCCTATTAGATGTGATCGTCTTATATTGGCGTTTGATTCGTCGCTACCATCAAATGCAGCTACGTCACATTATCAGCGAGCTTCATTTTATTGCGGAAGGCAATTACGATCATCGCATCCCCTTCGAGTTACGGGGCGATTTAAGTCGGATCGTTTCTAATATCAATGGCTTAGTCGACAGTACGGTGGCGGCGATTGAAGATGAACGGCGGATCGAGCAATCCAAAGATGAGCTGATTACCAATGTCAGTCATGACATTCGAACACCGTTGACTTCGATCATCGGCTATTTAGGTCTAATTGAAGATCGACAATACCATTCAGAAGAAGAATTGCTGAAATATACCCATACGGCGTATGTCAAAGCCAAGCAAATGAAATCCCTTGTCGATGATTTGTTTGAATACACAAAAGTGCGCCAGCCTAGCGTCCCAATCAATGTGATGGAATTTGACATGGCCCAGCTAGTGGAACAATTGGCGGCGGACTTTGAATTAGAAGCTAGTCGGAAAGGCATCAAGATTGAAACATACACCCGTCCGGAACACATCGAGATGGATGGCGATACCGAAAAACTGGTACGGGTCTTCAATAACTTGCTTTCGAATGCCTTGAAATACGGCAAAGGCGCCGATAAGATCCGCATGGAAGTCGAGAAAGTCGGGACCGAAGCGATCTTAACAGTCAAAAACAATGGGCAAATGATCCCTAAGCAAGCCCTTGATTCTCTATTCGACCGTTTCTACCGAGTGGAAGAATCCCGCTCTCAAGAAACAGGAGGAACTGGCTTAGGTCTAGCGATCGCTCAAAGCATCGTCGCCTTACATGGCGGCTATATCTATGCCAAGTCAACGCCGGAATGGACGTCCTTTATTATCCATCTCCCGTTGAAACGCAACAACTTATCCAACACACAAACCTATGGTTGACGACCCAACATTTTTTGGGTATGCTAGAGAAAATAATCAAGGCACAGAACCTAGTATATTTTTTTCATCTGTATAGAGAGCTGATGGTTGGTGAAAATCAGTGTTGGAAAAAATAGAATCCAGTTCTTTAACGTGTATTTTTCGAAAGAAAAATCGTTGGCTCACGATACGAGCAGCAAGGGCAGCGCAAGCTGAACTTGGGTGGCACCGCGAATGGTCATTTCGTCCCAAGCAATACGGGATCGGAATGGCCTTTTTTCTATGGAAAAATCAAAGGAGGATGTATCACTATGTTAGATGTAAAAATGATTCGCCAAAATTTTGCTGAAGTACAAAGCAAACTCGCAACACGAGGTGTCCAAAAAGAAGTGTTGGACCGCTTTTTAACACTTGATGAGCGTCGCCGAGAACTCTTAGTCCAAACGGAAGAGCGCAAGAAATTGCGTAATGAGGTTTCTGGTGAGATCGCCGCCTTGAAACGGGCGAAAGAAGATGCGGCAGATAAAATTGCCCAAATGAAAGAAGTCGGCAGCCAAATTAAGCAATTGGATGAAGAGATCGCTCAAATTGATGAAGACATCAAAGAGATCGCCACGACGTTGCCGAACTTGCCGAATGATTCTGTTCCGGTGGGCAAAGATGAAGATGACAATGTAGAAGTCCGCCGTTGGGCAGACCCAAAAACCTTTGCCTTTGAACCAAAACCCCATTGGGAGATCGCAGAAGACTTGGGGATTCTCGACTTTGAGCGGGGTGCCAAAGTTTCTGGTAGCCGTTTTGTTTACTACAAAGGCTTAGGTGCTCGTTTGGAACGTGCCTTATACAACTTCATGTTGGATCAGCATGTTTATGAGCATGGGTATACGGAGATGATCACCCCGTATATCGTCAACAGCCAAGCAATGTTCGGTACTGGGCAATTTCCGAAGTTTAAAGAAGATGTTTTCCAATTGGCAGACACTGATTTGACTTTGATCCCGACTGCGGAAGTACCTTTGACCAACTACTATCAAGGGGAGATCTTAGAACAAGAACAGCTCCCTGCCTACTTCACTGCCTTGAGCCCATCATTTCGTTCAGAAGCCGGCAGCGCTGGCCGTGACACTCGCGGTTTGATTCGCTTGCACCAATTCAATAAAGTCGAAATGGTGAAATTCAGTGATGCAGAACATTCTTATGAAGAATTAGAGAAAATGACGGCTAATGCCGAAGATATTTTGCAAAAACTCAATTTACCTTACCGTGTGCTTAGCTTGTGTACAGGAGATATGGGCTTTTCTGCAGCGAAGACCTATGATTTAGAAGTATGGATCCCTGCCCAAGAGATGTATCGTGAGATCAGCTCTTGCTCAAACTGTGAAGACTTCCAAGCACGTCGTGCCATGATCCGTTACCGTGATCAAGAGGGCAAGATTCACTACATGCATACACTAAACGGCTCTGGTTTGGCTGTCGGTCGGACGGTAGCCGCAGTGCTTGAAAATTATCAAAACGAAGACGGCAGTGTAACGGTACCAGAAGTTCTGGTTCCTTATATGGGTGGACTGACAAAAATTGAAAAAGCCTAAGCCTTAGTAACCTCAGTAGCAACCCCTAGAGAACAGTCACACCGCGTGAGCTGTTGCCTAGGGGTTTTCTTGTTTACGTAGCCTAGAGTGGTTTCCATCCCCCTAACCACTTTGATCACTTCTTGCAAGAGAAACAACGCAACAAGGCTGTAATTTTTAAGCGAATAATTAGAAAAATCCCTTTGTCTTTTTAATCCTCTATCAGAAACCGGGCATGATCGTTGAAAGTGCCTGTGACTTATGGTAACGTGGGCATAATTTAGGATGGAATGAAGGGAGCTTCACCAATGCCCGAACGAAAGACCTATGCCCGTCGGAGTGACTTGCACAAGAAACCAAACAATAATCAAAAACGAACAGCATCAGCTGAAGAAAGACCGAAAGGACCACCCTCGAGAAAGAAGCCGTATCGGAAAGCAATTTTTTCCTTATTTGCCTTATTATTGATCGTTTTGATCGCAACGGCTGGCTCGGTTCTTTACACCTTGCACCAACAAGAAGTTGCGGCCAAAGCAAAATATGAGGCAGCTGCAGAGAAATTACTGGCATCAATCCAAGCAGAACAAAGCCAAAATGGGTTAAAAACAACGCCTGAAGTGCTCTCAGAAGGAGCAAACAAAGAACTGATCTACCGCCCGCAAGACCTCGATACGTTTCCCATCAAAGATATCAAAGACCGGTTGACAAAAGCCGCTGAGTCATTGCGCAAAAAACAAACGGAAAAAGAAGTCGTCACCGTTGCCCGTATCCAAGCACAAACGGTAGCTGCAAAAGTCTCTACCTATTCATTAAAAGCCGACAGCTATGTATGGAATCGAGAAACCGGTCGTTTTGAAGATGCTGATCGTTTAACAGATGCACCGATCTTCGTATCAGAGAAGACGCAAACCGAATTGTCTTTGAAAGAACTTGTTCCTGATGAGGGCAGCTTATTAGGTATTCAACAAGTCATTCAACAGAAACTGCTGGATCAAGCCAAGGAACCCGCAAAAATCATCGACGCCGTCTTGGCCATGGAGCGGATCACCTTCGATTCGAAATTTACTTATGATCCGGAAAAGCTGACCATCGAATTGCCAAAAAATCAGACGGAAGCGACAGAAATCACCCTGTCTTACAGCGAGATCGCCCCATTCATTGATCCTGATCTCGTGGCTGCTGACCAACTCAACAATGCCTTGCCAAGTCTTGACCCCAATAAAAAATACGTGGCATTGACCTTTGATGATGGACCCAACAGTACCTCCACTATGGATCTTTTGAACATCTTACAGGAAAATGACGTCAAAGCGACCTTCTTTATGCTGGGACAAATGGTTGAGCAATATCCACAAGCCGCCAAAAAAGTCCAAGAAGCCGGGCACGAGATCGCCAGTCATTCTTACTCTCATCCGCAGCTGAATACTCTTTCAGCGGAAGATTTGCAGGCAGAAGTTACGAAAACCAATAAAGCCATTTACAATGCGACGGGTTTACTACCTAGGAATTTACGGCCCCCTTATGGCGCTATCGACAAACAAAGCGCAGAAACCATCGGCATGCCGATCATTCAATGGGACATCGATTCTCAAGACTGGAAATTGAAGGATCCGAAGAAAATCAATGCCTTGGTTCAACAAAATGTCTTTAATGGTGCCATGATCTTGATCCATGATATTCACCCGAAATCTGTGAAAGCCGTACCGGGAGTCATTAAAACACTCAAAAACGAAGGCTACGAATTCGTGACCGTCGATCAATTATTAGAAGCACGGCAAAAACCGTTGCATCAATACTTTGGGATGAACGATGAACGCCTCGTTGATTAAGAGAAAAAGGAACGCAGCAAATTGTCTCTTGCTGCGTTCCTTTTTGGTTATTGGATCATTCCCTCTTTTTTAGCCCTTCTTTTCTTCATACACATTAGTCACAAAAATTTGAATCAATAGATCAGCGACAGCTTTTGGCGGCATCGTTGAAAAATCTTTGAGCCAGCGTTCGATCAAACCGATAGACCCGCAGACAAAAAAGCTAAGGCACAGTTCCAATTCTTCCTCGGAAGCATCTTGAAAGTATTGGGCAAATCGTTTCAAGGTCTCCGGTTTGATTTCTGACAACAAAAGATTCAGCAAATGGCTGTTGTTCAACAAAATCAAATGGGTGGTACTAGGATTCTCATACAAAATCGTCAATAGCTTTTCCAGCCAAAGATCCAATGACAAATTTTCCTGCTGCAAGTTCGATGCGATCTGCTCAACGAGCTCCCCTTCGATCTCCTCCAACAAAGCGGCTGTGTCCTTATAATATTTATAAAATGTTCCCCGATTGATATCTGCTCGTTCCGCAATCTCTTTGATCGTGATTTTGCGATACTCTTTTTCCAACAATAACTCCTGAAAGGCGCGCCGGATCACTTTTTTCGAGTAGATCGTTCGACGGTTCCCGACAGTCCCTACCATATCGTTTCCCCTTTTCTCTGTACATTTAATCAATATTTGTCTATTTAATGACAAATAAGCAAGCATTGAGGATTGCTCTTACTTTTCTTTCTTAGTATACTAACACCATGTGATTAAATCAACACGTGTTTAAAAAATGGAGGCTTTATTAATGAGTTATGTTGAAGTAAAGAATGAATATAAACGCTATCAGATGGGCGAAACCACTATCACTGCCAACAATGATCTTTCCTTTGCCATTGAAGAAGGCGAATTAGTGGTGATTCTTGGACCTAGTGGTGCCGGAAAATCGACCGTTTTGAATATCTTAGGCGGGATGGACTCGCCAGATGAAGGAGAAATCATTATCGACAATGTCGATATCGCGAAGTTTAACGACAAACAATTAACAGAATACCGCCGCACAGACGTTGGGTTTGTCTTCCAGTTTTATAATTTGGTCCCAAATCTGACAGCAAAAGAAAACATTGAATTGGCTACTGAAGTCTCCCCGAATGCACTCGATCCTGATGAAGTCTTGGCCCAAGTCGGGTTAGAAAACCGCAAAAACAACTTTCCTTCTCAGCTTTCTGGTGGGGAACAGCAGCGGGTATCGATCGCTCGGGCGTTAGCCAAAAACCCGAAACTGCTGCTATGCGATGAACCGACTGGTGCTTTGGACTTTGAAACAGGAAAACAAGTGTTGAAGCTTTTGCAAAACGCTAGCCGGAAAAATGGCAATACGGTGTTGATCATCACCCATAATAGCGCCATTGCCCCGATCGCCGATCGGGTGATCCATATCAACGATGCCACTGTCCGTTCCATTGAAGAGAATCCTCATCCCATCTCGATCGATGAAATCGTTTGGTAGGAGGATCTGATGAAAAATAAGACCTATCTTAAAGCAAGTTTGCGAGAGATTCGCCAATCAAAAGGCCGCTTTATCGCAATCACCTTGATCATTTTTTTAGGAACGTTTCTCTTTGTCGGTGTCAAAGCAACCGGCCCGATCCTGAACCATTCCGCGAGTGAATATGTCAACGGCCAGCAATTAGCAGATCTGCAAGTCACTTCCACGCTGGGATTGACGAAGGACGACATTGATGCCGCGGAAAAAAGCGCTGCTCACACAGAAGCCGCCTATCAATTTTATTACGCTGCCAATTCAGATGAAGTCGTGCAAGTGACCTCCTATGACCCCTCACAGGAACTCAACCAGTTACTGGTGAAGGACGGCCGACTGCCAGAAAAAGCCGATGAAATCGTGCTGGACACCGAAGCAAAAAATTATGGCTGGCAAATAGGTGATACTTTTACGATCGATGATGCCGATAATCTGTCGGACAAAGAGTATACGATCGTTGGGTTTGCCACTTCTCCCATTTATATCAGTGCTGCCGAACGGGGCTATGCAAATGTCGGCAGCGGTGTCGTGACGTACTTTGCTTATGTACCGGAAGAACAGTTCACGATGGAGGTCAAATCGATCCTCTATCTCGCCTTTGATGATGTCGCCGGGCTTGAAACATACTCCGATACGTACACCGACAAGATGGCAGCCCATCAAGAAACGATTGAGGAACTGTTTGCGGACCGTCCTAAGGAACGCTTAGCAGAAATTCAACAAGACGCTTTTGATGAATTAGCCCCTGCAGAAAAAGAAGTCCGCGATGGACAAAAACAGTTAGCTGATGGACAAGCCCAACTGGATCAGGCCAAAGCGGAACTAGAACAACAGCAAGCCGCCTTGGCACAGCTGCCGCCCGTACAACAAGCAGCCCTCGAAGGCCAATTGGCGGCTGGAGAAGCAGAATTGACACAGCAGCAAGACCAATTAGATGAACAGCAACAAGAACTAACCGATGCCCAACAAACACTGGCAGAAAAACGGGCAGAGATCGAAGACTTGGCAGAGCCGACGTATCTTTACAACCAACGCAAAGACAATCCCGGTTTCCAAGAATATGGTGGGCTGTCTGATCGTATCGCAGCGATCGCCAATGTGTTTCCTGTCTTCTTCTTCTTTATCGCTGCGTTGATCACCTTTACGACACTGACGCGGATGGTAGAAGAAAACCGCAAAGAGATCGGTACCTTAAAAGCGATGGGCTATGGCAAAGTCGAGATCTCCCTTAAATATTTGATTTATGCCCTCCTTTCTTCGGCCATTGGCATTATTAGTGGTGCCGTATTAGGAACCGAACTGTTGCCGCGTTTGATCTATTTCCTATCCAGCGAACGGTATCTTTTAGACGGGATTCGCGTCTATTATGTCTGGTCGCCAATTATTTTGGCCGCAATCGCCTTTTTACTGGCGACGCTTGGTGCCTGTCTGTTTGTTCTGATCAAAGAATTGCGGGAAAAACCTGCCCAGCTGCTGCAAGTTCGCGCACCAAAGCCCGGGAAACGGATTTTATTAGAAGCAATTACCCCCTTATGGTCCCGTTTAAGCTTCAATCAAAAAGTCAGCTTCCGTAACATCTTCCGCTACAAATCGCGAATGATCATGGCAATCATTGGCATCGCCGGTTGTACGGGACTGATGGTGGCAGGCGTTGGGTTGAAAGATTCTCTAAGTGCCGTGACTGCAAAACAATTTGGGCCCATTACGGATTATCAAGCCGTCGTGACCTTAAATGATGCGAAGGAAGAAACCGTTGCTGCCGCTGAAACGGTTTTAACAGACGAGCCTCTTTTGACCCATTCGATGCTAGTCTACAATGAAACGATCGAGATTCGACCGGCTAACCAAGGAAAACAAAGTCTGACCTTGATGGTTCCGGCAGATCAAGATGCTTTTGCAGACTATGTCCATTTGAAAACGACGGCAGGACAGAAGCTGTCATTAACAGAGGGTGCCGTGCTGACTATGAAGTACGCAGAATTATATGATTTGCACGTTGGCGATACATTGACCTTCTATACCAGCGATCAAGAAGCCTATGAAGTACCTATTAGTGGCATCGCAGAAAATTATTTAGGCAATTCTCTTTATCTGTCGCCGACCGTTTATGAAGAAATCACCAATAGTACCTTTGAACCAAATGCGTTCTTAGTCAAAAGCAAGACGATGACGAAAAAACAAGAGGAAGCTTTATCAACAGCCTTGTTAGATACCGACAAAGTCAAAAACACGACGTTCCTTTCCACTCAGATTAAAATGCAGGATGATTCGATGGGTAACTTGAACGCCATTGTCTTGATCTTAGTTGTATTATCAGGGGCATTAGCCTTTGTCGTCTTGTATAACTTGACCAACATCAATGTTTCCGAGCGGATTCGCGAGCTTTCTACTATCAAAGTATTAGGGTTTTACAATAAGGAAGTGACTATGTACATCGTACGAGAAAATATCGTCTTTACGTTATTTGGGATTCTCGCCGGTTACGTGGTAGGTTACTTCTTGACTGACTTTATTTTGATCCAAGCTTCGATGGAGAACATGGTCTTTCCATTAGTGATCAATTGGCCGGCTTATGCTTTAGCCGGCGGCATGACGATTCTCTTTACGATCATCGTGATGTACGTCACCCATGTGAAACTGACTCATGTCAACATGATCGATGCATTGAAATCAAACGAATAAACTGCTGCTAAAGCGATTTGCTGATCATCCAGCAGCGATTTTAGAGAAAAGGGTGCCGATCTCAGCCATTTTGGCAAGATCGGCACCCTTTTTTAGAACCAACGCCCCCTCTGTCCACTTTTGAACAGAGGGGGCGTTGGTTTTCACGTGAAACATTTTATGATTTTACGGAGTAGTTTGGTGCTTCTTTCGTGATTTGAACATCGTGGGGATGTGATTCTTTTAGTCCGTTGCCGCTCATTTGGATGAATTGTGCTTCATCACGTAATTGCTGCAGATTGCCGGCACCGACATAACCCATCCCTGATTTCAACCCGCCGATCATTTGGAAGATGATATCAGAAACGCTGCCTTTATAAGCGACACGTCCTTCAATGCCTTCTGGAACCAATTTGTTGGCTTCATTTACGCCCCCTTGGAAGTAACGGTCGCTGGAGCCTTTTTCCATTGCCCCCAATGAACCCATTCCGCGGTACGTTTTGAAGCGACGGCCTTGATAGATTTCAAATTCACCTGGTGATTCGTCAGTTCCTGCCAACATGCTACCGAGCATTACAGCATGTCCGCCAGCTGCTAAAGCTTTGACGATATCGCCAGAGTACTTGATCCCACCATCGGCAATGATTGCTTTGCCATATTGACGTGCCACAGAGGCTGCATCATAGATCGCTGTCAATTGAGGAACTCCGACACCGGCTACCACCCGAGTAGTACAGATCGATCCTGGACCGATCCCGACTTTTACGACATCGACACCAGCATCATACAATGCTTTCGTGCCTTCTGCAGTGGCAACATTTCCAGCAATCAATGTCGCTTCTGGGAAATGTGCACGAATTTCAGAGATTTTGCGTAAAACACCGGCACTGTGTCCATGGGCAGTATCAATGACGATCGCGTCCACGCCTGCATCCAATAATGCTTGTGCACGTTCAAAGGTATCGCTGGTAACGCCGACTGCTGCTGCCACTAATAGGCGTCCATGCGTGTCTTTGGCTGCATTCGGGAATTCGATCACTTTTTCAATATCTTTGATGGTGATCAAACCGCTTAAGATCCCTGCTTCATCAACGATCGGTAATTTTTCGATCTTGTGTTGTTGTAAGATTTTTTCCGCATCTTTCAACGAAGTACCGACAGGTGCTGTGATCAATTGGTCTTTGGTCATCACATCATTGATCGGCATCGTATAATCCGTGACAAAACGCATGTCGCGGTTCGTGATGATACCGACTAATTTGCGGTTCTCCATCGTTTCTACGATCGGTACCCCGCTGATGCGGTACTTGCTCATCAAATGTTCTGCATCAGCAACTAAGTGACTTGGTGTTAAGAAAAACGGATCGATGATCACGCCGCTTTCAGAACGTTTTACTTTGCGCACTTCATCTGCTTGCGCGGCGATACTCATGTTTTTGTGAATCACGCCAAGTCCGCCTTGACGCGCCATTGAGATCGCCATTTTACTATCAGTTACGGTATCCATACTGGCACTTATGATTGGAATATTTAGTGTAATATTTGGGGCAAGCTGCACTTTCATATCCACGTCATTTGGCAAGACGTGACTTTCTGCCGGAATCAATAAGACATCATCAAACGTTAACCCTTTTTTTACAAATTTGGTTTCCCAGTTGGACATTTTTGTAACCACTCCTTAAAGTTTTTAGGTATTTTAAAAAAAATAGCAAAGATTTTTTCATAAGTCAACCATTCGGAAAGCTTTCTTAATAATCCTCTTCAAACCTTTGGTCAAATCTCATAATTCGCCATTTTTTCTAAAAAAACACGCTGATCGTGCGGTCTTTTTTAACAAAAGAAGGCGCACGATCAACGTGTAGCCATCAGCCTCTAGGAACAGACAGACTGCTGATGATATTGTATTTGCGTTTCAAGTAGTACTTCGCTGCTAATGCCACTGCCCCGATCAAGGCTTCGATCACAGGGTCCACTTGTGGATTCAATGGTGGTTGGATCATCGCAGAAAGCGAGATCACAACGATCCATAGCATGAAGGCTGCGACTAAAATCAAAATGATCTTCCACATCTTCGGCCGTTTGCTCTTATCAGCACCCGGGCGTTCATATTGATACATGTATTTGTACATCAAGTAGAAGACCCAACCAGCAAGCATCGCCATCAAGAAGAGGGTCAATAAGCCATAAGGTTGTGCTTGTCCTCTAGTAAAGATTCCCATAACCCCTAGCATCAACCCAAAAATCCCTAAAATCAGCAAGGTGTTATCCAACCACATCAAGAAGGGGCCGGATTCTTTTTGCTCAACGGGTTTGTTGATGATGGCTTCGGTACGTTCAGACACTGTACCAAATAATTGGCGGGCCGTTTTGCCGCCTTTTTGTTCTTTGACTAAGACCGGCAGCATCTCATGCAAGGCAATCGTTTTTTCTTCTTCAGAAAGGTTGGCTGCCTCTAGCGATTTTTTTAAATCAAATATATATTGTTGGTTTCGTTTTGTTAATTGTTGTTCTAATTCACGATTTTCGGAAACATAATTTCGCAGAGTTTCTGGTTCCATGAATTGATTCTCCCTTCTGCGTTTTCTTCACAATGGACATTTTACCACAAATTCACTGGGAAGAAAGCCCTTTATACGTTAAAACGGAACAACATCACGTCGCCATCTTGCACGACATAATCTTTTCCTTCCAAACGTACCCGACCGGCTTCTTTGGCCGCTTGCATCGTGCCGTATTGGTTCAGATCTTCAAAGGAAACAGTTTCCGCACGAATAAAGCCGCGCTCAAAGTCCGTATGGATGATCCCCGCTGCTTGCGGTGCTTTGATGCCTTTACGGAACGTCCACGCACGCACTTCTTGTTCACCAGCGGTAAAGTACGTTGCTAGACCCAGCAAATCATAGGCGGCACGAATCAATTGATCCAACCCTGATTCTTCAATTCCTAATGCTTCTAAAAACTCTGCTTTGTCTTCTTCTTCCAGCTCAGCGATCTCTTCTTCAGCACGAGCACTGATGACGATCACTTCCGCATTTTCGCTTGCTGCAAATTCTTTCACTTTGTTGACATAGTCATTGGTTTCATAGTCTGCCACGTCTTCTTCTGCTACGTTGGCAACGTATAAGACTGGTTTGGTCGTTAGTAAAAACAAACTTTTGACGATGCGCTGTTCTTCATCTGTAAATTCGATCGAACGAGCAGAGATCCCTTCTTCTAAGACCGGTTTGATCTTATCAAGAACGGCCAGTTCCGCAACTGCATCTTTGTCTTTGGTTTTGGCAATTTTTGCGACCCGAGTATAGCGCTTGTTGACGGATTCTAAATCCGCTAAAACCAACTCCAAATTGATGGTGTCGATATCAGCTAATGGGTCCACGCGGCCTTCCACGTGGGTGATGTTGTCATCGTCGAAACAACGAACGACATGACAGATCGCATCCACTTGGCGGATATGGCTCAAAAATTGGTTACCTAATCCTTCCCCTTTGCTGGCACCGCGGACGATTCCGGCAATATCCGTAAATTCAAAGGTGGTTGGGACCGTCTTTTTCGGACGGACTAATTCTGTTAAACGCTGTAAGCGCCAATCTGGCACTTCCACCATTCCTACATTCGGATCGATCGTCGCAAACGGGTAGTTTGCGGCTTCTGCTCCTGCTTTGGTTATTGCATTAAATAAAGTAGATTTGCCCACATTTGGCAATCCAACGATTCCGGCAGTTAACGCCATGCTTCACTTCACTCTTTCTCTTTTTTTTCTAGGATTTTCTTCATCTTTTTATCAAATTCTCGGCGCGTCATCATGACGATGTGGCCGCAATTCGTACACTTTATTTTGATGTCTGCCCCCATGCGGATGATTTCCCAACGATTGGCTTTGCAGGCATGCGGTTTTTTCATTTCGACAATATCCCCAAGATCATACATCTTTATCACCTCAAGCTTCATCAAATTGAATGTTCAATAAATCTAAAATACGGGTTAAATCTTTTTGTGACAGGTATTCGATCTCGATTTTTCCTTTGCCTTCTTTTTCGCGGATCTCGACATTCGTGCCGAATTTATCCATCAACCGTTCTTCGCTTTCTCGTAAATAGTACGGTTTTTCCCGAATCAGACGCGGCACTTTTTTCTTTTCGTTTTTCGTGTCGTTCATCTCAGCGACCATTTGTTCTAATTGGCGGACTGTCAGATTTTCTTTGACACAACGATTGGCTAATTTTAAGATCTGTTCTTTGTTTTTCAAGCCTAATAATGTCCGGGCTTGCCCCATAGACAAACGGTCATCTTGAACCATTTCTTTGACGAGTTTCGGCAAGGACAGTAACCGCAAATAATTGGCGATATACGGGCGGCTTTTCCCTAAACGTTCAGCGACTTGTGCTTGGGTCAATTTCAAGTTCTTCATCAGCATGTCATAGGCTTCTGCTTCTTCTAAAGGATTTAAATCTTCCCGCTGCAAGTTTTCTAAAACGGCGACTTGCATCATCGCTTCTTCATCAAAATTGCGGATGATGGCTGGGATCGTTTCCTTGCCAGCTAATTTGGACGCTCGAAACCGGCGTTCACCAGCAATGATCTCATAGCCTTTGACGGATGATTGCCGCACGATGATCGGTTGAAAGACCCCCGAATGCTGGATCGAATTGGCCAGTTCTTGTAATGAAAGCTCATCAAAGGTTTTTCGCGGTTGATAAGGGTTGGGTCTTAATTCGTTTAAAGGCAGTTCAACGACTTTTTCTGTCTTGATATCGACTTCTTCTAACCCTTGCAGGTCTTGAAACAACGCATCGATCCCACGCCCTAATCCTTTCCCTTTATTCTTCACGGGCTAACACTTCCTTTGCTAACGTCTGATAGACTTCGGCTCCTTTTGAGCGTGGATCATAATCAATGATCGACAATCCATGACTAGGTGCTTCAGACAACCGGATATTCCGCGGAATAATGGTTTCGTATACTTTTTCTTGGAAATAGCGGCGGACTTCTTCCACGACTTCCGCGCCTAAGTTCGTGCGGGCATCATACATCGTCAGTAAGACCCCTTCGATCTCTAACTCAGGGTTAAAATGTTTTTGTACTAAACGCACGGTATTCAATAGTTGGCTCAGCCCTTCCAATGCATAGTACTCACACTGGACTGGGATCAAAATCGAATCACTGGCGGTAAAGGCATTGATCGTCAAATGACCTAAAGATGGCGGGCAATCGATAAAGATATAATCGTATTGTTCTTTGATTTCATTCAAAGCCGATTTCAATCGAGATTCCCGTGCCATCATGGAGGTCAATTCAATTTCCGCACCAGCTAATTGGATCGTCGCTGGAACGATATCCAAGTTTTCTCGGCTGCTAGGTAAAATCGCTTCAACGATCGGTGTTTCATTGACTAATACATCATAGATGTCTTGTTCCACATCTGGTTTGCGAATGCCGACACCGCTTGTGGCGTTGCCTTGGGCATCAATATCTACGAGTAACACTTTTTTGCCGACAAATGCTAAGGACGCACCTAGGTTCACCGTTGTGGTGGTTTTGCCTACGCCGCCTTTTTGGTTTGCAACAGAAATAATACGGGCCATTGATTTTCCTCCTATTTAATTGGTTGTTTCGCTGGCATTCCCGGTTTGCGGGGGTATTTCTTTGGCGTTTCTTTTTTCTTTTGAATGATCAAAAGATGGCGTTCATCGCCGCTGACCGGTAAGGTAAAGCTTTTTTCTTCAATAAATTTGCCGCCTAAGAGTGAGATCGCTGGTTTGGCTTCAACCAGTTCTTCCTCGCTTTTGGCAGCTTTGAGCGCATAAAAATAGCCTGCTTTTTTCACCAATGGCACACAGAGTTCCGTTAACACATTCAAACGGGCAACCGCTCGAGCGGTCACATAATCGAATTGCCCACGAAATTGCGGGTTTTGACCAAATGTTTCTGCACGGTCATGGTACAAGTGGACATTTTCCAATTGTAGATCCGTCACAAGAGTTTGTAAAAAGGTGATGCGCTTATTTAAAGAGTCGACGATCGTCACTTCTAATTCAGGAAACACGATTTTTAGTGGAATACTTGGAAAGCCAGCACCTGAACCGACATCGCACAAATGACTTTGCGGGTCAAAGGCGGTTTCAAAAGCTAAGGAAACAGAATCGTAGAAATGCTTTAAATACACTTCTGATTTTTCCGTGATTGCGGTTAGATTCATCTTCTGATTCCATTCGACTAAACGCTCGAAATAGACAGCGAATTTTTCCATTTGTTCTTCGGTTAAAACGATCCCGTTTTTGCGTAATTCTTCATGAAATTCTTCAGGTAGCATAACGAATCCTTTCTATTTTGTGAAACAGAAAAATGTTTCACAGACTAGTTCCTACTTTAACGCAAAAAGCAATGTGATGCAATAGCCAGACATTGCTTTCTAGGAGAATTTACCATTTTTTAACTGGGGCTTTAAGGTTGGTTTAAGGCAGAGGAATTATACTCATTTCAATCCAAAAAACTTTTTTCATTTTTCCTTGACCAGCGAGGCTGCCAACCCTCCTGGTCAGCTTTTTTCTCAAAGAAACAAGCATTGATCCTGTGATCAATGCTTGTTTTTGTTTCATATGAAACTTTTTATTTCACGCGAGGTTCGTTGTATTCTTCGATACGATCAGACGCGCGGGAAGCCGCATGTTTGGCTTTGTTGGTTTGACGTGAAGCAAAGTCGCCGGTTTTAGATGCAGCTGACGATACTTTGTCTTGAACCGTTTCTTGTTCCTCTTCGTATTCAGCGATCGTTTTTACATCTACAACGTTGATGTTGACTTCGATCACTTCTAATTGGGTCATTGTCGTTACTTCTTTTTGAATGACTTCTTTGACTTGTTCAGCGATTTCTGGGATGTTGCGGTCGTATTCAACCACGATATCTAAATCAACGGCTACTTGTTTTTTCCCAACTTCAGTATTGATACCGGCAGTCACATTATCTGTATTAACTAATTTTTCAGCAATATTAGAGAAGAAACCACCATCGACCGTCAACAGGCCATCTACATTTTCTAATGCAATTCCGATAATTTTTTGGATCACTTTGTCATCATAGGTCAATGAACCATGAACGGGTGCTTCCCCGGTTGGTCCTTCAAAATCGTTGTGGCCAGGTTTTGGCGGTGCTGGATGATGTCCGGCTGGATCTGGATTTCCTGGTGCTGGATGATCCCCTGGTTTTGGTCCATTTTGTTGTCCTGCTACTGCTTTTTCAGCATTTGGTACCACTGGATCAGGTGATTCAGTCATTGGAATCGCATTTTCATTGGCTTGATGATTGGTGTTGGGAACCACTGGATCTGGATGTGCACTGACATTTTTTTCATTGTTTAATTCGTTTTTATCGTTATTCATTAAAAATTCCTCCTATAAAATACGTTATTGTTGGTTAAAAAATTCGTCGATGATACCGGTACGTTGGAGATACAATCCTAGCGCAAAACCCAAACCTGTTAGGAGTAGAATCAGCAATGTTTTGAAAAAACCGATCGTTACAAACAACACAGCCAGAATAAGGCCGATTGCTCCAAAAATCAATGGGATTTTGTATTGTTGTAGTTCGTTCATCATAGCCCTCCTATTCTACTCGCGGGTTTTCCGGAGTCTCATTTTGTTCAAAATTCGCGTAATTGACTTCGACTTTGACTTTTTCACTTGAGCCAAGCACTCGTTGGACATCTTGTTGGATTTCCGCCATTAAGTTTTCGGTTTTGCCAACTAAGGCAGACGTCCGTTTCAAGCGGCCTTTGATTTTGATTAAAATTCGATTTTTGGTCGCCTTGACATGAACTTTTGGTCCTTCAACAAATTCTTTTTCATTTACTTTCGTACGTACAAGTCCTTCGATCGCTTTCTTATCGATCGTCAATGCGCCCTTATCCTCTTTCAAAACAAAGGTTGTTTTGGTTTTTGGATAGAACAGCACGACTAAGATCACGATCAAGAATACGGCGATCAAAACAACGGCTACCCAAAACATATATTGACGCATAAACAAGTTGTCAAAGAAATACGTGACGACATTGCCTCTGCTGTCCAAACCAAATGGCAGCTGCATGTAAGGATTACTCATTAAAACAATTGGTAATAAGACAGTGATAAAGATCAACGAAACGATGATTGATACGATTTTCCACCCTTTACTCATAGGACACCTCCTCCTTTTTCTCCGATTTTTTGATAAGCTTACAAGTTGATGGCTTCTCCGCCGGTAACACCATAAATCTGTGCTGTCACATAGCTAGCTTTATTGGAAGCTAAAAAGACATAGACGGGTGCCAGCTCAGCTGGTTGTCCTGCCCGCTCCAGTAATGCTTGCTGACCAAATTCAGGCAGCTTGTCTTGCGGTTGGCCATGATCTAACTGTAATGGTGTCCAGATTGGTCCTGGGGCTACCCCATTGACCCGAATCCCTTTTTCAGCAAATTGTTTCGCCAAGCTGACTGTAAAACTGGCGATCGCCGATTTGGTTGCCGCATAATCCATTAAATGGGCGCTTGGACTAAAGGCTTGGACAGAAGTCGTTGTCACGATCGCTCCCCCAGCCGGTAAGTGTGGCTCAGCTGCTTTCACTAATGCAAACATTGAGATAATGTTTACCATAAAGGTGTCTTTCACTTGTTCAATCGGTAATTCTGCAATCGATGGCCGCGTGATTTGCTGTGCTGCGTTCAATACTAATGTATCTAACCCACCTAATGCTGCTACCGCTTTGTCAACGATCTCTTGTGGTGCCGCTTCGTCTCGCAGGTCATAGGGTAGCAAAATCACTTTGCGTCCGGCTTCTTTGATGTACCCTACAACTTCTTCGGCATCTTCTTCTTCTCCTGGGAAAAAGTGCAGGGCAATGTCTGCTCCTTCACGAGCGAAGGCAATCGCTGCTGCTCGTCCGATCCCAGAATCCCCACCGGTAATCAGTACCCGCCGGTTTTCTAACTGCTGACTTCCCTCATAAGAGTCTTCACCACAATCAGGTTTTGGTCGCATTTCTTCTTGTAAAGCAGGCGTATCTTGTTCCTGTTTGCTGTATTTACCCGTGTGATAAAGTTCCCGTGGATCAGTCAAAATAGGTTCACTCATTCTTACGTCCTCCTTTTCTCTATAATAAAATTCTAAACCATTCATTTTTTTTTGGGAAATATAACGCTTTGTTAACAAAAATAAATCCTCGTTTATTAGAAAATGAAAAAAGAAAGTGCCCTCATTTTTGACCAGAAAGCAAATGATTTCACTTTTTTATAGAAGGGGGTAAACTAATAAGTAATACTTGGTGGTGCCTGTAAAAGGAAACCCTTGAGAAAATGACTTTGGATCAAGAAAAAGGAGGAACCAAACAATGCCTTGGAATGTCCGTGATTATCCTGCGTCAATGAAGAATCTAGACCCCTTAGTTCGTAAAAAAGCGATCGATATCGCCAATGCCCTGCTAGCCGATGGCTATTCTGACGATCGGGCGATCCCGATCGCCACGAGTCAAGCAGAAAAATGGTATGACAATGCAGATGAAGAGGAGAAGAAAGCTTTTCAGAAAGAGAGAAATCCGCAAAAAGATGATGCCCATCAAACCAATAAAAATGCGAAAAAATTAATGGATGCGGATGTTGAAGTTGTGTATGAAGAGGACCAATGGCAAGTCCGTTCCAAAGGAGCAAAACGTGCCAGTGATCATTTCGACAATAAAGCAGAGGCCATCGCCCGTGCCAAAGAAATTGCCGAAAACAAAGAATCCGTGGTGAACGTTTATAAAAAAGATGGCGACCATCAAAAGGATATTGATTTAGGAGAATAAAAATGGCCGCAAAAAAGCGGAAGGAGGTCTTACGTTTGTCGTTTTAACGGCGCGAAACGTTACCTTCTCTTTCGCTTTTTTGTTTCCTTTTACAGCTAGGTTTGGTTAAAACTAAAGCAACCGCTTCTTTAACGTTTCTTTTAAAAAGCAACGTTTCATTGTCAGAAACCTAAAAAACGAAGACCTTTTGAATGAACCATTACGTTTAAAATTTCTCGATATCCTAAAAAATAAGCCTATGAAATGCTGCTCTAGCAACAACTGTAAACCATCCGTTGCCGTTACAAATTAGCTTGTGCTTTCTTTAACTAGCCAAACCTTGTATACTTAAACTATCAAAAGTACAAGGAGTGGTGTTTGTGAAAAAATTATTTTTTGTGCCGTTTATTTTTATTTGTTTCTTCTTTGCTCTCCCAGCTGCCGCCCAAACAGTGGAAGAACCTGAACTCGTTTACGACTTAGCATCAGATAGTCCCTATGAGCAGCTGATCACCGTAGATGAAGAAGGCAACGAGTTGATTTTGACCATTGAAAAATTGCCGTCATTCCGGGCAAATCTGGCAGCAGGAACGTATCGCGTGTCAAAAACATCCACCGGTAATTGGACCGCTAGTTACAATGTCACGGTCAATAGCCGCAATCAATTTACAGGCACTTCGAATTTAAGTTTAGTTGCTCACAGAGGAAGTATCACTTCTAGTTCATTAACTCACACGCCCACTAAAGCCACCTGTACGTTTAAGCAAAAAGCAGGTATAATCACTACCAATGGGAGTGTCGTAACCACGATCTCAAATGGGAAGCTAGTTGTTAAATAGCAGATAGGAGCATACATTGGCTTTAGCAGAACAATTAAAAAGCTGTCGCGAGTCTTCCGGATTGTCGCAAACAGCAGTCGCAGAAAAATTACAGATTTCACGCCAGTCGATTTCAAAATGGGAAAATGGGCGCGGCTATCCAGATATTGAGAATTTGATTTTGTTGAGCGATCTCTATCAAGTCTCGATTGATGAGCTCTTGCGGGAAAACGAAGCGTTAAAAGAGCGGATCGAAACCAATAATCAAGAGATCAACGACAAAAAAGAAAAATTGTCGTTACTCCAAAGAACGATGGCAACGGAAAAAGATGAAAGTCTGCTCTTGCTACTGTTAGCTGGAATCGGCTCATTTCTCTTTCCATTAGGTTTGATTTTAGATGGCTTTGTCTTATGGCGTAACAAAAAGGCCAATAATTTTTATGTATTGATCTATATCGTCTGTGCCTTCTCAATTTTCTTGAATTTGTACGATGGCTATGTCCATCTCAGCAACATCATGAATTGGGGAACCACTACGATTGAAAAAGTTGAATAATTCAATTGCTAACACAAAAAGCCCGCTGCGAGTTACTCTCGTAGCGGGCTTTTGACACTGTATTTACCATTTATAAATTGGTTTTTCGAAGAATATTAACCGTCTTTAGTTAACCTTTGCAATCTTCCCTTGTTCGATATACACCATCAAAATACTAATATCAGCTGGGTTTACTCCGCTGATACGGCTCGCTTGGGCGATGGTTTCGGGTTGGATTTTTTGCAGTTTTTGTTTGGCTTCTGTTGCCAAGCCATTGATAGCGGCATAGTCGATGTTTTCAGGAATGCGTTTGGCTTCCATCCGTTTGAGTTTCTCCACTTTTTCGAGGGCTTTTTTAATATAACCTTCGTATTTGATTTGGATCTCGACTTGTTCGATCTCTTTTGGCTTCAATGCTTCATTGGCTTCGATAAATTGCAGCATTTCCGCATACGTCACTTCAGGCCGGCGCAAGAATTCATTTGCTAAAACGCCATCTTTCAAGGTGGCCGTCCCTTTGGCAGTCAAATATGCTTGTACTTCTGGCGTTGGTTTGATGCGGATTTTAGACAAGCGTTTGATTTCTGCTTCAACAGCTTCTTTTTTCGCTACATATGCTTCGTATTGCGCTTCTGGGACGAGCCCAATTTGATGTCCCACTTCGGTCAAACGCAGATCGGCATTATCATGACGCAGCAATAAGCGGTATTCGGCACGAGAGGTCAATAAACGGTATGGTTCATTGGTTCCTTTGGTCACCAAATCATCGATCATCACACCGATATAACCGTCGCTGCGTTTCATAATGAAAGGTTCTTTGCCTTGAATTTTCAAAGCGGCATTGATGCCGGCAATCAAGCCTTGACCGGCCGCTTCTTCATAGCCGCTGGTTCCGTTGGTTTGTCCTGCCGTAAAGAGGTTTTCGATGACTTTGGTTTCTAATGTTGGACGCAATTGATGAGGTACCACGACATCATATTCAATGGCGTAGCCCGTCCGCATCATTTCCGCTTTTTCTAAACCTGCGATGGAATGCAGCATTTGGACTTGGACGTCTTCTGGCATAGAAGTAGAAAGCCCTTGAACATACACTTCTTCGGTGTTCAATCCTTCTGGCTCCAAGAATAGTTGGTGACGAGATTTGTCTGCAAAACGCACGATTTTGTCTTCGATGGATGGACAATAACGGGCACCTACCCCTTCGACGATCCCTGTAAACATCGGCGCCCGATGTAAATTCTGGTTGATGATTTGGTGCGTCCCTTCGTTCGTATAGGTCAACCAGCAAGGTTCTTGGTTTTGATTGTAGGCTTCATCGGGTGTGCTGTAACTAAAGTGATTCGGTTGTTCATCGCCAGGCTGGATCTCCGTTACCTCATAGTTGATGGTGCTGGATTTGACCCGCGGTGGTGTACCGGTTTTAAAACGAGCGATCTCTAGACCAAGCTCTTTCAAATGATCGGCTAATCCAATCGATGGCTGGGAGTTGTTTGGACCAGAAGAATACTTCAACTCTCCAATGATGATCTCCCCTCGCAACGCTGTTCCTGCAGTGATCACTACAGCTTGGGCTTGGTAACGAGCGCCTGTAGAGGTCACGACGCCACGGCATTCGCCTTCTTCAACGATCAGCTTTTCAACGATCCCTTGGCGCAGTGTCAAATTGGCTTCTTTTTCGATCGTTCGTTTCATTTCAGCCGCATAGGCATGTTTATCGGCTTGCGCCCGCAAAGCCCGCACTGCGGGACCTTTTCCTGTATTGAGCATCCGCATTTGGATGTAGGTTTTATCGATATTTTTGCCCATTTCTCCGCCTAAAGCATCGATTTCGCGCACCACGACGCCTTTTGCTGGTCCGCCGACGGAGGGATTACAAGGCATGAATGCGACCATGTCTAAGTTGATGGTCAGTAAAAGGGTTTTTGCCCCCATTCGGCTGGCTGCTAAGGCAGCTTCTGATCCGGCATGGCCGGCACCAACAACGATCACGTCATAACTTTCTGCTTGATATTCTTGCATGGTGTTCTCCTTTTTACGCCAGTGGCGCATTCTTTATTTTCCTAAACAAAACTGACTGAACAATTGGGTGATCAACTCATCTTGGACACTGTCGCCGACAACTTCTCCTAGATAGTCCCAGCAGCGTGTCATATCGATTTGAACCAAGTCGACAGGCATTCCTGCTTCGATCCCTTGGATGACCTCAGACAACGACTGAACGGCATTTTCTAATAAGGCAATGTGGCGGGTGTTAGAAAGATAGGAAGCATCCTTGTCGGTGGTTTTCCCCCCAAAGAATAGATCGGCAATGGCTTGTTCCAGTTGATCCAAGCCTTCGTTGGTCAATACAGAGACAGAAAAAATCGGTTCATCTGCTGCGTACTGCGCTAATTCAGCGGGCGCTAGTTTTGGCTCAAGGTCGGTCTTATTCAATAAGATGATCCGACGGCTGCCAGCAGTCAGCTCCAGCAATTGTTTGTCTTCCTGGGTCAATCCTTCGCTTTGGTTGAGAACCAGCAAAATCAACTCCGCTTCTGCCAGTGCTTTGCGGCTGCGTTCGACCCCGATTTTCTCAACGACATCTTCCGTTTCGCGGATACCAGCCGTATCGATCAGTTTCAACGGTACCCCGCGAACATTGACATACTCTTCAATGACATCTCGGGTGGTGCCGGCAATGTCTGTCACGATGGCTTTTTCTTCCCTTAATAAATGGTTCAATAAGCTGGATTTACCGACATTCGGCCGACCGATGATCGCAGTACTCAGGCCTTCTCGCAAAATTTTTCCTTGTTGGGCAGTTGCTAATAAGGCTTGGATCTGCCCTTTGACCATCGTGGCCTTTTCTAACAATAAGCGGGTCGTCAATTCTTCCACATCATCGTATTCAGGGTAATCGATATTCACTTCAACTTGCGCCAACGTCTCTAAGATCTCTTGGCGTAAGGTCCGAATCAAGTGGGAAAGATTGCCATCCAGCTGATTGACAGCGAGATTCATCGCCTTATCGGTCTTAGCACGAATCAGGTCCATCACCGCCTCGGCTTGAGAAAGATCAACCCGTCCATTTAAAAAGGCCCGCTTCGTGAATTCCCCCGGCTCAGCCAAACGTGCGCCTTGTCGTAAAACCAGTTGCAAGAGTTGATTGACGACAACGATCCCGCCGTGACAGTTGATCTCAACGACATCTTCTCGGGTAAAGGTCCGCGGCTTTTTCATCACTGAAAGCATCACTTCATCCATCAAACGGTTTTCTTCTGGGTCCACGATATGACCATAATGAATCGTATGACTAGGGACTTGGGCGAGGGTTTTAGTGCCTGCTTGAAAAATCCGATCCGCAATTGCGATTGCTTCTTCCCCGCTTAATCGCACAATACTGATGGCCCCTTCGCCTGGCGGGGTGGAAATTGCGGCAATCGTATCAAATTCTTGCGTAATATTCGCCATGTTGCATGCTCCTCCTATTTTTTCACATAAAAAAAGTGCCCACTCCACCCGTCAAATTGATTGAAAATCAATAAAAACGAGTAGACTTAGCACTTTGACTGCTTGTCAATTAAATTCTGGAAATAGATTAGCACATTTTTGCGCGAGTCGCAAGCTTCCTTCAAAAACTTTTAAATTTTGCATCTGTCCGCAAAAACCTTTAAAATAAAAGCAAAGAATAAGAAAAGAGGGATCTATTATGGAAACCATCAAATCATCAAACAGTGCTGCCCGCATTAAAGAAATCATTTTATCGACAGGAAACGTGAATCGGCCTTATGTCGTGCGGGATATCGTCTTTGCGGCAGACAAAATCGAAGTAGATCTATTTGATACATCTGTGAATTTGAACGATCTTTTGGCAGATGTGACCTATCGCTTAAAAGAAACCGCCCACAGCTACGGTGCGAATGCAGTGATCAACTGTCATTTCGAACACGACCGCATCGTCGAAGGCGACAAAACCTACCTTGAGATCTTTGCCTATGGTACGGTGGTTCAATTTACTCAATCAACCATTGGCGGCTAATTGCCCCTTTGAACAACGAAATACAAAAAAGAGTCCGCGGCATACGGACTCTTTTTTGATACCAAAGGCTGACCTACGTAACGTATGTTGACTTTGATAAGAATGATTTCTAGTCAAGGATACTTGGTTTTAAATTTGTTGTCAATCGCTTTTTCCCATCAAAAAAGGGAAAGGCTTGTCAGACCGCCTTTCCCTTTTTTCATTAAATTCGTTTGTCCGCAGGTTCCACTACTAAGTAGCGATACGGTTCATCCCCTTCAGAATGAGTTTGAACATACGCATCTTTACTCAATACGGAATGGATCTGCTTTCTTTCAAACGCCGGCATCGGCTCTAAAAAGACCGGGCGGCCTGTTCGTTTGACTTTTTCAGCAGTACGGCTGGCCAAACGTTCTAAGATCGCTTGACGTTTTTCACGGTAATCCCCGACATTCACAACGATCGACAATTTGTTTTTCGCGATGCGATGAATATAAACTTGCGCCAAATATTGCAGTGCATTCAAGGTTTTGCCGTGCTTCCCAATCAAAATGCCTTGTTTTTGCGTTTCTAAATGAAAGACGATCACGCCGTCTTGACGAGCGGTTTTTACTAAGGCAGGTGCATTCAATGCTTTTGAAATATTTGTCAGATAGAGTCCCAACTGAGCTAGTGCTTCCTCATCTGAAAGATCCGTCAGCAAAACAGGTTCGCTCGCGGCCGCCTCCATCACACTGCTTGCATCCTCTGTCGTCACAGGATCTGGTTCTACCAGCGGTTTTGCTGGTACTTCTTCAACGGGTGCCGGTTCTTCAACGATTCTTTTTTCAATGGAGACCCGTGCTTGTTTTTTTCCTAGCCCCAAGAAGCCTTTTTTTCCTTCATCCAGGACTTCGATTACTGCTTGATCTTTGGTGATACCAAGGACTTGCAATCCCTCTTGAATTGCTTCAGCTACTGTCAGATTTTCATAAATCGGCATTGCAGTGCAACCTCCTCTTATTTTTTCCGTTTCTTTTTAGGACTCATTGCTTTTTTCAGGGCTCGTTCACGCTCGCGTTCTTTGCGGGCGGCTTCTTCTCTTTCTTGGCGAATCTTGAATGGGTTATTTAAGATCATTGTTTGCAAGACTTGGAATGCATTAGAAACAACCCAGTACAAGGAAAGACCGCTGGCAATGTTGATCCCCATCAGTAAGATCATCATCGGCATAGCGAAATTCATGATTTTCAAACTCGCATTTGATTCCACTTGGCTCATACTTGATAAGTAGGTACTTGCAAAAGTAAAGAGCGCCGCTAAAATCGGCAAGATGAAGTATGGGTCACGATCACCCAGCTGCAGCCATAAGAATTTTCCTTCTTGCAGAGCAGGAACCCGTGAGATCGATTGCCACAAGGCCATCAAAATCGGCATTTGTACCAATAATGGTAGACAGCCTGCATAGGGATTGACATTGTTTTCCGCATACAAACGTTGTGTTTCTTCTTTTAACTTGCTTTGTGTTTCTGTATCTTTTGACGCATATTGCTGCTGCAGCGCTTTTAGCTTCGGTTGTAATTCTTGCGTTTTGCGCATGCTTTTGGTTTGAAAGTGCATCAACGGCATCAAAATGACCCGGATGATCAATGTAAAGAGGATGATCCCGATCCCGGCATTGCCGAAGGAGAGGGCTTTGATCGCCTCTGCAAAATAATAAACGATGTAACGATCCCATAGACCGGTACTTTGTGCATTTACTTCACCTGTTGCACCGCAGGCAGATAAGACAACTACTAATGAGAGAACTCCCAAAAATAGTAAGACGCGTTTCCCTTTTTTCACGTAACTAATTCCTTTCCATTAATGAATAATTTTGGCAAGCTTTAAGACATGCTCTAAATTCGAGTAGATTTCCTTTGAGGAACAAGTGGCGATACTTGGACGGGCGATCACAATAAAATCGATCGCTGGTTCGATTCGCGGCTTCATTTCCGTTAAGCTCGCACGAATCTTGCGTTTGACCTCATTTCGCTTCACTGCATTACCGACTTTTTTTCCTACAGATAAACCAACTCGAAAATGTGATTGCTCTTTAGGTAAGACATACACCACGAACTTCCGATTTGCAAAAGAATTTCCTGCCTGAAAAACTTTTTGAAAATCTTGCTCTGTTTTTACTCGATAGGATTTTCTCATCTTCGGTTCCATCACTTCTTTCAATTAAGCTTCGCGAAACGGATTGAATCCGTAACCACTCACCTGTCAATAATACCATATTTGCCAAAAGTCAGACACTATATTCCGCAAAAACGGCATAAAAAAAAACCACTGGCATTCAGTGGCTTACGCAGAAATAACCTTTCTGCCTTTACGACGACGGCTAGCTAAAACACGACGTCCATTTTTTGTACTCATACGTTTACGGAATCCGTGAACTTTTTGACGTTTACGTTTATTTGGTTGATACGTTCTTTTCATTTATTTCCACCTCCATCAGGATAATGCTTATGCGCACAGACATACTTTGATAGTATAACGAGTCAAGTACTAGTTTGTCAATAAGAAGTTTGCTCAAAATCGACCATTCTTTATCCACAATTCCCTTGATTTGTGTGGGTTTGCTGTTTACAGCTAATTTTTGTGGATAACTTTTTCCCCAGAGTTAGTTTGACTTTTTCCACAAACAAACAGCCTGTAGAAAAGTTTTCCACAATCGCTTTTTCAACTGTTGATAACTCCCCTAAAACCTAGTACTATCAAGGCGTGATCTTCACATAGATCTGTGGATAAGAGAGATTTTTTTCTAGTTATGCACATTCTTTTTCTACCTGTGGATAGTGCATTTTCGAACATGTGCATTTCCTTTTTTCTTTTATCCCGTTTTGTGGAAAAGTATTTTTTTCTAACCTTTTTTATCGTAATCTGTGGAAAACTTTTTCAATCCGTGCTATTTTAGTTATATCTATTCTTAGTTATAGGAGGACAATTTATGCCATCTGCTGATTCTATTTGGCAAGATCTTCAACGTTCCTTTAAAGAAGAGCTGAATCCGGCCAGTTATAGTGCTTGGATCGAGACTGCCAATGTCTTGTCGTTTGAAAAAAATCAGCTGCTGATCGAAGTACCCAGCGATCTTCATAAATCTTATTGGGAAAAAAATCTAGCTGCCAAAATTGTTGAAATGGGATTTATGAAAACTGGTGAAGAATTGATTCCTAGTTTTGTGACTGTCGAAGAAGCAGAAGCTTTAAAAACAGCCCCTTCTACTATTCAAACAGCTGCAAAAGAAAACGAGCGGCCGCCGAAATCGATCTTAAATGAAAAATACACATTTGATACCTTTGTCATCGGGAAAGGCAATCAGATGGCCCACGCTGCTGCTTTAGTTGTTGCAGAAGATCCTGGGTCTATTTATAATCCGCTGTTCTTCTATGGTGGCGTTGGTTTAGGGAAAACCCACTTGATGCATGCGATCGGTCATCAAATGTTGCTAAAACGTCCCAATGCCAAAATCAAGTATGTTAGTAGTGAAAATTTCACCAATGATTTCATTACTTCTATTCAAAAGAACAAAATGGAAGATTTTCGAAACGAATACCGCAATGTTGATCTTTTGCTGGTGGATGATATTCAATTCTTAGTCAATAAAGAAGGAACCCAAGAAGAATTCTTTAATACCTTCGAAGAACTGTATCGCAATAATAAACAGATCGTCCTGACAAGTGATCGTTTGCCAAATGAGATCCCGACTTTGCCGGAACGTTTGGTTTCCCGTTTTGCTTGGGGCTTATCCGTTGATATCACCCCGCCGGATCTAGAGACGCGGACTGCGATTTTGCGGAAAAAAGCCGAAGCCGAACGCTTGGAGATCCCCGACGATACCTTAAGTTATATCGCTGGGCAGATCGATTCGAATATCCGAGAACTTGAAGGAGCACTCGTGCGGGTGCAAGCTTTTGCTACGATGCAAAACTCAGACATTACAACGAGCTTGGCAGCTGAAGCCATCAAAGCCTTGAAATCAAGCCATGGCTCGACCCAAGTTTCGATTTTGCAGATCCAAGAAGAAGTCGCAAAATACTATCACATTCATGTCAATGATCTAAAAGGGAAAAAACGGGTCAAAGGCATCGTTGTCCCACGCCAGATCGCGATGTATCTCTCTCGAGAATTGACCGATAGTTCTTTACCAAAAATCGGCGGCGAATTTGGCGGCAAAGACCATACAACGGTCATTCATGCCCATGAAAAAATTCAGCATTTAGTCGAAACAGATCCCACGATCAAAAATGAGATCGCTGAAATCAAACAAATCCTCTTCAGCTGATCTGTGGATAAGAAAAGAAGAACCAAAAAAGTTGTCCACAAGTTATTCACAGGCATTTTCGTTAGTCTAATCACTCTTTTCTCGAGTTATCCACATTACTAACAAGCCTATTACTACTATTACTTTTATTTAATAACTATAAATTAAAGGAGTATCGCTATGAAGCTAACTTTAAACCGAACAGAGTTCATGCAAGAATTACAAACTGTCCAACGGGCGATTTCAACCAAAACCACCATCCCGATCTTAACCGGAGTAAAATTGTCCCTTTCAGAAAAAGGATTGACCATGACTGGGAGCAATGCCGATATTTCCATTGAAACTTTTTTAAGTGTGGAAAACGAAAAAGCGCAAATGCAAATCGAAAAAACAGGAGCAATCGTTTTACAAGCACGTTTCTTCAGCGAAATCGTTCGTCGTTTGCCTGAAAGTACCTTAACGTTAGAAGTTTTAGACAATAATCAAGTAGCGATCACTTCTGGAAAAGCTAACTTTACCGTCAACGGCTTGGATGCCGATAGTTATCCACATTTACCAGTTGTCGAAAGTCAAGATTCGATCGAGATTCCAGCGCACGTGTTGAATAAGGTTGTTAGTGAAACGGTCTTTGCGGTTTCGCAACACGAAAGCCGTCCAATCTTAACTGGGGTCCACTTTGTCTTAGAAAATCAAAAATTATTAGCTGTTGCGACGGACTCACACCGTTTGAGTCAACGGGTGATTCCCTTGGAAAGCGGGGAAACAGCCTTCAATATCGTGATTCCCGGCAAAAGCCTAACGGAACTTTCTCGTTCCTTAACAGATGAAGAAGAAGCGATCCAAATCAGCATTATGGATAACCAAGTATTGTTCCAAACGAAAACTATGAAATTCTATTCTCGTTTATTGGAAGGAACTTACCCAGATACCAACCGTCTGATCCCTTCAAGCTTCAATACTGAAATTGAATTTTCTGTGCCAGAATTGTTACAGGCTATCGAACGGGCGTCATTGCTTTCCCATGAAGGCCGTAACAACATCGTTCGTTTGGCAATCTCCGAGGAAGCTGTTGTCTTATATGGAAACTCACCAGAAATCGGGAAAGTGGAAGAAGACCTTTCTTTTGAAAAAGTGACCGGCGACCCATTAGAGATCTCTTTCAATCCTGATTATATGAAAGCTGCACTACGAGCATTTGGTGACACCAGCATCGTGATCCGCTTTATCTCAGCGATCCGTCCCTTTACGTTGGAGCCAACAGAGAGCAAAGGCAGCTTTATCCAGCTGATCACACCGGTGCGCACCAACTAGTTTTTCATGTCTTTTGAAAAAAGTTGAAACAATCATCTGAAAATGAATAAATGAGTTAAAAGGGCTTAAAATCGTTTTTAAGCCCTTTTTTCTATTTTGGCTTCTTTTTTGTCTAAAAGCAGTAAGTCTTCTGAGAATGAAAAATATGCCGATGAATTTGTTTTCTTGGCAAAAAAAGAGTATAATAGAGCTAAACGCTCTTTGATAGAATTGAGGGGAATTATGAAAATGCAAATACCGTTAGAAACGGAATATATGACACTTGGACAAATGCTCAAAGAAGTCAGTGTGATCAGCAGCGGCGGCCAAGCGAAATGGTACCTTGCAGAGCACACCGTTTTTGTCGACGGCGAGCCGGAAAATCGACGAGGGCGCAAATTGTATGCGGGAATGCGTGTTGAGCTACCTGATGAAGGTACTTTTTTTATGGTGAAGAAGGAAGACGCAGATGCGGCTGAATGAGTTGCATTTAAGCAATTATCGGAACTATGATTCGCTGACACTGACTTTTGAGAAAGGTCTGGTCATTTTTTTAGGCGAAAATGCGCAAGGAAAAACCAATATTTTAGAAAGTATCTATGTATTGGCGATGACCAAAAGCCACCGCACCTCCAGCGAGCAAGAACTTATCCGTTGGGACACGGAAGGTGCGCGGATCTCTGGCAGTGTCAGTCGGGGACGCTCAACGATCCCGTTAGAACTGTTTTTGTCAAAAAAAGGACGAAAAACGAAAGTAAACCACATTGAGCAAAAAAAGCTCAGTAGTTACATAGGGCAGCTGAATGTCATTTTATTTGCTCCAGAAGACCTCTCCCTTGTAAAAGGAAGTCCCCAAGTCCGCCGCAAATTTCTCGATATGGAAATTGGGCAGATCGATCCAATTTATCTCTATGATCTCGTTCAATACCAATCCGTTTTGAAACAGCGCAATCAATACTTAAAACAGCTGAATGAAAAAAAACAGACCGATGAGATCTATTTAGATGTTTTGACGGAACAGCTGGTGGCTTTCGGCAGTAAAATCATTTTAGCCAGACAACGGTTTGTTCAGCGCTTGGCGTATTGGGCAAATCAGCTGCACCAAAAGATCAGCCAAGGAAAAGAAACCTTGCAGATCGACTATTTATCAAATGTGCCCGGTGAGGCGACCTCGCTGGAGGAGATCCAACAGCAATTTGTCAAAGCCTTGGCACAAGTCAAAGACCGTGAACGATTTCGGCAAGTCACGTTGGCAGGCCCTCATCGAGACGATCTGGATTTTTTGATCAATGAGAAAAATGTTCAGACCTTTGGTTCGCAAGGACAGCAGCGAACAACGGCCCTAAGTGTCAAATTGGCAGAAATCGATTTGATGAAAGAAGAAACAGGGGAATATCCCGTCCTTTTATTAGATGACGTCATGAGTGAGCTGGATGATTCCCGACAACTGCATTTATTGGAAACCATTGAAGGAAAAGTTCAGACCTTTCTGACAACGACGACATTAGAACATGTGAAAGACAAAATGTCTGTGGAAGCAGAGATTTTTTATGTAGAGCAAGGACATATTAAAGGAGAATAGACTGAATGACAGAAGAAGAAAAAAGCTTAGTTGAACGTGCGAAAGCCTATGATGCCAGTCAGATCCAAGTGCTGGAAGGACTAGAAGCCGTCCGCAAACGACCTGGGATGTACATTGGTTCTACCAGTTCAGAAGGTTTGCACCACTTAGTATGGGAAATCGTCGATAACTCGATCGACGAAGCACTAGCAGGCTTTGCCTCAAGTATTCAAGTGATCATTGAACCAGATAATAGTATTACGGTCGTCGATGACGGTCGGGGGATCCCCGTTGATATCCAAGCCAAGACAGGCCGTCCAGCGGTAGAAACCGTCTTTACGATCCTGCATGCCGGCGGGAAATTTGGCGGCGGCGGCTACAAAGTATCTGGTGGACTACACGGGGTAGGTTCCTCCGTCGTTAATGCGTTGTCCACGACTTTAGACGTAAAAGTCTATAAAGAAGGCAAAGTGTATTATCAAGAATACCATCGTGGAGCAGTCGTTGATGACTTAAAAGTGATCGATGAAACCGACCGCCACGGAACGACCGTCCACTTTGTTCCAGATCCAGAGATCTTTACGGAAACAACGGAATTCAATTTTGATAAATTAGCGACGCGGGTTCGGGAATTAGCCTTCTTGAACCGTGGTTTAAAAATCTCGATCGAAGACAAACGGGAAGAAAAACCCGTTTTGAAAGAATATCATTACGACGGCGGGATCAAGAGCTATGTGGAGCATTTGAATGCGAGTAAAACAGTGATTTTCCCAGATCCGATCTATTTAGAAGGAGAACAACAAGGAATCACGGTTGAAGTCTCCATGCAATATACCGATAGCTACCATAGCAACCTGCTAAGTTTTGCCAACAACATCCATACCTATGAAGGTGGAACCCATGAATTCGGGTTTAAGACTGCCTTGACCCGGGTGATCAATGATTACGCCCGCAAGTCAAAATTGATGAAAGAAAACGACGAAAACCTGACCGGAGAAGATGTTCGGGAAGGCTTGACGGCGGTTATCTCCATCAAGCATCCAGATCCTCAGTTTGAGGGACAAACGAAAACCAAATTAGGAAATTCCGAAGTGCGGACAGTCACCGATCGTCTCTTTTCCGAACATTTCACGAAATTCTTGATGGAAAACCCGAATGTGGGTCGTCAAGTCGTGGAAAAAGGACTTTTGGCATCAAAAGCCCGTCAAGCAGCCAAACGTGCCCGGGAAATGACTCGCCGAAAAGGTGCGTTAGAAATCAGTAACTTACCTGGGAAATTAGCCGACTGTTCCAGTAATGATCCAGAAAAATGCGAATTGTTTATCGTCGAAGGAGATTCTGCCGGCGGTTCAGCAAAACAAGGCCGCAGTCGGGAATTCCAAGCGATCTTACCGATCCGTGGGAAGATTTTAAATGTCGAAAAAGCCAGCATGGACAAAATCTTAGCAAACGAAGAGATCCGTTCATTGTTTACGGCAATGGGTACCGGGTTTGGTGCTGATTTTGATGTAGCAAAAGCCCGTTACCACAAGCTAGTCATCATGACCGATGCCGATGTCGATGGTGCCCATATCCGGACCCTACTCTTGACGCTGTTCTATCGTTATATGCGTCCCATCGTTGAAGCCGGTTATGTCTATATCGCACAACCGCCATTGTACGGTGTCAAACAAGGGAAAAATATTCATTATATCCAACCCGGCAAGAATGCCGAACAAGATTTGAAAAATACGATTGAATCACTACCTGCGACACCAAAACCAACAGTTCAACGATACAAAGGTCTAGGGGAAATGGATGACCACCAGTTATGGGAAACCACGATGGATCCTGACAATCGGATGATGCTGCGGGTCAGCGTAGATGATGCCATTGAAGCCGATCAAATTTTTGAAATGCTGATGGGGGATCGCGTCGAACCAAGACGGGCCTTTATCGAAGAAAACGCGCACTACGTGAAAAATCTTGACATCTAGCCAATCGTAGAGGAGGAAACAGCTTGAGTGAAGAAGCAAAACAAAATATTCATGACGTCAATCTGACCAGTGAAATGCGCGAGTCCTTTATCGATTATGCAATGAGTGTAATTGTTGCTAGGGCTTTACCAGATGTGCGGGATGGCTTAAAGCCGGTTCACCGCCGAATTTTATATGGAATGAATGAATTAGGGGTCACACCAGACAAGCCCCATAAAAAATCAGCCCGGATCGTCGGCGATGTCATGGGGAAATACCATCCCCATGGTGACAGTGCGATCTATGAATCAATGGTGCGGATGGCACAGCCCTTCAGCTATCGCTACATGTTAGTCGATGGCCACGGAAACTTTGGTTCAGTCGATGGTGACGGTGCCGCTGCGATGCGGTATACCGAAGCCCGCATGAGCAAACTGGCGATGGAGATGCTGCGGGACATCAACAAAGATACTGTTGATTTCCAAAGCAATTATGATGATACAGAACGAGAACCAGCGGTATTACCAGCACGCTTCCCGAACCTTTTGGTCAACGGGACGACGGGGATCGCTGTTGGGATGGCGACCAATATCCCGCCTCATAACTTGAATGAAGTTATTGCAGCCATCGATCTATTGATGGAAAATCCAGAAGTCACGACAAGTGAATTGATGGAAGTCCTGCCGGGACCAGATTTCCCAACCGGCGGGATCGTCATGGGAAAATCCGGTATTCGCCGTGCCTATGAAACAGGGAAAGGTTCGATCACTGTTCGCGGAAAAGTCGAAGTGACTGAAATGCCCAACGGTAAAGAACGGATCTTAGTGACTGAATTGCCGTATATGGTCAATAAAGCGAAGTTGATCGAGCGGATCTCTGAGCTGCACCGTGACAAACGGATCGAAGGAATCACCGATCTGCGGGATGAATCGTCTCGTGAAGGCATGCGGATCGTGATCGACGTTCGTCGCGACGTCAGTGCGTCGGTGATCTTAAACAATCTCTACAAAATGACTGCACTGCAATCTTCTTTTGGCTTTAATATGTTAGCCATTGAAAAAGGCGTGCCGAAGATTTTGAGTTTGAAACGAATTTTAGAAAATTACATCGAGCATCAACAAGAAGTGGTAACTCGTCGGACACAGTTTGATAAAAACAAAGCAGAAGCCCGTGCCCACATCTTAGAAGGGTTACGGATCGCATTGGATCATATCGATGAGATCATTGCTTTGATCCGGGCATCAAATTCTGATGATGAAGCAAAAAATAGCATGATGGAGCGCTTCAAATTGTCCGATCGCCAAGCGCAAGCAATTTTAGATATGCGTTTGCGTCGCTTGACTGGTTTGGAACGCGACAAGATCGAAAACGAGTACCAAGGTTTGTTAGAATTTATCGCTGATTTGACAGACATTTTAGCAAATCCACAACGAGTCCTAGAGATCATCCAAACGGAGTTGCAAGAATTAGGCCAACGCTTTGGCGATGATCGCCGGACTGAATTATTGGTTGGGGAAGTCTTAAGTCTTGAAGATGAAGACTTGATCGAAGAAGAAGAAATCGTCATTACTTTGACGAACAATGGATACATCAAACGAGTAGCTAAGTCTGAATTCCGTGCACAACGTCGCGGCGGACGTGGCGTTCAAGGAATGGGGATCCACGATGAAGACTTCGTGAAGACGTTGATTTCTTGTTCGACTCACGACACATTACTGTTCTTCACCAATAAAGGGAAAGTTTACAAAGCCAAAGGTTATGAAATTCCTGAGTATGGTCGGGCAGCCAAAGGTATCCCTGTGATCAATCTGCTAGGGATCGATTCTAGCGAACGGATCGAAGCGATCATTTCGGCTTCAGGTGGGCCTCAAGAAGGACGCTACTTGTTCTTCACGACGCGTCTAGGTGTGGTCAAACGGACCTCAGTGACGGCCTTTTCAAATATCCGTGCCAATGGTCTGATTGCGATCGGTCTTCGGGAAAATGATGAGTTGGTTAACGTGATCGAAACCCATGGCGAAGATGTCGTGATCATCGGCACCCACGATGGCTACTCTGTGACTTTCAAAGAAGCCCTTGTTCGGGATATGGGCCGAACAGCTGCTGGTGTGCGAGGCATTCGTCTAAGGGACGGAGACTACGTGGTAGGCGCTGCAGTGATCACAGAAGACAGTGAAGTCTTGGTCATCACTGAGAACGGCTATGGCAAGCGTACCAAAGGCTCTGAATACCCAATCAAAGGTCGTGGCGGAAAAGGGATCAAAACAGCCAACATTACGGTGAAAAACGGTCCATTAGCCGGCTTGACGACGGTCAGCGGTGAAGAAGACATCATGGTGATCACCGATAAAGGCGTCTTGATTCGTTTCAATGTAGCGACTGTTTCCCAAACTGGTCGGGCAACCTTAGGGGTTCGTTTGATGAAGATGGAAAACAATGCCAAAGTAGTGACGATGGCAACGGTTGAACCAGAAGTCGAAGAAGAACTAGCGACTGCTGAAGAAACAGCGGGACAAGACGTGCCAGTTGTGGAAGAAACAACGGAAGACACTACGGATACACAAGAATAAGCAATACGTTTTCTAGGAAGACAGCAACCTGCGAACATGCAGCTTGCTGTCTTTTTACTCTTTTTCAAAAAATCGGCAGCAGCTGACGTATTTATCAGTGTAAGCGATTGTTTGCAGTGATGGGTAGATGCAGGGACGCAAAAAAATAGCTTGCAGTAGGGACGAAAAAAGTGTATAATAATTATTTGTGAGTAGTCTAATTAGACCACTCTCTCTGCTCCTAGAAAACTAGGGGCCAAAGTCCACAGGGAGGTGAAAAATCAATGGAAAACACGAAATATGAGATCTTATATATCATTCGTCCAAACATTGATGAAGAAGCAAAAGCCGCATTGATCGCTCGTTTTGACTCAATCTTAACTGATAACGGCGCTGAAGTTATCGAATCAAAAGATTGGCAAAAACGCCGTCTAGCGTATGAAATGGATGGATTCCGTGAGGGTATCTATCACATCGTTAAAGTTTCTTCTTCAACAACTGCAAGTGCAATCAACGAGTTTGACCGTCTTGCGAAAATCAATGATGACATTATCCGTCACATGATTGTCAAAGAAGAAGCATAATATTGTTTCACATGAAACAAAAGCGATGAGGAGATGATGAACTTTGATTAATAATGTTGTACTAGTAGGAAGACTAACCAAAGATCCTGATTTACGTTACACTTCTAATGGCACTGGTGTCGCAACCTTTACCTTGGCGGTAAATCGCAATTTTACCAACCAAAGTGGAGAGCGCGAAGCTGATTTCATCAACTGTGTTATTTGGAGAAAACCAGCGGAAACATTAGCAAACTATGCACGCAAAGGAACTTTATTAGGGGTTACTGGACGTATTCAAACCCGTTCATACGACAACCAACAAGGCCAACGTGTTTATGTAACAGAAGTCGTTGCTGACAACTTCCAATTATTAGAATCGCGAAATGCTTCCGAGCAAAGACGCACAACTGATAGCGGATCTGGCAGCAGCAATACGTATAACTCAAATAGTTCTTCTGGATTTGGTAACAATAACTCAAATCAAACTCAATCCTCTCAACCATCAGGAATGCCTAATTTTGATCGAGACAACTCCGATCCATTCGGAAACTCATCAATCGACATTTCAGACGATGATTTACCATTCTAAGAAATTGATAGGAGGGAAATAGGATGGCACAACAAAGAAGAGGCGGACGCAAACGTCGTAAAGTAGACTACATTGCTGCAAACCATATTGAACATATCGATTATAAAGATATTGAATTACTAAAACGTTTCATTTCAGAACGCGGTAAAATTTTACCACGTCGTGTAACTGGTACTGGTGCGAAAAACCAACGCAAACTTACCATTGCAATCAAACGTGCGCGTATTATGGGATTACTTCCATTCGTAGGCGAAGAATAAATCGAATGATTTTCATTGACAAGTTTCTTTTGAAGCTTGTCAATTTTTTTATCTACTGAAGAAATACTTGTTATTTTATATACAGATAAAATAACAAGTGACAGAAATTTTCCCATGATTATCTCACCAAAAAAGTTTCACGTGGAACTTTTTGCATCGATCGCCTATTTGATTGTTTTGTGGTAAAATAAGGAACAAAGCTTCAAAAAAATGGGATGATACATTGAGGGGTAAAAAAGATGGCAGCAATTGGGTTGATTTCAATTGATAATTACGATGATTTGATTGAGAAAAAAGACGACAAACAAGTTTCTTATTTGAACTCGCTGATCACGACACTGATTTCTGATTGGGCAAGTGAGAATCATGTTTTTTACAAACGAATCAATTCCGAGCGGTTTCTTTTCGTCGCGAAGTATTCAGATATTGAGCGGATGAAGGAAGAAAAATTCCAATTTTTGACTAGAGTACGGCAAGTTGCGGAAAAAAATGATCTGGCATTAACGATCAGTATGGGAATCTCCTATGGGGAAGAGTCTTTTGAAGAGATTGGTGAAGTGGCACAAAACAATCTCGACATTGCGTTAGTTCGTGGCGGCGATCAAGTCGTTTTAAAAGAAGCCAAAGAAGAAGCAAAACCGCAATTCTTTGGCGGTAATACGGATGGTACGCCGAAGAGAACGCGTGTTCGTTCTCGTGCCATGAGTACGGCGTTGAGAAAGATTTTTGCTGAAAACCAGCGGATCTTTATCATGGGTCATCGTTACCCGGACATGGATGCTTTAGGTTCGGCTTTTGGGGTGGCTTACATGGCGATGATGAGCGACAAAGAATGCTACATCATTTTAAATCCGAAAGAGATCACCGCCGATATTCAGCGGGCATTGGAAGAATTGAAAAAATACCCCGAGCTGGAACGATTTGTGATCACTGGGGAAGAAGCAGTCAATTTATCAAATGAAGAAAGTGTCTTAGTGATGGTAGATTACCATAAGCCGTCGATGTCGATCTCGCAAGCGGTCTATGATGAATTTGACAAAATCGCAGTGATCGATCACCATCGTCGCGGGGATGAGTTTCCCGATAAGCCATTATTGACGTATATTGAATCTTCCGCGTCTTCAGCATCGGAACTGGTAGCAGAATTGATCCAGTATCGCGCTTCTCGCAGATCGCAAGTCCCTAAATTTATTACGACTTCTTTATTAGCGGGAATCTACGTGGATACGAAGAACTTCACGGTGCGAACCACTGGTCGGACCTTTGATATTGCTGGCTATTTGAAAAATCAAGGCGCAGATACGTCATTGGTTCAATACATGTTGAGTACGGATTTAGATTCCTATTTGATGATCAGTGAACTGGTTTCTCGCAGCCAGCATTTCCGAGAAGATATCGTGATTGCTGCAGCGGATGAAGATCGGGTGTACGATAGTGTCACCGTTGCAAAAGCGGCCGATACTCTGCTATCGATCAATGGGATCCATGCCGCGTTTGTCATTACGAAACAGCCAGGAGATTTGATCGGTATTAGTGCTAGAAGTACCGGAAAAGTCAATGTACAAACCTTGATGGAGGCATTAGGCGGCGGCGGACATTTTACCAACGCAGCCACGCAAATAAAAAATAGCAGCATTGGCGATGTAGAAAACCAGTTGCGAGCGGAATTAACGAAAAATGAACAATAACAAGGAGTGACCAAGATGAAAGTTATTTTCTTACAAGATGTCAAAGGCAAAGGCAAAAAAGGCGATATCAAGGAAGTCCCTAATGGCTACGCACAAAACTTCCTGATCAAAAACAACTTAGCCAAACCTGCCAACAATGAAAGCATGGCAGAATTAAAAGGCAAACAAAAAGCCAAAGAAAAACAAGATGCGGAAGTCTTAGCAGAAGCGAAAGAGCTAAAAGCACTTCTTGAAAAAGAAGAAACCGTCGTGAAGATCAATGCCAAAGCAGGGGAAGATGGCCGCTTGTTCGGTTCGATCCCATCAAAACAAATTGCCGATGCTTTGAACAAGCAATACAAAATCAAAATCGATAAACGCAAAATCGAATTGGATCAGCCGATTCGTGCATTAGGGTTTACGCAAGTACCTGTAAAATTGCACCCACAAGTAACAGCAACGATCAATGTTCATACCATTCAAGAATAAGTATTACTCCCAACAGTCACATGTTTGGGTTTTTTTCGGCAAACGTCCAAGCAATCTTGTACTTTGGATGGGAATCTTGTAGAATGAATGGACGAAGGAGCGAATGGCATGAATGAAGTTTGGCAAAATCAAGTTCCCCCACAAGATATTGAAGCGGAACAAGCGGTCCTAGGGGCAGTCTTTTTAGATGCCGATGCGATCATCGATGCAATGGAAGTAATCGCCCCAGAAGATTTTTATCGCCGCAGCCATCAAATAATTTTTCAAGCAATGATCCAGTTGAACGACCGGAGTGAATCGATCGACTTGATCACGTTGAAAGCAGAAATTGAAAAAAGCAACAGTCTTGAAGATGTTGGCGGTCTGACGTATCTGACTGAATTGAGTCAAGCTTCACCATCAGCAGCAAGTATTGCTTATTATGCGAAGATCGTTGACGACAAAGCCACGCTGCGCAATCTAATCCAAACAGCGAGCCGTATCGTAACCAAAGGCTTTGAACAAGATGAAGATGTGCAGTCGATCATTGATCAAGCAGAAAAAAGTATTTTAGAAGTATCCGAAAAGCGCAACAGTAATGGCTTCCAATCGATAGCGGAAGTCTTGAATCGGACGATCGAAACGATCGATCAATTGGCGCAAAACAACGAAGAAATCACCGGATTACCTACGGGTTATGCGGCTTTAGACAAAATGACGGCGGGGCTGCAAAAAGAAGAGCTGATTATTCTCGCTGCCCGCCCCGCGGTAGGGAAAACCGCATTTGCCTTGAATATCGCACAAAATGTCGGAACGAAAACCGATCGTTCCGTGGCGATCTTTAGTCTGGAAATGGGGGCTGAATCATTGGTTAACCGGATGCTTTGTGCGGAAGGCTCGATTGAGGCCAGTCACTTGCGGACGGGGCAGCTCTCAGAAGAAGAGTGGCGGAATTTGATCGTTGCCATGGGCAGTCTTTCTAACGCCAATATCTATATCGATGATACCCCCGGGATCAAGATCTCTGAGATTCGGGCACGTTGTCGGAAACTCGCGCAAGAAAAAGGCAATCTCGGCTTGATATTGATCGACTATTTGCAGTTGATTGAAGGAACGGGTCGCGAAAACCGCCAACAAGAAGTCTCTGAGATCTCTCGCCAATTAAAGAAACTGGCGAAGGAATTGAAAGTGCCGGTGATTGCACTGTCTCAGCTTTCTCGGGGTGTGGAACAGCGACAAGACAAACGTCCTGTTTTAAGTGATATCCGGGAATCAGGATCGATCGAGCAGGATGCCGATATCGTTGCTTTCTTGTACCGAGATGACTACTACCGCAGCGAAGGCGACGATGACGATGAACCAGAAGAACAACAAAACAACAATGTGATCGAAGTCATTATTGAGAAAAACCGGAGTGGTGCCCGAGGGACCGTCGAACTTCTATTCATCAAAGAATACAATAAGTTCTCCTCGGTCTCGCCACGAGAAGAGTTCGGGTAAGGCACCAATGATTTGAGAAACAAAGGCTCCTGCTGCCGTCTGCATCGCGCTGATGGTAGTAGGGCTTTTTTTATGTGCCGACTTTATTCGTTTTTACGTGTATAAATAATTATTCCAAAGAAAATAGTTCGTTTTTTACCCCTGAAAAATGAGAATTTAAAACGATTATTCGATTTTAGATTGAAAGAGCTTGCGAATCTTGTTACAATACTTAAGGAATGCACTAATTAAAGAAAGAGGTCATTATATGTCATCTGTAGTAGTAGTAGGTACACAATGGGGCGATGAAGGTAAAGGAAAGATTACGGACTTTTTGAGTGAAAACGCGGAAGTCATTGCACGTTATCAAGGTGGAGACAATGCCGGCCATACGATTAAATTTGACGGTGTGACCTATAAACTGCATTTGATTCCTTCAGGGATCTTTTATGCAGATAAAATCAGTGTCATTGGAAACGGGGTCGTTGTGAACCCGAAATCATTAGTTAAAGAATTAGCATACTTGAAAGAAAACAATATAATAACAGAAAACTTAAAGATCTCTGATCGTGCACATGTTATTTTACCTTACCATATCCATTTGGATCAGCTGCAAGAAGATGCCAAAGGTGACAACAAGATCGGTACGACAATCAAAGGGATCGGACCAGCCTATATGGATAAAGCGGCCAGAGTCGGCATTCGGATCGCTGATCTTTTAGACAAAGAAATTTTTGAAGAACGTCTGCGTATCAACTTAGAAGAAAAAAATCGTCAATTCGTGAAAATGTTTGATGCAGAGCCAATCGCCTTTGAAGATATTTTTGAAGAGTATTACGAATATGGCCAACAAATCAAAAAATATGTGACGGATACTTCGGTGATCCTTAACGATGCCTTAGATGAAGGCAAACGAGTTTTATTTGAAGGGGCACAAGGCGTGATGCTGGATATCGACCAAGGAACCTATCCTTTCGTAACGTCATCCAACCCCGTTGCTGGAGGTGTCACCATCGGTAGTGGTGTGGGCCCTTCAAAAATCAACAAAGTCGTTGGTGTCTGCAAAGCCTACACCTCTCGGGTAGGAGATGGTCCATTCCCAACGGAACTGTTTGATGAAACAGGTGAACAAATTCGTAAGATCGGTCGTGAATACGGGACAACGACAGGACGACCTCGTCGTGTGGGCTGGTTTGATACCGTTGTGATGCGCCATTCAAAACGGGTCTCAGGGATCACGAACCTATCCCTTAACTCGATCGATGTCTTGAGCGGTTTAGAAACCGTGAAAATCTGTACCGCTTATGAACTAGACGGCGAATTGATCTATCATTATCCAGCAAGCTTGAAAGAGTTGAACCGCTGCAAACCAGTCTACGAAGAACTTCCTGGCTGGTCTGAAGACATTACTGGCTGCAAAACATTGGCAGATCTGCCAGAAAATGCACGCAATTACGTTCACCGCATCTCTGAATTAGTCGGTGTCCGCATTTCGACCTTCTCGGTAGGGCCAGACCGCAGCCAAACCAACATCTTAGAAAGTGTTTGGGCGCAAATTTAACCTGACGCGAAAGCATCAGAACAAGACAAAGAACTTCTGTGTCAGAAGCGGTCAACGATAAGTTTGGCTGCTTTTGATGAGAATTTCTTCTGTCTTGTTCTTTTTTTGCTATAATAGGGGGTAACGAGAGGGGTGAAACCATGTTTCAAATCATGACAGATTCCTGCTGTGATTTACCAGCAGCAAGATTAGCGGAGCTAGATGTTGCGTATATTCCGATGCTGATCGAATTAGACGGCAAAGAATATATCGATGATATGGGCAAAGAATTTGATACGGAATGGTTTTTAGGAAAACTAAAAGAGCATGCGCAGCCGACAACTTCTCAAATCAATGTCGGACGTTATATGGAGTATTTTCGGCCATATGTCGAAGCGGGCACACCGGTCCTTTATTTAGGTTTTTCTTCAGGAATGAGCGGCTCATTCCAAAGTGCCGTCCAAGCCGTAGCCTTACTAAAAGAAGAATACAAAGAAGTCGCGATCACCTTGATCGATACGCGCTCTGCGAGTTTAGGCGAAGGCTTCTTAGTGGCTGAAGCAGCCCAACAAAAAGCCCAAGGGCGTTCGTTGCTGGAAGTCAGCCAATGGGTAGAAGAAAATAAACTGCGTTTAGATTCATGGGTCACCGTCGATGATTTAAAACAATTGGAACGCGGCGGCAGAATCTCTAAAACGGCGGCAGCGATCGGTGGATTGTTGAATGTGAAACCAATCATTACCGTAGATACCGCGGGAAAATTACGCAGTGTTGATCGAGTGCGGGGACGCAACAAAGCGATCCAAAAAATCGTGGATCAAACCATCGCCAATCTTCACGAATCAAAAACCAATACGGTTTATTTTGCCAATGCTGGCGATGCCGAAGCAGCGGAGAAAGTCATCAAGCGTTTGACCGAAAAAGTTCCTGACATTATTATTCATCATTATCCATTAGGTCCAACGATCTCCAGTCATACCGGCTACGGCTGCTTGGCGCTGTTTTCATTCGGCAAAGCCCGTTTAGAACAAGCGTAACCTGCCCAACATGCCCGAAGTATTAGACAAAATAAAAAGAACGCTCCAGTTGCAGCCTTGGTGGCAGGCAACTGGAGCGTTCTTTTTTGCAGAAGCAGCTTATTGATTCATTTCTGCTACGCGTTTTTGGACATCTTTGTTTTCTAAGAATTCATCGTAGGTCGTTTCGGCACGATCCACCACGCCTTTGCTAGAGACCGCAATGATACGGTTCGCAAGGGTTTGAATAAATTGGTGGTCATGAGAAGCAAACAACAATGAGCCGGTGAAGGCCATCAAACCATCGTTTAATGCGGTGATCGATTCTAAGTCCAAGTGATTGGTTGGATCATCCAACACCAATACGTTGGCTTTTGAAAGCATCATTTTCGACAACATACAGCGAACTTTTTCGCCCCCGGAAAGAACGTTGACGGGTTTTAATACTTCATCACCAGAGAATAACATGCGACCTAGGAAGCTGCGCAAGAAGGTATTGTCGTCTTCTTCTTTGCTTGCGTATTGACGCAGCCAATCAACGATCGGGGTATCCGTATCGAATTCGCTGGTCGTATCTTTTGGCAAGTAGGCATGCTGCGTGGTGACGCCCCAACGAACACTACCTGTATCAGGAGTGATTTCCCCCATGATGACTTTGAATAGCGTCGTGGTGGTGATATCGCTATTGGCAACAAAAGCGACTTTGTCGTCTTTATTCAAGGTGAAAGAGATATTGTCTAAAATCTTTTTGCCGTCGATCGTCACACTGACATTGTCGACTTGCAGCAAGTCATTCCCGATTTCACGTTCTGGTTTAAAACCAACAAACGGATAACGGCGGGACGAAGGTTGAATATCATCAAGGGTGATTTTATCCAACATTTTTTTCCGAGACGTTGCTTGTTTGGATTTTGATGCATTGGCACTAAAGCGTGCGATAAAGTCTTGCAGTTCTTTGATCTGCTCTTCTTTTTTGGCATTTGATTGTGATTGTAATTTCGCCGCTAATTGGCTTGATTCCAACCAGAAATCATAGTTGCCGACAAACAATTTGATTTTGCCGAAGTCTAGATCGGCCATATGGGTACAAACTTTATTTAAGAAGTGGCGGTCATGGGAAACAACAATGACGGTGTTGTCAAAGTTGATCAGAAACTCTTCTAACCAGTTGATAGATTGGATATCCAATCCGTTGGTAGGCTCATCTAGGAGCAAGACGTCTGGCTTACCGAAAAGGGCTTGTGCCAGTAAGACTTTCACCCGTTGACCAGCAGTTAGATCTTTCATCAAGACATGATGCAATTCATCGGGAATGTTCAAGCCTTGCAAAAGAACAGCTGCTTCGGGCTCTGCTTCCCAGCCATCAAGTTCCGCAAATTCGCCTTCTAGTTCGGCGGCACGAATCCCATCTTCATCAGAAAAGTCTTCCTTCATGTAGATCGCGTCTTTTTCTTTCATCACTTCGTAGAGACGTTTATGGCCCATGATGACCGTTTCGATCACTGGAAAGTCTTCGTAATCATAGTGGTTCTGTTTCAAGACAGCCATCCGTTCATCAGGACCTAAAGAAACATTCCCAGTCGAAGGTTGGATCTCACCAGATAAAATTTTTAAAAAAGTTGATTTACCAGCACCATTTGCACCAATCAAACCATAACAATTACCAGGCGTAAACTTAATATTAACATCATCAAACAGTTTGCGGTCTGAAAAATGCAAACTTACATCACTTACTGTAATCAATTCTTTTCCTCACTTTATATAAATTGACATGGAGTCTCCTAGCATTATAGCGATGAATGTTGAAACTTTCAAGTAAAGCCGAGGATTTCATCGGGAAAGGCTTAGGGCTGGTGAAAGAAAAATTTTGGCTGCTGCTGCCTTCCTAGTAGAACCTGACGGCTTCCTATGCTAGAGTATTGGTAGAATAGTTAGACAAAGGAGCAGACGAATGGTGGATTGGTTGGTTGGATTGTCGCCATGGCAGCAAGCGCTGGCGGGGACGATCTTTACGTATGGTATGACGGCGCTTGGGGCAGCGCTAGTCTTTTTCTTCAAAGAAATCAATAAAAATGTCCTGAACACGATGCTGGGGTTTGCCTCTGGAGTGATGATCGCCGCTAGTTTCTGGTCGTTATTAGATCCTGCGATCGCACGAGCCGAAGAAAATGGCGACATTCCGTGGCTGGTGGTCAGTATCGGGTTTGGTTTGGGCGGTTTGTTTCTTTATGCAGCAGATAAGACACTCCCACATATGCATTTTGGTCCGAATCATGAAACAGAAGGATTGCCTAGTCATTTGAAGCGAACGATCTTGCTGGTTTTTTCCATCACACTACATAATATCCCGGAAGGCTTGGCGGTAGGGGTAGCGTTTGGGGCGGCGGCTAGTGCTGATGATCCGCGAGCTGCGATCTTAGCAGCACTTTCGGTGGCAATCGGGATCGGGATCCAGAATTTTCCAGAAGGCGCAGCCGTTTCGATCCCCTTGCGCCAAGAAGGGTTAAGCCGAACCAAAGCCTTTATGTATGGGCAAGCATCTGGGATCGTTGAACCGATCGCGGGTGTGATCGGGGCTTTGTTGGTAACGAGTATGTCCGCTGTCTTGCCGTATGCGTTGGCTTTTGCAGCGGGTGCTATGATTTATGTGGTGGTGGAAGAATTGATTCCAGAAGCGCAGCAAACCTTGACGAGTCGCCGCCATTTTGCGGTTTTTGGCGTCATGTTAGGCTTTATCTTAATGATGGTTCTAGATGTCGCATTAGGCTGATGGATAGAAAAAACCACCTGACTGTTGGAAAGTCAGGTGGTTTTGGTTTTCCTGCAATTAACGATAATATTTTCTTGGTTTTTGGCGAATCGAGGTTAACCAGCGAACAATCAAAACGGCCAGCAGTAAAGGAATCCCGAAACGGAAGATCAATCCGATCAACCCACCAACAATGCCTAATACGACAGATAAAACAAGAGATGCTGCGATTAAAACTGCCACGACAGTAACGATTCTTCCTAATAAACTTTCTGTATTCATAGCGACTCCTCCTAGACTTTTTTTCTTATCCTTAGCATAGCAAGAAGGAAGAAGAAACACATCCAACTTAAGGCGGAATAATTGCTCCGCCGTGGGCCATAGGTTTTGTGATAAACTAAACATGAAGTATTCATGAAAGGAGGCGAAACGAATGAACGTAGAAATCCTCACGAGCCAAGTCATCACAGAAGGAGGGTGCAATGCCTGTTTGCCTTATGAACTCAATACCTTCACGCTACAGCTGCCAGATGGTCGTAGTTTTTCGTTAGAAAACTTGGATGTTGCATCCTTGGTGATGCCCATCGCTCAAATCAATCAGTGGCAGACTCGCTTATTATTGGAAGAAGACGAAGGGCTGATCTATCGCAAAGGAACACAAGAAGTGATTTTTGTAGAAGGCAGCCGCCAGGATACGTTTTCCAGCAAAGGACAGACGATTGCTTGTCCGAAAAAGAGTTGTGAAGCAGACGTTTTTGCCACAACCAATCGGGTGCTGACAGAATTGTTTGGCATCGACCCGCTTTCCTTCGTTTTGCGGGCTGCACAAGCATAAGAAGACGCAAAAACAACCCCTTGCACGGGTGTACCGACCTCCAAAAGTTCGCTTTTGATCGAACTTTTTGGGGGACACTACAGCAGGGGGCTGTTTTTGCATATCGTTACTTACGGATCTGTCCTTCGCCATAAATAATGTATTTGGTGGAAGTCAGTGCTTCTAACCCCATTGGCCCACGGGCATGTAGTTTTTGCGTCGAGATGCCGATCTCGGCACCAAAGCCAAACATAAAGCCATCCGTGAAACGGGTCGAGGCATTGACGTAAACCGCCGCCGCATCAACTTCTTTCAAGAAGCGTTGGGAAGCGAAATAATCATCAGTGATGATCGCTTCGGAGTGCTTCGTATTGTAGCGATTGATGTGGGCAATGGCTTCTTCTTGCGAAGCCACCACTTTGATCGCTAAGATATAGTCTAAAAACTCGGTTGCCCAGTCCTCTTCAGTGGCAAGCTGTGCATTGTTTAAAAACGCCAATGCTTTTTCATCTCCTCGCAATTCGACTTGATTGGCAAATTGCTGTTCTACCATTGGCAAAAATTCCGCTGCCACTGCTTCATGGACGAGGATCGTTTCGATGGCATTGCAGACAGAAGGGCGTTGCGTTTTTGCATTCGTAACGATCGCCAGTGCCATCGGCAGCTGGGCGGCTTGATCGATGTAGATATGATTGTTGCCGGTGCCGGTTTCGATCACTGGTACTGTGGCGGTCTCTTTGACGCGACGAATCAAGCCGGCGCCCCCACGGGGGATCAAAACATCCAAGTAATCCGTCAGACGCATTAGTTCAGCCGCTGTTTCGTGGCTCGTGTCTTCGATAAACTGGATCGCATGGCGGGAGTGTCCATTGGCAGCTAATGCCTCTTGTAAAATAGTCACGAGGACTTGATTGGAGTGGAAGGCTTCTTTTCCACCACGCAAAATCACGGCATTTCCTGATTTGAAACACAGACTAGCGGCGTCAGTGGTGACATTAGGACGAGCTTCGTAGATGATGCCGATGACCCCTAAGGGCACCCGCTGTTGACCAATCAAAAGATCGTCAGCATTGCGCCACATTTTATCCACGGCACCGATTGGATCGGGCAATTGGGCGACTTCTCGGATGCCGTTAGCCATCTCTGTGATCCGTTGTTCTGTCAGCAACAGTCGATCCAGCATCGTTTGGCTGGTTCCTTTGGCTTTTGCGGCAGCTAGGTCTTGTTGATTAGCAGCTAAAATCGTCTCAGTAGCTTTTTCTAAAGCATCGGCCATCGCTACCAGTAGGTGATTTTTTTCACTGGCACTCAGTAAGCTTAATGTCTGGGCGCTTGCTTGAGCTTGTTGACCGATCGTTTGCAAGTTGCTCATTGCTCATCCTCCGTTCGTTGATAAAAGTGGGTGCCGACAGGTTCCCCTGCGAGCAAGTCAAAAATAATTTTCGGCTGCTTGCCGTTAGCGAGCAGCATGTGACTGTTCACGTCTAAGATGCGTTGGGCGGCTTTTAGTTTACTGGTCATACCGCCGGTTCCATAAGGACTGCCTTTTCCCGTAGCTTGTTCTAAAAGTTCCGGGGTGATTTCATTGATCTCGGAATACAAAACGGCATCAGGATCATTCAGCGGATTGGCGGAATAAAAGCCATCGATATCAGAAAGCATGATCAAAAGCTCGGCTTTCGTCAACTGAGCGACGATCGCTGACAACTGGTCATTGTCGCCAAATTTGGTGAGATGGTCCAATTCATCTACTGCCACCGTGTCGTTTTCATTAATGATCGGGATGATCCCCATCGTAAGTAGTTGCTCTAAGGTGTTGCTAACGTTTTGACGGCTTTGGGGAAATTCGATGATGTCTCTGGTCAGCAGAATTTGTGCAGTCTGCTGGCTATAGCTTTGAAAACGCTGGTTGTAGATCGTCATCAGTTCCGATTGGCCAACGGCTGCCACGGCTTGCTGCTGTGGGATCTCCACGGGTCGTTCTTTCAAATTTAACTTGTTCATGCCAACACCGATCGCCCCGGAAGAAACTAAGATGATTTCTTTGCCTTGGTTTTGCAAAGCTGCTAAGACAAAGGCTAATTCATCGATGCCAGCTAGATTGATGGCACCATTGGGATAAATCAACGAGCTGGTGCCGATTTTTACAACGATTCGGTTTTTGTTTGAAAGATCTGCGCGCATATGCCACCGCCTATTTTTTGATATTTTTTCTATTGTACTCGCAAACGGGCGTTTCGTCATGCTCTTTTTTCTTTTTGAGCTATTTTAAACGAAGAAATTGTAAAGACTTTTCGATAATTGTGTTTTCCATGAAGAAAATAGTTCTTCCTATGCTAAAATAGCTATATGTTTTATTATTGGAGGAACCCATGAAATTACGAGGATTTGAAATTATTACATCATATAAAGAAAAAAGCATCACCTTGCCTCAACGTGCCACCCATCATGCGGCTGGTTATGACTTTGAAGCCGCGGAAGAAATCGTGGTGCCAAGCATTTGGAAAGCGGGCGTGATCGATGGGGTCAAAGCGCTTTTTGCGAAAGAGACCGCAAAACAGTTGAAGCCAACCTTGATTCCCACTGGGATCAAAGCCTATATGGGGGAAGACGAGTATTTGCAGCTGACAAATCGTTCCAGCAATCCTTTGAAACGTTTCTTAGTCTTGACGAATGGTGTCGGCGTCATCGACAGCGATTACTATGACAATCCAGATAATGAAGGGCATATTATGTTCCAGTTTACTAATTTCGGCCCCACAGATGTCGTCATTAAAAAAGGCGAGCGGATCGGCCAAGGAATTTTCTTGCCGTTCTTAAAAGCTGATCAAGATACAACCACTGCCAGCCGAACCGGCGGCTTTGGCTCCTCGAATCAGTAAATCCTGCCTGGGGGTCTGTTTGATAGAAGTAGTGGAGGAGATCAATGGCAAAAAAAGCAAAAAGTCAATTTGTCTGTCAAAATTGCGGGTATAGTTCCCCTAAATATTTAGGAAAATGCCCCAATTGCGGCAGCTGGAATTCAATGGTAGAAGAAGTGATCCAAGAAACCGCTGATCGTCGTGTACGTACGACATTGACGGGGCAAAAGATGCAGCCGACGAAAATTGCCGATGTCGTACCGAAAAAAGAACCGCGGGTCCAAACGAAACTCGCTGAGTTGAATCGCGTCTTAGGCGGCGGCGTGGTCCCAGGTTCCTTAATTTTGATCGGTGGGGATCCCGGGATCGGAAAATCGACGCTGCTCTTGCAAGTTTCCCAGCAATTAGCAGCGATCGGCGGAACGGTCTTGTATGTGTCAGGAGAAGAAAGTGCCGAGCAGATCAAAATGCGGGCGCAGCGCTTAGGCGCCATCGACACGGAATTTTATCTCTATGGGGAAACGGACATGTCAGAGATCAGTAAAGCGATCGAAAACATCCGCCCAGATTATGTGATCATCGATTCGATCCAAACCATGACCCAACCGGATATCACCAGTGTGGCAGGCAGTGTCAGCCAAGTGCGAGAAACGACCGCAGAATTGCTGAAAATCGCTAAAACCAATGGCATCGCCATCTTTATCGTTGGCCACGTGACGAAGGAAGGCTCGATCGCAGGACCGCGGATGCTGGAGCACATGGTGGATACCGTCTTGTATTTCGAAGGCGAAAAGCACCACAGCTTTCGGATTTTGCGGGCCGTCAAAAACCGCTTTGGGTCCACCAATGAGATCGGGATTTTTGAAATGGAAGAAGGCGGGTTGAAAGAAGTCGCCAATCCGTCACAAGTCTTTTTGGAAGAACGCTTAGAAGGCGCAACCGGATCGGCGATCGTAGTGGCAATGGAAGGCAGTCGGCCAATCTTGGTGGAGATCCAAGCATTGGTCACGCCAACGATGTTCGGCAATGCCAAACGCACGACGACGGGGCTAGACTTCAACCGGGTCTCGCTGATCATGGCGGTTTTAGAAAAACGGGCAGGTTTGCTGCTGCAAAATCAAGATGCCTACTTAAAAGCAGCCGGCGGGGTCAAATTAAATGAACCCGCGATCGATCTAGCGATCGCTGTTAGTATCGCCTCCAGCTATAAAGAAAAAGGCACCAGCCCGACGGAGTGTTTTATCGGTGAAATTGGCTTGACGGGTGAGATTCGCCGAGTCAATGCGATCGAACAACGGGTCAAAGAGGTGCAGAAACTGGGCTTTACAAAAGTTTATTTGCCTAAAAACAATCTGACTGGTTGGCAGCCGCCAAAAGGCATCGAAGTCGAAGGCGTGTCTACCTTAGCCGAAACCTTACGGAAAGTCTTCCGTTAAAGTGGAGTCACTGCAAGAGCAAGGGGCAATCTCCCTTCCTCTTGCCCTGACGCTGCTGGTTCATTCATTGAACCAACCGACAGCCGCTGACTGGTGGAAGGAGTCAGTTTGGCAGCACGGATTTTTGAACAAAAGAAACCTACTGGAGTATGGAGGAACATGTATGCAGAAACGAGTCATTACCGCACTAATGGTACTTGCCGGAGCAAGTCTAGGGATCTCACTGATGCCCATCGCATGGCAAGCCATTGGGCAAACCCAAAATGAATGGCTGAATAATAACATCACTAATAGTTTGCTTGGAGCCCTTATTTTCTTTTTATTATCTTTACTATTAGCGAAATATATTGCAGCCGGTATTCGCAAAATTGAAGAAAAACTAAGTGAATTGAGCTTAACCTATCTCTTGTTTGGCGCAATTGGTTCGATCATCGGTCTGATGATCGGTGTGATCGTGTCGATTCCTTTTTACAATTGGGATATTCCTTTTATCAACGGGATCGCCCCAATCTTAGTGATGGTCCTGTTAGGGTATCTCGGTTTTCAGATCGGGACGACACGGATCGATGAATGGAAAAAAGTCTTTGCCCCGAAAAACAAAAAGGCAGAGCCTCAAGAGCAAGATGAACAGCAGATGCTAGAAAGAAAAATCGCGGACCATTTCCACAAATACAAAATTTTGGATACCAGCGTGATCATTGATGGCCGGATCTATGATATTGCCAAAACCGGCTTTTTGGAAGGCGTCCTGCTGATCCCGAATTTCGTTTTGTATGAATTGCAATACATCGCAGATTCTGGCGATAGTTTGAAACGGGTCCGGGGCCGTCGCGGCTTGGATATTTTGAATGCTTTGCAAAAAGAAGAAGGCATCGCAGTTGAGATGTACGAAGGCGATTTTGAAGACATTTCCGAAGTCGACAGCAAGCTGATCAAGTTAGCGAAATTGCTGGATGGTGTCGTTGTGACTAATGACTACAATTTAAACAAAGTTTCTGAATTTCAAAATGTGCCGGTCTTGAATATCAATGCGTTGGCCAATGCGGTCAAACCAGTGGTGATTCCAGGAGAAAGCATGCACGTCTTAGTAGTGAAAGCTGGCACGGAGCGGCAGCAAGGGGTCGCTTATCTAGATGACGGGACGATGGTCGTGGTGGAAGATGGCCAGCATTACATGAACGAACACATCGAAGTGATCGTCACCAGCGCCTTGCAAACGGCAGCTGGGCGGATGATTTTTGCCAAACCAGCCCATTCTGGTCGCGGCATCGACAACAAAGAAGGATCAAAATCAGAGAAATAATCCTCGGCAGCTGGCGTAAAATATGCCAGCTGCCTTTACTAATTGGGTTATTGATTGTACAATTCAACTTGAGGGTTCTGTTTTTTACGCGGGTCTTTCCCACTAAACTGAACAATAAGCCCCAAGCAGCTTGGCTGGCTTGGAAATCAGATGAAGGAAGAGGAAAACAATGACAAAAGTACGTGTACGTTACGCGCCAAGTCCAACAGGACATTTACACATCGGGAATGCTCGGACGGCTTTATTCAATTATTTGTTTGCTCGTCACAATGACGGTGAATTTATTATCCGAATCGAAGACACCGATCAAAAAAGAAACATTGAAGATGGTGAAAAAAGCCAGCTTGAAAACTTGCAATGGTTAGGGATGGATTGGGACGAATCACCTGAAAATCCAGGGGAATATGGGCCGTATCGTCAATCAGAACGCGGCGATATCTACCAACCACTGATCGATCAATTGCTCGCAAGTAATCGTGCGTATAAGTGTTATTGTACGGAAGAAGAGTTGGAAGCCGAACGCGAAGGCCAAAGAACGCGTGGCGAAATGCCTCATTATGCAGGGAAATGTGCCAACTTAACACCGGAAGAGCAAGCCGAAAAAGAAGCACAAGGCTTGAAACCAGTGATTCGTTTCCGTGTCTCTCGCAATACTGAATACAAATTCCATGACATGGTCAAAGGCGAGATCGTTTTTGAATCAGATAATGTCGGTGGCGATTTTGTCATCCAAAAACGTGATGGCATGCCGACCTACAACTTTGCAGTAGCAGTGGATGACCATCATATGAAAATCACCCATGTGTTGCGTGGAGATGACCACATCGCCAACACACCAAAACAGTTGATGATCTATGAAGCATTTGGCTGGCAAGCACCGGAATTCGGGCATATGACGTTGATCATCAATAGCGAAACTGGGAAAAAATTAAGCAAACGGGACGAATCGATTCTGCAATTCATCGAGCAATACCGTGAATTGGGTTATTTGCCAGATGCTATGTTCAACTTTATTGCACTTTTAGGCTGGTCACCAGTTGGGGAGGAAGAAATTTTCTCTCAAGAAGAATTGATCAAAATCTTTGATCCTGAACGGTTGAGCAAATCACCAGCTGCCTTCGATGCCAAGAAATTGGAATGGGTCAATAACCAATACATGAAACAAATGGATTTGGATGAATTGACGGCAATGTGCGTTCCTTACTTGGTAAAAGCTGGCCGCATCGAAGAAACATTGACCGAAGAAAAAGCTGCTTGGTTGAAAAAAATCGTATCCTTGTATCAACCACAAATGAGTTTTGCGGCTCAAATCGTCGATCTTTCGGAATTGTTCTTCGAAGAACACCCTGAATTAGATGATGCAGCCAAAGAAGTCTTAGCAGGAGAAACCGTACCGACGGTTTTGACAGCCTTTAAAGAAAAATTACAGGCGATGCCAGTCGTTGAGGCTGCGGCAGTCAAAGCAGCCATCAAAGAGATCCAAAAAGAAACAGGCATCAAAGGCAAGAATTTATTCATGCCGATCCGCGTGGCGGTCTCAGGCCAAACCCACGGACCAGAACTACCAGATACCGTTGAATTATTAGGGAAAGAAAAAGCCCTTGATCATTTGAATAACGTGTTATAAACACAGCGAATAGACGAAGTACTAGCCGATTTTTTTCAGAGAGACCACGGAAGGTGAGAGTGGTCAAAAAAGGCTAGGAAATGCACCTAGGAGTGGCTTTGGCGCAAGTCAAAGACGAAGCAGCGGACGTTACCCGCTTGAAGGCAGTGCCGAACTGCGAACAAAAGTGGGACCACGCAAAAAAGCGTCTTTTGAATAAGGAAACTTATTTGAAAGACGCTTTTTTCGTATCAAGAAGTTTGGATAAAGCAGGTGAGAAGATGACTTGGTTCAAAAAAGCAATTGCGGCAACAAAAAAACACGATCCGTCGGTGCGATCAACGTTGGAGATCATCATCACGTATCCGGGATTCCATGCCTTATTTTGGCATCGTTGGGCGCACTTTTTGTTTCAGCATCGCTGGTATTTTTTGGCAAAACTGACGGCCCAGTTTTGGCGTTTCTTGACCGGGATCGAGATTCATCCTGGTGCCCAGATCGGCCAAGGGGTCTTTATCGATCATGGGATGGGGGTCGTGATTGGGGAAACGGCGATCATTGAAGATGATGTCGTCTTGTTTCACGGAGTCACCCTGGGGGGAACCGGCAAAGAGCGGGGCAAGCGTCATCCCACGGTTAAAACCGGTGCGTTTCTCTCAGCCCATGCGCAGATCTTAGGTCCTGTCACGATCGGTGAATATGCAAAGATCGGCGCCAATGCAGTGGTTTTGAAGGATATCCCCGCAGAAGCAACTGCTGTCGGCATCCCGGCAAAGATCGTTCGAATCAAAGGAAAGAAGGTTACCCACGATGATTAAAATCTATAATACGCTGACACGAGAAAAAGAAGTGTTTCAGCCATTGGAAGAAAAGAAAGTAAAAATGTATGTTTGCGGACCCACCGTCTATAACTATATCCATATCGGGAATGGCCGCAGTACTGTTTCATTTGATACCGTACGTCGTTATTTCGAATACCGCGGCTATACAGTGGACTATTTGATGAATTTTACTGATGTCGATGATAAAATCATTCGTGCAGCAAAAGAATTAGGTACGACGGCCCCAGAAGTGGCAGAGCGTTTTATCAACGCCTTCAATGAAGATACTGCAGCGCTGAATGTCAAACCTGCTACGATGAATCCTCGTGTGATGGATCATATTGAAGACATCATTGCCTTTATTGCTGCTCTTGTAGAAAAAGGCTATGCCTATCCAGTCAATGGCGATGTTTATTACCGTACCCGTAAATTTGCTCACTATGGGCAATTAAGCGACCAATCCATCGACGAGCTGGAAGTCGGCGCAAGCCAGCGAACCGGTGAAGAACAAAAAATCAAGGAAGATCCGTTGGATTTTGCTTTGTGGAAAGCGGCAAAAGGCGATGAGATCGCTTGGGAATCTCCTTGGGGAGCCGGCCGTCCCGGCTGGCATATCGAATGCTCGGTGATGGCGACCAAACACCTAGGCGAGACCATCGATATTCATGGAGGCGGACAAGACTTGACCTTCCCTCATCATGAAAATGAGATCGCCCAAAGCGAGGCAAAAACCGGCAAGACCTTTGCCAACTATTGGATGCATAATGGCTATGTGACGATCGGTGAAGACGAAGAAAAAATGAGTAAGTCGCTGGGCAACTTCGTCACGGTGCATGAGATGGTCAAAAAAGTTGATCCACAGGTGCTGCGTTTCTTTTTGGCAACGACTCAGTACCGCCGACCAATCAAATACAGCGAGACTACCTTGCATGAAGCACAAACCAATCTGCAAAAATTGCGTACGACCTATGAAAATGCCAAATTCCGCTTGAATAGCAGTCACTATCAAGCCAGCGATGAGGAAGTCAATGCACCGGTTCTGGAAGAATTTGAAGAACGTTTCATCAAAGAAATGGACGATGATTTCAACGCGGCTAATGGAATCACAGTGGTCTATGAATTGGCGAAGTGGCTGAACTTAGCTAGCGAAGACCCAGAAACAGACTTGGCTTTATTAACCGCTGGATTAGCCAAGTTCAGCGAATGGCTGACGATTTTCGGGATTTATTTTGTATCAGAAGAATTGCTAGATGAAGAAATCGAACAGCTGATCAATGAACGAATCGCCGCCCGCAAAGCCAAAGATTTTGCCCGCAGCGACCAAATCCGTGATGAGTTGAAAGAACAAGGGATCATCTTAGAAGATACCCCGCAAGGAACCCGATGGAGACGAGAAGTATGAGAGATTATAAACAATTGAATGGTTTGGCATTGGCCTATGTGGGGGATGCGGTCTATGAAGTCTATATTCGCGATTATTTAGTCGCCCAAGGCCAAACCCGACCAAACCAACTGCACCATATGGCGACCCACTATGTATCTGCCAAGGCCCAAGCAGCGTTGATCCAAAAGATGTTGGATGAAGAGATCTTGACCGAAGAAGAACATGATTTTTATCGTCGCGGCCGTAATAGTAAAAGTCATACGGGTGCCAAAAATGCCGATGTCACGACGTATCGCATCGCTACTGGCTTTGAATCGCTGATCGGGTATTTGCACCTCACGCAGCAAAAAGAACGCTTAGACGAGCTGGTAGACTGGTGTATAAAGAAAGTAGGAGAAGAAGATGCGAGAAAAACCGCAAAGAAAGCGTCCAAATAAAAAAACAGCTGGCCAATCAGAAGCCAGAAAAGAAAATAGACCGGATCGCCGCAAAGAAGCTGAGGGAGAAGCCATCGAAGATAATTTTGTCTTTGGCTATCATGCGGTTGCTGAAGCCTTGAAAGAAGGGCGAGGCAACAAGCTGTTTCTTTCTGAAGAGGCAAGGGGAGAAAAGATCGATCGTCTGAAAGAAATGGCACGGGAACAGGCAGTTCCTGTCAAATGGGTGCCAAAACAAAAGCTGGATACGATGAGTGACCAAGGGGTCCATCAAGGCATGATCTTGGCGATCACCCCTTACCAGTATTTGACCTTGGATGAATTGTTGGCCCAAACGAAAGAACAGCCGCTGTATCTGATTTTAGATAATCTAGAAGATCCCCATAATTTCGGCTCCATCATGCGAACCGCTGATGCCAGCGGCGTAGACGGGATCATCATTCCGAAACACCGTGCGGTGGGGATCACGCCGATCGTGGTGAAAACATCGACCGGCGCAGTGGAACATATCCCTGTGGCTCGAGTGACCAACTTGACCCAAGCAGTCCAGCAGCTGAAAAAAGCTGGTTTTTGGATCTTCGGTACTGATATGAGTGGCAGTGATTACCGCACATGGAATGCCCAAGGGGCGGTCGGTTTGATCATCGGTAACGAAGGTCGCGGCATGGGGGAAGGTTTGAAAAAAGAAGTGGATCAAATGCTGACGATCCCAATGACCGGGCACGTGCAGAGCTTGAACGCCAGTGTGGCGGCAGGCTTGTTGATGTATCAGGCCTTTACTAGCCGAAATGGGGCATCCCAATGAAAACCCCTTTGCTGATCGTGGATGGCTACAATATGATTGGCGCTTGGCCGGAGCTGGTTCTTTTGAAAAATCAGGACCGTTTAGAAGATGCGAGAGAAGCTTTGCTGAACCGGCTATCGAATTATGCAAAATATGAAGGCTTGAGAATCATCGTTGTTTTTGATGCCCAACTGGTGCCTGGTGTGACACAAAGTTACACCAAATATCAGCTGGAAGTTATTTTTACCGAAGAAGGAGAGACCGCCGACAGCTACATTGAACGAATCGCTGGTGAGTTAAACAATCGATTGACGCAAGTCACCGTCGCTACCAGCGATTTAGCCGAACAGTGGGTGATCTTCTCTCAAGGTGCCTTACGAACTTCGGCACGGGAATTGTACAAAAGCGTGGAAAAAACGGAAAAAGACATCTACGAGCATCAAACCGATTTGCGGTTTGAAAATTTCCGGCGCAATTCCCCTTGGTCACCGGAACAATTAGCTGAACTTGAAAAGAAATTGCACGACCTTAGTTAGGGACAAAGTTGGTCTGTTAAATTAGAAGATGTCCCAGCCATTTATGATACGCTCCTTTTGTAGCAAATGAAGCAAAAACAAAAGGAGTGATATCGATGCGCAGGGAAGAAGGACAAGTATCACACCCTTCTGATAGATTTGAAGAGTTGTTCAGAAAATATCGACCGATCGTTGAGATTTTGCATAAAAAATATTATCTGCGGGATTATGACTTAGATGATTGGCTGCAAGAAGGCCGGATCGTTTTTAATAAGTGTCTAAAGACTTACGATCAGGACAAAGGAACGACGCTGGGTATCTTGTTTAAGCGATCCTTTGAAAATCGTATCTGCAGCTTGTTGCGGGCGCAGCATGCCCAAAAACGCAAAGCCCAAGTCGATGCCTGCTCGCTGGAAGAAAAGCTTTCACAAGAAGGCAATCGGTTTTTGACCGATCATAATCGCTGTGCGGAAACTGCAGAGACCTATTTGTTTGTTAATGAATCGTTGGTAGAGTATCCGAAAAGTTTATCGTCTTTAGAAAGAATGGTTATAATGAATTATTTAAAAGGATTAGAACTTGATCAGATTGCGGCTCAAGAAAAGCTGTCTTACGAAAAAATAAAAAGCGCTTTCAGTCGTGGTAGGACAAAATTGATAGCGCTTATCAAAGACGTTTAACAAAAATCTTATTGAAAGTAGAATTATTTTATGGTAAACTTGAAATTTTCTGCATTTCGTGGTATAATGATGCTCGAGGTGAATGCGATGCCAACAACTTTAGCTACAATCAAGAAAGATTTAGAAGGCCGTATCGGTAGTGAGATTATGCTAGTTGCTCAGACTGGACGTAAGCGTCAAACTGAACGTCGCGGCGTTTTGACAGAAACTTATCCTTCAGTTTTTGTTGTAGATTTGGATCCAAACGAGAATTCATTCGAGCGGGTTTCTTATAGTTATTCAGATATTTTAACCAGAACTGTTGAGATTGAATTTTTATCGGAAGCTGTTTGAAACAAGAAGAGTTGACACTTTGTTGACTCTTTTTTGGTTCAACAAGATAAGGAGTGATGGGATGGCGTTTTTTCTAAAAGAGTTAGGGGAAATGACTGGGGTGGAGTTTTATCAACTTGCCCGTTTGCGCACAGCAGTTTTTGTGGTGGAACAAGCGTGTGCGTATCAGGAGATCGATGCGATCGATGCACAGGCCAAACATTTATGGGCCCTTGATGAGGACGGGCAGGTCGTTTCGTATGCCCGTATTTTCCAGCAGGAACAAACGGTGCATTTTGGTCGGGTCATTGTGGCACCGGCATACCGGGGGCAAAAAGAAGGCCATCGTCTGATCAAAGAAGTTTTGCATCGCATTGAGCAGTGTTATCCGGCTTTGCCTATTGAGATCGAAGCACAAGCCCACTTAGAAAAATTCTACGGCCAGTATGGCTTTAAAACTATTACACCGCCTTTTTATGAAGACGGGATCCTGCATGTCGGGATGAAAAAAGAAGCAAGCACAGCGACTCTCTAGAGAGGTTCGCCGTGCTTGCTTCTTTTAGTGCTATGATTGATGGATCGGATGAATCCGAATTGCTTCTTTTGTCCTTAATGACAAAGAGCCGGTTTCTTATCTGATCGTATCGTCCAATGATGTTGGACGTGGATCAACGGTGTTGGCAGTAGGCGTTTGCGCTTTTAAAAGATCACGAATCTCTTCTAAATAATCCTCTGCAGTGATTTCTGGTACTTCGTCTTCCTCAGGTTGTTGTTTCAGATTGCGTAATTTGTTCACTGCTTTGACAATCAAGAACAAGACAAATGCGGTAATCAAGAACGTAATAATGGCAGTGATGACGCGGCCAAAATCAAAGACTACATTTTTGGCGGGTTCAAAGACCAAGCCAGAAAAGGCATCGGCGTTACCGAAGAGTGATAAGATCCATGAAACCAATGGTGTCAGCAATCCTTCAACTAAACTAGTGACGATTGCGGTGAAGGCACTCCCGATTACGACCCCGATCGCCAAGTCAATGACGTTTCCTCGTAAAATAAATTCTTTAAATTCTTTAATCATCCTGTATCCTCCCTTCTAAATCTTACTGACAGTATAGCGAAAAATGCAAGATTTATAAAAAAAAACGCTCGCTGCAGCAGGTTTGATCAATGAGCCAAGGAGAAAGTTTGTCAGCTATGCTATAATTGAAGAGATAATTTTGCTTCTAGAAGGGGTGTCACATGTCTATTGAATTAAAAAAAGGTGTTCGGTTAACGGTGCTGCCGACCAAAAAGTATAAAACGATCCGTTTTTTCGTTCGGTTCACTGCACCATTGCAGGCCGAAATGACCGCCAAACGGACTTTATTGACTAGTTTATTAGAAACGACTAGTTTGGCTTATCCGACGCAGACCGCATTTAGCAGTCAACTGGCGGAGCTTTACGGTGCCAGCTTCGGAATGAATGTCAACAAACGGGGCAATCTGCATCAAATCAATGCAGCGATGTCCTTTGTCAACGGGAAGTATGTGTCAGATGAAGCAGTCTTGCCGCAAGCAGCCGCTTTTTTAGCAGAAGTTTTGTTCCATCCGAATGCCCACGAGGAGCAATTTGAGGAAAAGAACTTTACCATCGAAAAGCACAACTTGATCGCCTATATGAACAGCGTGGCAGAAGATAAGCAAGCATTGGCTTCTTTAGGGCTGCAAGAGTTGTATTTCGAAAACGATCAGAATCAGAAGTATCCGAGCTTTGGCCGTCCCCAAGACTTAGAAGCTGTGACCGCAAAAGAGCTTTACCAAACCTATCGCTCAATGATGGACAATGACCAAATCGATCTTTTTGTGATCGGCGATGTGGTTGAAGCAGAAGTCGCGGAGATTTTCCAGAACATGGCCTTTACCGATCGGCCAGACCAAGCAATACCGGTCTTTTATCAGCAAGCGGCGGAAAATATCATTCGCGAGAAAATCTTGCGGGAACCAATCATTCAAGCCAAATTGAACTTAGGCTATCATACTGGCGTGTATTATGACCAAGCCGAGCGGATCGCCTTTATGGTCTTCAACGGGTTGTTTGGCGGATTCCCTCATTCAAAACTGTTTATGAATGTCCGAGAGAAAGAAAGTTTGGCTTATTATGCTTCCAGCAGTATCGATACGTTTCGCGGGTACTTGTCGGTCCAAACAGGAATCGACGGCAAAAACCGCAACAAGGTCTTCAAATTGATCGAACAACAGCTGCAAAGCTTGCAGCGTGGCGAAGTCACAGCGGAAGAACTGGCACAAACAAAAGCGATGTTGAAAAACCAGTACTTGCTTTCGTTGGATAACCCACAAGCACTGATCGAAGCAGCCTATCTGAATCAGTGGGTACCGAATACGAAAATGACGGAAGATGAATTTATGCAGAAATTGGCTCAAGTGACCGTAGCAGATGTCCAAGCATTGGCCAAAAACGTGTCCTTGCAAGCTGTATTCTTCCTGGATAAGGAGACGACCCATGAATAAAAAAGTCTATCAGCAAATCAATGAGACCCTTTATGAAGAAGTATTGCCAAACGGCTTGAAAGTTTTTTTGCTGCCAAAAGCCGATTTCCATAAAACTTACGGACTTTTCAGTACGAACTATGGCTCTGTCGACAATCATTTCGGGTTTTCACCCGAAGCATTGCATCAAGTTCCAGATGGCATTGCCCATTTTCTAGAGCACAAACTATTTGAAAAAGAAGACGGCGATGTCTTTCAAACCTTTGGTCAGCAGGGGGCTTCTGCCAATGCCTTTACCAGTTTCACGAAAACCAGCTACCTTTTTTCGGCAACCGATCAAATCAAGCTGAACCTTGAAACGTTGATTGATTTCGTTCAAGCCCCGTATTTCACAGAAGAAACCGTTGAAAAAGAAAAAGGGATCATTGGCCAAGAAATCCAAATGTATGATGACGATCCGAACTGGCAGCAGTTTTTCGGCATCATCAAAAATTTGTATCCGAAGCACCCCCTGCATATCGATATCGCTGGTACGGTGGAAAGCATTGCGCAGATCACCGCAGAAGACTTGTATCTTTGCTACAATACCTTCTATCACCCAAGCAACATGACACTTTTTGTGGTAGGCAATATCGATCCGGAAGAAACGATGGCGTGGATTCGGACCAATCAAGCGGCCAAGACCTTTCCAGAAACGCAAGCGATCATTCGCCAGTTTCCTGAAGAAACCTTTGCCGATATTCAAGCAGAATCAAGTCTTACCATGCCAGTGACACGTGCTAAAGGCGTGTTAGGGATCAAAGGGGACTTGAACAAACTGCCGGAATCAGGAAGAGAGCTCTTACGCTTCAAAAATGCGTTGAACCTTTTCTGCCAATTGGTTTTAGGCAATACTTCCGCCAATTATTTACGTCTGTATGATCAAGGCATCATCGATGACACGTTTGGATTTGAAGTGAACTTGGATCGCGGCTTTTACTTTGCCGATTTCTCGGGGGATTCTGAAGAGCCAAAAGAAATGTTGGCAGAGATCGAAGCGATCTTAATGAATTTCCAGCACGACCCAGAGATTAATGAAGAAAACTTGACGTTATTGAAGAAGAAAATGCTAGGGAAATATTTCCAATCACTGAACTCATTGGAGTTTATTGCAAATCAGTTTACCCAAAGCTTATTCGGTGAAACGACGCTCTTTGATCTACCGGAGGTAATCCAATCGATCACTTTGGAAGATGTTCAGCAAGCGGCTCGTTCCTTTATCGATCCTAAAGCGTTTAGCCGTTTTTACATGTATCCAACGGAAAAAGCCTAAGCGAAGGCTGGTTTTGTCAAACAGCTGTCATTTAAGCGACACTGAATGATTCAAGGAGGAAGGCCCAACAGCTCAAGGGCTGCCCAACTCCTAGATCATTCAGTGTTTTCTTTTTGCGTCAAAGGGTGGTTTTTTCTTGCATTTTGATGCCAATTTGGCGAAAAGTATTAAAATTTGTTTGCGAGTTGTGGTTAGGCTATCCTCAGACTTTTTCTTTTATGGTATTCTTTAATTATTGAAGCAAAATCTTTTTTTGTTTTTTTGCAAAAAATCACGGAAAAAATGTTATATTTAGTAGACGACGCGCCCAGATGGAAATCGGCGTGACGGAGTTTTTTTTATTGACTGATACAGGGAACCCCTGTTTTAAAATGATAGAGCAGCTTTGCTGACCTTACGACAAGCAGCGAAGCGATTTTAGGGCTTTTTTTAAAGATGAATAAAAGACTGGAGTAGATGATCGAGTGGCCAACGAAACAACGATTGGAGCAAAATTACGGCAAGCCCGTTTAGATAAAAACATTTCATTGATTGAATTACAACAAATGACAAAGATCCAAAAACGCTATTTAGAAGCAATTGAAGCGGAGCGTTTTGATCAATTGCCAGGCACTTTTTATGTCCGCGCGTTTATTCGCCAATATGCAGCAGCGGTTGGAGAAGACGGCGACAAATTGGTGGCCGTTTTTGATGGCAAAGATACGTTAGACGCCCCCTTACCAAAAAGACCGCAGCCTGAAACCGTCAGCGGCTCACGAAAAGCACAGCACGTAGAAGAAAAAAGCGGCTCATTTGTCGTCCGCTATTTGCCGATGATTCTATTAGGCCTGGTTGCCATTACGATCGTGAGTATCGTGGGCTACATGGCTTGGCAAGACCGTAATACAACACCGATGATCCAAGGGAGTTCTTCTCTCGTGGTAGAAAATTCGGCGTCTACAGCTTCCACCACGACAAGTACGGAAGAAACCAGTACTTCGAGTGAAGCGACGGAGTCCTCAAGTACGACGGAATCCAGCGAAGCGAAAATGACGATGACTGCCAGTGATTCGACGCAATCGTCGATCACGATCACGATGAAAGATGCAGAAAACCCTATTGAATTGGCATTTACTGGGCTAGATGCTTCTTGTTGGGTCGGTGTACAAGTTGACAATGCTTATGTGTACCAATACACTCTACAAGCAGGGGAAACGCAATCAATGACGCTGCCAGAAGGCGCCACGAATGCGACTTTGACCCTGGGCGCAAGCCAAAATATCTCCATCAAGGCCAATGGACAGGAAGTGGACTTTTCTGATCCACAATTTGAATTGTTACAAAAGACGGTCCGTCTCGTGATTGAATACCAAGACGATGCGGCATAAATCTGACAAATGCGCCTTATTGAGGTATCATTAGCTAAAAGTTATCTGTTGCACCCGACTGGTGAAAAGCAGAAGTAGTGGCATGATTTGCCGTTATTTCGTACAATAGTCGGCAGAGAGGAGTCTATTTCGTGAATTTACCCAATCAATTAACTGTATTACGGATCATTATGATCCCCATCTTTATTTTGGTCTTGGTTTTGCCGATCGATCTTGGCACGATGACCGTTGGTACGACACAATTAGAAAACACCCACCTTATTGCAGCGATCCTTTTTGCGGCAGCCAGCATTACGGACTGGCTAGATGGCAAGATCGCTCGTTCCAGAGGCCTTGTTACCAACTTCGGGAAGTTTGCTGACCCGTTAGCAGATAAAATGCTCGTCATGACGGCTTTTATCATGCTGGTCGAATTAGACAAAGCCCCAGGCTGGGTAGTTTCGATCATCGTTTGCCGTGAGTTGGCAGTGACAGGTTTACGCTTGTTGTTAGTGGAACAAAGTGGCGAAGTCATGGCTGCTGCGTGGCCGGGGAAAATCAAAACCGCGACACAAATGGTTGCGATCATTTTCTTGTTCTTGAACAACATTCCCTTTTCAATGATCGGTTTACCTGTCGATCAAATCATGTTGTATCTATGCTTGATCTTTACGATCTATTCCGGGGTCGATTATTTCATAAAAAATACGAATGTTTTTAAAGATTCTATGTAAAATTTCTAGATTTAGATAAAGAAGCGATAAAAACAAGGATACAAGTCACGAAAGTTCAGAAGTTTTCTGGACTTTTTTTGTCAATATGAAAGACTTTTACGTATCTGATAAATGAAGGAGTAAAAGAATGAAAGCAGAAATTATTGCAGTCGGGACCGAATTACTTTTAGGACAGGTGGTGAATACGAACGCGACCTTCTTGTCAGAAGAACTTGCAAGTCTAGGGATCGATGTTTTTTATCATAGTGTTGTCGGGGACAACCCCAATCGCTTAGAGGAATTGCTGACGATCGCCGACAAACGCAGCGACTTGATCGTGCTGTGCGGCGGCTTAGGGCCCACCGACGATGACTTGACGAAACAAGTCACTGCGCGCCATGTGGGACAGGAATTAGTGCGAGATGAACCAGGTTATCACCAATTGAAAGCCTTCTTTGAAAACAGTCAACGGAGGATGACGGAAAACAATTTGCGGCAGACCTTAGTCTTCAAAGACGGTGTGTCTTTGCCAAATCCCAATGGACTAGCGATCGGGATTTTTTATCAGACAGCCGCTACCAGTTATTTGCTGCTGCCAGGACCGCCAAGTGAACTGCAGGCGATGTTTCTTACCCACGCAAAACCACTTCTGTTAGAGCAGTTTCCCCAAGAAGAAGTCTTGCTTTCTCGCGTTTTGCGCTATTACGGGATCGGGGAATCGGCGTTGGTCACAGAATTGGCCGATTTGATCGAGAACCAAGTCAATCCCACCATCGCCCCTTATGCCAAACCCAATGAGGTCACATTGCGTCTGACGGTCAAAACCGCAGATGAGGCGCAAGGAATCAAACAATTGGATGCATTAGAAGAAACCGTCCAAGCACGGGTCGGTGCGTATTTCTATGGATATGGGGAACAAAATTCGCTGGCAGAAACAGTCGTCGATCTACTAATCGAGAAAAAGAAAACCGTCACCGCAGCGGAAAGTTTGACCGCTGGTTTGTTTCAAGCGACCCTAGGAGGGATTCCTGGCGTCTCTGAGGTGTTTCCCGGTGGGTTCGTGACATATTCTGCTGGAACAAAAAGCAAGCTCTTAGGCATCGATTCAGCGCTTTTAGAAAGCTATGGGACTGTTAGTCAGGAGTGTGCGGAAGCAATGGCCGTCTATGCCCGCAAACAAGCAGAGACCGATTATGCGGTGGCCTTCACCGGTGTTGCTGGTCCAGACGAACTAGAAGGCCAGCCCAAAGGCACTGTTTGGATCGCCTTAGCTTCTGACAAAGGCGTCTCAAGCCAGCTGTATCACTTCAACCGCGACCGCGCCTACATTCGGCATAGTGCTGTCATGGCAGGCTTAAATCAAATACGTAAGGAATTATTAAATTAATGCGAATGTTTGTTCGTTTTTTCTTGCAATTTCCCTTCAGAAGGACTATTATTATCTTATGAACGACACACGAAAGTGATGAATATAAGGAGGATTATCCGTTTGGCAGATGATCGTAAAGCAGCCTTAGATGCTGCACTAAAGAAGATTGAAAAGAACTATGGTAAAGGTGCCATCATGAAGCTTGGCGAAAAAGTTGATCAACAAATTTCAACGATCCCAAGTGGTTCATTGGCCTTGGATGTTGCATTAGGTGTAGGTGGTTACCCACGAGGACGGATCGTAGAAGTTTACGGACCAGAAAGTTCTGGTAAAACGACAGTTGCTTTACATGCCATTGCGGAAGTCCAAAAAAATGGCGGTACAGCAGCATTTATCGATGCCGAACATGCGTTAGATCCTCAGTATGCGCAAAAATTAGGTGTAAATATCGATGATCTTTTGTTATCACAACCAGATACAGGGGAACAAGGATTAGAGATCGCTGACGCCTTAGTTTCAAGTGGTGCGGTTGATATCGTAGTTATTGACTCGGTAGCAGCTTTAGTCCCACGGGCGGAGATCGATGGTGAAATGGGTGATACCCACGTTGGTTTGCAAGCTCGTTTGATGTCACAAGCATTACGGAAACTTTCTGGTTCCATCAACAAAACGAAAACGATCGCGATCTTTATCAACCAAATTCGCGAAAAAGTTGGGATCATGTTTGGGAATCCAGAAACGACACCTGGTGGACGTGCGTTGAAATTCTATTCAACCATCCGTTTGGAAGTACGTCGTGCTGAGCAATTGAAATCCGGTACAGATATCATCGGGAACCGCACGAAGATCAAAGTAGTCAAAAACAAAGTAGCGCCACCATTTAAAGTAGCGGAAGTCGACATGATGTATGGTCTAGGTATTTCCCAAGAAGGTGAATTATTGGATATGGCCGTGGAACAAGACATCGTCGATAAAAGCGGTGCGTGGTATGCCTATAAAGGGGATCGTATCGGTCAAGGTCGTGAAAACGCCAAAAACTATATGCGTGAACACCAAGAAATGATGCTAGAAGTTTCTGCTCGCGTCCGCGATGCTTACGGGATTGGAACAGGAGAGACCGTAACCCTCGAGGAAGCGCAAGAAGAATTACCGTTAGACGAATAAGTCTTGAAAAAGCCAAACAACCTCGTTGTTTGGCTTTTTTGTGGCTTTTTGCTAGATTCATCTATTGTTGAAAAAACATCCGTAAAAAGGAAGGGTTGCGAAAGTTTACTTTATTATTTAAAGTTGACACTCTTGTGTTCAAACATTAGAATAAACGTATGTGGATTTCCACATAAGAAGTAGCGAATTGATAATTTTGTTATCCTTTGTTAATCAAAATTACAAAATATTTAAAAAGATAGTATGGAGGTGGATTCATTGGAACTACTTTACATTCTCCTCGCTATCATCGGTTTAATTGTCGGTCTTGGATTAGGAGTTTATGTGACGAAATCTCGTCATGAGAAAGAAATCAACGGCGCCCAAAATTCTGCAGCTGGAATTATCGAAAGCGCTAAGAAAGAAGCAGAAACTCTTAAAAAAGAAGCATTGTTAGAAGCTAAGGAAGAAAATCAGAAGTATCGGTCAGAGATTGAAAGTGAGTTGAAAGAAAGCAAACTTGATTTAAAATCACAAGAAAATCGTTTACTCCAAAGAGAACAAGTACTTGATCGTAAGGACGATTCTTTGGAAAAACGAGAACGCTCACTTGAAGATAAAGAAGGCAGACTTAGTGAGAAACAACAATTAATTGACGAGCGAGAAAAAGAAGTAGAAAACTTAATCGATGGACAACAGAAAGAATTAGAGCGCATCGCCGCGCTGTCTAGAGATGAAGCAAAAGAGTTGATCATGAAATCAACGGAAGAGGAATTGAACCATGAATTAACGATCATGGTCAAAGAATCTGAACAGCGTGCGAAGGAAGAAGCAGATCGAAAAGCAAAAAATCTCTTGTCCCTAGCAATCCAACGTTGTGCCGCAGACCAAGTGTCTGAAACCACGGTATCGGTCGTATCATTACCAAATGATGAGATGAAAGGTCGAATCATCGGAAGAGAAGGTCGGAACATTCGGACCCTTGAAACCTTGACAGGGATCGATTTGATCATCGATGACACGCCAGAAGCAGTCGTCTTATCAGGATTTGATCCGATTCGCCGTGAAATTGCTCGTATGACCCTTGAAAAACTGATTCAAGACGGCCGGATCCATCCAGCTCGAATTGAAGAAATGGTCGAAAAATCTCGGAAAGAAATGGATGAGCATATTCGTGAATATGGGGAACAAGCAGCCTTTGAAGTCGGTGCTCACACCCTTCATCCAGACTTGATCAAGATTTTAGGTCGTTTGCGTTTCCGTACCAGCTACGGACAAAACGTCTTGAACCACTCGATCGAAGTCGCAAAACTAACCGGTGTTCTTGCCGCAGAATTAGGCGAAGATATTCAGTTAGCCAAACGTGCCGGACTCTTGCATGATATCGGGAAAGCCCTTGACCATGAAATCGAAGGCTCTCACGTTGAGATCGGGGCTGAGTTAGCTGCCAAATACAAAGAAAATGGTGTGGTGATCAATGCGATCGCTTCTCACCATGGAGATGTTGAAGCAACATCGGTTATCTCTGTTTTAGTTGCAGCCGCAGATGCCTTGTCAGCAGCCCGTCCAGGTGCCCGCAGCGAATCATTGGAAAATTATATTCGCCGCTTGCAAAACCTAGAAAATATCGCCAACGGCTTCAAAGGTGTCGATTCCAGTTTTGCAGTCCAAGCCGGACGTGAAGTCCGTGTAATGGTCAAACCAGAAGAGATTTCTGATTTGGATGCTGTACGATTGGTTCGCGACATCCGCAAGAAGATCGAAGACGATTTGGATTACCCAGGTCATATCAAAGTAACCGTTATTCGCGAGACCCGCGCAACGGATTACGCCAAATAGCAAGCAAAAGCAGTATCCTCTCAGAGGGTACTGCTTTTTTTGTGTGGCTGACTGTTAATAAGGACGACTGAGTTGTTCAAAATCAACTGTGCTTCATCAGTCCCATAAATGATCGAGCCTTTTTTGTTCGTCGGCAGTCAAACGCCGGGAAAGCAAAAGGATGAATCGTTAGCGACAGAGGCGAAAAGAGGAAGGATCGATCCAGCATCATCTCGAGAGGGGGGATTGAAACATAAAACAGACCCAGACTTCTCGGTGAAGTCTAGGTCTGTTTTGTCTTTTTCACGTCTATACGTCCATCAAATCTTGCGTCGACGGGCAAAGTCCACAAAGCGGAATTTATCCAGTCGGTGGATCGATTCGGTGTATTCAAAACAGCGCGTGTCTTCTAGATACACGAGGCTGCGAACCGTAACGACATGCTGATCTTCAGGACGCAGATCCATTAGATCCCGCAATTCTTTGTTGACGGGGTCAACAGTGATTTCTTTTTGTGCATAAGCGATCTCAAGGCCAAGATCATTTTCAAAGTAATCAAAAATCGATACTTTCGCTCGGTTTTCTGGCAACTCTTCGATGATAGAAGCATCAAGGTAATCTTTATCCAAAATCACCACTTCTCCATCGATTCTCCGCTGACGGATCAGTTTCCATGCCTCAGAAGCGACAGGCCAACCAGTGGTCTCGTGCAGCTTTGGCGAAACGGCGATCTTACGGATCTCGACAACCTTTGTTTCACTAGGAATGCGTTGGGTATCTTGCAGCTCACGAAAACTCGTCAAGCCGGAAATCGGGAAATCAAAGCGATTCAAGTCTAGGACGATTGAACCTTTCCCTTGTTTCTTTTGGATATAACCAGCATCCCGCAATAAATTCAATGCCTTACGGACAGTCTCGCGGGAGACACCATAAGTTTTGATCAATTGGTTTTCGCTAGGCAGCAAAGAATGCGGAGGGTATTCGTTTGCTAGAATTTTTTGTTCTAAATCTAAAAATATCTCTTTGAACTTGTTCATCGGATTGCCCCCTCTTTGGCTATTATAGCGAGGCCAATTTGGAAATGCAATCGACTATTTCGCCAAAAGTTCGTCAATGTTTAGATCCGTCAATTTTTCAACGATCACATCTGCACCGTGTAGTTCTTCTCCTGAATAAACGCCTACCGCGTACATACCAGCAGCTTTGATGCCGTCGATCCCTGCTTGAGCATCTTCAAACCCAACTGCTTCTGCCGGTTCAATGCCTAGTGCTAGCGCTGCTTGGATAAAGATTTCTGGATCTGGTTTGCCTTTTTTCAAGGTTGCTGGGTCAACGATCGTATCAAAGTCTTGCATGACACCTAGTTTGTCCAAAATAAACGGCGCATTCTTGGATGCCGAAGCGATGGCACAAGGAATATTTTTTGCTTTGGCTTCATCAAGGAACGTCTTTACCGCCGGCAATAGATCATCAGGAGTCAAGCTTTGTAATAATTGTACATAGTGGGTATTTTTCTTTGTCGCTAAGGCTTCTTTTTCGACTTCTGTGTAGGCATCATTTTTGTTGCCTAGTGTTAAGATTCGCTCTAAAGAATCCATGCGGCTAATGCCTTTTAACTGCTCATTGAATTTCAAATCGATCTCGATCCCAATCTCCGCAGCTAATTCTTTCCATGCGATGTAGTGGTATTTAGCTGTATCCGTGATAACGCCGTCTAAATCAAAAACAAATCCTTTTTTCATGTGTAACACTCCTTTTAGTAAGTAATCGTTGCTTCTTTCTTTGCTTCTAGAGAAACTTGCTGCCCATTCACTAAGATCGTGACTGGCTGATCAGCGGTGATCGTCAATGTTTCATGTGTAACATTCAATGCAAAGCGGGTGCCGCGAACTTCTAGCTGAAAGGCTAAGCTGTCCCAAGCTTTTGGCAAGTTTGGTGTGATCTGCAGTTGCTCTTCTCGAATATCAATCCCAGCAAAAGTGGTTAACGGAATAAACAACGTAGCGGCCATGACACCGGCGTGAATGCCTTCTGCCGTGGTCCCGCCTTGGATATCACGATAATCAGAAGAGAGGGCTTCTTGGTATAACGACCAAGCCAATTCCTGATCATCCACCATTGCCGCTAACTGAGCGTGAACGATCCGCGACAAAGTCGAGCCGTGGGAGGTGCGAGCCAAATAATAATGGAGATTTTTTTCAATATAGTCTGTTGGCAGTTGGTAAGAAAGATCCGCCAAAATTTGATTGACTTGCTCTTTTGAGAAATTATAGAAAATCATCAAACTATCGGCTTGTTTCGCGACTTTGTAGCTGTCAGCACTCTTGCCTTCAGCGTTTAGGATGCGATCCATCCGATAAATGTTGCCATATTTCTCTTTATAATGGGCCCAATCCAGATCTTCCAACTGGAAGTACCCTTCAAACTGTGCGATGATGCCTTCGTGATCGATCTCTAAGCCTAATTTGGTACGAATATCTGTCATAGTAGCAATATCCGCTGGGGTTAAAGCCGTTTTCTCCAATACTGCTTGGAAGCTCTCTGCTGATAGTTGTTGTTGGAGGTTCTCGATCTCTTCAAACAACCATACTACCATCATATTGGTATAGGCGTTGTTTTTCAAGCCGCCTTGTTCACTATTTGGGTAGCTTTCATGAAATTCATCTGGTCCCATGACTTTATCGATAAAGTAACGTTGAGCAGTATCATCCCAGGTGGCAGCACTTTGCCAGAAATGGGCGACTTCTAACATCAATTCTAATCCATATTGTTCCATAAAGGGACGGTCTTGTGTGTTGTGCCAATATTGCCAAATGTTATAAGCGATCGCTAAGGAGACGTGGCGCTGCAAGCGACTGTGGTCTTCTTTCCATTCGCCGCTGATAGGATTCAAATGCAGTTCTTGGGATTGCTCACTGCCATCCAAGCCTGATTGCCATGGGAACATGGCGCCTTGGTAACCGGCTTTTTGGGCGTCTTTTTTGGCAGCAGCTAAGCGGCGGTAGCGATACAGCAAAATTTCTTTGGCGGTGTCAGGAAAATGTAGAATGTAAAAGGGTAAGATAAACAGTTCATCCCAGAAAATATGACCGCGATAGGCTTCACCATGTAGGCCACGGGCAGTGATACTGGCATCTAAGGACTCCTGATAAGCATTCGGTGCTGCGGAGACCAGCAGATGATACGTATGCAGATTCAGCATTTTTTGTGACATCAAGTCACCAGTGACTTCGATGGCCGCTTTCGCCCATAATTCAGCCCAGGCTTGTTTTGAGGCGGTATACATCGTCGCAAAATCAGGTAATGCTAAGGAAGAAAACGTAAATGCCGGTTGCGGATCCTCTTGGCGATAAGCGGTAGCAGTGACTGATTTTTCGACCCGATAAGTTTGTCCCTCCGTCACCTCAAGGGCTACTTGCTGACGGACGAGCTGGTCGTTTGTTTCAGCTTGTAGCTCAGCCAATGGCAGGTCCTGTGAAAACAGTTCAGAGGATTGGACAACGGTAATCTGTGATTGGTTAGTGGTGACCACTAAATGCGCTTTGTTTTGTTCAGCTGCTGTCTCTTTCACGGTCAAATGCTGGTTGGTTAAGCTACGGTAACGAGCGACGTTATAGTTATAGACCGATCCGTCGGCTTCACTGACGAAAGTAACGGTGCCGGAAAAGTTCAGCGGGGTAAACTGATAGACCAAGCTGTATTGGTGAACGTCTTGCATATTGGCGATTTTCTTCGTTTCGATTCGCAGACGCTTTTGTTTTTTTGTTTCAATTTCTGCCACTGATTGGAACAAGCCGGTCTTCAGATCTAATGTCCGTTTAAAGGAAAGAAGCTGATTGTTGGCGATGTCGATCACTTCATCATCGATCTTCACGTACATTTTTTGCAGATTCGGTGCATTGACGAAGTCTTCATTGCTGATGGTATGACCAGAAACATCAGATTCCACCGTATTGTAAAGACTTGCTAAATACAGCCCTGGATAGTTCGCTTCACAAATGGTCATCTCAGGCGTCGTGCCTCGCAGCCCTAGATAGCCGTTGCCGACGGTTAAAAGTGACTCCACCGAGTATTCATCTTTACCAGGGGTGTAGCCATAGTATTCGAGGTTCCAAGGAATTTCAGCACTTTTTTCTTCATACTGTTCTTTCGTGGTGCAAATAAAGGGACGATTCAATTTTTCTGTCAACCATTGGTCCAGTGAAAAAGTCCCTTCTTCATTCGTAAACACCAGAGATTCAGAGACGATCCCGCCACCTTCCATTTTCTGCAGCTGCGCGGTCAGTGCAGCAACTCGTTCACTGTCTGTCCCAGAAAACGGATAGGTCGTACCGGTTTGATCCGTTAACAGCCATTCTTCCTTAGACAATATAATCGTATTCACAATAGTTGTCCTCCTTTAAACTTGTCTATACATGCAAGATGATTATAACGTAATTTGTAAGCTATTTCAATTTATCTCACCTGTTTTTTTATTCTTTTTTGTTAAATAAACAGTAAATAAAGTCATTGGCAATATTATTTTATATTAATCAAATATTTTAAAAAACGTTTATTTATTAAGGTTTTAATACGGTACCTTTTCTATTCACTTGTATTGTTTGTAGAAAAAGTGAAAAAAATTGGTTTGAAACGCTTGCAATATCAAAACTATCAAGTTATGATTAGTGCGTAATTAAAACATATATATACAAGTGGATATGAAAGGGGTTTATTAATTATGGGAAAGTATCGTGATGATGCTGAGAAGCTGCTGAAATATGTTGGCGGCAAAGAAAATATCGCCGCAGTAACACATTGCGCGACACGGATGCGTTTTGTTTTGAACGATCAGACAAAAGCAAACGAAAAGGCAATTGAAGAAATTCCAAGTGTCAAAGGGATGTTTACGAATGCGGGACAATTCCAAGTCATTATCGGCAATGATGTCTCAACGTTTTACAATGATTTTACCGATGTATCAGGAATAGAAGGTGTTTCTAAAGAACAAAGCAAAGCGATTGCAAAAAACAATCAAAATATCGTGCAACGAGCGATTGCTACGTTAGCTGAGATCTTTACCCCGTTATTACCAGCGATTATTGTCGGTGGTTTGATGCTAGGGCTGAGAAATTTCTTAGAAGGTGTACCGTTAGAAGCTCTAGGTGGACAAACCATTACGCAAGCTTCTACTTTTTGGAACGGTGTCAACGGCTTTTTATGGCTGCCCTGTGAAGCGATCTTTCACTTTCTACCAGTAGGGATTACCTGGAGTATTACACGTAAGATGGGAACCACGCAAATATTAGGGATTGTTTTAGGGATTACATTGGTTTCACCGCAATTATTAAATGCTTATTCAGTAAGTTCAACTTCTGCTGCAGAAATTGCTCAAAATTATACGTGGGACTTCGGGTTCTTCACTATTGATAAAATTGGGTATCAAGCACAAGTGATCCCAGCAATGCTGGCAGGTTTCTTATTGGTTTATCTTGAAAGATTCTTCCGGAAATGGATTCCAGAAGCGGTTTCAATGATCTTCGTTCCATTGTTCTCATTGCTGCCAACTATTTTAGCAGCTCACATGGTATTAGGTCCAATCGGTTGGCAAATCGGATCAGGCATTTCTTGGGTCGTAAATGCTGGCTTGACCTCACCATTAAACTGGTTATTTGGTTTCATTTTCGGTGGCTTGTATGCGCCTTTGGTTATTACCGGATTGCATCATACAACGCTAGCGATCGACTCTCAATTAGTAGCGGATTTTGGGACAACAAACCTTTGGCCAATGATCATGCTGTCAAATATTGCGCAAGGTACGGCAGTATTGGCGATTTGGTTCCTTCACCGTGGCAATAAAAAAGAAGAACAAGTCTCTGTTCCAGCAACGATTTCTGCTTACATGGGGGTTACTGAACCAGCGATGTTCGGGATCAATTTGAAATATGTTTACCCATTTGTCGCAGCAATGGTAGGTTCTGCCTTCGGTGGAATGCTGATCACTGCAACGAATACCCGTGCATTAGGTATTGGTGTAGGGGGACTGCCTGGCTTCTTATCATTTAAAATTGAAAACTATCCAATGGTCTTCATCTCAATGGCGGTGACGATTGCGATCACTTTTGTTTGCACTATCGTCTTTAGAAAAGTTACCTTCTTAAATAAATTAGAACCGCAATTGGCTGCTGATACAGCTGCAGCAGCGGCTGTTGCACCAACGACTGTTGCACCAACGACTGCTGCACCGACAACTGCAGCCCCAGAAGCAACACAAGTTTCAGAAGAAACCCTTTATGCCCCAGCTGATGGGAAAGTAGTTGCCATCACTGAAGTTTCTGATCCTGTCTTTTCTCAAAAAATGATGGGTGACGGCTTTGCTGTTCAGCCAACGAACGGAACGATTTATGCTCCTGTTGCAGGTACGATCTCTAGCATTTTTGAAACGAAACATGCAATCGGGATTTTAACGCCTGGTGGCGCGGAAGTTCTCGTCCACATGGGCTTGGATACTGTAGAACTAAAAGGTGCGCCATTTGAGGTTCTTGTTTCTGAAGGTGATACGGTCACACCAGAAACGAAGCTTGCAGTGATGGATCTAGATGCCGTTATCGCAGCTGGCAAACAGACAGATGTTTTGACGGTCATCACGAATGCCGAAAAAGTGCGTCAGCTTTCATTGACGACTACAGGCACAGTGACAGCCAAAACAGCGGTTGGTTCAGCTGAATTAAACTAAAAAAATAATCCGTTTCCGAGAGCGCCCTTTGACTAAGAAGGGGAATCGGAAGCGGATTTTTTTATGGGCCGTCCTCAAGGGAGGGCGGCTTTTTTTCGTTGTTTTTCAATTGGCAAAGCCGCAGTTAGCTGACAGCTTTTTTGTCGGTGTTTTTGCGGAAGTAGTTGATCGTTAATAGGAAAGTCAGTAAGACCAGGGCCCACAAAAAGAATAAGGCGATTTGAGAGCCGATGACCGTCCCTTGGGTGTAATCGGTCGTCGCATTTTGTGCCAAATTGATAATGGTCGCCACCACAGCCGTCGCCACTGCACCAGAAAATTGCTGCAGCGTATTAAAGATCGCATTACCGTCCGCGTACAATGCAGGAGTCAGCTTGTTTAAGCCGGTGGTCATCATATTGCTGTAGGCTAAGCCGATCCCGATCATGTAAAAGACATGTCCGGCAACTAGGCTCCAAATGAAAGGCGAACGCAAAACAAGGGCTAAGGCAAGCCAACCAATGGCAATCAAAGTCAAACCAGACAGGATCGGTTTTTTCGGTCCAACTTTATCCAGCAACCGACCAGAGATCGGCGCAAGGACCGCCCCGATGGCCGCCCCAGGAAGCATAACTAATCCTGCAGTAAAGGCATCTTTTCCCAAGACGAGTTGGACAAAGTTCGGCAAGACAAAGGAAATGCCCAGTAAAAGGAACTGACAAACGAGAAAGCCGAAAAGAAACAAACTGAAACTGCGGTTTTTCAAAACAGCCAAACGAATCAAAGGGTTTGGACCTTTTGAACGTTGATAAAACAAGCCAGCACCAATGAAACCGAAAAGCAGCGGCAGTAGACTCGCTAAGGTGCCTACTTGATTCAAGAACAATAAGAAGCCGCTGAACATCAAGACGATTCCTAATACACTCAGTAAATCCAGGGAAGTGTCTTTTGCCCCAGCCGTCTTAGGGATCGAGTAAAGACCGAGTACTAGGGAGATCAGTAAGACTGGGATCAAGAAAAGAAAGATCGCATTCCAAGACCAATGGGCGGTCAATAATCCTCCATATGTCGGTCCGATCGCTGGAGCGATGGAAGTGGTCAAATTCCCTAAGCCGATCGCCGCTCCCCGCTTTTCAAAGGGGGAGTAAGTCAAAATGATGTGGAACATCAAAGGCAGTGCGATCCCTGTGCTGGCACCTTGGAAAAAGCGGCCAATCAGCAAAATGGCAAACGTCGGCGATAAAAAGTCGATCACCAAGCCAACAAGGAAGAAGGCGTTGGCAGCTAGAAACAAGGTTCTCAATGAGAAGCGTTTCAAAAGGTAGGTCGATATTGGGACAATGATGGAGATGACCAGTAAGTAGATGGTCGTCACCCATTGGACATCGGATGTTGAAAGCGTAAATTGATCGATCAATGTCGGAAACGTTACATTCATGGCTGTTTCAATCAGCACGCCTGCAAATGACATCAATCCGGTTGCGAGGATCGCCCCCACGAGTTTTTTGTTGTTTTCCATATTCTCACCTCTAAAAATTCGCAAAAAAAGAGACCGTTTCTATTCTCATAGAAACCGCCTCTCTCTCGACAAGCGAACCCGCTTGTTATCTGTACGATTTAATCTATCGCTATTCTACTGACTTCATAAGAAAGTGTCAAGAGAAGTGGATAAAAAAATAGCAAAAAACTTTTTTGAAAGTTTTCAAACTTTTACTTACACGAAAAATTTTCTTCTGCTAGAATAGTCGAGTACGAAAAAAAGAAAGGAAGTTGTAACATGCCCATCAACAAAAAAGAAAGTTTGATCTATACGACACTTATGTGTATTTTCATGGTGTATTTTATGAGTGTTTACAACCTCATGTTCCAAGTCGGTGTTTCTGCATTGGCATTCCAATTGGCGTGGAATGAATTGCCATTAGCCCTTTGTGTCGCCTTTATTTTGGATTGGTTCATTGTTTCGGGTCCAGCAAAAGGTTTGGCGTTTCGATTTTTGGACCATCAATCAGCTACTTGGAAAAAAATCGGTTTGATTTCTTCATTGATGATCGCCGGCATGGTGATCTGTATGTCACTCTTTGGTGCGTTGATGCATCCAAACCCTGATCACTCGGTGTTCGTCAATTGGCTAAGCAACATTGGGAAAAATGTGATCGTCGCATTGCCGTTGCAATTGTTCATTGCAGGCCCAATCGTTCGCCGGGTGTTTCGCGCCTTGTTTCCTATTGGCACTGTGCAAGAACAGCCAGTACTAGGGGAATAATCGATCAGTAGAAAAAACGTACTGCAGACAGGCTCTACCAAGGTTAGCTAAAAATAGCTGGCTTGGCGATAACTGGACTTGCGGCACGTTTTTTTGCTTTTATAAACAACAAAAAAACCCATAGGATGGTATGGGTTTTTCTGGTTACCCTATGAAATAGGATACAGGATGTACCTATATAGTAATATGGTGAGGTCAAAAAGGAAAGTTCAATTTTTTCATCAATACATGAAATTGATGAAAATCACTTGTTTTTCTGACGAAAAAAACAACTTATAATTGTTTTTGCCGATTAGTCTGTGTAGAAACCAATCAGTTGATACCAACGACGATGCTCAATATGGTAGGCATCAGGTGAGTACCCTGACATTGAAAAACCGATAAAGGTGATGACCAGTCCGAGAATAATAAACAACAGACTGAGAAAAACGAAAAAGCGCTTATTGATTTTGATCATAGGACTGCCTTCTTTCGATAGTTTTGAACAAATGATTTTGGCCAAACGACAAGGGAGTGGGTAAGACGTGAAAAAGGTCGGCTCATACTATAAGTGGCGATCAGACAAAGAAGCCCTAAACCAAATAAGAAAATCCCCACGCCTAACTGACTTAAAAAGAGATAGAAACCATCCGCCATCAGCATGGGACTTAAGACAACGCTAGCAATCCCACCGATAAACGTAGTGACACCAATCATGCCAGTGGTGAAAGGCACACACCAGATGATTATTAAAAAGCTTAGGATCAGCAAAGCGGCACTTAACAAGAGGCTGCCCCACAATGGGAAGCCTAGCACTAAGATCAAGAGCAAAAAGGGATGAAAGCGGCGGGGAATCTCTACCACGACCTCTTCTGTTTCTGTGACTGTTTGGATCAGTTCTTTTGGGGAGCCAAGGCGTGCCACGGCTTCTTCTTCGGTGTATCCTTCTTCCATCAAATCTTCGATCATCTCGTCATAATAGTTGATCAGCTGATGAATCTCGCTAGGTCTGACTTTTTCAGATAATTCTGCAGCCAATGCCTTGATAAAATCAACTCTGTTCATCTAGTGTTCCTCCTTTAATAAATCGCTGGATCAATGTCAATTGGGGCCAGTCGTTGGTTAAAAAATCGTCGATCCGCTGTTTGCCAAGTATGGTCAAGCGGTAATATTTTCGGGTCCGTCCTTGATGACTCTTGTTGTAAGTCTCAACCGCTCGGCTGGCTTCTAAGCGCTTCAAGATAGGGTAGAGGGTGGATTCTGAGATTGGTAGTAAAGGAGAAATATTTTTGACTAATTCATAGCCATAAGAGTCCCCGTGCTGCAAATAGGCTAAAACACAAATTTCCAATAATCCTTTTTTTAATTGGGCATCCAAAGGCTCTCCTCCTGTTCATATCCATACTATACATTACATAGTATCATTTCACAAGTAGTATCAAAAAAATCAGTCTTAAGACTTAGCCGAGGAAAACAGGAAGGTTTTTTAGAAAAATGGTCAAAAATATAAAACAAAATTAAGAAATTCGGCAGAAAGTATATGTTAACGTTCTCTTTTTTGTTAAAGTAGAAGTATGCAGATTACTTTCAGTAAGAAAATTGGGTGTTGGTGGCGTTTCACTGGAAGAAAGCAAGTGAGAGTAGAGGAGCGTTAGCGAGAGCTGATCGCCTCAAGAAAGGAAGGGGTATTATGAGAAAAGCAACGATTACGAAAAAATATTTGATCAACTGTTTAAAAAAATATCTGGTGGAATATCTTTATCGGCCAATCACTGTCCGCGACATTGCTAAATATGCACGAACATCGACCCAACCAATCTATTTGAATTTTTCAAACATGCAAAATTATAAACAGGCAATGGTCGATGATGTCTTCCATGACATTCATGAAGCAAAAAAAGAGACGGTGATGACACTGGATCCTCTATACTGTTTTTGGCATGACTATTACGTGTTCGCCAGTCGCAATCGAGCCCTCTTTTTTGCATTATTTTTAAATGATATTGGTTGTGGTCCCTACATAAAAGAGTGTTCTTTTGCATATTTTCAAGAAGCAATCGCTGAATCAGCTGTTTTTCAATGCGAGCAAGAAAACGATCTGAGGAAATATCATGAAGAAGCCTTGATTTTTTTTAGCGGTTTGGTATTGCTGTTTATTCGTGAAGGGTGTACTGACGGCAACAAGGATTTTATAAAAGATACCATGGAGTATTGGGAACGAATGTTAAAGAAAGCAAAAGGCGTGACGCGAGACCAGGGTCGGCAAGGATTATTAGAGGTCGGTACGTTTGCTGTAGAGGAATAGGTACTTGAAATCAAGCATTAAAATAAATATCTGAATATTTTGACACCAAAAAACCGTTAGTGATTAAACATTCTTCACTGACGGTTTTTATTGAGGAGGTAAGTCTTGCGGTATGAGTAGAACAATTGTGGTGTTTTCACCTTTTACTGATTGAATCGATAAGGAAGCTTGCGTGCCATAGTACAATGCTAGCCGTTGGCGTACATTGTTGATACCATAATGTTGATCAGAAGGTTCCTCCAGTTGTTTTAGCTGTTCAGGATCAATCCCGGGACCATTGTCTTGAATCTCAAACCGTAGCCATTGTCCTTCTTTGAGGCAGCGGATCGTCAATACCCCTCTGCGGTCATCTTCAATATGATCAAGCCCATGAAAGACGGCATTCTCGACAAACGGCTGCAAGAGCAGATGGATCATCGGATACTCATCGATATCTGAGTCAATTTCGAGGACTAAATCAAAGGAATGGTGATGCATTTTTTGCTGGATTTTAGCATAGGTGATTGTTAGATCGAGTTCTTTGGTGATGGATAGCCGGTTGGATCCTTGGTTTAGGCTGAGACGGTAGAATCGAGACAGCAGCTGAGCCATCTCACGGATCTCGTGATTGCCGTTTAGTGTGGCAGTATTGCTGATCAGTGCTAAGGAATTATAAAAGAAATGCGGATTGATCTGGGCTTGCAGAGCCCGCAATTCGTATTCTTTTTGTTTCAATTCGGCTTCATATACTTCATTGATCAGCTCAGCGATTTTATCTAGCATTTTTTGAAAATTGGTGTATAACTGTCCGACTTCATCTTTTGAAGAATATGTGTGCTGGATTTTGAATTGATCCATTGATAAAGAGGCCATTTGCTGGGTCAAAGAGTTGATCGGCTGTACCACGGTTTTAGCCAACCACCAGCTGGATAAAACCAATATCATTAATACAAAACCAAAGATAATAAGTGCCGCACCAACTAGATACAGTAAACTGCTGAAAAATGACTGTGCGGTTTTAACAAAAACGATTTGCCAATGATTATCCAGCAGTACAGGTGCCTCTTCAATAACTGCGTTTCCAACCAGCCACTGTTTTTGAGTACGTTGCTGCTTCGTCAAATAATCAATGCGGTAAAGCGTCTGCCCGGTCTCTGACTGAATCGTCAAATCATAAGGCTCCTCAGTGACTGCATCAAGATTCGTGAACAATGCTGCTCGATCGATGGTTAAAACGATGTAGTTTAAGGAATCTGCGGTATGGCCTTTTAAAAAAAGGTTGGTATAAAAAGAAAGTTCCTCCCGTTCTTTGTCAAAATACGTTCGAATCTCGGTCGAAGGTTTTTCTTTTAGAAAAGGCAGTGCTGTATCAGCCGTGATTTTTTTGACGTATTGCCCATGATCATAAAGATCGATCGTGGTGTATAGCGTGATGCCTTTAATATCTGCTTGCGGAAAACGAACACTGTGAAACAAAGGCACGATCGTATTTTGAAAGAGATTGTATTGATCAAAGTTTGAGAAGCGTTGACTAGAAAGCTCTTGCGTCAAGGCGGTATTGTTGGCTAAAAAGAGCAGGCTGTCCCGATAGGTGTGGATCTTGCTTTCTAACTGATAGCTGATACTTTTGAGATTATCGGAGTAAGCACTTTTTTCCTGCTGTTGGATAAAGGCTCGGATGATAGCTACCCCGACAAAGGTCAAAACGATCAGAGGAACAATGCTTGAAAGAATTGAAATAAGGGCGATCTTTTTTTGAAAACGAAAATTTTTAACACAATCGTGGACTTTTCTTAACAAGAGGGACCTCTCTTTCTATACGCATCCGGCGTCATTCCGACAATTTCTCGGAACGTTTTGCAAAAATAGGAATAATGATTAAAGCCAACTTGTTTGGAGATAGTTCGAATGCTGCAGTTCGAGTTCTTTAAACGCTTCTGAGCCTGTTTGATACGGTAAGACTTGATGTATTTGGTGATACCCATGCCTTCAGAAGTACTGAATAATTCGCTTAGGTAGTTAGGATTGATATTGACTTCCTTTGCTAACCGATCCAAGCTCAACTCTTGGTGAAAATGAGCGAATACATAGGATTTTACTTGGCGCACATAGTCATTTGACTGGCTCCCGTTGATTTGAAGCAATGCATCATGGATATAATGGAAGAGGGCATCAAAAATATCCGCAATTAGTTGCAGACTTGGCGCTTCCAGTATTTTTCCAATCTGATTAGCGCCACACTCCGCATCAAAAGTGATCGTGCACTGATCGAGGATTGTTTGATAAAAGGTCGCAAAATAAAACTTGGCATTGGTTGGTTCCTCACGTCCATTTGTTTCAAAGCAGTCGAAAACTGTTTTCACAAGCGCGTGGGCTTTTTTACTTTCGTATTGATTCACATACGAAACGGTTTTTTCGAAAAGCGCTTTCTTGACGATGTAGTGATCTCCCGGAAGCAGCTGGCAGATTTTCCCTTTGTTTTGCTGATAAAAAGACCGCTGACTGGTTCTCAGTAAGTCATGATAGGTGCCATACACCCCTGAATGGTGGGGAACTGGTCCGCTGTCAAAAAGTGTTATTTTTTGCTGAAACTGTTCGGAAAAATAGGTAGTTAAGTTGTTTTTTCGCTCTTCGATTTCCCTTTTTGGCAAAGGTTCGTTAAAAAAGAGCAGTTGTGCTGGAGCTAAAAACAAACTGAACATTTCAGGAAATGCAGCAGATAGCGAAGGGACAAAATCCGGCGCATTCCAAGAATCCAGCGGCCAAGTAACGAGAAAAAAAGAGGGATGAGTCTTAAAAAAATCTTGTGCAATCGATTGCTCTTCCTTCGGCAGTGAATGCCAAGGATAGCCATAAAAAAGTTTACTCAAAATCTCTTTCAAGTAATGGGTTTGTGCGATTGTTTTTGTGTAAGCGCGCTGCTTTTGTTGATCAATAAAAAGAATGATTTTATTTATTTGTTCATAAAAATCATCAGGGTCGATTGGTTTTAAGAGGTAGTCAACCGCTTGTAACTGTATGGCTTTTTTTACATAATGAAAATCTTCAAAGCCGCTGATAAACATCACAGGAATTTCAGGAACTGCTTCTTTGATTCTCGCTACGAGGGCATGTCCATCCATAAAGGGCATCTTTACGTCGGTAATTATCAAGTCAAAGGGCTGTTTCTGAAAAAGTTGCCAGGCTTCGCGGCCATTTTTGGCTTCTTCGATCAGCCATTCTTTTTCATGCTGACTCAAGAAGTATTTGATCACTTCTCTTTGATCGTAGCTGTCATCAGCAAGCAGCAGTCGGTACATGGTTTTCGCCGTCCTTTCGTATAGAGAAAATTACGCAGTCGCTTCTTCTTTCTATAGTAAGCGATAAACAAAAAAAGCAACAGAGCGAATTTGTAAACGTTTTATTTTTCTGGAAATCGTGCTATGAATCTGAAAAAAGTGCTATATTTTCTGTGGAAGCGATTGCGTATAATAAGGATATCAAAAAAGTTTGAGGAGGAAAACAATGAAATTTAGGCGGGGGACAGCAATGTTAACAGCAGTTGCTTCAGCACTTATTATGACAGGATGCAGTTCAGAAGAAGCAAAGACCAATGAAAATGGGGATACCGTGATTACGATCGGACGCCAGACCGCACCGAACTCGAAACTGCCTGAGGGGGATTCTTACAGCAATAACGCATATACTCGATTGATTCAAGAACGCTTGGGCATCGAGCTGGAGAGTGCCTTTGAAGCCCATGGGGAAGACTATGATCGTCAAGTATCGCTAGCGATCGCTTCAGGGGAACTACCGGATACGATGATCGTCGGATCAAGAGATGAATTGGAAGAATTAGTTAACAATGATTTAGTGGAAGACTTGACCGAAGTATTTGAGGAGCATGCCGACGATTTTCTAAAAGACATCTATGATTCGTTTGATGGGATTCAGTTAGAAGCAGCCACGTTTGATGATCGCTTGATGGCGATCCCATCTACTAGCGATGACTTCGGGCCCAATCTTGTCTGGTTGCGCCAGGACTGGCTAGATGAGCTAGGTATTGAACTGGATAAAGATGGCAATCGCTCAATTACATTGGATGAGTTGAAGGAAACAGCGATTGCTTTTCAAGAAAATGATTTAGCCAATACCGGAAAAGCAGTTGGTTTGCCATTGGCCTTCTGGTTGTCTTCGCCAAATCATGGCGGCACGGCATATACCGGAACAGCCATCATGAATGCGTTTGGAGCCTACCCAAAATCGTATCTCCAAGATGAGAATGGGCAGATGTTTTATGGATCCAATACGCCAGAAATGAAAGAAGCACTAACGTTACTGAAGGACTGGCAAGATGAAGGGTTCATGGATCCGCAATTTGGTACCCGCACGTATGACGATATCCATGCCATGATGGTTAATGGAGAAACGGGCATCGCTTTTGGTCCTTGGCACATGCCTGACTGGGGGTTAGTACAAGCCAAACAAAATGATCCAAATGCTGAATTTGTTCCTTATGCCCTTGAAAATGCTAACGGCGATGGAGGGGTCAATGCCGTGGCTAACCGCGGCACTGGGCAATACATCGTGGTGCGCAAAGGTTTTTCTGAGCCGGAAAAAATCATGGAGATGATCAATCTGATTTATGGTGAAGTTGCCAACTCGGAGGATATTGAAACTGAGTTTCCGGAAATTTATGACTATGCGAAAGTGGATGTCGATGGGACGGTTCGTCCATGGAATGTTGTTTTCTTAAAAGCCTATAGTGAGATTGATGATGCAGTAGAAGCTTCCAAGGCGGCGGTTGGCGAAACATCTATCGAGGATATCTCCAACTTCTTCATCAAAGAAAACGCCGAAAAAATCAAGCAATATCTGGATAGCCCTGAAGAAACTGATCCGGTGGACTGGACCCGCTATGCCTCTCGCTATTTAGCCGTCAATAATGTGATGGGCGGTATCAGAGAGCAAGGACGCTTGAATGAAGTGAAACCACCGCGTTTTGATTCGATCAAAGCCAATGAACGAAACGGCGCACAAGTAGGGAAACTGGAGGAAGAGACCTTCATTAAGTTTATCACTGGAGAAGAACCCCTGGAAAACTTCGACAACTATGTTGAAACCTGGAATAGCCAAGGTGGGACAGCCATACTTGAAGAAATGCAAGAAGTAGTAGATCAGCGAGCAGATAATTAAGCGGCCACTCCAGCGGTTCTGACACTCGTCTTTCGAACAAAGAAAAGCAAGGTTGTATGCAGGAAAACCGACTGCAGGTGCCTTTTCTTTGTTCGAATTTTTTCATCAAGCGGCTGGTGAGGCAAAAAATTTATGGAGGAGTAAGTAAATGGAACTTTCTGTTGAAAAAGAAAGCAAAAAAGAAAAGAAAAAGTGGTTTTCTCGAGATCAGCTTTTCTTTCTAGGGATGATTTTACCAGGCATCATTTTTATTTTGATTTTTTCTTATGGTCCTATGTTTGGGTTGTTGATGGCATTTCAAGATTATGTGCCAGCGAAAGGTGTATTTGGTTCTGAATTTGTGGGATTCGAGCACTTTCGCTATTTGTTCAGTTTACCGGATATTTTCTTAGTAACTAAAAACACGATTTTCATCGCTTTCTGGAAAATTGTCTTTAATACGATCGTACCGATTCTTTTTGCGATTCTATTAAATGAAGTACGTGTAAAGTGGATGAAACGCTCCATTCAGACCATCGTATATTTGCCCCATTTTCTTTCATGGGTCATATTGGCTTCAGTAGTGGTCAATTTATTCAGTCTTGATGGAACGGTGAATCAGATTTTACAAAACTTTGGTGTAGAACCATTAAACTTTTTGGGTAGTAATCAGCTGTTTCCTCGTTTGCTGATCGGGACCGATGTTTGGAAAAGTTTTGGTTACAGTTCAATCGTGTACCTTGCTGCCATTACCTCGATTGATCCGGGATTATATGAAGCAGCAACGATGGATGGTGCTTCTTGGTCAAAAAAAGTCTGGCACGTAACCCTGCCGGGGATGATGCCTTTTATTTTGCTGATGACGATTTTGTCGCTGCCTAATATCTTGAATGCCGGCTTCGACCAAATTTATAACCTGTATTCTCCGGTTGTGTATCAAAGCGGCGATATTATCGATACCTATGTCTACCGAATCGGTCTGATCGGTAGAGACTATAGCTTAGGAACCGCCGTTGGTCTGGTCAAATCGGTGATCGGTCTATTCTTGATTTGGTCTTCCAACAAAATTGCGGAGAAGAAGACTGACAGAGTGATGTTTTAAGGAAAGGAAAAAAGAGATGAAAGAAAAATTTAGTATACGGCATGCAGTAATTTATTTGATCGTCATTGTTTTGGCTCTTTCTTGTTTAGTACCGATGTTGAATGTCGTGGCACTTTCTTTAAGCAGCAGCAGTGCCGTCGCGGCAAATGCTGTGGGGCTATGGCCAGTAGATCTGACCTTAGCGGCTTATGAGCGCATCATGAGCGATCAGCAATTTTGGCGTTCTTTTGGTATTTCAGTCATTCGTGTGGTGATCTCTTTATTGCTGAATTTGGTGATGATCGTAACGATGGCTTACCCGCTATCTAAATCAAAAAAAGTATTTCGAACGAGAAAATTATTCATGAGTGTGATGGTTTTCGCTATGCTCTTCAGTGGCGGCATGATCCCAACGTATTTGGTCGTTCGCAATCTAGGGTTATTGAATACGATTTGGTCCCTGATTTTACCTAGTGCAGTCCCTATCGGCAGTGTGATCTTGGTGATGAATTTCTTTCGGGGAATTCCCAAATCATTGGAAGAATCTGCTCGGATCGATGGGGCCAACCCACTGCAGATTTTGGGACGAATCTATATTCCAATGTCTTTGCCGTGTTTGGCAACCGTTTCTCTATTCAGTATTGTCGGTAGTTGGAATGATTTTTTCAGTGGACTGATCTATATGACCAAGACTGAAAACTATCCTTTAATGACCTATATCCAAACACTATCAGTCAACATTGCTGAAACAATGCAACAAGCTGGGAATTTGACTTCCGAGCAGCTACAAAGTCTGCTAGCGGTCTCTGATCGAAACTTGAATGCAGCGAAGATCGTGGTGGCAGTGGTGCCGTTATTGATTATTTATCCGCTTCTACAAAAATATTTCGTTCAAGGAATCGTTGTCGGATCAGTAAAGGAGTAAACCCACATGATACACTTTTTTCATTCAGAAAACTTCTTCGCACGAATCGCTTGGAAATTCAGCCAGTTGCTCCTATTAAATGTACTACTCTTGTTTTTTAGTTTGCCGCTCTTCACGATCGGTGCAGCCATTACTGCGGGTTCTAAAGTGGCGACTGATCTGATAGAAGGAAAAGCACCGGCTGTTGTTCAGCAGTTTTGGTCGGTCTTTTGCCAAAGCTTTCGAAAGAGCACTCTTATCTGGATCAGTCTACTTTTTTCTTTGTGGCTTTTGACTGCTGATTGGTTGTATTATTTCCAACTAAAAGGGACGCCTGATCTTTTTACCGTAGGCTTAGTAATTTGTACGTTCATGTGGCTTCAATTTTTCCAAGTTTCGTTTTTCTTACTCGCACGTTACGATAGCGGAATCAAAACGATCCTTTTGAACAGCATAAAAGTCGCCGCAAAGCACCCTTTTAAAATACTTAGTCTTCATATTCTGACTGCAGCCCCTATTGTCATCATGCTTCTTTCACCCTATGCGCTGGTTTTCAGCATGTACATTGCCTGCTTTTTTGGTCTTAGCTGTTTTTTGTATGCACGCTGTCAGTTATTGTTGGCAATTTTCAAGAAATATGAGAAGGTAGAAATAGCAGAAAAGTAACTGGCTTTTATAGTTAGAAACGTTGAATGGAGGAATTTTGATGGGACAAAACACGCAGTATGGAGAAAAAAAGATTGCGATCGATCGCAGGATCGGTTTTTTAGAAGAACATACGTATCACGGGAATGATCTTGGTGTGACTTTTCAAGGACAGCAAACCACGTTCAAATGCTGGTCACCAGAGGCAGAGGCCGTTTCAGTATTGCTTTATCAAAGCGGTGTTGCTGGGACTGACGATCGTCTGCTGACGCTGCCGATGGTTCAAGAAGACAACTGTTGGCAAGTCACGACGGAAGAAAACGTCAAGGAGCTGTTTTATACCTTTGAGTTTCAACGAGATGGGCAGAAAATAGAAGCGATGGATCTTTATGCCAAGGCAGTAGGGATCAACGGAAACCGCGGTGCGATCATTGATTTAAAGGAAACAGATCCTGAAGGTTGGCAGGAAAGTCACGGCGTCGGTCAGCAGTCGATCACAGATGCCTATATTTGGGAATTACATGTCGAAGATTTCAGTGGTGCCGAAAACAGCGGTATTTCACCAGAAAATCGCGGAAAATATTTAGCCTTCACTGAAAAAAAGACCCATCTGGTGGGAGATGAAAGTCAACCAACTGGCATGGCCTATTTAAAAGAGCTGGGGATCAATTATGTTCATCTGCTGCCGATCTTCGATTTGGACAATGATGAAACTTCGTCTGCCTACAATTGGGGCTATGATCCGAAAAATTACAATGTACCTGAAGGACGATACGCTTCTGATCCTAGTGATCCCAAGGCGCGGATTCGTGAATGCAAGCAAATGATCCAATCGCTGCACGAAGAAGCCATCGGCGTTGTGATGGATGTGGTCTTTAATCACACTGCGATCACGGAAGAATCATGGTTTAATTTGACGGTGCCTGATTATTACTACCGTCAAGATGATGTAGGGAATTTTGCGGACGGTTCTGCTTGCGGCAATGAAGTGGCTTCTGAACGGAAAATGATGCGTAAATTTATCATTGATTCAGTTTTATATTGGGCGCAAGAATACAAAATCGACGGCTTTCGTTTTGATTTGATGGGCCTGATCGATGTGGAAACCATGAACCAGTTGCGGCAACGCCTAGATGATGCCGGCTTCAGCCATGTGATTTTATACGGCGAGCCATGGGATGCCGGCAGCAATCAAATTATTCAGCCGAATATCCCAGCAAATAAAAGTAATGTTTGGGCACTGTCAGAAGGCGTTGCTGTTTTTAGCAATGATTTAAGAGACAGTATCAAAGGCGATGTCTTTGAAGAAACAGACGGCGCGTTTATTCAAGGAATGAATGGTCAACCGCAAGTCAAGCAAACCTTTTATGCAGCAAATTTGGCAACGGCGATTCAAGGAAATACGAAAGTTGCCGCACAAGAAGGCGCCGAGCGCTGGGCAAAATCGCCCCGCCAAGTGATCGCCTATGCTTCAGTCCATGATAATTTGACCTTATGGGACAAGCTGGTGGCAACCATGCAGGCTTCAGTGAAGGAAAGAAATTATGAGTTTGATCCTGAGCTTTTAGCCCGCAATAAACTAGCAGCAGCCATTTTGTTTACTAGCCAAGGAGCAGTGCTGACTCAAGCTGGGGAAGAATTTGGCCGTACCAAAGAAGGCGATGAAAATTCCTTCCGTTCGCCACTGGCAGTCAATCAGCTGGATTGGTCACGTGCCAAAACCTTCAAAGAGTTGCGCGAGCTGTATCGGGGCTTGTGGGCATTGCGGCAGTCCTATGCACCATTGAGAGATGCCACGACCCAAACGGCTGAAAGCATGGTCTTTTATGAGACAAAGAATGAAAATCGCTTGGCGTATCAAGTACCCAATCGTGACAAACAGCATCCATGGCGTTCCTTGTTCGTTTTACTCAACAGCACGGAAGAAAGCTGGTCCTTTGGCTTACCGACGGCAACAGAAAATGCTTCTTGGCACATCATTGCTGACCCCAAAGGAGCTGGGATCACTTCTCGCGGCGTAGCAGCGCCAAGAATAACCATCGACCCCTTGTCCTTCTGCATTTTGGCGGAACAAAGTAACTAATCAAAGTAGAAGCTAAAACAAACTAAAAATTTTAGTTTGTTTTAGCTTTTTTGGTAGTAAAAAAACAATTCTTTTGCTATACTTTTAACAGAATGAGAAGCAGAAAGCGGTGAGCAAATGAAAGTTGTGATCTCTGATATTGCCCGAAAAGCTGGCGTTTCCAGCGGAACTGTCTCTAATGCAATCAACAATCGTAAGGGGATCAGTGAACAAAAACGGCAAGCGATCTTGAAGATCGCTCGTGAGATGGGGTATTTTGATCAGCGAGAAATTAAAAAAACGGAAAGCCAAAAAATCAAATTTGTCGTAATGAATAAACAAGGAAATGTCGTAGGGGATACGCCTTTCTTTTCTGAATTGATCCGGGGGATCGAAATGGAATGCAGCGCGTTAGGCTATGAATTGGTCATTTCCCATATCACATTGGCGCCAGAGGAAGACCCAATCGAAAAGATCCGCCCAGAATTAGTAGATGGTTTGCTATTGTTAGGAACGGAATTGGACAAACAAGATTTAGCAGTCTTCCGTCATTTGGAAGTACCCTTAGTGATTTTAGATACGATTTTTAATTCGCAGGACTTTGATTTTGTCGCCATCAATAATCGTGACAGCGCCTATGAGATCGTTGAAAAGATGATCGAAAAAGGCCACCGAGACATTGGCATCATCAACTCAACCTTTCAAATCAACAATTTCCGTGAACGCAAGCAAGGGTTTATTCAATCGATCCAAGAGCATGATCTGATCCATTATGAAGAGACGGAAGCCTTAGTAGAACCCACCTTGGAGGGCTCATATCAAGACATGAAAGTCTATTTGGAATCCTTGCGTGCCGATCAGCGGCCGTTACCAAGCGCCTTTTTTGCGGTCAATGACAATATCGCCATCGGTGCCATGAAAGCCATTCGCGAAGTGTTCCCCGATCATCCGTTGGCCATCGTTGGGTTCGATGATATTCCTTTGGCGGAATTTTGCAACCCACCGCTGACCACCGTCAAAGTAGATAAAGTGTACCTTGGTCGCCAAGCTGTGCGACGCTTGATCGAGAAAATCACCAGTGAAGATGAAAACCATCTGAAAATGCTGGTCGCCACGACGATCGTCGAACGCGAAAGCATCAAGTAAGAAAAAAATAAGAAGCAGGACAAAACGTTTAGCAAGCGTTTTGTCTTTTTTTAGTTATTAAACAAAAATATTTATCTAAAACTATTGCAAAATATTTAGCTTATGCTATATTTAAGGTGTAAAAAGTAAGGGATTACATTTTGAGGAAGTGAATAGATGACACAGATCGGTCTCTTTTGTGCAACTGGGCTCTCCAGCGCACTGCTCGTCAAAGCGCTCAAAGAACAACTAGCGGATGATCAGCATTACCAAGTGAATTCCGCGCCTTTTTCAGAAATATTTATGGTGGGAAATGACTATGATTTTTTGATTTTAGCTCCTCAAACCCGCTTCAATCAAGCGAAAGTCGCAGCAGCCTTTCCTAATAAAAAAATCGTTTTACTGACGGATGAGGAATTTCTGAGCAGAAATGTAGTACGAGTCGCCGAAGAAATAAAAATTTAGCTAAATATACTAAAACGCAAAGGGTGGTTTTATGGATAAAGTAACAATCGGGTTCGCCCCGACTAGAAGAAATTTATTTAGTGCAGAAGCAGCCGTTGAGTACGCCAATCTGACACGACAAAAAATGGACGAACTGGCCATTGATTATGTAGATATTTTAGATATCAACGAAGACGGCTTGCTATACGATGATGAAGGGGTTGAAAAAATCGCCGAAAAATTCAAAGCAGCAAAAATCGACGGTCTTTTTCTAGCCAATGAAAACTTTGGTACGGAATATGCCTGTGCTCGTCTAGCCAAAAAACTAGATGTTCCCGTCTTATTATGGGGACCCAAAGACGAGACACCAGCCGCCGACGGTTCACGTTTGCGGGATACGCAATGCGGTCTTTTCGCTATCGGGAAAGTCTTGCGCCGTTTCAAGGTACCTTTCACCTATGTCAAAAATTCTGATATTGATTCACCGGAATTTGCCCGCGGCTTGCAAGACTTTATCAAAGTCTGCAATGTCGTCAAGACCTTCAAACAAACACGAATCTTGCAAGTTGGCCCACGCCCCTTTGATTTTTGGACCGTGATCTGCAACGAAGGCGAACTATTGGAGCGTTTCAATATCTCGCTATCACCAGTACCGATCCAAGAAGTGGTGCAAGAAATCAAGAAAGTCAAAGAACAGCAGCCAGATAAATTGCAAGCAGTCATTGATTATTTCGAAACCAATACGGAAGTCCAAATTTCGGCGAAAGATTTGGAGATGGTGGCAGCCCTTAAAGTGGCCTTGCAAAACTTATGTGAAAGCTACGGCTGCAATGCAGGGGTCATCCAGTGTTGGACGGCTTTACAAGACGAAATCGGTATTTTACCGTATGCCTCCCTGTCGCTTTTACAAGAAGAAGGTCTGCCTTTTGTCTGTGAGACGGATGTTCATGGGGCGATCTCGGAACTGTTGGTCGAAGCCGCTTCGTTGGGGGAACACCGTGCGATCTTTGCGGATGTCAACTGCCGCCATCCAGAAAACGAGAATGGCGAATTGCTGCAGCACTTAGGGGTTTTTGCTTATTCCACCGCGGAGACCAAACCCATTTTGCCGCAACGGCATTTTGTTTTTGACTATCCGGGATCAGTCGCTTTTCGGGCAATCAAAGACGAGTATACGTTGTGTCGCTTTGATGGAGACAACGGCGAGTATTCGTTGCTGATGGGCACCGGCAAAGGGATCGATGGACCATACAATCAAGGGACCTATCTCTATCTAGAATTTGCGAATTTGAATCGCTTGGAATTCAAACTCGTTGAAGGACCTTATATTCATCATGTTGCGGCGGTCAGAAAAAATGTGGTGCCGATCTTGTACGAAGCGTGCAAATATATCGGCGTGCAGCCAGATTTTTATGATCCGATCGAAGAAGACGTCAAAGCATACTTGAGAGGGGATCAATCATGGAAATAAACGAGCTGGAAATGAAGGCTTTAACGATTCGAAAATCCGTGTTAGAGCTGATCTATCAAGCAAAAACGGGTCATACTGGTTCGGATCTTTCTTGTACCGATATTTTAGTGGCCCTGTATTATCAGATAATGAATGTGGATGCGAAAGATCCCCAAAAGCAAGATCGTGACCAGTATATCCAAAGTAAAGGACATGCTGCAGAAGTACTATGGGCCGTTTTAGCGGACAAAGGTTTTTTGCCGAAAGAAGAATTAGCCACCTTTTCGCAATTTGGTTCACGACTGATCGGTCATCCAAACAATAAAGTAGCTGGGGTTGAGATGAATACTGGTTCGCTAGGTCACGGCTTACCCGTCGCAGTAGGGATCGCCTTGGCAGGCAAACTGGATCACCGCACGTATCAAACCTATACGTTGTTGGGAGATGGCGAATTAGCAGAAGGCTCGGTATGGGAAGGAGCCATGGCGGCTGCCAACTACCAGCTGGACAATTTGACCGCCATCATTGATCGCAACGGCTTGCAGATCACTGGATCCTCGGAAGATGTGATGGCAGTGGAGCCGCTAGATGAAAAATGGCGTGCCTTTGGTTGGGATGTGCATATCGTTGATGGCAATGATATGGCTGCCTTGGTGGCTGCATTAGAAAAACCGCATCAGCCCAATCAACCGAAGCTGATCATTGCTAAAACCATCAAAGGCAAAGGCTATTCTGCAGCCGAAAATCAAGCGCAATGGCATCATAAAGTGCCAACGGCAGAAGAGCTTGCACAAGCTATTGCCGAACTTGATCAGCAAATGGAGGTTTTGACTCATGGGAAAAAATAATATTGCCAATCGCCAAGCGATGTGCGACGTATTGATTGAAGAAGGAAAAAAGAATCCTGCGATCACGGTGTTGACCAGTGATTCTCGTGGTTCCGCTTCGTTAGCACCTTTTGCCAAGGAATTACCGACACAATTGGTGGAAGTAGGGATCGCAGAGCAAAACATCGTCAGTATTGCGGCCGGCTTAGCCCATATGGGCAAACGCCCTTTCGTTGCATCCCCTGCTTGTTTTCTCAGCATGCGCAGTATCGAGCAGATCAAAGTCGATGTCGCGTATTCGAATAAAAATGTCAAACTCGTAGGCATCAGCGGCGGTGTCAGCTATGGGGCATTAGGCATGAGTCATCATTCCTTGCAAGACATCGCAGTGGCACGAGCGATCCCTAATTTGCAAGTGCTGTTGCCAGCAGATCGCTTTGAAACGATCCAAATGTTTAAAGCCTTAGCGGCATCAAATGAACCAGCCTATATCCGTCTCGGTCGCAATCCTGTTGAAGATTGTTATGATTCTGCAGATTATCCTTTTGAGATCGGCAAAGCCATTGAGCTGAGAAGCGGTCAAGATGTCGCATTGCTCGCCACTGGCGAAACCGTGCGCCAAGCGTTGGATGCTGCTGAGCTATTGGAAAGACAAGGTATCACTGCTACCGTTTTAAATGTTCATTCCTTGAAGCCCTTTGATTCAGAAACGGTCAAACGAGTGGCGAAAGAAACAGGCACCTTGATCACTGTGGAAGAACACAGCCGATACAACGGCTTAGGAGCTGCCGTGGCGGAAACGCTGGCAGAAGAAACGGACATTCGACAAAAAATCATTGCTTTTCCGGATGAAGCCTTGATTACTGGTTCTTCGTCAGAACTGTTTGCCCATTATGGATTAGACGGTGCCTCCATAGCGAAAACAGCGGTTGCGTTTCTAGGAGCTTAAGATGGACAAGACCTATCAGCTTGTTTTAGATCAGAGTACATCCGGTACCAAGCTCTTACTGTTTCAAGAAGGGAAAATCCTGCAGCGTTACGATAAAAAACATCGCCAAATTTATCCAAAAGTCGGGTGGGTCGAACATGATCCCCTCGAGATTTGGCAAAATGTCCAAGAATTGCTGGCACAAGTGTTTCAAGAACAAGCGATCACTGCAGATCAAATCGTTTCCTTGTCATTGACCAATCAGCGAGAAACGATCGTTGCTTGGGATCGATTGACCGGCAATCCCCTGTACAATGCGATCGTGTGGCAATGCAACCGCAGCGCTACGATTTGTGAAGAATTGACGGCACAAGGCTGGGAAAAGACGATCAATCAAAAGACCGGTTTGCGTTTAGATCCGTATTTTTCCGGCACCAAAGTGAAATGGTTGGCCCAAGAATTATCGGCCATCAAAGAAAAGTCGGGGACTGGCGAATTGGCGATCGGTACGATGGACAGCTGGCTGTTGTGGAATTTAACGCAAGGGACAGTATTTGCGACAGAAGCCAGCAACGCTTGCCGAACATTGTTTTACAATATTGAAGAGGGCCGTTGGGATGCAGAACTCGTCAAACTTTTTGGCATCCATTTAGCAGACTTGCCAGCGATCAAACCTGCTGATACGGTTTTCGGTAGCTATCACGGAATCCCTATCAAAGGGATCTTAGCCGATTCACAAGCGGCATTATTTGGGGAAGGTTGTCAAAGCCTTGGGGATGTAAAAATCACGATGGGCACCGGTTGTTCGATCATGATGCAAGTGCAGCAGGAGCAGACGTTGCGGGATCGCCGCATTTTGACGACGGTCGGCTGGCAAACTAGCCAGGAAACAGCGTTTGCGCTAGAAGGCATCATCCGTTCCTGTGGTGACGCCATCAACTGGTTCAGTGAGCAAGTGGCTCCGCTGCCAGATGTAGCTGAGATCTGTCAAGAAGTGCTGACCAGTGACAGTCAAGAAGACATCTATTTTATCCCAGCATTGCAAGGAATGGGTGCCCCTTTTTGGGATAATACGATGACTGCCAGCTTTGTCGGCATGAAACGCACAACGACGACTCATGAGCTGTTGAAAGCCGTTTTAGAAAGCATCATTTTTCAAATCAAAGCAGTGATCGATGTGATGGAAGAAGTCGCTGAACGACTGATCAATCAGGTAATGATCGATGGCGGTGTTTCGAAAAACCGTGCCTTGATGAGCTTATTGGCGACTTTGATCAATAAACCCGTCATCGTCAGCGAAGTCGAAGAATTTTCAGCCATCGGCACAATGCTTGTTGCCAAACCAACCATGAATGAACCAGCTATTCAGCAAACCACGATCGTTCCGCAAGCCGAACAGGCCGTGATCCGTTTGAAATATGAAAAATGGAAACGGTTCATTGAGAAGTCAGCTGCTTTTAGTGAAGGATAAAGGAGGAACTATATGGAGATTCAACGAATTCAACTGAATCAAACGGCTTACGTGGATACCTATTTATTGCACCAATCCAAAGAGTACAATGTCGGCAAGAAACGACCGCTAGTGATCGTCTGTCCAGGCGGCGGCTACGCCTTTACCAGTGATCGAGAGGCGGAAGTCATTGCCTTGAAATTCAATAGTATCGGGCTAAATAGCGTTGTTTTATGGTACACCACCGGTGATCAGGTGAAAAACGTTCCCCACAATGCCTTGATGGAAGCCGCCCAAACCGTCAAAATCATTCGTGAGCATGCTCAAGAATGGTTGGTGGATGAGGATCAAATCATCGTTTGCGGTTTTTCAGCAGGCGGACATCTAGCATTACAGTTAGCGACGCGCTGGCACGATGCTGAGCTGGCAGAAGTGTTGGGCGTCAGCAGTGACTTACTGAAAGTGAATTTGGCGATCGCTGGCTACCCATTGGTTTATCAAGAGCATGCTTTCCCAATCGATGAGCTAGGCTTTGCCGCTCGTCTAATCGAAACACCTTTAACTGCCAACGAGCGCTTTTTTGGGAGTAAACAACCGACGGAAGAAGCCATTCAATCCATGAACATTTTGCATCATGTCGATCAGTGGACACCTCCGATGTTTCTCTGGCATACGACGGAAGACGTCTTAGTCGATGTGGCGCACTCGTTGAAGTTGGCGGTCAAATTAAGAGAAGCAGAAATTCCATTCGAACTGCATATTTTTGAAAAAGGCGAACACGGACTGGCATTAGCGGATCGAACAACGGCACGCAAGTCAAGTCACCTCAATGCCCATGTCGCCAAATGGTTTGAGCTGTGCGAAGGCTGGCTCAGTAGTTATATTGATTAATAACCGCCAGTGCACAACTTGTGCCGATGAAAGGAGAGCACCACCGTGAAAATCACCGTAAGCCAAAATAACCGCACCTTATTGCGAGACGGACAGCATTTCTTTTATTTAGCCGATACTTGCTGGAGTGCCTTTACTAGTATTCAAGAAAATGACTGGATCACCTACTTAGACAAACGCAAAGAGCAGGGCTTCAATACCCTTCAAATCAATGTGTTACCGCAATGGGATCGCAGCCGTGGTCAATTTGACTGCTTGCCGTTTCCCCTTGATGCGGGCGTCTTTGATTTTACGGTTTGGGAGGATGCCTATTTCGAACGGGCTCAGCGTCTTTGTAAAATTGCCGATGAGAAAGGCTTTACTTTAGCATTGGTTGTCTTGTGGTCAAACTATGTCGCTGGCACTTGGGCTAGCCAGTTGGACAAAGAACGCAACGTGTTGCCGGAGGATTGCCGCCAGGCCTACTATCAAAAAGTGATTAAGACGTTTGATGCCTTCCATCCGATCTACTTTATTGGTGGCGATACGGACTTCCCAACACAGCCAACCATCGATACGTATCTAGAAGCCTTTGTTTTCTTTGAAAAGCATTCGCCCAATACCTTGAAAACGATTCATATCAAGGGACGTTTTGAAGAAATCCCTGAACCTATCGTCGAACATTTGAACTTATTTTTATACCAATCAGGTCATAACAGCGCCTTTTTGAATATGCCTTATTATTTGGCAGAGCGTTTTTATCAACGAGAACCGCAACTGCCGATCATCAACTCGGAACCTTGCTATGAACAAATGGGCTATGCCCGTCACGTATACGGTCGATTTGGTCAAAAAGATGTCCGCAAAGCAGCATGGCAATCATTGTTAGCCGGCGGCTCGGCTGGGATCACGTACGGTGCCCACGGCATCTGGAGTTGGCAAACCCCGACGGCAACCTTTGCGGAAGAAATCGGGGAAGCGTTTGACCGTCCGATGATTTGGCCAGAGGCTTTGTCTTTTCCTGGGGCAGATGATTATGGCTTTATCAAGCAATTATTTGAATTATTAAGTATTCAGGAGCTTGTGCCTTGCCTAGAGCGCTTGATCGATGCAGATGAACAGATTCGTATGGCAGCTATCGCAGGAAGGAAGGATGCCTTGCTTTACTTGCCAAGCAATACAACAGTTCGCCTGCAAGGAGATCTTTCTACAGCGACCGTCACATTGATCGATTTGAACACCAATCGTTTCTTGAAACCAAAACTGACAGTTACTGATGGTATCACTGTTTTCCATCCCCACAATTGTCACGAAGATGTATTGTTCGTCATCCAAATAAAGGAGTGAAAAGAAAATGGATAAATATATGGATAAGGTATTAGTATTTGCAGATAAAATCTCCAACAATCGGTATTTAAAGGCAATTTCGAACGGGTTGATGGCGACGCTGCCGATCAACATTATTGGCTCGATCGCCTTGTTGTTAGCAGTTTTGCCGATTCAAGGGTGGACAGATTTTATCAACTCGATCAATATTGGCGGTTATTTTTCCGTCGGTTACAGTATGACCGTTGGGGTTATCTCAGTGTACGCTTCCTTTCTTGTCGGTCACCGTTTAGCGACAGAATTTAAGCAGTCGGCAGTCCCTGCCGGCATCGTTTCGTTGTTTGCCTTTTTGATGATGACGCCAATGGTCACCTTGGAGGAAACAACGACCCTCGACATGAGCAAACTCGGCGCTCAAGGCTTGTTTACCGCTATGATCTGCGGCTTAGTTTTTGCTCGTTTGTACTGCTTTATTTTAGAAAAAAATATCGCCATCAAAATGCCAGCAGGCGTGCCGCAATTTGTGACGGATACCTTCGCCGGTTTGATTCCAGCAATTATTTCTGGGTTTACCGCGATCGTCATTAGCTGGGCATTCAGTTTTACTTCTTATGGCTCATTTTCAGATTTCATCTATCAAATCTTGGCAATGCCGCTGCAAAGCTTGTCTTCTAGTGTCGGTTCGTTGTTATTTATTGTACTGATCCAAATGGTGCTATGGTTCTTCGGTATCCATGGTTCGTTGGTGGTGGGTAGCTTTGTCACCGCTTTGTACTTACCAATGGATGTGGAAAATATGGATGCTTTAGCTAGCGGTGTTGCTCGTTCCGAGCTGCCAAATATTTTGAGCAAGTCGTTTTATGATTTGTTTGCTGGTATTGGTGGGGCTGGGGGAACATTGTCATTGATTATCGTTATTTTGCTGTTGGCGAAATCAAAACAATCACGGACAGTCGCTAACCTAAGTGCCGTTCCTGGATTGTTCACCATTAATGAGCCGGTGATTTTTGGCTTACCGCTGATTTTGAATCCAATCATGGCGATTCCGTTCATATTAACACCATTGGTTCAAGTGCTTGTGGCGTACCTAGCGATCTGGAGTGGGATCGTTCCACGACTTAGTGGCGTACAAGTTCCCTTTGGCACACCGATTTTTCTAAATGGGTTTCTAGCTGGAGGCTGGCAGGTCGCAGTTCTACAAGTCGTTTGCGTTTTGGCAGGCTGCTTGCTGTACATTCCTTTTGTCAAAATATTAGATAAAGGAAAATTAAAAACGGAAGCAGAAGCAGCGCAAGCGGAGGGTCACCCACAAACTGAAAGTATCGATGCAACGGGGGAAACGGTTTAAAAGAAACCGATTTTATGATGACAAGCCAATGAGTTAGTGCTATAGTTAAAGAAAGAAAACCCACGTGGATTGTTACTGACTCGATCAGGCAAGACCTAAATAAGAAAGCGCTATTCTCGTTTTAGCAGCGGCTCTTATTTAGGTTTTTTGTTTTTTATCGGAGATTTTTCAGTAACCAGCTAGGTAGGTTTATCAAAAGAAAACAAAAGGAGAACGAGCAAATGGCAAAATTTCCAGAAAATTTCTTATGGGGCGGCGCGACCGCAGCGAATCAATTAGAAGGGGCGTTCGATCGCGATGGCAAAGGATTGTCAGTGGCGGATGCAATGCCTGGCGGCAAACAGCGTTTAGCGATTTTAGGTAGTGATACGTTTGATTGGACGATCGATGAGGACAAATACACTTATCCAAATCATCGCGGGATCGACCATTATGACCGTTTCAAAGAAGACATTGCGTTGTTTGCAGAGATGGGCTTCAAGAGCTATCGTTTTTCTATCGCTTGGACACGTATCTTTCCAAAAGGCGATGAAACGACACCAAACGAAGCTGGGCTAGCATTTTACGATGCGCTGATCGATGAATGTTTGAAATACGGGATCGAGCCAGTGGTTACGATCTCCCACTATGAAATGCCTTTGCATTTAGCCAAAGAATACGGTGGCTGGAAAAATCGAGCATTGATCGATTTCTATGAGCGTTTTGCAAAAGTCGTCTTGGAACGGTTCCACAGCAAAGTCAAATACTGGATGACCTTCAATGAGATCAACTCTGCTTTCCATTTCTCTGCATTGAGTCAAGGAATGGTCAACAGCACGGGTGCCAGCGACTTTACAAACGTGATCCAAGCGTGGCACAACCAATTTGTTGCCAGCAGTAAAGCAGTCAAAATCGGCCATGAATTAAACCCAGAGTTACAGATCGGTTGTATGATCATTTATGCAACGACTTACAGCATTGATGCGAACCCAGTCAACCAAGTGGCGACGATGATCCATAATCAAGCCTTCAACTACTACTGTGCCGACGTGCAGGTACGTGGAAAATACCCATCCTTTACGGATCGTTTGTACAAAGAACACGGCGTCAATAAAGAGGATCTTGAGATTACCGAAGAAGACTTAGCCTTGATCGCTGAACATACTGTTGACTATGTTGGCTTCAGCTACTACATGTCTTCTGCCGTGGATATCACCACAGAAGAAGCCGATGAAGTGCAAGGAAACTTGTTAGGCGGCGTCCGCAATCCATTCTTAGAAGCAAGTGAATGGGGCTGGCAAATCGACCCAGAAGGGCTGCGCATCGCGTTGAATGAATTGTATGATCGTTATCAAAAACCGTTGTTTATCGTGGAAAACGGCTTAGGAGCCATTGATACCTTTAACGAAGAAGGTAAGATCGAAGATGACTATCGTATCGATTACTTGCGCCGCCACATTGAAGCAATGGGGGAAGCGATTGCTGATGGCGTAGACTTGATCGGCTACACGCCATGGGGCTGTATCGACCTTGTCAGTGCTTCAACAGGCGAAATGAGCAAACGCTATGGCTTTATCTATGTTGACTTTGATGACGAAGGCAACGGCACGATGGATCGTTCCAAGAAAAAATCCTTCGATTGGTACAAACAAGTTATTGCAACAAACGGAGAAGAGTTGGCCTGAGTGTTTCGTTAGACTCACGGATGACGCAGGATCCGTTATAAAAGAAAACCGATCAACGGTGCTCCTATACAGGCGCATCGTTGATCGGTTTTTTGTGATATTTGGGTTTAACGGGTATGTTCATAGCTGTCTCGTAACAAAGATTGGAGTTGTTTTTCTGATACAGAGCCATCTAGTAATGCGGTGAGCCAATGGTTTTTATTCATGTGATAAGCGGGTAAATAGCCGTGACTTTGATTGATGATCGAAACCATTTCGGGCGCTGCTTTGACATCTAAAATCTCGATCATTCCCGTTCCTTCCAGGCCTAATTTCTGCTTTTCTACAGTCATCAGCAAGCCAAACCATTTGCCGCTTTTACGGTGCCGCAAGACTTGGTACTCGGGAAACTTTGCAAATGGATGGTCGATCTGAACATCATTGAAGGTCTGAGCGAATGCGATCAGACGGTTTTTAAGATCCATGGGTATCCCTGCCTTTTGTAAATTTCAATAAATCCTATTATACCGTATATATTTGCTTAAAGCATTTTGGGCAATTCTTTTAGAAACGCTTTTCTTCTTTCGTCGGTTGTACGATTTACTTCAGAAAAATGTATCCATTTCATATGGTCTTTTGGAATACCCACCATATTGAGCGTGCTATTCATTAGGACTCCTTCAATAGCATCACCATATTTTGTCAATGATTCTTTAGAGTAAGTAGCGGTAGTAACTACTGTCGCTTTTTTTATATGTGTTAATAAGGGTTGCCAATTTCCTGAGTGATCTTCCTGATAAGCAAATTTTGGTAAGAATACTTTATCTAAAAAACCCTTTAAAATAGCGGGAACATCATACCACCAGATTGGAAAAATAAAAATCAACTCCGAAGATGCAGTTAATTTCGCTTGATATTCTTTTACGAGTGGATAGGATGTCTCTCCTTGACCAAACAAGCGTAACTCTTCTGGCGTATAGACTGGATCAAAATTCTCGCCATACAAGTCAATCACTTGAAAGGATTCGTTTCTTTCCTCTAAATGGGTGGTGAGACTTTTTAAAATAGCATGATTAAAACTGCCGTCCCATGGATGCGCATAGACAATCGTCTTCATTTTCATCTTCCTTTCGAGTTATATGAATATCATATGGTATACTATTTTTTGATACAAGTACGGTAAATAAAGTAAGGTACTAACCAAAAGGAGAGTATAATGGATACATGGGAATACCAGAACGTCGATTTAAAAGAAACGGGTTTCGGCTATACGTTAGGATTAGTAGGAGGAAAATATAAAATGATTATTTTATATGCTTTATCTATGAATAGGAAGCCTATTCGGTATAATGAATTAAAACGTAGAATCGGAAATATATCGTTTAAAACACTGACAAACACACTCAAAGAATTAGAGTATGACAATCTCATCATTCGAAAAGAATATCCACAAATCCCCCCAAAAGTTGAGTATCGTTTGTCAGACCTAGGTTTGTCGATTATCCCAGTGCTAGATGCGATCTGTTACTGGGGTGAAGAGCAATTAAGAAAATCTACTTCTGAATAAGTTCCTTCTATGTAATTAGAGGCCATCAGAAACTATTAACGGAGAAGTCCTCGATTAAAAAAAGCGGCAACGACGAAGCAGAAGCTTGATCGTTGCCGCTTTTTTATAAGAGAGTCAGAAAAGGGAGCCGGCGTCATTAGCGTAACCGTTTCTGATAAAGCATTCGTGCCAAGAACCAGCTCACGACTACGATACCGCCGCACCAGCTAAAGGCACTGATCAAGGTGGTATCTTTCAAGTTTAACAAAAGCCCTCGCAAAGAATGGATGATCGGCGACATTGGTTGGTATTCAGCAAAAATGGCTAACGGGCGCGGCATGGTTTCCGTAGGGACGAAACCAGAGCTTAAGTAGGGAAAAAGGGTGATCAAGACAGTAAACAAGGTAGCTGTCTCGGGGCTTTTGGCGATGAGACCAACCAGAACTGAGACCCAAGTAAAAGCGAAGGTGAAGCAAAAGATCAATAGGAAGGCGAGCCCCCAGCCAGCAACTGTGGCTTGAGGGCGAAAACCGATGACCATGGCAACGATCAATACGACCAAGGTACTGATCAAGCTCCGAAGGGTCGCGGCGAAGACATGGCCGTTTAAAAAGGCTGAGTTAGAAATATTCAAGGTCATCAGCCGTTCCACCATGCCGGATTTCAAATCTTCCGTCACCGTTACCCCAACGGAGGAAGCACTTTGGGCGATACATTGGACGAGGACACCGGGAACGACAAAATCGACATAAGAAGTATCGCCGACGTTCATAGCTCCACCAAAAACATAGACGAAGAGGATCATTAAAATCGCTGGGGTCAAAATTCCACTTAGCAGAGTCTCCATACTGCGAATCGATAGCAAGAGATTGCGCTTGAATAAGGTGTTGGTTTCTATAATTGCTTTCATTGGTTTCCTCCTTGGACAAGTGTTAGAAAAATATCCTCTAAAGAAGCATTCTTTTGATTAAAACTGGTGATGGTGATCGGTAGTTGATTGAGTTCCTGCAACAGCGTGAAGGAATGCTGGAAGTCTTGACTGACGGGAAATGCCAGAGAGAGACTGGACTCATTGACTTGCAGCGGAAAATCAGACAGATGCTGACGCACGGTTTGCAAGTGTTCTTTTGTCAATACGCTGATTTCCATCGTTTGCGAAGGGTGCAGTGCTTTGACTTCCGTTGGTGTTCCTTGCAAGATGATTTTCCCTTCATGCAAAATGGCGACTTGGTCTGCTAAAAATTCAGCTTCTTCTAGGTATTGGGTCGTCAGGAAAATCGTTCGTCCTTGAGCGGCGATCTCTTTGATCATGTGCCATGTGGCTAAGCGGTTTTGCGGGTCTAACCCGGTCGTCGGTTCATCTAAAAAGAGCAGGTCAGGTTCGCCGATAAAACTCATGGCGATGTCTAAGCGCCGTCGCATGCCACCAGAATAGTTTTTGACTAGTCTGTTGCTGGCATCCACCAAATCAAAACGCTCTAACAACTGTTGGACGATCAACTGTTTGTTTTTGACATGGCGCAAGGCAGCAATCATCAGCAAGTTTTCTCGTCCGGTTAGTTCTTGATCGACGGCGGAAAATTGCCCCGTCAGACTGATTTTCTCGCGAATCGCTGCTGGATCTTTGGTCAAGTCGATCCCATCGATCAGCGCGGTTCCTTGGTCAAAAGGCAGGATGGTAGACAAAATTTTGACTAGAGTGGTTTTTCCAGCGCCGTTTGATCCTAGTAAGACAAATACTTCGCCAGGAGTGACGTCAAAAGTGACCTCTTTCAAAACGGTTTTGTCTTTGAAACTTTTTTGCAAATGTTTCACGTGAAGCATTTTCTTTTTTACATGGGTATCCATAGCTTTTCCCTCGTTTCTATAAGATAATTCAACTATAAAGGCTCTTCGGGAAAAGCAACTGCTTATTTCAATATATTGAAAAAGAAGGTGAAAAAATGAACAATTATGGTGCGACAGTGAAAGAGCTTCGCAAAAGCAAAGGCTTACTATTGAAGGAATTAGTGGACGAACAATTGTCGATGTCTTTGTTATCGCAATTTGAAAATGGCAAAACGACGATTTCCTGCGAACGATTTCATCGTTTGCTAGATAAACTAGAAGTGAGTTTTGCCGAATTTCAACTGCTGCATACTGGGGAGCATCATTCGGAGGCTCAAAAGCTAATGGTCGACTATGTCCGTTCGATGGGGATCGAATCTATTGATGAAGTACCTAAACTAAAAAAGAAATATCAAAAGCTGACCGCCTACTTTCAACGACATTACTCCTTGGAGCTGGACCACTTCTTACAACTGATCCGTTTTGACTACTTGATGAAAGAGGAGCTTTTTAAAGGGGTGCCCATCCAGGAGGCGTACCCGAAACACAATTATTGTTTGGACTCTGCGAAACATTACTTGCTGAATACCGATACATGGGGTGTTTATGAGCTGCGGCTATTTGCCCGCGTAGCAGTTTCGATGGAGCCAGCTTTGCTTTGGCGCTGTTTGACGATCGCCATCAAAAAGAGTCAGCGCTTTGCAAAAATCCCCGGCAACAAAGATATTCTATACAACACGTTTGAGACGGTGTTTTCCGTCTTTGCTGTTTTTGATGAGGTGGATTATGCGGAAAAGACCTTTCATTTATGGCGAGATCATGTTTATGAAAAAGAACACATTGAGCAAGCGATCTTTATGCCGTTTTTTGAAGGCTGGACATGTCTATTAAAACAAAACAAGCCAAAAGCGGCGGACTTAATGCAACAAACGTTAGATCAATTGGAAAGATTAGGGATGAAGACCACGTTTTCCATGTATCAATCATTAAGCACGTTTGTTTTAAAGGAGGATTTCCCGGGAATTTTATTGAGTGATCCTTTGCTTTCTGAGGGAACTCGTTACGGGTGGGAAGAGCCCTAAAAAGCTATATTCCGCTGATGAAAGCGCCTTATGTTTAAGAATCGGAGAGGAAGTGATTAAAAATCAGTAAATGCAAGCAATTTGCTTCTTTTTTACTGATTAGAGGAGTATATTCGAAGTTGGAATTTTTCTTTCTTTAGAATTATTTTAATGCACTTTTTTATGAAATAGGAGGATGTAGGATGGATATTGTGACACTAGCGCGAATCCAGTTTGCGATGACGACGATTTTTCACTTTTTCTTTGTACCGTTTTCGATCGGAACTGGTGTCGTCGTTGCAATTATGGAGACACTTTATGTGATCAAAAAAGATGAAAAATATCGCCGGATGACGAAGTTTTGGGGAAATATTTTTCTATTAAGTTTTGCTGTCGGGGTCGTGACAGGGATCATTCAAGAATTTCAATTTGGGATGAACTGGTCAGACTATTCTCGTTTTGTCGGGGATATTTTTGGTGCGCCCTTGGCTTTGGAGGCTTTGTTGGCGTTCTTCTTAGAATCGACGTTCTTAGGACTGTGGATCTTTACATGGGATCGGGTCAGTCCGAAGCTGCACGCCACCTTTTTCTGGTTGGTGACGCTTGGTTCGATGCTATCGGCGTTTTGGATCTTAGCTGCCAATAGTTTTATGCAGCATCCAGTGGGGTATACCTTGAACAATGGCCGGGCAGAAATGACTGACTTCGGTGCTTTATTGGCAAATCCACAAGTGTGGTATGAGTTTTTACACGTGATCACCGCAGCCATCACGATGGGCGGAATCATTGTTGCTGGTTTATCAGCCTTTCGTCTATTGAAGAAAGACAAAGACATTGACCGCGATTTCTTCAAAAAATCAATGCGGATCGGTTTTGCGGTGGCATTGTTCGGTTCATTCACCGTCTTGCTAGCCGGGGATGAACAAATGAAATACTTGGTTGAAGAACAACCAATGAAATTTGCCGCAATGGAAGGAACTTATGAAGATACCGGGAGTCCTGCGGCTTGGACTGTCGTTGCTTGGGCGAATGAAGCGGAACATCACCAAGTCTTCGGTATTTCGATTCCATATATGTTGAGTATCTTAGCCTTCAATGAACCCTTCGGCTCAATCGATGGGATGGATACGGTCAATCAGCAATTGATTGAAACCTACGGCGACCGTAATTACTACCCGCCGGTCAACACACTCTTTTGGAGCTTTCGGATCATGGCTGGTTTTGGTGCCTTGATGCTGTTGGTTTCTGGTCTGGGGTTGTATTTTACGCGTAAGAAGAAACCATGGCTCTTTGAAAAACGCTGGTTACTTTGGGTAGTGGCAATCACTTTGTTCACCCCATTTATTGCCAATACAGCTGGTTGGCTGATCACGGAGTTAGGGCGTTACCCATGGACGGTTTACGGCTTGTTTACGATCGAAGATAGTGTGTCACCAAACGTTTCCGTGACCTCTCTCTTGATCTCAAATATCGTTTACTTCCTCTTATTCTCTGGCTTAGGCGGAACAATGGTCTATCTTGTGAAACGGGAAATGGATCATGGACCTGAAAAAGAAGCCTTTGGTGAAATCAGCCAAGGAGACAACCAAGATGGGTACGAAGACCCATTTGATAAGGAGGCGTTTGAAGGATGACCGGTCTGCAATTACTATGGTTCACGTTGATTGGGCTTTTATTTTCCGGATTCTTCTTCTTAGAAGGGTTTGACTTTGGTGTGGGGATGTCTGTGCAGACATTGGCTCACAATGAAGAGGAAAAAGACCAGATCGTTAAAACGATCGGGCCTGTCTGGGATGGCAATGAAGTGTGGCTATTGACCGCCGGCGGAGCGATGTTCGCCTCATTTCCATACTGGTATGCTTCTTTGTTCAGCGGGTTTTATTTGATTTTGCTGTTGATCTTAGTTGGGTTGATCATTCGTGGTGTCTCCTTTGAGTTTCGAGCGAACTTCCCGAAAGAGCACAAAAACATTTGGAACTGGACGTTGACGATCGGCAGTACGATCGTACCGTTTTTCTTCGGTCTGATGTTTGTCAGCATGATCCAAGGAATGCCTTTGGGTGAAGATGGCAACATGACCGCAACCTTTACGGATTACGTCAATCCCTTTTCAATCGTTGGCGGGATCGCGTTGACCTTGTTGTGCTACTTGCACGGATTAAACTATATCGCTTTGAAAACGGAAGGTCCGATTCGGGCACGGGCACGCAACTATGCAAGTATTTTTTATGGCATCCTATATGCAGGCTTAATCGTCTTTGCTGTGATGCTTTACTTCCAAACGGATTTCTTTGAGAATCATTTTGCGACAACGCTTGGTTTGTTGCTTGTGATCGTTGTACTGACACTGATTGCAAATATCGGCGTCTTTAAAGGCAAAGAAATGATGGCTTTCATTGCGAGCGGCTTGACGTTGATCGCTTTGGTGGCATTGATCTTCACAGGGTTATTCCCAAGAGTCTTGATCAGTTCGATCGATTCAAGCTATGACCTGTTGATCGCTGATGCGTCTTCAAGCCGCTACACATTGAAGATCATGAGTTATCTTTCACTGACGATCTTGCCTTTCGTCTTGGCCTATACGGCTTGGAGTTACTATATCTTCCGTAAGCGGATCAGTCATACGGAGGCGTTGGAGGGGTATAAATGATTGATAAACAAATCATGAAGCTCCCAGGAATGAAACAACTTTTAGGGCTGCTTGCGGGACTTTCGTTCCTGCAGGCGCTCTTCATTATTGGGCAGGCGTATGGATTGGCACGTGCCATCACTGGCTTATGGGAAGGACGACCATTAGAGGAACAGTGGGGCTGGATTCTGCTGTTCTTTTGTTCGTTTATCGCCCGGCAAGCCGTTATCTATTTCCGTTCCAAAAGACTCGATGATTACAGTTACCAGCAAGCTGCCGATCTGCGGGATCAATTATTGGAGAAATTGTTTCGTGTCGGTCCTCAGATCGCACAACAGCAAGGGACGGGAAATGTAACAACGATGGTCTTGGAAGGGATCAACCAAGTCGAAAACTACTTGAAATTGATTCTTGCCAAAATCATGAATATGTCGATCATTCCTTGGGTCATTTTGGCACTCGTTTTTTATCTGGATTGGGAATCCGGCTTGGTCTTGCTGTTGGTGTTCCCCTTGATCATCATTTTTATGATCATCTTGGGCTATGCCGCCCAAAGCAAAGCGGAAAAACAATACCGGACGTTTCAATTATTGTCCAATCATTTCATCGATTCTTTGCGAGGGATCGACACGCTGAAATTGTTTGGGGTCAGTAAAAAATATGGCAAAAGTATCTTTGCTTCCAGCGAACGGTTTCGGAAAGCGACGATGGCTTCATTAAAAGTCGGTATTTTATCGACCTTCGCCTTAGACTTTTTCACGACCTTATCGATTGCCGTCGTGGCAGTCTTGCTAGGCTTGCGGCTGATCAATGAAGGGATCTTGCTGTTTCCGGCGTTAACTATCTTGATTTTAGCACCAGAATATTTCTTGCCAATCCGCGACTTTTCCAGTGATTATCATGCAACCTTAGACGGGAAAAATGCGATGACTGCGGTGACGGAGATCTTGCATCAGCCGGAAGCCCAAGTACCGGCAGTAACGGTGCCTCGTTGGCAGGAAGACACCCAGTTAACGATTGATCAGCTGGCTTTTTCCTACGAGGAAAAAGCAGCTTTGAGGGATATCAACTTGAACGTGACTGGCTTCAAAAAGATCGGGATCATCGGTCTGAGCGGTTCTGGCAAGTCTACCTTGATCAATACTTTGAGTGGCTTTCTCGTGCCAGACAGTGGCGAGATCACTCTTGGAGGAGCCCAAACCACGGCCTTTCGCCAAGCAAGCTGGCAAGAACAGCTGATCTATATTCCGCAAAATCCTTATATCTATCGGTTGACCTTGCAGGAAAATGTCGCGTTTTATCAGCCGACAGCTACCAAAGAAGCCGTACTGAAAGCCATTGAAGTGGCAGGCTTGACTGAGCTTTTGGCAGAGCTGCCGCAAGGGTTGGACACGATGTTAGGAGAAGGGGAACGGCATCTAAGTGGTGGACAAGCCCAACGGATCGCTTTAGCCCGTGCCTTCTTAGATCAGCAACGAAAGATTCTTTTGTTTGATGAACCAACGGCACATTTGGATATTGAAACTGAAGTTGCCTTAAAGGAACGGATGCTGCCGCTGATGGAAAACCGGTTAGTCTTTTTTGCAACCCATCGCTTGCACTGGATGGAAGAAATGGATGAAATCATCGTGATGGATCAAGGAAGAATCGTGGAACAAGGCACCTTGACACAACTGCAGCAAAAGCAAGGTGCTTTTACAGAACTAGTCAATGGAATGAGGAGGGAACAGCTTGAATAAAATCGGCTTATTGCGCTCATTGAAAACCGATACCTGGGTCAAGCCTTTCTTGTCAAAATACAAAAACGTTTTGGCGTTGGCCTTATTCCTAGGCTTCTTGACCTTTTTCTGTGGCGGTGCACTGATGTTTAATTCGGGGTACCTGATCAGCCGCTCGGCGTCGATCCCGGAAAACATCTTATTGGTTTATATCCCGATCGTACTGACCCGAGCGTTTGGGATCGGCCGTCCAGTCTTTCGCTATTTGGAACGGTTGACCAGCCATAGCTGGGTCTTGCGCATGACTTCTAATTTACGATTGAAATTGTATAACGTAGTAGAAAAAGATGCGATCTTCTTTAAGCAAGCGCATCGCACGGGGGATATCTTGGGCTTATTGGCAGAAGATATCAACCATATTCAAAACCTGTATTTGCGGACGATCTTTCCTACTGTGATCGCTTGGATCTTGTATGCGTTCTTGATCATTGGACTCGGCTATTTTTCTTGGTGGTTTGCTTTGGTCATGCTGCTGCTATTAGGGATCATCGTCTTTGTCTTGCCTCTTTGGTCGGTGATTATCAACGGCGCGCGGCAAGAAAAGCAAAAACACATGAAAAACAACTTGTATACGACACTGACGGATAATGTATTAGGGGTTTCTGATTGGGTCTTCTCTCAAAGAGGCAGCGAGTACGTGGCTGCCCATAAGGAACTGGAAACGCAGTTGCGGGCGGTGGATGAACAGATGCTGTCCTTTGATCGCCGGCGTGATTTTCTTTTACAAAGCATCTTTGGGGTGATCGCTGTCGCATTGCTGCTTTGGACCAGCATTCGCTTTCCAGGTAACCACGGAGGAGCAGCCAACTGGATCGCTGCCTTTGTCCTGTGTGTCTTTCCTTTAGTTGATGCATTTGCGCCATTACCGTCAGCTGCTCAAGAAACCAATCGCTACAAAGACTCCATCGATCGCTTCAATGCATTGCCAGAAGAAAATCGCCAAGAGGTCTCCATGGAGCAACCGTCAGTACCTGAAGTGACGGGCCTTGTGTCGATCACAGTCAAGGACTTGCATTTTCAATATCCTGAAGGCAAAGAAGTGCTTCATGGGCTGGATCTAACGATTCCTGCGCATCAAAAACTAGCGATCCTTGGCCGCAGCGGTTCTGGGAAAAGTACCTTTGCCTCCTTGTTGCGAGGCGATCTGCAACCGACGCAAGGGGCGATCACCTTAAATGACGTGCCAGTGACGGTATTGAGTGAGTCAATCAGTGACTTGATCGGTGTCATCAATCAAAGTCCCTATCTTTTCCATACGACCGTCTTGAATAATATTCGGCTAGGCAATGAGTCGGCTTCGGAAGAAGAAGTCTGGCGCGTACTGGAGCAAGTCGGGTTGAAAGAAATGGTGGCAGCTTTGCCTAATGGCTTGGCGACGATGGTGGATGAAGCCGGCTTGCGTTTTTCTGGTGGAGAACGGCATCGTTTGGCATTGGCGCGAATCTTGCTAAAAGACACCCCAATCATCTTATTGGATGAGCCAACCGTCGGCTTAGACCCAATCACGGAGCAAGGCGTACTTGAAACCTTTTTCCAAGTGCTGGAGAACAAAACGATCATTTGGATCACCCACCACTTGCAAGGAATTTCGATGATGGATCGTGTGCTTTTTATTGAAGATGGTCAGTTGACCATGAGCGGAACACCTGCCGAATTGGCCGCAGAAAATAAACATTTTCAACACTTATTGGCCATTGACCAAGGACGACGATAAAAAAGAGCGTCCATCAATCAGTGATGGACGCTTTTCTTCTCATTGCGCTATGGCTCAGTAATTGCGCTGCAAGAGCAGTTCAGTTAATGAACGAATTTTGGCCTTGCTAGGTGCTTCTGGCAGCAGATCGATGTCGTCTAAGGCTTTTTGCGTGTAGGTGACCGCGAAAGCGCGCGCTTTTTCGACACCGCCGTAACGGACGACAAGATCCGCAACTTCTTGGGCTTCTGCCAAGGAGAGTGCTGCTTTTTTATTCAAATAAGGAGCGAATGCTGCAGGTGCCTGTTCTTTGGCAAATAGCAGCGGTAAGGTATAGACTCCTTGTACCAAATCTTCTAGAATCGGTTTTTTCAAGGTGCCACTATCAGAGGTGTAGTCGAGAATATCGTCGAATACTTGAAAGGCGATCCCGATGTTGCGACCGATCTCACCCGCCCGCTCTTGGTTTTCTGTGTCGAGGCCGCCAAAATGAGCGCCTTCGAGACAAGCGAGCCAAAACAGTTCAGCGGTTTTGCCGTTGATGCTTTGCAGATAGTCGTCAATCGATTCATGGATGTTGTAGCGAGTGTGCATTTGATCAAGTTCACCTAAAAGGAGTCGTTTCATGGCTTGTGCGTTGGTTTTTAAAAACGGGGAGCCATTCATACTTTCGATCAAAAGCTCAAAAAATTGGGTGAACAAAAGATCACCCGTGTAGACCGCGATATCCTTGCCGTATTTGGCTTGAACAGTGACTTGACTGCGCCGCAGCGGCGAATCGTCAATAATGTCGTCATGGATCAAAGTGGCCATGTGTAAAATTTCTAGAGAAGCAGCAATTTTTGTTAATTGGTCGGTTTTTTTATAATGGGGATCGCCTAAGTCAGCAAACAAAAAAAAGAGCGCTGGCCGCAGCATTTTTCCACCTGAATAAGTAAAGTCGATCAAAACATCTTGTATCTCTTTGTTACGAACAGTAACGTGTTCTTCAATGATGGAACATACGGTTTTCAATCGTTGTTCGATCGTCGGATAATCGATCCAAAAGTCAAACATAGTATAACCCTTTCTAACAGTCATTCAGCCCTTATTCTAGCGTAAAGGGGCGTGATTGACTAGTTTAATGCACTCACTAAAGGAGGTGAAGTTGTGACGCTACCTGTATTTTTAGAACTTGTCGAATTTAAAGCAAAAACCGCCAGTATTTTGCCATTTTTTATTGGTGTCTGCTACAGCTGGTACAATTATCAAACGATTCATCTTGGCTATGTCTTATTGTATTTCATTGCCATGCTGATCTTCAATATGGCGGTGGATATTTTAGATAACTACAACGATTACCATCATGCCACAGAAGGGCATGATTACAAAGAAAAAACCAATATCATTGGGCGGGAACAGTTGTCTGTCAAATTGGTTTTTTGGTTGATGGTCTCCATGATCATCCTTTCCGCTGCCATGGGGATCGCCTTGGCAATGGTGGTTGGCTGGCCGCTCTTTTGGATGGGGCTATATTGTTACCTAGTCGGGATCTTTTATTCCTCTGGTCCACGGCCGCTTTCTAGTTTGCCTTTAGGCGAGTTCTTTTCCGGCTTTACGATGGGCTTTATGATCTCATTGATCTGTGTCTATCTCAATGCCTATCAAACCTTTGAATGGAACGTTGCCACGATTGGTAGTATTTTCTTGATCTCATTACCCAACACATTATGGATCGCCAACTTGATGCTGGCAAACAACATTTGTGATCTGGAAGAGGATGAAAAAAATGAGCGCTATACGCTGGTGCATTACCTTGGTAAAGCCCGTGCGTTGAAATTATTTATCGCGATGAACGTCTTGGCGTTTGTTGCGATCATTGCCTCAGTTGCCCTCAACATTGCGCCTTGGTCACTGGTTCTGACCTTTTTCGCGGCGCCCTTTGTCTGGCAACAGACAAAACGATTTATGCAAAAACAAATCAAAAGAGAGACCTTCATTTGTGCCGTTCGGATCCTTGCGGTCGGAGCATGCGTACAAGTGCTGTGTTTTGCGATTGGTTTGATTTTATAATTTTTACAGCAAAGAAAGGAAGTAAGGAAACATGAAGGAAGTTGTCATTTTAGGAGCAGGGTATGCTGGATTGCGAGCATTGCACGTACTGCAAGGAGCAAAAGAAGCGTTTCACATCACATTGATCGACAAAAACGATTATCATTATGAGGCAACCGATCTTCATGAAGTTGCGGCTGGTACGCAACCAAGAGACCGCATTTGCTATCCCATCAATGATGTCGTTCGTCCCCAAAAGACGAGCTTTGTTCAAAAGGAAGTTGCGTCGATCGATCGTAACCAGCAAGTGATCGTTTTTAAAGATCAATCCACGTGCACGTATGATTATTTGATCGTGGCGTTAGGCTTTGAATCAGAATCATTTGGGATCCCTGGTGTCGAGGAGCATGCGTTGGAAATGGTGGATGTCGACTCCGCAGAAAACATCTATCATCATTTGTTGAAACAAATGAAGGCATACAAAGAAACACAAAATCCTGACTACCTAAAAATCGTTGTCTGCGGTGCTGGTTTTACCGGAATCGAATTGCTAGGTTCATTGGTGGAAAACCGTAAAACCTTTGCGAAAGCAGCAGGCGTCAAGCCAGAAGACATCAAACTGTATTGTGTCGAAGCAGTGACTCGTTTATTACCGATGTTTGATGAAAAACTATCGGATTATGGGATCAAAAATCTCGTTAAATGGGGCGTGAACTTCCTGACTGGTAAACCCATCAAATCAATCAAACCGGGTGTCGTTGTCTATCAAGATGATGCCGATACAGGAGCAACAGCTGAATTATCAGCCAAAACCATCGTTTGGACCACAGGCGTCAGCGGCAGCCATGTGATGGCTGAATCAGACTTTTCTGCTCGTCGTGGTCGCGTGATGGTCAATCAAGACCTAACAGACCCTGATCATAGTAACGTCTATGTTGTCGGTGATGTTTCAGCAGTCATGGACCCAGCGACCAATCGCCCGTATCCAACAACGGCTCAAATCGCTTTGAAGATGGGGCAGCATGCGGGTAAAAATATCTTACGTCAAATGAACGGGGAAAAACCAACAGATTTCCACTTTGAATCATTAGGTTCAGTGGCGTCTATCGGCAATACCCATGCCTTTGGCTTAGTAGGGAAAATGGGCATCAAAGGCTATCCCGCTTCCGTGGTGAAAAAAGCCATTATGGACCGTTCCTTGTACCAAACCGGTGGGGTCAAAGAAGTATTGGCGAAAGGCCGCTTCGACTTTTATCATTGAGCAATAGAGACAGCAGACTGCGAGGGTGACCTCGCAGTTTTTTTTTCAAAAAAAGCAGTGGCGGCATCCCGCAGACTACTTTTTTCTCCCAGAAACTGCTATGATAGCCAAAAGAAGAGGACAAAGGAGCAAGGACAATGGCAGAAGGTCAACGAGTGTTACAGGGAATGGGAACGGTGATCACGATTTGGGTGCAGCATGAAACCCCAGAAGTGATCTTAGAGGAAGCAGCGAAAAGAGCCGTGGCCTTTGAACAGCGTTTTAGTGCCAATGACCCGACGTCTGAGTTGATGCAGATCAATCAGCAGGCAGGACAAGGAGCGATCGCCGCCACACCGGAATTGGTTGAATTGATCGCACTAGGGAAAACCCATAGCTTGCCAAAAGATAGCTACTTAAATATTGCCATCGGTCCTTTAGTGCAGGAATGGCGAATCGGGTTTCAAGATGCCCATCTACCAACGCCTGAGAAAATCGCTGAACTGCTGCCAAAGACTGATCCCGCCAAGATCGTTTTGGATGAAACGCTGCAGACCGTTGGGTTAGCTGCCGGCATGAAGCTTGATCTAGGGGCCGTTGCGAAAGGGTATTTTGCTGATTTGTTGATGGCGTATTTCAAGCAGGTCGGTGTCACAGCCGCTTTGATCGATCTTGGGGGCAATGTGGTGACTTACGGCGATGCCCCGAGCCATGCTGATGGCTATTGGCGGATCGGGATCCAAAATCCTTTCTTGCCAAGAGGGAATTTTGTCGCCGCGTTGAAGGTACACAATCAGTCAGTCGTTACATCAGGGATCTATGAACGAACCTATCAGGTAGCGGGCAAGACCTATCATCATATCTTTGATCGAGAAACGGGCTATCCATTAGAGTCAGCCATTGCCAGTGTCACGATTCTATCCGACAAATCGGTTGATGGAGAGATTTGGACGACCCGCTTATTCGGCAAAGAGCCACCAGCCATCTTGCAGGAGCTGGCGCCGTTAGAAGGGATCACTGGATTAGTCATTACCAAACAAGGTGAATTGATCTATCCGCAAGAATTAGCACGTTTGCTCGAAACGCCAACAGCAGAATGAAAGCAAGCAGCGACTACCTAGGAATATAGGTGATCGCTGCTTGTTTTTTTTGTAAAAAAAGAAAGTTAGACGTGGTGCAAAAAGGTCTCGATCAAGGCGGCTTCGCTGTTTGACAATGCCCGTTCGGCTTGGTGGGCAATAAAATAGGTGAGGGACAAGAGTTCCTCTGGTATTGGATAAAGATTAAAAGGGGTCGCAGTAGCAGCTTGCAGCACGCTTTCTGGTACGATCGCAATCCCAAGGTTGTTTTCTGCCAATGCTGCAGCGGTATAAATATTGCTGCTTTCTATGAGAACGCTCGCCTCTACTTTGTATTTTTGCAGCAATTGATCGATTTGGCGCCGAATCGCCGAGCCGCTGGTGGTCAAAATCAACGGACTTTGCAGCAAGTCTTTGACGGCCAATGAATCAGGCGCTAAATACCGCTTCCCTGGTTGATACAGGGAAGAACAAGGCGGAATGATCGCTAGATACCGTTCTTGATTGGTACTGTGGACCGTTAGATTCGGTGCGATCGTCTCAGGGTTTTGTCCGATAAAAAAGTCCAGCTGCCCATTCAGCAGGCGTTTTTCATTGTGCTTCGGCAGGTCTTCCCGCAAGAAAAAGTGCACGTTGGGATAGTGTTCATAATACGCAGGCAAAAAGAGCGGCAGCAGGTAAGAACCAAGGCTTGGCAAGATGCCTAAGCGCAAAGAACGCTTCTCGGTCGCGGTATACCAAGACAGCCGGCTTTTCAATTTGGCAGATTCTGTTTCCAAGGTTTCTAGATATTGATAATAGATTTTACCAGCTTCCGTCAGTTGAAAATGTCCCGGCTGCCGATTGATGATGGGGGTCCCTAGCTCTTGCTCGGCTCGTTTCACGGTTTGCGTCAAGTAAGGCTGTGAAATGTAGAGATCTTTGGCGGCTTTGGTGTAGTTGCTATGCTTTAACAAGGTATCGAGGTATTGCAGCATCAGATGGGAATCTTTAAGTGCCATCGCGTTGTCCTCCTAGTCATTTTTCTCATTATAACAAATTTGTTATCGATGGATAATTAAATAAATATTTCACAAATAAAGAATTCAGCCGTACACTTAATGGGTACTTGGGGAAGATTTTTTTGTTTAGGAAGAAGCCTTTCATCTCAGTAGGTCGTAAAAAACAACTTGAGAAACGATTGAAAAAAGAAATCAAAGCCAATGGTCAAAAACTTTTTATTTTTTGTTAAATGTTAAATTATTCACAATTAGGAGAGATGATAATGAAATTGATTGGAATCGTAGGAACCAACTCGACGCGTTCGACCAACCGTCGCTTACTGCAATTTATTCAAAGCCATTTTAGTGACCAAGCGGAGATCGAACTTTGCGAAATCAGTGATCTGCCGGCATTTAATGAACCAGAAGATCGGACGGCACCAGCGGCAGTCCAAGCCTTGTCAGAGAAGATCGAAGCAGCAGATGGGGTAATCATCAGTACACCAGAATACGACCACTCGATCCCAGCGGTGTTAAAAAGCATGATCGAATGGCTTTCTTATACGACGCGGCCTTTGATCGATAAACCAGTGATGATCACGGGTGCTTCTCTTGGTGCATTAGGTTCATCGAGAGCCCAAGCCCACTTGCGTCAGATCTTAGATGCGCCTGAAGTAAAAGCCCGAATCATGCCGAGTGCGGAATTTTTGTTAGGGCATTCCATGCAAGCCTTCGATGAACAAGGAAACTTGATCGATAACGAAAAAGTTGCCGAACTAGAAGACTGTTTCAATGAATTTGTCTTGTTCGTCGAAATCACGAACCGTCTGGTCAGTGAATATTCAACGGCTAAAGAACGAGCAAAGAAATTTTCGTGGGAACAAGCATAAGAAAGAGAGGAACTAGTCATGAAATTTGTCGGCCTAATCGGAACGAACGCCAAAAAATCGACCAATCGCCAATTAGTAGCGTTTATGCAGCGAGAATTTGCTGCCCTAGCAGAAATTGAACTGCTGGAAATCAAAGATGTTCCAATGTTCAATGAAACACAAGATCAAACCAATAGCGAAGTGATCCAACAGTTAAATAGCAAGATTTTAGCAGCCGATGGAGTGATTATCGCAACACCAGAGCATAACCATTCGATTCCTTCCGCATTGAAAAGCGTCTTGGAATGGCTCTCCTTCAATCTCCATCCCTTTGATGGCAAACCAGTGATGATCGTCGGCGCATCCTACGATGTGCAAGGCTCCTCCCGAGCACAGCTTCATTTGCGCCAAATCCTTGACGCTCCAGGTGTCAATGCGACAGTCATGCCAGGAAATGAGTTCTTGCTGGGGCGTGCGCATCAAGCCTTTGATGAACAAGGCAATTTAAAAGATCAACGAACGATCGACTTTTTGGAAAGCTGTTTCCGCAAGTTCGTTCGGTTTACGGAAGTCGCTAATTTGTTGAACGTACCAGAAGAAGTCGTTTATGAGCCTGGTGAATACACCGTCACAGCACCAGGACATAACGGGGATCTACCAATGGTCGTCAAATTGAGCGAAGAACGGATCGAAGCCATCGATATCGATACGTCTGGTGAATCAGAAGGGATCGCTGATGTCGTTTTCGTACGGATCCCTCAAGAGATCATTGAAGGGCAAACCTTAAATGTCGATGCGATCTCTGGTGCTTCGGTTACTAGTAACGGTGTCGTCGATGGGGTAGCAAAAGCCGTGAAAATGGCTGGTGCGAACCCAGATGTCTTGCGCAAACGTCCAAAAGCCGCCAGTGCTTTGCAAACAGAAGATGAAACGTATACTACCGACGTCGTTGTCGTAGGTGGCGGCGGCGCAGGTCTGAGTGCAGCTGCCAGTGTGCTGCAAGCCAATAAAGACGTGATCTTAGTAGAAAAATTCCCAGCGATCGGCGGCAATACCGTACGTACTGGCGGACCGATGAATGCTGCGGATCCAAAATGGCAAAACGGCTTCTCCGCATTGCCTGGCGAACGCAGTGCTTTAGAAGAAGTGCTGACGATCGATGAACAAGACATCGATGCAGAATACTTGCCAGACTTCAAAGCTTTGAAGGCACAAATCACTGCGTATCTTTCAGAAACGACGCCAGAAAAAGAATACTTGTTTGATTCTGCTTTGTGGCATCGAATCCAAACTTATCTAGGCGGAAAACGCAAAGATTTGAATGGGCAACCGATCTATGGGAAGTACGAGCTAGTGAAAATCTTGACGGATCAAGCATTGGCCTCAGTGAAATGGTTAGAAGAAATCGGCGTAGAATTTGATATGAACAATGTCGATATGCCAGTAGGAGCGAAATGGCGCCGTGGGCATAAACCAGTCAAAAACGAAGGGTATGCCTTTGTATCGGCTTTGCATCAATTCGTGAAAGAACATGGCGGAACGATCTTAACCGATACGCCTGTCAAAGAATTATTGATCGAAGATGGTAAGGTTACTGGAATTATCGGGGAAGGCCGTAACGGTCAAAAAATCACAATCCATGCCAAAGCAGTGATTTTGGCTTCCGGCGGGTTCGGAGCGAACACCAAAATGTTGAAACAATACAATACCTATTGGACAGAGATCGAAGACGATATCAAAACGTCAAATTCACCAGCGATCACTGGTGACGGGATCAAACTAGGGGAAAGTGCTGGCGCGGACCTTGTTGGCATGGGCTTTTCACAAATGATGCCCGTATCTGATCCGAACACAGGGGCTTTATTCAGTGGGCTGCAAGTGCCGCCAGCTAACTTTGTGATGGTCAATCAAAAGGGTGAGCGCTTTGTTAATGAGTACGAAAGCCGCGATGTATTGACCCAAGCGGCGATCGATAATGGCGGATTGTTCTATTTGATCGCGGATGAAGAGATCAAGAAAACCGCTTATAACACGAGCCAAGAAAAAATCGATAAGCAAGTAGCTGCTGGTACGCTGTTCCGTAGTGAGACCTTGGCTGGCCTGGCAGAGCAGATCAATGTCGATCCAACCGTCTTAGAAGCGACCGTTGCGAAATACAACAGCTATGTGGATGCTGGGAAAGACCCAGAGTTTGGCAAAGATGTTTTCGACTTGAAAGTGGAAAAAGCGCCTTTCTATGCCACACCAAGAAAACCAGCGGTTCACCACACGATGGGAGGATTGAAGATCGATCCGCAAACCCATGTGTTGACGAAGGAAAATCAAATCATTGAAGGACTGTATGCAGCAGGAGAAGTTGCTGGGGGGATCCATGCCGGCAATCGCTTAGGCGGCAATTCGTTGACAGACATCTTCACTTTTGGCCGGATTGCTGGAAAGACAGCAGTCGCAGAACATCTCGAATAAAAAGCCTTGCGCGTTGTGACTCGTCACGCGCGCTAGCTTTTGAAAAAACATGTGAATAAAGTAACATGCTTAAAACAAAGGAGAGAAAAAATGGAAACAAAAATCAATCGCTGGCTGATTCTGATCGCTTCGACCGCAGTGTTACTGTGTACGGGCGCTGTTTACGCCTTTAGTGTTTTTGCAGGACCTCTTAGTCAATTAAAAGGTTGGTCCATGGAAGAAATCATGCTAGCCTTTACCATCAATGCCGCAGTTGGCCCGATTACCATGATTTTGGGTGGTTTGCTGACAGACCGAGGAGCCGCTAGATGGGTCATCGCTGGTGGAGGCGTGTTGTTCGGAGCGGGTTTCTTCCTGACGGGTTTGGTCAACTCACCCGCTATGCTGTACCTGACTTATGGAGTCTTTGCTGGTTTAGGGCAAGGCTTTGCCTATTCGGCTTGTTTAAGCAATACGATTCGGTTATACCCGGATAAACGGGGACTGGCTTCGGGCTTGATCACAGCAGGTATGGGTGGGGCAGCGATTATTGCCGCACCGATTGCGAATCGTTTGATCGAATCACAAGATGTCTTAGCGGCGTTTCGGATTTTAGGAATTGCCTATATCGTGATCGTCTTGGTGGCTAGTCTATTTATTCGTAAAGCACCAGAAAATTACCGTCCAGCAGGTTGGCAACCAGCGGATCAAGGAAAAAATGGTCCTCAAATCAATCTAAATTGGTTGGACATGCTGAAGACACCAACTTTTTACTTGATTATTGTTATGTTAGGGGTAGGGGCTTTCTCAGGTTTGATGATTGCTTCCAACGCCTCAGTGATCGGGCAAAGTATGTTTGGTTTGACGGCCGCTGCCGCTGCCTTTTATGTCAGCTTGTACTCATTGAGCAACTGTTTTGGTCGTGTCCTTTGGGGCACCGTTTCTGATAAAATTGGTCGGACGAATACGTTGATGATTATCTATGGCGTGGTGGCATTGTCCTTATTCTTATTGACACTTGGTCAAACAACTGTGATCTTCACTGTCGGGATCATCGGTTTAGGACTGTGCTTCGGGGGCGTGATGGGGGTTTTCCCATCGATCGTTATGGAAAATTACGGACCGATCAATCAAGGGGTCAACTATGGAATCGTCTTTATTGGTTATTCTACGGCGGCATTCTTTGGCCCCAGAGTGGCAGCAGCAATCGCAGAAAGTAACCAAGGAGATTATACAAAAGCCTTCTATACGGCAATTTTCTTAGCCGTTTTTGGGCTTGTTCTCAACATAGGCTATGCGATGCTAAAAAAAGCCAAAAAGCCCGCACCTGTTATTAAATAACAATTCATCAAAAGTAGTCTTTTTGATAAAGGCTGCTTTTTTGGTGCTAAAACAACTCTTTTTTCTTTTTTTAGAACAGAGTATTGGCTGATGAAGCAAAAGAGAAAACTGTTTCATAGCAAGAATTTATCTCGTTGATTTCACTGTTTTTTCATCTTAACCCCCCATTTTTTAATAAATCGTGTTACAATAAAAAAAGGCTAATACGACGGAGGGATTAAATGACAATTCGTAAAGAACGACGCCGCTTAGAAAAGCGCTTGAAGCGCACGCAATACACCCAAAAAAGTATTACGATGGCTACTACTTTAGTAGCGGGATCAACGTTTATCCCGACCTTAGGGCATGCGGCTGAAACGGCAACGACAGAAACCAGCAATAACCTTAAGGTCGTTGAACAAACAACAAACACTACACCAGAAACCGACAGCACGCCGGTTGAGGAAACGACAGAATCGACGACAGCACCTGTTGTGACCGAAGAAACTTCGGAAATAACGGAGGAGTCAGGAGCTGAAGCAGTTACTGAGGGATCAGAAACAGCGACGACAGAAAGCACAACAGTCGCTAGTGATGAAGTCTTAGAAGCAGATGAAGTACCATCAGCCCTTTCGGATTTGACTAGTCGGGCATTATTTTCACGGGCAACGATCGATCCGGCTGCCTTTATCAGTCAGATTTGCGGCTATGCAACGGAAGTGGCGGCAGCAAACGATCTGTATGCCTCTGTTATGATGGCACAAGCGATTTTGGAATCTGGTTGGGGCGCCTCGACTTTGACGACCACGGCCAACAATATGTTTGGGATCAAAGGCAGCTACAACGGCCAATACGTGACGATGGATACGTATGAAGATGATGGTTCCGGCAATTATTATTTGATCAGCGCTAAGTTTCGGAAATACCCATCATTAAAAGAGTCTTTTGAAGACAATGCATATGTGTTGCGTAACACGAGTTTTTCTAGCGGCAACTACTATTACAGCGGTGCGTGGAAAAGCAATACGACCTCTTACACACAAGCGACCGCTTGGCTACAAGGGCGGTATGCAACCGATACTTCTTATGCCAGCAAATTAAACAATTTGATCAGTACGTATAATTTAACGCAATATGATACCGGCAGCTCAAATGCAGGCGGTGGCAATAGCAATGAAACGATCGTCAGTGATGAAACAGCGATCAATCAGCAGATGAAAACCACGTCATCTATGAATATTCGTTCCGATGCTTCCACCAGTGCCTCTATTACTGGTTCGTTAGCAGCTAATACGACGTTTACGGCAACGGCGACCAAAACCGGCACCAGCGTCAATGGCAACACCACGTGGTATAAGATTTCTGGCAAAGGTTGGGTCAGCGGCGCGTATTTGACGAAGGTTTCGACCGACTCTTCAAACAACAATAGCGGATCAGGCAACACCGGTTCTGACAATAGCAATTCCGGTACGACGATCAACAAGCAAATGAAGACGACGGAAGCGATGAATATTCGTTCTAGCGCGTCCACTAGCGGATCAGTGGTAGGGTCACTTAGCAAAGGCACGACCTTTACTGCCACTTCCATGAAAACCGGCACATCAGTCAATGGCAACAAAAATTGGTATTATGTCTCTGGCAAAGGTTGGGTCAGCGGTGCCTACCTTACTGAAGTGACCAACAATAATGCTTCTGAAGCGGAAAAAGAAGACAATGGTTCAAGTATCAATCAACAAATGAAAACGACGGCCGCATTAAATGTCCGCTCCGATGCTTCTACCAGCAGCCGTGTTGTGACAACGCTTGGTCAAGGGGTGACCGTTACCGTGACAGCGAAAAAGAACGGCACTTCAGTGGAAGGCAATAAAACGTGGTACTACGTTTCTGGCAAAGGTTGGGTCAGTGGTGCCTACTTGACAACAACCAGCAGCTCTTCCAATAATAACGGTTCAACAACCACAAATCAGCAAATGAAAACCACCGAGATTTTAAATGTTCGTTCCGATGCTTCTACTAGCAGTAGTATTACTGGTTCTTTAAGTAAAGGAGCAACCGTCACGGTTACCGCAACAAAAACCGGGACGACCGTCAATGGCACGAACAAATGGTATTATGTTTCTGGCAAAGGCTGGGTCAGTGGTGCCTACTTGACGTCTGCTAGCAGTGGGTCTTCTAATACGAATACCAGCAGCAGTTCAACGAAGACGCACACGGTGAAATCAGGGGACAGCTTATGGTCACTGGCACAAAAATATAACACCAGCATCAGCCAACTCGCATCATGGAACAACATCAACAGCAGCTATACGATCTTTGTCGGTCAAAAACTGATCGTTTCCAAGTAACAAGCAAAAAAACCGCGTGCAAGCCATTGGCTCACGCGGTTTTTTATGATGGATCCGCTTCTTCCGGAGCAGCTAGTTTTTTTTTCAAGAAACCGCTTGTTTTTCGTAAGCGCAATCAAACTATTTGGTCAATCATAGAACCCTGCGTTAGAATGAAAGAAGCAATAGAAATTGCTAGTTTTAAAGGAATTGCTTCAGAACCAGAACGATCGAAGCGTACACAAAATAAGGAGGATTTCACATGCACAACAGAAACCTAACGATTATTGGCAGTTACGACACTCGAACAGAAGTATTACCGGTTATTGAGCAATTGACAAACGAAGGCTATGGCAAAGAGGATATCGTGCTGTTTGCGAATCAAACAGTCATCGATCAATTTGGGTTAGAATCCATCGATGATGTGGAAGTGGAGCAGGCAGCTAGTGAGGATGAAGATCGTTCGCTTTGGGAAAAAATCAAAGATGCTTTTTCTTTCGGCGATTCCGCTCATAGGCATGATGAGCATGATCCGTTATATGGTTATCGTGATGACCTTGAACGAGACAAACTCGTTGTCGGTGTCTACGATTATCAGCCGATGGACAAAATAACCGATCGTGATGCAGATACTGGTCCGATCATCGATCAACCGTTACCAGGTGAAACAGCAATGCCAGATGAGTCCGTCCATCCAACGCCCCGCATGGGAGACAGCGATATTGAAGCACCGATCCATGACCCCAACCATCTGCGTAACTTATAAATAGAAGGGGTTAAACAATAAAGGAATCATTAAAGCCAGAGGAACAAGCGTCCGTCGTATCTGCCAACCCTTAGTGAAGGGATGGGCCCGCAGGTGATCGGCAGTTGTCCTCGGGCTTTTTTTGTGCAACGGACAATTATGTCTTTGTCATTTTTGAAAATAAAACTTAATTTGTTGACGATTGCTTTTTTTTGTATAATATAAGAATGAGATAGAGCGTTGTCGGAAGAGCCAACCACATTTTTGGGGAAAGGATGGGGAGTGCGATGAAATTCAAGTTCAATATGCAGTCGGCATTAGTCAGTTGTTTTGTTGCGGTTTTTTTGAGTGTGGCGATCAATCAAGACGCCAATGCCTTTGTGGCTGCGCCCTTTGTACGAGATTCTTCCAGTAGTTCCTCCGAGCCACCTTACCAGACAGCAAGCAGCAGTATCGAAGAAACCTCTGATTCCAGTCAGATTTTTTATGAAGCCAGTGTTAGTTCTTACACATCGTCTTCAACGACTAGTCGCTCGATCGAAGCGTCGACAAATGAAGGCACGTCTGTTTCCGTAAGTGAAGCAGAGACAGATCCTAGCGTCAGCACTTCTGCAAGTAGCGAAAGCAGTTCGAGTACCGCGCCGAGTGGCGGATCAACCACCAACAGCGATACTTCTAGCAGTAGCGCTAGCAGCAGTTCTTCAAGCTCTTCCAGTACGAGTTCGACCAGTACTACAACAAGCAGCTCCAGCAGTGAAACGACTGAGCCGTCTTCAGAAACCTCCAATAGCGACGACGAAGCCGCGGAAGATACGAGTGAAAATGTTGATCTAACAGTCGAAGGGGCTCACTGAGCCTGACTGTAAAAATCAATCTCATCTAAAGGGACCATTTCAGCTAGGCCTTGTGCCTAGCTTTTTTATTTGCTTATGTTCAGAGCCACGAACACACCAAGTGCACGAAGGATGCGCGATTCCTCACTCTGAGACTTCAAAAAGTAGCAAAGAGGAAGGTTTTTTGGAGGATTGCTGGAACAGAAAAGAGCTGTCTTACGTTTTTATTCACTGCCTCCATAAAAAAAGCTGCACTTGCAAGCATATCATAAAGTGATTCTGAGTAGTTTCGCTATAATAAGTGCGAGGAGGGGTGTTATGGGAAAGTATTTTAAGCACTTCGAAAAATTGATTAGTGTTGTGGTTGATATTATGTTAGGACTGTTGGTTCTGTTGGTTTTGGTGGTGATGGCGGAAGCGATCTACAAAATCGTTGTCCATGTGATCCCACTGCATGAAGTTAGCGATCTTTCTTTATTGATCGAAGAGATCGCGACATTGTTTATTTTACTGGAAATTATTTTGATGTTATTGCGTTACGTAAAAGAAGGTCACCATATTCCGGTGCGTTACTTGATTTTGATCAGTATCACAGCAATTTTAAGAGAGCTGCTTTTAGCGCAAGGAAAAGGGTTAGAAACGCTCTTTTTGGCGTTAGCGATCTTGGTCTTGATCATTGTGCTGCAGGCGTTGGAAAAACTCAAAGCCTTTCATAGTTCCAAAGGACTGTAAAAAAAATCATCCGATTGGTTGACGAATGACTCGTCAAGGGATCGGATGATTTTTTAATTCTTCAAAAAGCACTCGGCTTTCTTGCTGCAGCCGCTTGCCGATATCTGTTTGGCCTACCGTTGTTCTTTCCGTTTGCCGCACGACGATTTTTTTCTGAGTGACGATGTCACGTCGCTGCTGGATGGCTTGCTGGCGATCTGTAAAGGGTTGATGCGCCGCCAAGGTCATGCCGAAGGAATTTGACAACAGCGTGTAACCGGCAATGCCTGTGACTGATTGGTAGGAGCGAGAGAGTCCGCCATCGATCACCAACAAACGACCATTTGCCTTGATGGGCGTCTCGCCTTTACGCACTTTGACAGGGGTATGGCCATTGATGATGTGACCTGTCGACGGCAGACCGAAGGCAGCTAGGACACGGCAGCAGAAGTCTTCGTTTTCCCTTAAAGAATAATAGGCATTTTTTTGTTCCTTATGAGTGTTGTGATCTTCTATAAAGTAGCGCTCAAAGGTTTTCATGGCTTTTTTGCCGAAGAGGGAAGAGCCTTCGCCACACCAAAGATACCAGATCATATCGGTGGCAAGGTCTGTTTGGTTTTCTGGTTGGGCAAAACTTTCCTGCAAACATTGCTGAAAAAAGTCCATCAACGCTTTGCCTGCCAAGGGCTGCTGCTGGAAAGTAAAGGCCAGGAAATCGCCGTTTTCCCGACAAGGCAGGCAGCCGTGATACAGTAGGTTGTCGTTGAAGCGCTGGTACAATGTACCATGCTCGACCAAAAAGCGCATATGCGCAGCTAAGCGGGGCGAGCGTTGAAATTGGCTCAGCAAATCTTGCAGTACTTCATGTTCTTCGGCTGTCAAACGGTAAGGATCATCGGGATCTACTAGTTGAAAACAGCCGTTGATCAAAGGATAGGTCTGGTCTAGCTGGATTTGTTGTCGATCTTGAGACAAGCGATGCAATAAGCAGCGCTCTGCCATCGCAAATGCCGGTCGCCGCTGGATCACGGCTGCTTCGACTTTGAATTGGATGATGGCAAATGCCTGCTGCAAAAGCATGGCGGCTTTTTTTTGCTGGCTTGATAAAGGGTCCACTGTTTTTTGCGGATAAAAGCCGGCATTTTCTGTGTAATATTTTTGGCTAAAAGCCAGTGCTTTTGATAGATCGATCCCATAACCATCTTGTAATAATGCCAAATTGCCGTAGCGAGCAGCGATGCGGATCGTATTGGCCAAACAGGGCAGCGAGCCGCAAAAGCTACCGATCCACAAGATATCATGGTTGCCTAGCTGAATATCCAGTGAAGGCAAAGTCATCAAGCGATCGACGATTTTGTCTGGCGCCGGTCCTCGATCATAGATATCGCCTAAGACATGGAGATGGTCCACTACGAAACGCTGAATCAAGTACGCCAGTTCTTGGCAAAAAAGCGGGGCTGCCTCTAATTCAATGATCTTATCAAAAATCGCCTGATAGTAAGCTTCTTTATTGAAGTCGGCATCATATTGGTACAACAGTTCTTCTAAGATGTAAGCAAAAGAAGTCGGCAATGCTTTGCGTACCTTGGAGCGTGTGTATTTACTGGAAGTAAAGCGGGCAACTTTCACTAGCTGTGCCATCTTCAAGCGCCAATCGGCAGGGGTCCAGGCCTGTTCTTGTAATAGCTCCTCTGGATAATAAATGACAAAACAGAGTTCGGTCTGTTCTTCTTTCGTCAAGACACCGGTAAACAAAGTCTCGACTTTTTCTCGAATACTGCCAGAACCATTCCGCAAAATATGGTCAAAGGCATCGTATTCGCCATGCAGATCGCTGACAAAATGCTCGGTAGCTTTCGGCAGCTGCTGGATGGCTTCCAAGTTGATGATCTCGATCAGGTTTGCCAAGGTGTCTTTATTGAACATGGGCCTGTTCTTTGGCTTGTTCTTCAATCAGCATCGCGCTTTCTTCAATGGAGCGTTTGCTGACATCGATCACCGGAATGTTCAGCTTTTTGAACCATTCATTCGCGTAGGCTAATTCTGCTTCGATTCGTTCACAATTGGTGTAATGGGTTTCTTCTTTCAAGCCCAATGAATGCATCCGGGACCGCCGGATTTCCGTAAGGGATTCTGGATTCGTAGTCAAACCGACCATTTTCCGTGGGTCTACTTGGTGCACTTCGGCTGGCAAAGCGACTTCAGGAATCAAAGGCAGATTCGCCACTTTGTAGCCGCGATTTGCCATGTATAGGCTCAATGGGGTCTTTGAGGTTCGCGAAACCCCTAATAGGACAAAGTCAGCATCGAGAAATCCCCGTGGGTCTTTGCCGTCGTCGTATTTCACCGCAAATTCCATCGCGGCCACCCGGCTGAAATATGCTTGGTTCAAGCGATGCAAGGCACCAGGCTCTTGGACGGCTTCTACACCGAATGTTTTTTCCAGCATCGTGGTCAAGGGCGACATAAAGTCGACATGCTGCAAGCCAGTCCGTTTGGCAAAGGCATCAACAAAAGCGACTAATTCTTTATTGACTAAGGTGGTAACGACGATCGATTTGTCTAGCAAGGCATCTTTGAGGATCTCGCCTAAGCTCTCTTCATCATTAGTAAAGGGAAAGAGCTGGATATCTGAAAGGTCGATCGTGGGAAACTGCGCGGAAACGGCGGCGATCAGCTTTTGTGCCGTTTCGCCTACGGAATCTGAAATCAAATATATTCGAACGTTCTTCATTGTTTTTGCCCCCTAAAAGTGTGTGTTGTCACTGTCATTGCCTGCTTGAATAAAGTAATTCATCAGCCGCGTCTTCGTGATTTTGCCGATGACTTTTTTTGGTTCCTGTGGATCGACCACTGGCAAGGTATCGACTTCATGTCGTCCTAACAACGTACCAGCCGTCAAGATCGTTTCTTCCGGTGTGATGGTCACGATGTTAGGCATGCGAGTCATGATCATCGCTACGGGTGTTTTTTCCGGTGCGGCATTGCTGATCGCAAAGCGCAGCAGATCTTTGCGGGAGAGTACCCCAATCAGTTCGTCTTGGTCATTTTTGACATAGAGGGAACCGACATCGTACATAAACAAAGTCGTGACTGCTTCATAAACGGAGACCGTTTGTGAGATCAGCAACGGTGGGATCATGACTTCTGCAACTTTGGTATGGTAGAGTTTTTCGAAAAGCAAAGGCTCAACGGTTTGTCCTGTGTAGAAATAGCCGACTTTCGGTCGGGCGTCTAATAAACCGGTCATGGTCAAAATCGATAAGTCATTCCGCAAGGTTGCGCGGCTCAAACCCAACTGCTTCGCAATGGTCTCCCCACTGATCGGCTGATGCTCTTTGACGATCTCAATGATTTTCATTTGTCTTTGGCTTAATTCCAATGTGTCACCTTCTTTCTTTTATGTGCTATGCTATTGATTATATGATTTTCCGAATGAAAAGGCAATCCTTCTCTTTTAAAAAGGATAAATCCCTTAAAAGTTTTCTTTTTTTGGCTTGACGATTAAATGTGCCATACTATATACTGCTAATTAATCGAAATAGTATATAACATTTAAAAGGAGGAACATGATGGAAAAAGCAGTCGTATGGTTTTCAGAAGGCACGAAAGAGCAAAAAGCATTATTAGGCGGGAAAGGGGCAAATCTTGCGGAGATGACCAATTTGGGTTTGCCTGTTCCTCAGGGATTTATCGTCCCGGCCACCATTTGCCTGACCTATTTAGAAGAACAGGTTCTTCCTGAGGCGATCATCAAGCAAGTCAAAGCTGCCATCGAAGAATTGGCAGTCCGCAGGAACAAAACATTTGGCGGACTGCACTCGCCGTTATTGGTTTCTGTCCGCAGTGGTGCCAAGTTTTCCATGCCAGGGATGATGGATACGATCTTAAACCTTGGGTTGAATGATGAAACCGTCCAAGGGTTGGCTCAGCAGACGGGGGACCCCGTCTTTGCTTATGATTGTTACCGCCGTTTGATCCAGATGTATGGGGATGTGGTGAAAGGTGTAGAAAAAGAACACTTTGAAGCCTATTTGACAGATTATAAGAAACGGCAGAATTATGTGTCAGACCAAATGATGACCGGCAATGACTGGCAAATGATCTGCCGCGTGTTTCAAAGTATTTATATGGAACATACCCAAGAAGCGTTTCCCCAAAACCCGTTTCAGCAATTATTGGCAGCCATCACGGCAGTTTTTCGCTCATGGAACAACCCACGGGCTAAGACCTACCGTTCCCTCCATCGGATCCCTGACGATCTAGGGACTGCCGTAACGATTCAAGAAATGGTTTTTGGCAACAGCGGGATAAATAGTGGGACGGGTGTCGCCTTCACCCGCAATCCAGCAACCGGGGAACCGGGACTTTTCGGCGAATTTCTAGTGTGTGCTCAAGGGGAAGATGTGGTTGCTGGCATTCGTACACCACAACCGATCCAAGCGTTGGCGCAACAACATCCTGTGATTTATCAGGAACTAAAGCAACTGGCTGAGGGTTTGGAAGATCACTATCAAGACATGCAAGACATTGAATTTACCATCGATGACGGCCAGTTGTTTGTCTTGCAAACAAGAAACGGCAAACGAACCGCCGCTGCGGCAGCGCAAATTGTAACGGATATGGTCGCAGAAGGTCGGATCACCATCAGGCAAGCCTTAGACCGAATCACACCAGAAATGATCGATCAATTGTTGCACCCGTTATTTGCCCCCGAAGCCTTACAGCAAGCCGAAGCCTTTGCGCAGGGCTTGCCGGCTAGTCCAGGGGCAGCTTCAGGACATGTCTATTTCACTGCAGAGGCGGCGGAAAAAGCCAGCCGCACAGGAGAAAAAGTCCTGCTGCTGCGGCAGGAAACCTCACCTGAAGATATTGAAGGCATGGTGGTGAGTGAAGCGATCATTACCGCTCGTGGGGGGATGACTTCTCATGCGGCGGTGGTCGCCCGTGGTCTGGGGGTCTGCTGTGTGGTAGGGTGCGAGGCACTAAATGTCGATGCATTTTTGAAACAGGCCCGCTGCGGCGAGCTGCTGATTGAAGAAGGTGACGTACTTTCCGTAGACGGCAGCACTGGCAAACTGTATCAAGGGCAGCTGCCTATGACCAGTGTACAGGAGCGGGTTTTGCTGGATCAGCTTTTGACGTGGGCACAAGCCCAGGCAGATCTAAAGGTTTACGCAAATGCGGAAACGAAAAATGACATTGAGGCTGCGCTGGCCTTTGGGGCAGCGGGCATCGGTCTGGCACGGACGGAGCATATGTTTTTTGGGGAAGCGCGTTTGTGGAAAATGCGGGAAGTCATTTTGGCAGAAACGAAGGCGGAACGATTGAAGGCGTTGGCTGAGATCAAGGCTTATCAAAAAGCCGATTTCCAAGAAATGCTGCAGGCCGCGCAAGGAAAGAAGTGCACGATTCGTTTATTAGATCCACCACTCCATGAATTCTTGCCCCATGAGCATGAACGCCTTGAGATGGCCCGCCGCAGTAAAAAATCATTGGCAGTAATCGAGCGGCGAATTGACGAACTGCAAGAGGTCAATCCTATGATGGGGCATCGCGGCAGCCGTTTAGGACTCAGCTATCCAGAAATTTATGAAATGCAAACAGCGGCGATTTGTGAAGCGGCTGTGGAGTTGCGGCAGCAAGGAGTCGAGGTAGAGGCGGCGATCTTATTGCCCCTGATCAGTTTGCCCGCAGAGCTGCAGGTGTTGAAAGAGACGTTGACACAGGTGATCACTCAAGCAGAAGCAACCTTGAAGCAACCATTGCACATCGAGATCGGGATGATGATCGAGACGCCTAGAGCGTGCTTGATTGCTGGGGAGTGTGCTGAAGAGGCGGCGTTCTTTAGTTTTGGTACCAATGACTTGACCCAAATGACCTTTGGCTTTTCGCGGGATGATGCCGGCAGCTTTATTCAAGCCTATTTGCAGTCGGGGATCTTACAACAAGATCCTTACCAGCACTTAGATCAGGTAGGTGTTGGCGCGTTGATGCGTCAAGCAATCGCCGGCGTAAGAGATCGGCAGCCAGAGCACTCGATCGGTGTTTGTGGCGAAGTCGGCAGCGATCCCTATTCTATTGCGTTTTTGCGAGAGATCGGCATCGACTATGTTTCTTGTTCCCCATACCGGATCCCTGCTGCTTGGTTAGCGATCGCCCAATCAGCCCCCATTATCGAAGAGGCGTCAGTGAGTACCCGCTAAAATAGGAGAAAAAAATACACCGCAGTCCACTAGCAAGGTTCACTTGCTTGGTGGATTACGGTGTGTACGTACAGTTTTGTCCTTACAGGGGCTGATCCGTTTTTTGGATCGCAGGTTTGCGTCCTTTTAAATACCAAGTGATCCCAATGACATGGGCGAGGTAGATGGCAGCGAGGACGAAACGTACCAGCAGATTGGAGATCAATAGTGCAGGAATTGCAAAGACTACCAGCATCATGGCAAACATCCGGAGCATTCCTTTGGTGCTCAGCTGTTTTTGTACGAGTGGTTTTTCAATGTATTTTTGATAATTTTCTGATTGAACCAAGCGTTGATAATAGGTATCGGAACTCCGCAGCCAGAAATAAGCCGTCAGCAAGTAAAAGACGGTTGTAGGTAAGAAAGGCAAAAATATTCCTAAAGTACCTAAACCGAATGTCAGTGATCCACAAAGAAAAAACAGTGTTTTTTTCAAAAGTAACCCTCCTTATTTGGGTGTTTCGCATCTTACCCTCAGTATAACGGAGGAGGGGCTGCTTGAACATGCGTTTTGTGCTTTTCCCCGTTTTTTAGCGGCAATAAGAGTTTTTCTTCCCCTTACTCCTGCTTTTTTGATAGACTAGAAACAACACAAAGGGGGAAGCAGCATGGAAACGATTGAATTGAATACCGGCATTCAGATTCCAGTGATCGGCAGCGGGACGAATACATTTGGGAAAGAAAACCGAGAATACCAAGGTGCGATCAATGATGATACGACAGAGCTGTTGACTGCCATCAAGCTTGGGTATCGGCATTTTGATACGGCAATTTCTTACCGCAACGAAGCCGTGGTTGGCAAAGCCATCAAGGAAAGCGGGATTGACCGCAGCGAATTTTTCCTGACTTCTAAGATTCCTGGCAAACCAGAGCATACGCAAGATGCAGCTGCCGTGAAAGCGTCTGTCGAAGCGAGTTTAGCAGCCTTGCAGACGGAATCGATCGATCTTTATTTGATCCATCATCCGTGGGACAACTTGGCAGAGATCGCCGCTGTCTGGGCGGTTCTTGAGGCTTATGTCGATAAAGGAGTCTTAAAAGCGATCGGGGTGTCCAATTTCCAAGAAGAAGAACTCAGCTATTTATTGGCAAACAGTCGGATCAAACCAGCGGTCAATCAGATCGAATCGCATCCAGGCAAGTGGAACGATGCGATCATCGCCTATTCCTTAGCCAATCAGGTAGTTCCAGAAGCCTGGGGTCCGCTTTCCCGGATTTCGGAAGCGGCACGGGAAACCTTGACCCAAATCGGTGAAGCGTATGAAAAAACCTGGAGCCAAGTGGTCTTGCGTTACCAAATCGAGCGTGGGGTGATCGTGATTCCGAAATCCCATTCAGAAAAACATCAAGCCGAAAATTTAGCGCTCTTTGATTTCGCTTTGACGGCGGAAGAAAAAGCCGTCATCAAAGAATTATAGGCAATAGAAGCGGTCCTATTAAAGGGACCCTACAGCCAGTGCGGAAACTTCCGTACTGGCTATTTTTATGCAGTCGCAACGCTCCTTGATGACTGAGGAGCTTTTCTATTCGTTACAACAGCAACCGTAAGCCTTAGCAAAAAAGAAAATGCGCTTGCAGCCGTTTCTGACAATGAATCCTCTTAAATATTCAAAGAAATGACCGATTATCCTTACTAAGGGTCGTCTACGGACGAGTCTTCAGTGGATCGTGTGAAATTGGAAATGAAGGAGTGGCACAGTTGTGAAAAAAAGAAAAAAGACGATAGGAATTTATGTGATGATCACCTTGATGCTGGTTGCGGGGATCCCGATCATTGTCATGCTGACAAGTTCCTATTTAACCACCAAGAACTTATTGATTGAACGAAATGATTTGAACAAAGAAAGTGCCGTCAATTTGATCTTGGCGGAAGAAAAGAGTTTGCGCCGATCGACGGAAAGCAAATTGAAATCAATGGCTGAACTGCCAGCGATGAAAACAGAATTCAGCATGGGACGTATCCGTTCAGATCTTTCTTTAGCGATTGCTGGGAGCAACAGCTTCTTAGCAGTAACTTTTGGGACAGAAGATGATGAGTATGTGACCTTCAATCCCTTACCGGATGATTACAAGCCTACAATTCGGCCGTGGTACAAAGGGGCCGTGAAAGCCGAAGGAGAAGTGTATTGGACAGCACCTTATTTAGATACGGTGTCGAATCAATTTGTGACGTCGGCTTCGATCCGGGTCAAAAATTCCCATAATCAAGTGGGGGTTTTAAGCGTCGATGTTTCCTATGAAAGCATTCAAAACATCTTGTCTTCCTTTACCGTAGGGCGGACTGGGAATGTCACCTTAGTTTCAGAATCTGGGGTCATCGTGACCTCAAAAAATACCAAGCAAATCGGTAAGAATATCAAAGAAGAAGAAGTGTTCCAAAAAATCAAAGACGCCAAAGATCCGACAGGCATGGTTGGCTTAGGCGACTCGAATAAAGTCAATGATGTGTTGTATGACAAGTCTGCTGATTCCAATGTTTGGGCGTACTCCGAAGTCAAAGCTAGTGATCTAGACAAAGAGTTAGGGGCGTTAGTCCGCACCACGATTATCGTTACGATCTTGATGCTGCTCTTTGTAGGACTGGTTTCGTATGCCGCGATCAAAGTAGTCGCAGCGATCATCGATTGCTTCAATCGCTACTTTAGAAAAGTCGGTGAAGGCAAACTAGAGAAGATGAGCAAAACCAAAAGAGCCAAAGGCGAAAAATGGACATGGGATCAATGGGCACGCCGAGTTGTTTATCCAGACAAAGCAGGCAATGAGATCCAGCAAATGGCGGACAATTACAATGTGATGATCGAAGGCACGGGTGCATTGATCCAAAAAGTACAAAAAGAAAGCAACAGTGTCGCAGGAATGTCGGATTCTTTATTAGAATTGTCAAAACAAACCAATATTGCGACAGAAGAAGTCTCTCAAACCATTACGGGTATTGCTGAAGTGACCGGTGCTCAAGCCCAAGAAACAGAATACAGCGTGTCCCAAATGCAAAACCTTTCGCAAGTCGTGAAAGAATTACGAGAAAATGTTGGCGGCATGAGCAGCAAGTCGCAAGAATCTACGAAGATCAATCAAGAAAACTTAACGATCATGGATCAAGTCGATGACAGTTGGCGACAAGAGTTGGCACAGATGGAGCGCTTGATGTCGAATATGACGGGAATGAATGATAGTATCCAAAATATCAACTCGATCATTGGGGTCATCAACGATATTTCTTACCAAACCAACTTGCTAGCCTTGAATGCATCGATCGAAGCCGCAAGTGCTGGCGAGTCTGGCAAAGGCTTTGCCGTCGTGGCTGCTGAGATCCGTAAATTGGCGGAACAAAGCAAAGCTTCTACCAAAGAGATCGAAGCGATCATTGAAGAAATTCGTGAGCAGTCTAGTCAAATGGTCAAACAAACGTCGGCGTCTGTCAAAGGCGGCGTTCGCCAAACCAACTTGATCAAAGAAGCGATCTCATCTTCAAAAGAAGTTTTCCAACGCAGCAGCTATATGATCGAAGGCATCCATCATATTGAAGCAGCCAGTGCCCGTATCGAAAACATTCAAAACAGTGTACTGGAAAACTTAGAAAACATTTCCGCATCAACGGAAGAAAATGCCGCTGGCACACAAGAAGTTTCCGCAAATGCAGAAGAAGTCTTGGCAACCATGGATGAATTTACCAACCATGTGGCAGACCTCAGAGACATTGCAGAAGAGTTGAAGCGATTGACCAATCGTTTTGAAGTGGAGAAATAAATCAAGCAAAAAAATCACTCATCAGCTATTCGCAAGAATGGCTGATGAGTGATTTTTGTTTGTTGAGGAGGAGACTACAAAAAAAACCAAGACGAATGTTGCTCATCTTGGCTTTTCATAATGATATTTATAAAACCTTATTATGGGCTATTGTGTCGTTTCGGTCCGCTGGATGATCATCTCCACGCGGCGGTTTTCCGAGCGGCCTTGTGGGGTGTTGTTATCGGCTTTCGGTTCGGTATCGGCAAAGGCTTGGATGGCAGCATTTTTTTCTAAAACGGCGCCTTTGCTGATGAAGTATTCCATAACGGTAATCGCACGAGCGGAACTAAGATCCCAGTTAGATTGGTAGCGGCCATTGCCTTTTTCCGGTACGTTATCGGTATGCCCGGCGATCACGATTTTGTTGGCTTTTAGTTTTTTCAGTGAGTCCGATAGCAGATCCAGTGACTGACGAGTGGTGTCCGTGATCTCGGCGCTGCCAGAGGCAAACAAGATGCTGCTGGCAAGCGTGATATGCAAGCCATCGGATTCCAAGCGGACTTCTGTCTGCTCTTTTAAGCCAGAAGCTGCCAGCTCTTGTGCCAGCTGGTCGCTGATTTTTTCTAGTTGCTGATTTTCTAGTTGGGTCCGAACCGCTGCTTCTTGCGCTTGTGCTTCGGCAGAAGTGGCGGCTTTTTTTCGCGGCGTGGTCTCGCCCATATCGATCACCGACCCAATCACAGATGAATTGCTGTGGTGGCTGGAAAGGATGGTGCCAAATTCGCTTTTGATTTCTTGGAACTTCTCATCATCGACTTTCGCCATGGCAAACATGACGATGAACAAAGCCAGCAGTAAGGTCAACATATCCGAGTAAGGCAAAAGCCACGCTTCGTCTACATGTTCTTCATGTTTCTTTTTTCGCTTCATGTCGCTTCACCCTTTATAATTGTTCTTGCCGTTTTTTCGGATCGATCAAGCTGTATAATTTTTTCTCAATGCTTTTCGGCGATTGTCCGGCTTGGATCGCTAAGACCCCTTCCACGATGATCGACATCATTTGGACCTCTTGCTCCGATTTCAAGGTCAGTCGTGAGCTAAAGGGAATGAACAGGACATAGCCGAAGAAAATACCATAAAGGGTCGCCACGAAGGCCGCCGAGATCATGTGCCCCAGTGCTTCTACATCCTCTAAATTACCTAGCGCCCCAATCAGCCCAATCACGGCTCCTAACACCCCTAAGGTCGGGGAACTCGTGCCGGCGGTTTTAAAAATAGCCGAGCCGATGCGATGCCGTTCTTCGATCCCATAGATCTCATTCTCCATGATTTCTTGGATCTGTTCGGCAGCGATGCCATCAACCACCATTTCCAAGCCCTTTTTTAAAAAAGGATCTTCTAAGTTTTGGATGGCGCCTTCAAGAGATAACAAACCGTCGCGCCGGGCTTGGTTGGCTAATTCAACGATGGTATTGATGGTTGTTTTTAAGTCGTATTCTTTATTTTTCAGCAGAACGCCGAAGATCTTCGGGATTTTTTTGATATCACTGCTGGGAAATGAATTGATAACGGCTGCGATCACACCAACGAAAATGATGATCGCGGCTGCCGGATTGATCAAAACGGCCACATTGGCACCTTTTACAATCATCCCAACCACCACAGATATCAATCCTAAAATAATACCGATCAGCAAGAAAAAATCCATTTGTTGCGTCCTCCTAAATTCTATTTCCAGGTTTTAAACCCTCATTTATTTTATCGGTGAATTAAAATCATTCTTAATAGCAAAAAAAAATAATCCTAAAAATAACTAAAATAAATTTTCAGCTTCTTCTTTTTTTGTTGTTTTTTGGGCAAGTTGCGGCAAATTTTTGAAATGGTACAGCTTGCAATTTTTGTGAATATTTATAGATGGTACCGTTTTTTTTCGTGAAGCGTTTCTCAGGGTTTGTCATGTCAACAGGCACAAATGAAAATTTTTTAATCAATTTTTCGAATAATGCTTGTTTTTTTATCAAAAAACTGATTTTGATCAAAAGGCATAGATATGCTTGTAAAACGCTTTATATCGATCGTTTGCTTTTTATAACTGGGGACGAAATTGCGGTGAAACAGTGTTTAACAAATAACATAACACGTCTGTAACTTAAATGTCATATCCGTAAAGTTGCAAAAATCAAATTGTAAAATAAAAATAATTCTACTATAATGACATCACGTCTTCTTGTTTTTTTAATCTATAACAAAAAAATAAATAAATATATTTGTTTCTGTTCCATCGATGAAAAAAACGTTTGGTACAGAAGGTGGAAGGAGCAATTATTGTTGGATACCTATGATTTATTAAAAACAGCTATGAACGTTTCTGCACAACGCGCAGAATTGATTTCGTCTAATATCGCTAATGTCAACACGGATGGGTACAAAGCAAAACGCATCGTGTTTGAAAGCGAATTAAAGCAGGCACTCGCTTCGTCAGGGACCGACGCTGTAACAGAAGCGTCAGTTTCTCAAGTAAAACCGAAAATCACTGAAAATGCAACTACCAGTATCAAAGACAACGGCAATAACGTGGATCTTGAGGTAGAGATGTTGGATCAAGCAGCCAATGGGTTGTATTACAGTGCATTGACCGCACAAGTCAACGGACGCTTGCAAATGATGAACCTTGTCTTGAGTAATTGATAGAAAGCGCAGGAAAAACAAATGGGTATATTTAACGGACTAACGATCAACGCGAGCGGTCTAGCATTGGAACGGTTAAAACTAGATACGATCTCCAGCAATATCGCAAATGTAAATACAAATCAAACACAAACAACCGCGGCTTATCAAAAAAAGAGTATTCTTTTTTCAGAAAATTTAAAAAATAGTCGTGAAGGAACACCGGCTACATACGGTGTCAAAGTGACGGGGATCGCTGCCGATGAGACGGAAAAACTGACCTATGATCCTACCAATCCCGCTGCCAACGCTGAGGGATATGTCGGTCAATCAAATGTGGATATTGCCGATGAAATGGTGGCAATGTTGCAAGCGGTTCGAACGTACGAAGCCAATGTTTCTGCTTCAGAAATGAATAAAACAATCTTGAAAAAAGCATTAGAAATATCAAAGGGGTAACGAGAAAATGGATGGACTTTTAACGACAGGATTAACAGACTACCAAAACGTTTTGCGGACACTAGGCACGGGGGCTGCTTCAAACGAGACTAGTGTTGTGGGCACCAAGGAAAACCAGTTTTCTTCCTACTTGACCAATGCGGTCGATCAGTTGAATCAAAAAACGGCGGTCATGGATCAAGATACTGTCAATTTGATCACCGGCGATGAAAGCGATCTAGGCAATGTGATGATTCGCATGACGGAGGCGCAATTGGCGCTACAAACAGCCGTTCAAGTACGAAACAAGTGTTTAGAAGCTTACAATGACGTGAAAAATATGCAGTTTTAGCAGTGGGTGAGGGAATAAGAATAAATGATGGATAAAGTGAAAGAATGGACAGAACAACTCAAAGACCGTTGGCAAATGCAAAGCTCTTTAAAGAAAATGATCGTTGTTCTTTCCGTTATCAGCGTTCTCGGAATCACAGCAGCTGTTTATTATTTAAATACGCGAATTGAATACGGTATCTTGTTTACGGATCTAAGCGATGCCGATGCGGGAACGATCAGCAAGGATTTGGATGAACAGCAGATCGCCTACAAATTAGCCGACAATGGGACGACTATTTTGATCGATAAGGACCAAGTCGATGAATACCGCATCAATCTTGCCGTGGACAATAAGTTACCAAATACCAGTACAGGCTTTGAATTATTTGATGATGCCAACATGATGACAACGGATGAAGACCGCAAAATCATGTATCAGCGGGCAGTAACGGGCGAACTACAGCGAGCAATCGAGTCGATCGATGCGGTCAAATCCGCCAAAGTTTTACTCGTGATGCCAGAAGAAAGTGTCTTTTCTTCGGAGGAAAGTGCGCCGACGGCCTCTATCGTGTTGTCCTTGAAAAATCAGCAAATCTCAGACGAGTCCGTGCAAGGGATCGTTACCTTGACTTCCGGCGCAGTGGAAAAGCTGAAGCCTGAAAATGTAAAAGTCGTTGATAGCGCGGGCAATACGTTGACTAGAACCGAAGATGAAGCCAGTCAATTAAGTGGCTTAAACAATAAATACATTGCCATCAAAGATTCCTATGAAAAAACGCTAGAAGAAAAAGTAGCGAAGTTGCTGACACCGATCTATGGTGCAGACAAATTCCAAGTGTCGATCAATTTAGACTTGAATTTTGATTCGATCGAGCGGAAGAAAGTCACTTATGATGACCCAGAGATCAAGAGTGAAACAGTGCAGGCTGCTGGTTCGCAAGGGACCGTCCAAGAAGCCCAAACAGGGACTGTGGATGACAATGTCTCCAATGTGACCGGCACGGACGGAGAGGGGAACAATTCCTACAGTCGCTCCGTTGAAAATGAATTGGATACCGAGACCACTACGACCATTACGGCTCCTGGCATGATCGAACGAATGACCAGCTCAATCGTGATCAATGCGAACCTTTCGCAAGCGGATCAAGCAGAATTGCAGCAGTTGATTGCTAGCGCCGTCGGCTATGACAATGATCGTGGCGATCAAATTGCGATCCAAGGGTTTGACTTTGCCCAAGCAGAGGTTGATCCAGCCACTGATCCTCAAGGGAATGAACAGATTGCAGCTGCCAAAGGTTATGTCAAGTATGCCATCATCGGCGGTATCGTGTTGACCTTGTTCTTGGTGATCTTAATGATCGTTGGCGTGATCCGACGCCGACGCAAAGAAGACGAGTTGGAAGTGGATGTGACGGATGAAACGGTCACTTTTGCACAACCATCCGCTGCTAGCATCGGAGCGAGTAACCCGGTTGCACAAGAAGTCGTTTTTGGCGGTGTCGGTAACCGGTCTGCTGAAACGAAACCAGCGGTGCCAGAAGCATCCACACAAGAAGCCACAGCAGAACATACAGGAGAACCAACATTGGATCAAACGGCTAGAAATTATGCCGAAAGCAATCCTGAAGTAGCGGCGGAATTGATCAAAGCTTGGATGAAAGAAAAATAAGGGGGCAGCCATGGATACAATAGACGGGGTAAAAAAAGCAGCGATTCTTCTGATTTCTCTAGGATCAGATACCTCTGCAAAGATCATGAAGCTGCTGCCAGAATCATTTATACAAAAAGTGAGCTATGAGATCGCCAACATCGACTTTGTCAGTCCCGAAGAGCGGGATCAAGTGTTGGAGGAATTTTCTCATACCGCAACGGCCCGCAAATATGTCTTAGACGGCGGGATCGATTATGCCAAAAATTTGCTGAACCAAGCATTAGGCCCTCAAAAAGCCAAAGAAGTCATTGACGTATTGACTCAGATTCAGCTGCGGGAACGGCCCTTTAATATCGCTCGCAAAGCCGATGTTCAACAGTTGACCAATCTGTTGATCGGCGAACATCCACAAACGGTAGCGTTGATTTTGTGCTACATGCAGCCGGACAAAGCGGCCAGCGTCTTGTCACAGTTTCCCGATCATTTGCAAGTGGAGATCGCTGAACGGATCGGGACGATCTCCAGTACGTCGCCTTTGGTGATCGAACGGATTGAAAAAGTGATCGAGAACAAATTCTCGAATTACATTGAGAACGATACGGAAAATGTCGGTGGTGTGCATACACTGGTAGAAATCTTGAACTCAGTCAGCCGCAGTACTGAAAAGAACATTTTGAACGACTTGGAAAAGCGGCAACCGGAACTATCCAACGAAGTGAAATCAAGCTTGTTTACTTTCGAGGATATCGTGACCCTCGATCGCTTGGATGTTCAAAAAGTCTTGCGAGATGTTAAAAACGATGTCTTAGTCTTAGCGCTTAAAGGCACGACCGACGACATCAAGAACTTTATTTTCTCCAACCTCTCATCACGGGCGGTGGAAAATCTGCAAGAAGAAATTCAATTTATGGGTCCTACCCGCTTGTCTGCTGTAGAAGAAGCCCAACAAAGTGTGGTGGCTGTGATTCGACGGCTAGATGAAACCGGTGAGATCTACATCGGAAGGGGCGACCAAGATGCAGTGGTCAAATAGCAGTTTATTGAAGCAGCAGGCGGTCAAAACGACTGAAGCTGCTCGCAGTATTTTGACGGATACGACCATCAAAGCGCCGATTGAGAAACCGAGCTTAGACCCAGAACTGCAAGCGGCTAGACGTGCACGCCAATTGGAGCAGGAACGGCATCTGCAGCAAATGGAAGCCTTGAAACAGCAAATCTTGACCGATGCACAAGCGCAAGCGACGCAAATTCTAGCAGAAGCGAGAACGGAAGGCTTTCAAGCAGGACAAGCAGACGGCTTTCAACAAGGCTATCAAGAAGGACTCAATGCCAGCAAAGAAGCCGCGCAAGCATTGATGACACAAGCCCAAGCCAATGTCGCTGAAGCCGTTTCTGAAATCAACACCTTTCGCTCAGAGAAAAAGCAAGAAATGATCGCTTACGGCACGGCAATCGCCGAAGCCTTGATAAATCAACGTTTTACAGACGAGCAAGCAGGCTTCCTGCCTTTTGTGGAGTCTGTGCTATGGCAATTTGAACAACCCGATCAATTTGTGACTATTCGCAGCCAAGAGCAGCATCTTGCAGGGTTGCGAGAATTGTTGGAAACCAAAAAACAGACGATCAGCGGGTTTCGCTATTTACTCATGGCAGATGACGGCTTGGCGGAACACGATTTTTGTATCGAATCTGAAAATGCCTTGGTGGTTTTTGAACTGAGGGAAGAAATCGCTCGCTTTTTGAGCCAATTTTTAGAAAGCAGTGTGAAGGAATGACGTTTGAATTACCGATCACAGCGCTGCGCAAAACAGCGCAAGCACAGCCGTTCTTTACCACTTACGGCAAAGTCAGCGAAGTCGTAGGTCTGCTGATCAAAGTCGAAGGGTTGTCGGTTTTCATAGGAGAAATCTGTGAAGTCGCACTGCAAAACAAGACACATACAGCTTTAGCCGAAGTCGTGGGCTTTGTGAAAAAAACCGTGCTCCTGATGCCCCTTGATCAGCTAGAAGGCATCGGACCGGGCTGTTTAGTGCGGCCAACTGGCAAATCGTTGACGGTAAAAATCGATGATACGCTGCTAGGGCACACCTTAGATGGACTAGGGCGACCGTTAGATATGGCGCTGGATCTGGAAACTGCGTCAGAATATCCAGTTAGTCAAGATTCTCCTGACCCCTTTCGTCGTCAAAAAATCGCTGAGATCATGCCGACAGGTGTCCGGGCGATCGATGGTCTTTTGACCGTCGGCCTTGGCCAACGGATCGGCATTTTTGCTGGCAGCGGGGTCGGTAAGAGTACCTTATTGGGGATGCTGGCTCGTTATTGCGAAGCAGATGTCATCGTGATCGGCTTGATCGGCGAGCGAGGACGAGAAGTCAAAGAATTTATTGAAAATGATCTAGGCCCAGAAGGCTACCGCAAGTCGGTCGTTGTCTGTGCTACCTCCGATATGCCACCTCTTGTACGACTAAAAGGGGCTCATGTGGCAACGGCGATCGCTGAGTATTACCGCGATCAAGGCAAGAAAGTCGTATTGATGATGGATTCGGTGACCCGTTTTGCGATGGCGCAGCGGGAGATCGGTTTATCAACAGGTGAACCACCGACGACCAAAGGCTATACCCCTTCTGTGTTTACAGCTTTACCGAAGTTGTTAGAGCGCAGTGGGATGTCTGACAAAGGCTCGATCACTGCCTTTTATACCGTCTTGGTAGAAGGTGATGACATGAATGAACCGATCGCTGATGCGGTGCGGGGGATTCTTGACGGTCATATTCTGTTGTCACGGAAAATCGCCGCTCAAAATCATTATCCTGCCATCGATATTCAAAACAGCCTCAGCCGTTTGATGAAGACCCTCGTTTCTGAGGAACAGCATGAACATGCGGGGGAACTAAAAGAAAACATGGCCGTTTATGCAGAGGCCAAGGATTTGATCGATATCGGTGCTTACAAAAGCGGCAGTAATGCGTTGACCGACCAAGCGATCGCGTTGCATCACCCCATCCTACGGTTTTTACAGCAAAAAGTGGATGAGCGGATCCCATTTGAACAAACGATTTTTGAATTGGCGCATTTGTTCAGTGAAGAAGCGCTGATCGAGCGCCAGCGTTCGACCATGTAAAACAGATCATAAAGGAGCAACCATGCAAGCATTTCACTTTTCCTTAGAAAAAGTATTGGATCACCGAAAAACCATTGAGCAAGAAGCCAAACGAGCGTACGCCCAAAAACAGCAATTGTTGATTCAGCAAGAACAGCACCTGAACACGCTGGCACAGGAAAAAGCCCAGCTTTTTGATGTCAATGAAATGACCATTGGGCGGATGCAAGTGCAGCAACGCTATTTGCTTGCTTTGAATGCCACCATCGATGAGGTTCAGAACAAAATGTTTCACGTGAAGCAAGAATTGGCAGAGTCTTTATCGGTAGTGGTAGAAGCGCAGCAGGAACGCAAGATCGTGGAAAAACTGCGAGAAAAACAATTTGCTGAATACACCTATGAACAGCAATTGGAAGAGCAAAAACAATTGGATGAGTTCGGCAATCGCGCCTTATTTTCTTAAAGAACTAATGTTTTAGTGATGAGATGACCTTGGTTTTAAAGCATCAGCTGAGAGGAGGTGAACAATGAAAGAGATCACAACAAGTGCCGCAACCGCTGTACCTGTCGGTAGCAAATCAAAAAAGATGGAGGCGTCACCAGAGGTCTTCAGTTTGATGATGCGACAGCTGACAGTTCAAGCAGGCAGCAACCTGCCAGCCCCTATCGAAACATCAGGGATGACGGAGCAAATCGCCGCCGCACCAGAAATGGGTACGGCCAGCAGTATGGAACATCTGCCGCAGGAGTCAGAAATCACTTCAGCAGCTGAACAATCTGCAACGACGCAAGCGCCAGAAATGAGCCAGATCAGCCAGACACCTTTTGCAGGCTTGGTTCAGGAAGCGGCACAGGCATCAATGGTAACGACGGAGCAGAACCAAACAAGCGCCACAGCAGCTTTAGCACCAATAGACGTAGCCACCACAGTCATCGACCCCTCCGAGTCTACGCTTGAAGGTCTGGATTTGATGACAAATGACAGAAGTGAAGCCGCAGCACCAACGCTTGAAACGCCTTTGCCAGAAGACTTAGTAGGCGAAGAGCAGTCCACGGCAAAAGGGATCGCGACTTTCAAGGAAATCGATTCAGTAACAAAAGCCGCGATTGCGCAGACGACAGAAGCACAGCTGAAACAGTCCACCGAAGGGACCGCTCAATTGGGCCAAACGGGACCATTGGATCAAGTGTCGCCAGTGACCCACCAAGCGACGGATACGACTAGCACCTTGCAAAGCACGAAGGAAACAGTCGCCAAAAATACGGAAGCTGTTTCTGCACAAGCCATTGCTTTTTCGGCAGTAACCGACAATGAAATGGCGACACCAGCACTGCAACTGCTTGATGTTTCTCCCCTTTTGAGCAAGCAAGGACTAGCGCCAACAAAAGCGAGTATGGAGCAAGCGGCTCTGCCCTTAGCAAAAGCGACTGCCCAACTCGTCCAAACGAGCAGCACGTCAAGCGAGAAAAAAATCACGTTGCAATTCGTTCCCGAGAAATTAGGCACGATCCAGCTTTCTCTAGAAACGAATGCCCAAGGCAGCCGCTTAGAACTGACCGTTCAGCAGCCGCAAGCCAAAGAATTATTGCTGTCCATCAAGCATGAGCTAGAGCAAGTTTTGCAAAAGCAAGAGCAGCCGATCCTAGCAATCAAAGAACCTACGTTAGCTTCTGTCCAGCAGGCTGGTCCGCTGTCAAATCAATCCTTTGCCGGCAGTATGATGGCAAGTGACAGTCAGTTAAACCAACAGCGTTTTTTACAGGCTCAAAAAGGACAAAGCAAAAAGCCATTTCATCAAAGCAATACGGTTGAAGAAGAGCAGCAATTAGCACCGATCGATCATGCGATCAGTATTTTAGTGTAAAGGAGGAGACCTATGGCAGATGAAATTACAGCAGCTGCGGCCGGTATTGCCAATACATCGGCATTAACGCAAACAAAAAAATCTTCAGATATCTCCATGGATGATTTTTTGAAGATCTTAGCAGCATCTATGAGCAACCCATCGATGGGAGGCAGCGATTCTTCTGGTGGTGGTAGCACCGACTATATCTCGCAACTGGTTCAATTTACGACCTTAGAGAGCTTGAATGAATTGAGCGAAACGTTGACGACCTCGGTGATTTTACAGCAACAGCAGCAAGCTTTTAGCTTGATCAATAAACAAGTCACTCTGATGGACGGCACAGAAACATTGTCAGGAACCATCGAAAAGGTCCGCTTTGCCAATGGCTACGCCACGATCGTCGTAAATGGCAAAGAATACAGTATGAGTGCGATCCAAGAGATTGGCGGCGAAGCAAAATGAGTTTGACGATTCAACAGGGGCTGCAAAAAGTTGCCGGGGAGCCTTATCAAAATCCCCGCAAAGCCGTGGACAAACAAGCCTTCTCTTCAATGCTTGAACAAAAACAAAACGACATCAAAGTCTCGCACCATGCGCAAAAGCGTTTGACCGCAAGGGAATTGACCTTACAAGACGATGATTACCAATCCCTTTCAACGGCGCTTAGCGAGCTAGCGGAAAAAGGCAGCAAAGAATCACTGCTTGTTTACAAAGATATGGGCTTGATCGCCGATGTCCATTCACGAACCATCATTACGGCGATGGGGATGAATGAGCTTCACACCGTCACCAATATTGACAGCGCCACATTTATCAAATAGCAGCTGGACTGAAAAGGGGCTGCAAGTATTTTCTGAATGACAGAGGAAAATACGTCAACCATAAGGAGGAAAATAAGCATGTTACGATCATTATATTCAGGTGTCAGTGGAATGAAAAATCTTCAAACGAAAATGGACGTGGTTTCAAATAATATCGCCAACGTCAATACGGTTGGGTTCAAATCAAGTCGAGTCCTTTTCCAAGACATGATGAGCCAAACGATGTCTAACGCAACTGCACCAGGCAACGGCTTAGGCGGGATCAATGCAACGCAGATCGGTTTAGGGGTTCAGACGGGCTCCATCGATACCATCAATACAGTCGGTGCCCCGCAATCGACTGGCCGCAGCATGGATTTTTATATCAGCGGACAAGGCTACTTTATGGTACAAGGACCAGGAGCAAATGGCGAAACCTATTACACACGAGATGGCGCATTTGTTCGCGACAGCAACGGAACCTTGACCAATAGTGATGGGATGCAAGTCTTAGGTCGTTCAGTCAATGGCGGTCAACCAGTTGTCTATGATGACAACTTTGATGAAAACACGGCATTGAGCGGACAAGGTGCGGTATCTCCCTTGTCGATCCCAAGCACACTGACCGTCAATGGGGAAACCTTGACCTATAACTCCATGGCAATCGATGCCAATGGCTTAGTGTTGGCAAAATACGGCAATCAAACCTTTGTGATGGGAAAAGTCGGTGTCGCAACCTTCAATAACCCAGAAGGCTTAGAAAAAGTCGGCGGCAACAACTATATCCAAACCAGCAACTCAGGAAATGCGATCGTTGCAGGCCCCGGCAATAATGGAGCGGGAACGCTGCAAGCAGGTGCCTTGGAAATGTCGAATGTCGATCTTTCGACAGAATTTACCGAAATGATCATTGCGAGCCGTGCCTATCAAGCAAATTCAAGAAGTATTACGACTTCTGATGAAATGCTGCAAGAATTATTGAATCTAAAACGTTAAGAACGTGACGCTTCATCATTGAGAGGAGTTTGACCATGATTCTAGTGACCGCATTGAATGGCAAGCCATTCTATTTAAATCCAACATTGATTTATCGGATCGAAGAAATGCCGGATACATTGATCACACTGATAGACGGCAAAACCTTAGTGGTGACGGAAGCTGCGCAAGAAGTTGCGCAGCGGGTGATCGAGTATCATACGGTGATCCATTCGAACCAAGTGAAAACGTAAGGGTGGGAAAGATGGCAAAAGAAGAAAAAGTACCAAAAGCAGAAAAAGAGAAAAAAGGCTTGAACATGGTTGTTTTACTGCCGATCCTCTTGATCGTGGTAGTCGGCGGCAGTATCGGCGGAACCTTAGTGACGAATCACTTTTTGACGGGGGAAAAAACAGCAGCTGCTGAAACAGCAAAAGACAGCAGCAAAATCTCCTCAGACGAAGCGATCGTGGCATTGGATGAATTTTTAGTCAATCTGGCAAAAGAAGACAACCAAGAGCAGCAATACATGAAGGTCAATTTATCGATTTTAGTGGCGGATGAGGAAAAAAGCGCGGAAGCCACGAAAAATGTGGCTGTCATTCGTGACAGCGTCGTAAACTTATTGCGCCAACAAAAGGCCAGCGGTATTTTGAGCTCCGCCGAAAGTGTACCGAATTTAAAAAAAGCATTGAAAGAAACAATTAATCAGGAATACGGATCAGAAATCGCCAAGGATGTTTATGTGACGGATTTAGTGATCCAATAGAAAGAGGCATGTTGATGGAAACATTTTTATCGCTGGTCAAAATGATTGGGTTTTTGCTGCTTATTCTTTATTTGATCAACATTAGTTTGAAATATTTGAATCGTTACACGAACCAGCACAATCACCAGTTGCGTATTTTGCAAAAAATCGCCGTCAGCAAGTCGTCTTCGATCGGGATCGTCCAAATCATGGACAAATGTTACGTCATGAGCTTTTCTGAACAGCAAAATCAGATCATCAAAGAGTTGACGCAAGAAGAAACGGCCGCTTTTTTACAGCAAAGCCTAGAAAGCACCCAAGTGCAAGCTGGCAAAGATTTTTCTGAATGGCTAAACAAAGCCAAGGCGGAAATTGCTGGAAAACGAGGCAAGCAAAAATGAAGATCAAAGGCAGAGATATCAAGATCATGGCTGCGGTCCTTTTCAGCAGTCTGATGCTTCCGCAGACGGCATTTGCGCTAGACACGGAAGACGTCAGTTCCACCATCAACAATTTATTGTCGAATGGGAATGGCTCAAGTGATACGATCAATACTTTCTTGTTGCTGACGCTGCTTTCCCTTTTACCAGTCTTGCTGATCATGATGACTTCTTTTACTCGTATCATCATGGTTTTGTCCTTTGTGCGCAGTTCGTTAGGTACACAGCAAAACCCGCCCAATCAAGTGTTGATCGGGTTGGCCTTATTCTTGACATTTTTTATTATGAAACCTGTGTATACCGACGTCTATCAGCAAGCGATTGAACCGTTTGATCGACAAGAGATCAGCCAAGCCGAAGCCTTTGACCGCTCAGAAAAACGGATCAAGGCCTTTATGATGGTACAGACACGGGAAAAAGACATTGCCTTGTTTGCGGAAGCTGATGGGGAGACCGAAAAGTATCATTCTTCTGACGATGTTCCTCTGACCGTTATGGTACCGGCGTTTATTATCAGTGAGTTACGAACGGCTTTCAGTATCGGCTTTTTGATTTTTATCCCCTTTTTGATCATTGATCTGGTCGTCTCTAGTATCTTGATGTCGATGGGGATGATGATGCTGTCGCCGATCATGATCTCACTGCCCTTCAAGATCTTACTTTTTGTTTTAGTGGATGGCTGGTATCTGATCGTGGAGTCGCTGATCAAGAGCTTTCAATAGCCGCTAAGAAAGGAGCCAAGAGGAAATGACAGTAGAAATGGTACTTGATGTGCTAAGGGAAGCCTTTCTTCGAATTTTAGCGATATCTGGCCCTGCCTTATTGGTCGGCATGCTCGTTGGATTGGTGATCAGTATTTTTCAAGCCACTACCCAAATCCAAGAACAAACGTTGAGCTTTGTGCCGAAACTATTAGCGATTTTTTTGACCTTGATCTTGGCGGGGAATTTTATGCTGAATCTCTTGTTGAATTTTACCGAAATGATCTTCAAAATGATTGCGGCAATGTAAGGAGGAAACCTGATGGCGACGATTCAAGCGACGGTGTTGATTTTTTGTCGAATATTGGCGTTTGTCATCCTTTGTCCGATCTTCTCACAGCAAAATTTTCCGTCACTGGCAAAAATCGTGATCGGCATGGCGTTGACGGTCCTATGTCTGCCGACGGCACCTGCAATTCCCGAGCTTTCCCTCTTTATGCTGACGGTTTTCGTCATCAAAGAAGTACTGTTTGGGATGGCGATGGGCTATTTGAGCCAGCTGGTCTTTACCGGTGTGGAAATTGCGGGCCAATTGATCGACTTTCAAGTAGGCTTTTCGATGGCGCAAGCCTATGATCCGACGTTGCAAATCGCCTCTTCCCAGTATGGCAAAACGTACTATTGGCTGACGATCGCTGTGTTTTTTGGTCTTGATCTGCATCATCGACTGATCACAGCACTGCTGTTGTCTTTTCGGATCGTGCCCTTAGGCTCTGTGGTGATCCAAGGCACGACGGTTGAAGGCATCGTCAAACTTTTCAGCCAAATGATGGTGATGGCAGTCAATCTTGCGGCACCAATGATCATTGCGCTGCTGTTGGTGGACCTCGTGCTAGGTGTGATCTCTCGTTCGATCCCCCAGATCAATATTTTGATGATGAGTCTCTCGATGAAAACTGCCATCAGTTTTGTGGTGTTTCTCTTGCTATTACCCAATGTCCTTTCGTACTTAGGCAAACACTTGCCAGATACGGTCCGCTACTTGCAGGAGTTTATCGAGTCCTTTCAATAAAGTAACAGGCAGCCAGCAGGAGGTGAGAAGATGGCAGAAAAAGATGGCAAAACCGAGCTACCCAGTGCCAAGCGGCTGCGGGATGCCCGCAAACGCGGGGAGGTACCTAAGACCCAGGAATTAGCAGCTGCTGTTTCGCTGCTGGTCTTCTCATTTTTGATCCTGTCTTTATGGCAGTTTTTCGCCGCTTCTTTTTTGCCTTATTTTTCCCAAAGTTTGGCGCAGCTGGCTGATTATCAAACCAGTTTGGCGGATCTGCCAAAACTGGGGGTGCAGAGTATCTTGCTGCTGCTTTTGTTGTGTGCGCCCGTCTTTCTGGTTGCGCTCGGAGTCGGGCTTATCACGAATTATGCCCAAGTCGGTCTGTTGTTTTCCGGCAAGGCCATCAAACCAGATTTTAAAAAGCTGAACCCCATCAGCGGGATCAAGCAGCAATTCAGTTTGCGCTCGTTGATGAATTTAGGCAAAACATTGGCGAAATTCGGCGTGATCGTCTACTTGTGCTATCAACAATTTTTAGCCGCCGTCCCTGTTTTACTGGGTTTGAGTGAAGTGGGGTTGGAAAAAACGATCCTGTTCATGCTGCTGCGGGCCAAAGAATTGTTTTTACAGATTTCGATTTTCTTGATCATTTTAGCCGTAGTCGACTACGGCTACCAGCGCTATAGCCATCGTAAGAACTTGATGATGAGCAAGCAGGAAGTCAAAGAAGAGTTCAAGCAAATGGAAGGTGATCCGCAAGTCAAAGCACAGCGCAAAGCGAAGTACCGTTCGATGACCCAAAATGCCATCGCCAACGTCAAAGAAGCGACGGTTTTGATCACCAATCCGACCCACTTCGCCATTGCGATTCGTTACGATGCCAGCAGTGAAGGGGTGCCTCGGGTCTTGGCCAAAGGGGCAGATCAGCTGGCGCAGCGGATGAAAGCAGAAGCCCTGAAAGAAAATATCCCACAGATCGAAAACCGTGAAGTGGCACGGGCCCTTTATCGTCAAGTAGAACCCGGGGATCTGATCCCTGTTGAAATGTATGAAGCCATTGCCGAAATCATCGCTTTGGTCTATCAGTTAGAAGAAAGCCAACGCGGCAAGATTTAAGGAAACAGGAGGAACAAAAATGAATGAGGCTGCCTCAAAACCGAAAAAAGGCATTGGTCTGGCGGATATCTTAATCTCGGTGATCGTCCTAGCTATTATTGGTTTGATTATTATTCCATTACCGAGTGCATTATTAGATATTTTGATCATTATCAATTTGACGATTGCGATCAACATTTTACTGATCACCCTGTTTACCAAATCAGTGTTGGAATTCACTACGTTTCCAACCTTGCTGCTGATCACAACGATGTTTCGTTTAGGTTTGAACCTATCTTCCACTCGTTTGATCTTGACCCAAGGAAATGGCGGACACGTGATCGATGCCTTTGCCAATGTCGTTGCCGGCAGCAATTATATCGTGGGGATCATTTTGTTCGTGATCATCATGGTCGTTCAGCTAGTCGTCGTGACCAATGGTGCAGGGCGTGTCTCAGAGGTGACTGCTCGATTCACATTGGATGCGATGCCCGGCAAGCAAATGGCGATCGATTCCGACCTAAATGCCGGTTTGATCACAGAAGCGGATGCCCGCAAACGACGAAAAGATCTGCAGCGAGAAGCTGATTTCTTTGGTTCGATGGATGGTGCCAGCAAGTTTGTCAAAGGAGATGCGATCGCAGGGATCTTGATCACTGTCATCAATTTAGTTGGTGGGGCGATCATTTTCTCCATGGGCGGACAAATGACCGTCATGGAAGCCTTCGCCCAATTCGGGAAACTGGCGATCGGGGATGGCTTGGTCAGCTCGATTCCCTCTTTACTGATTTCGATTGCTTCTGGGGTGATCGTGACTCGTTCCGATAACGATAGTTCCTTTGGTTTGGATATTGCGGCAGATGTGATGCGTAATCCCCAACTGTTTCGGATCGTGGGGGCGATTCTCTTCGTTTTAGCTTTAGTTCCCGGGTTTCCTTTTGTGCCTTTTGTGTTGATTGGCTTAGGCCTTTTCGCAGCCAGCTTTCTGGTGACGCAAAAAGAAGAAAAGCAGCGAGTGGAACAAAAACAATGGGAACAAAAACTGGCACTGGAACGCAAAAAAGAAGCACAGGAAGAAGACGATTCCGTGGCTTCCTTCCAAGTGGAACCAATCTCAGTGGAAATCGGTTATGGTCTGATCCCTATCGTGGATAGTTCGATCGACAACAGCTTGATGAACCGCATCGTGGCGATCCGTAAACAGAGTGCTAGAGAATTAGGGATCTTAGTCAGTCCCGTTCGTATTCGCGACAACCTCTACTTGGATGCCAATGATTACGTGATCAAGATCCGCGGCAACGAAGTCGGCCGCGGCGATATTTACCCGAACAAAGTCATGGTGATCAGCCCGAATGAAGAGCCATTTCCTTTTCAAGGAATCACAACAAAAGAACCAGCCTTTCATCTGGATGCTATGTGGATCGATGAATCCGATAAGGAGATGGCGGATCTGCAAGGGTTTACGATTATCGAGCCGTTGACCGTGATCGCAACACACTTAAAAGAAATCATCTATGCCCATGCACCAGAGCTGTTAGGTCGCCAAGAAGTCAAGAAATTATTGGAGGGCATCAAAGAGCAGTACAATGTCGTGATCGATGAATTGATCCCCGATATTTTGCGGCTCGGCGAGGTCCAAAAAGTTTTACAAAATTTATTGGATGAACAAATTCCCATCAATGACTTAGCAACGATCTTAGAAACCTTAGCCGATTACGGCGTTGTCACGAAAGACGTAGAAGTTTTGACAGAATATGTTCGCCAAGCACTGAAACGGACGATCGCTGCCAAGTATGCCAATGAGAACCACGAGCTGCAAGTGGCGGTGATCCAGCCGAAACTAGAAGAAATCATCGCTCAAAGTATCCAAAAAACCGCAACTGGCTCGTACCCGGTCTTAAAACCAGATACCGTGACCAAGCTGTTGGATTCCATCAGTGGGATCCAACATGCGGCGATCGCTCAAAATATCAATTTCGTGATTCTGGCATCGCCTAAGATCCGGTTAGCATTCAAAAAAATGATCGTTTTTAATTTTCCAGATATCGCCGTTCTTTCTCTGAATGAGATTCCCAATGAAATTGCGATCGAAACGGTGGGCAGTATTGACATTTAAGCAGAATTTTCTTAGGAAGGGGCATCGCCGATGTATGAAGTCGATCGAGAAGCGGAGATCATCAAGTATCTGCCGCTAGTGGAACGGGTGGTTCAGCGCCTGTCTATCAAAACCGCCGATTATGAATCAGGCGATCTCTACAATATTGGGGTGATTGGGCTGATGGATGCCTTGCGGAAATTCGATCCCTCAAAAAAAGTTCCTTTTGAAAGCTATGCAGCGATTCGTATCAAAGGGGCAATTATTGATGAAGTACGCAAGCACGCCAAAATCTCCCGATACAAAATGGCGGCAGTCAATCAGTTTTATCAAGCACGGCAAGAGTTGGAGCAAAGCCTCAAAAGAGAAGCGACCGACACCGAGATCTGCAAACAGCTGGGAATCAACCAAAGTCAATTAGCGGATATTTATGAGAGTCTGCACTACTTAGCCAGCGTCTCTTTGGAAGATACCTTGTTTGCTTACCAAGAAGAAGGCATGACCTTAAAAGATATGGTTCGGGATCCAGCCGAAAATGTCGAAGATACCTTGGTCGCCGAAGAAAAACGCACCGCTTTGGTTGCGTGCATCAAAAAATTAGGGGAACGGGAACAATTGATTTTAAGTTTGTACTATACCGAAGAACTGACGTTAAAAGAAATCGCTGAAATCTTAGAAGTCTCGATTCCGCGAGTTTCACAAATTCATGGCAAAACGATTGCCAAATTGAGCACATTGATTGAGGAGGAACTGGCATGATTCGAGGACTGGATGTCTTATCACGGAACATTTCATTATTACAAAAGCGACAAGAGACGACGAGCGGCAATATTGCCAATGTCAATACAACAGGGTATCAAGCAAAAACCTTATTCCAGTCGACGCTAGACGAAGTGGCATTGCATAATTACCAAAGCGGGCCCAATGCGGATACCCGCCGTGACATCGGTGGATTGTCTTTAGGGACGCAATTAGCAGGCAGTACGATCAGTCAAGACCAAGGTGCTGTCAAACAGACGGGACAAGCCAGTGATTTTGCACTGCTTTCCGAAGGCTACTTTGTCGTTCAAAACAATGCGGGTCAGCGGTTGTATACGAGAAATGGCGACTTTACTGTCAATCAGCAGAATCAATACGTGACACAAGAAGGCTATCTTGTCTTGGGTGCCAATGGACAAGCAGTCAGCGCCTTAGGACCAGCGAACTTTCAGATCCAAACATTCCCCCAAGAAGCATTGACTACAGATGGTCAAAACTACGTGACTAGCAACGCAGCAGGAACCACTGTGAATGCACCAGTGATCCAACAAGGTGCCTTAGAACAAGCCAATGTAGCGGTTGCCGATGAAATGGTGGCGATGATCCAGACTTCTCGGGAATTTGAAGCCAATCAGAAAGTCTTGAGTTCAACGAATCAGACATTGCAAAAAGCGGTCAACGAATTAGGAAAGATTTGAGGATGAGTCAATGAATATCAGTGGATTATTAGGAATCAGCCGTTCTGGGATGAATCATTTGCAGACAAACTTAGACACGACAGCCAACAATATTGCCAACGTCAATACCAATGGTTACCAAGCACAAACGACGCACTTTCAAGCATTGATGGAAAATGCCATCGGTGCAGAAGAAACGCTGTTTAATGGCAACGCCGCCCAATATGGTGCGTCAATGGGGGCGAAGGCAACCACGACCACCAGTTTTGCCCAAGGCAATCTGGCGGGCACTGCTCAGCCATTAGATCTCGCGATCCAAGGCAATGGCTTTTTCGGGGTTCGGGACCAAACCGGTCAATTGCTGCTAAGTCGAGCAGGCAATTTTCATTTAAGTGAGAACAAGCAATTAGTCAATAGTGAAGGATACCCTGTGGCAATGACCACAAACGTACCGACCGCGCAGTGGCCAGATGCGCAGCAAATCGCAATAGATGCCAGCGGTCAGTTGACGACGGAAGAAAATGGTCAGACTCGCGTGTTGGGACAGCTGACCCTTTATCAGCCGACGAATACAGAAAACATCACGTCAGTGGGCAACCAACTGTACAGTGCCGGTGATCAAGCGTTGCTTACTTCGCAAACCAATCCGGCAGCCTTTGGCAGCGTGTTGCAAGGACAGTTAGAACAGTCGACGGTGGATCTAGCGACGTCCATGACAGACTTGTTAACGACCCAGCGTGCGTATGGATTGAATACGAAAGCCATGCAGACAGCTGATGAGATGTGGTCCGTGATCAATCGTTTTACAGATTAGAGGAGAAAGAACATGATTCGCTTAACCAAGGTCAGTAAAAAATTCAGCAATGGTACGTTGGCATTGGCCGATATTTCTGTTGCGATCCCTCAAGGAGAATTTATCTATGTGGTGGGTCCCAGTGGTGCCGGCAAATCGACATTATTCAAATTGCTCTTGAAAGAAGAAGAGCTTTCGGCTGGTTCTATCCAAGTCGGCAATGTCTTGTTGGAACAACTCAAAGACCGTCATCTCTATATGATTCGACGACAAGTCGGTATCGTCGGACAAGAAGACCTTTTGCTTCCTTATCTGACGGTTGCCAAAAACGTTGACTATGCGCTGCAAGTACTAGGCACTCCCCGCAAGCTGCGTCAGGAAAAAACCGCCAAAGCACTGCAACTGGTGGGCATGTTTCCTCAAAAGGATCACTATCCTGAAGAGCTTTCCGTGGGACAGCGCAAAAAAGTAGCGATCGCGCGGGCGATCGTCACAGAGCCAGCAGTCTTGATCGCCGATGAGCCCACCGCCAATCTGGATGCGAAATCAGCCGTTGAAGTCATGAAACTGCTCTTGCGGATCAATCAAGTCGGTGCCACGATCCTCTTGGCGACCCACGACAGCACGATGGTCAATACGGTCCGTAATCGAGTAGTCGAGCTGCAAAACGGTCGTTTGATTCGTGATGAATACCAAGGCGGCTATACGCGCTTTGCTGATCCAAAAGATACATATGTCTGGTGAAGATGCTTAACTTTTCTAGCAAAAGATCCGATTAAAGAACTAGAAGATTGTTTTCATAATCGGATAAAGAAGGAGTGACCCAACGATTATCAAGTGAAGAGCGAATCTTGATAAACAGCACGACTGATCATTTTGCATAGGAAAGGATACTGTTATGAAGAAGAAGGTACAAGCTATCATCAAAAAAATCCGCTTGGCGGCGTTGATTCCGCTAGGATTTACCCTGATCGTATTATTAGGATGCTATTTCTTCGTGATCCGCACCCACGGAGACGGACAAGCAGCAAAAAGTTTCTTTATTTTTTCAGTGATCGTATTGCTGCTAGAAATCGCAGTGTTAGTAGGAATGACCTATTTGGTAAAAAAAGAGACCCACTCGGGCATGGATACGTTATTGACAGAACTAGAAGCAGTCGGTTCTGGCGATCTGTCGCATATCGATGAGATCGGCAGCAGCGACCAGACTTCTCTTTTTGGGCAAGTTCAAAATCGTTTTCAAGGGGTTTTAAACACCTTCAAAGCGGTGATCGTTGGCATGCACGAAGAAAGCAGCCGAATGGAAAAAATGGTAGGCGGCCTAACGACAACCTCAAAAAATGCCAAAAATTCAATTGAAAATGTGCGTCAGACGATGAATGCCATCGCAGATGCCACTAGTTCACAAGCCTCCGAAGCGGAACAAACCTCCTTTGATATGGACGAGCTAGCCTTAAGTATCGAAGAGATCCACAAAGAGATCGAATTGATGAACGGCTATGTCGGTCAATCCCAAAGCAGCAATGTCCACAATTCGGAAATGATGTTCCATGTATTTGAAAGCTGGGAGATCGAACGGCAAAACCAAGCAGAATTAGTAGAAAGCATGAACGACATGAACGAAGATGTCCAAAGCATCGGTAAGATCGTTCAGCTGATCAATGACATTTCTGATCAGACCAACTTACTGGCATTGAATGCATCCATCGAAGCAGCTCGAGCTGGAGAAGCGGGCCGAGGGTTTGCCATCGTTGCGGAAGAAGTCCGCAGCTTGGCGGAACAAAGCAGTCAATCAACGAAAAGCATTCGTTCGATCATTGAAACGATCCGCAAAAAATCGGAAAAAGTGGTCTCTGCAGTGACGGATTCCTTTGAAAGCGGCGAAAAACAAACCAACAATATCAACAAAGCGATCGAATCAGCCAATGAGATCTCTGATATTGTTGAAAAATTGGTTTCAAGTATTCAAGCCGTGGAAGCCCATATTACCGGGATCGTTGAGAAAAAAGACATGGTTCAAGTTTCCGTCAGCAACATTTCGGCTGCTGTTTCGGAAACCTCTGCCGGCACCCAAGAAGTAACGGCAAACTTAGAAGACTTCTACTTAGTCATCGAAGACTTTGAACGGAATGTGCAAGAGATCGAAACGATCGCCACTATCCTTAAATTCCAAGTGGATAGTTTCAAATTCTAAAAAGGAGCAGTGACGCCAATGGAACAATACGTTGTATTTAAAAGTCATCAACAACTCTTTGCCTTGCGTATCGACTATGTGGTACGGGTCATTGAGGCTGCTTCTTTTACCCAGCTGCCAGAAGTGGCGGATTTCGTGCTGGGGATCCAGCCTTTTGAAGAGGCGATGGTGCCGATCATTGACATCCGCAAAAAGCTGTTTGATGAATTTACACCGGAAACTGGGCAAAATGTGGTCTTGTTGTGTCACTGGCAAGAGCAGGCGATCGGCCTTTACGTGGAAGAGATCGTCGGCATTTTACCGCTAGTTGAAAGTCCTAGCAATGCGGAACTAAATACATCAGGACTCAAGCAAAACTATATCGAATCCTTTCTGAAAAAAGACGATGAACTTGTGCTGGCATTGGAGCTGCCGTTTCTCTTCAGCTATGAACAAGCCGCTGAGATGACGGCGGAGTTAGACGCCTATCAGACAGAGGAATTGGCAGCCGCCAATGACCATGACAATGATGACCGTGAATGAGGAACTGCATGTGGGGATCTCGGAGTATAAGATCGCCCAAGCGCCAACGCGTTTGATCACGGTGGGTTTAGGTTCTTGCATCGGCACGATCATTTACGATGAAGCCAGTCATATCGGCGGCTTGAGTCATATTATGCTACCAGATAGTCAGCCTTTTTTGCACAAGCGGGAAATCAAGCCCGAGAAGTTTGCGGATTTGGCATTGCCAGCGATGGTGGCTGAGCTAGAACAAAAGATCCGTCGACCTCGCTTTCAAGCGAAAATCGTTGGCGGCGCCAATATGTTTCAGTTCCAGACGCTTAACGCTGCCAGCAATATTGGCCAGCGCAATATTGAAGCCGTCGAGGAAGTCTTGGCTCGGCTAAACATTCCGATCGTAGCCAAACATGTTGGCGGCAGCGCTGGTCGAACGATGATCGTAGATCTTCAGGATTTCAAGACCATGGTTCGGCAAGTCAAACAAGAAATCGTTTATTTGTAAAAGGAGTACAGGGACATGAAAAAAGTAATGATCGTCGATGATTCGGCATTCATGCGGAAAGTAGTGACAGATTTATTGAATCAGCTGCCTGATATTGAGGTGACCGTCGCTGCCCGCAATGGCAAACAAGCATTGGACTATCTGACCAAAGAAGCGATCGATTTGGTAGTAATGGATGTGGAGATGCCAGTGATGAACGGATTAGAGACCTTGCGGAGGATGAAACAGCAATCAGCCATTCCCGTCATCATGCTTAGTTCATTAACCAATCAAGAAACCACGATTGAGGCTTTGGCGCTTGGCGCCCGAGATTTTGTGGAAAAACCCGTCAGTCTATCGATGATCGAAAAAGAATGGATCGCTGAATTTCATCAAAAGATTTTGGCGATGGATCATGAAGTCGGTACGGTTCACCCGCCAGTACCAACGATTGCCCAGCCCACTAAGCTGACACAAAACAGCTTGCCGGTATCACTTGATGCGCTAGTCATTGGTGCTTCAACAGGCGGACCCCGTGCTTTGCTGGGAATTATTCGCCGTCTGCCTGCACGTTTGCGTTGCCCGATTTTGATCGTTCAGCATATGCCAGCGGGCTTCACGGCTTCCTTTGCAAAACGCTTAGACACAGAGACAACCGTCCGAGTACAAGAAGCAGTCGACGGCATGCGGATCGAAAATCAAGTGTATCTTTGTCCAGGGGATTACCACATGACGGTCCAACAAGGGCACCTGCAGCTGGACCAGCGAGAAAAACGGCATGGGACGCGGCCAACCGTCGATTATCTTTTTTCCTCAGCAGCTGACTACTATGGCCCGCAACTAGCGGCAGTGGTTTTGACGGGGATGGGAAAAGACGGCACCGCTGGCTTACGACAGATCCAAGCGGCTGGGGGCTATACGATCGTTCAAGACAAAGAAACGTGTACAGTCTTTGGGATGCCGCGGTATGCCATTGAACAAGGAGTCGTAGATGAAGTCCTGCCATTGCAGGGCATTGAAGCAAAAATTGCACAGATGGTCAGGTGAAGAAGATGGAAGAAGAATTTGCCTTATTTAATGCGTGGGTGGATCGCCGATTAGGGATTCCCTTAGCCGCATACAAAGAAAATCAAATGCAGCGCCGCATTCTTACGATCATGGAAAACAGCGGGGCAAAAACGTTGAGGGAGTACCAGCAATTGATCGAAGGCGATGACGGGGTGCGGGCGGCTTTTTTAGCCCATATCACCATTAACGTAACGGAATTTTATCGCAACAAAGAACTGTTTGACGCCTTTGAACGCGTCTTGAAAACCATTGTTCTCCCGAAAACCACGCTGCCAAAAATTTGGAGTGCCGCATGTTCGATTGGGGCAGAACCCTATACGATCGCCATGCTGCTAGAAAAAAATCAAATTGCCGCAGCCAATGTCTTGGCCACCGATATCGATACGCAAATTTTGGCAAAAGCCAAGCAAGGACTCTATCGAGACCACGAATTGCGGAATGTCTCAGCGGCAGAACGTACCCGTTTTTTTGATGCAAAAGAAAAGAACCAGTTTCAAATCAAACCAGAAATCAAACGGCGAGTTCATTTTAAGCAACACGATCTTTTGAAAGACCCGTACAATGGGCCTTTTGATGTGATCGTTTGCCGCAATGTGACGATTTATTTCAAAAGTGATGCTCGGGATGCCGTCTATCAAAAATTCAGCGATGCATTGGTCCCAGGGGGCATTTTGTTTACGGGAGCGACAGAAACGATCAATTTTGCGGAACAATTCGGTCTCAAGAAAATCGATTCGTTTATCTATCAAAAAGTATAATTTTGTAAAGGAGGGACCCATTTGGATGACAATAGTGTCTATCGTACCCTTTTCTTTGAAGAAACAGACGATCATTTAGCACAGTTGAATGATCATGTCTTGCAATTGGAAAACGATCCAAAAGATAGCGCCTTGCTGAATGATATTTTCCGTTCTGCCCATACCCTTAAAGGGATGGCGGCAACGATGGGCTATGACGTCATGACGCAGCTGACCCATAAAATGGAAAATATTTTTGAGTTATTTAAAACAGGGACCTTGCAAGTGACCCAGCAATCGATCTCATTGATTTTCAAATGTCTGGATCGCCTGTCAGAACTTGTGGAGGACTTGCGGGAAGAACGCGACCTGCAGCCAGCTCAAATTGCCGATTTATTGGCCGAACTTGACCAAACGGAACATTATGGCGGTATATCAACCGAGACAGAAGCAAACCAAAAACCCACCGCAGTGGGCGCGTTAACCCCACAGCTTCAACAGATCGATCCTTCTGATCTGTATGTGATCGAGCAAGCGGCTGGAGATGGCTATCAAGCGGTCCAAATTGCTGTTCGCTTAGATGCCCAATCCATGTTAAAAGGTGCTCGTGCCTTCTTGATCATGGAAAAGCTTGGCCAAGCAGGGGATGTTCTCTATACAGAACCAGATGCCCAAACACTCGAAGAAGGCACCTTTGAATCAGATTTTTCACTGCTGTATTTGACGCAGCAAACACTGGCTGATGTCGAGCAAAACATCGCCAGCAATAGTGAGATCGAAGCCTTCGTGGTGGCACCGTTTGATCCTTCAGCTGCTGTGTTGGAGGAGGCAGAAGAGCTGCTTCAACCAGTGCCGACCCCAGAGTCAGAGACTTCTGCTCTTCAGCAAGCGACAACAGAAACGAAAGAAAAATCGCCGGCGCCCGCGCATCATGCGTCCGCCCAAAATCAATCGATCCGAGTCGACTTGAATCGCTTAGATTCATTCTTGGATCTCGTGTCCGAATTGGTGGTCTATCGCAATCAATTAGAAGATGTCAGTGAGCGGGAAAACATCGAAGCAGTCAAAGACCCCTTAGAGCAAGTTTCACGATTGACCTCTGAGCTGCAAGATTTGGTCTTACGGATCCGCATGCAGCAAGTCAACGTCGTCTTCAGCCGCTTTCCGCGAATGGTTCGGGACTTATCCAATGAACTGCAAAAAGAAATGGAACTTGTCATTTTTGGGGAAGAAACGGAATTGGATAAAACAGTGGTTTCTGAGTTGAGCGAGCCCCTGGTCCATCTGTTGCGTAATTCTGTCGATCACGGCATCGAAGCACCCGATGTTCGAGAAAAATTGGGCAAACCGCGCAAGGGTACGATTCGTTTGGCGGCCTACCAAGAAGGCAATCGCGTGATCATTACTTTAGAGGATGATGGCAAAGGCCTTGATCCGCAAGTAATCAAAGCAAGTGCTGAAAAGAAAGGCTTAGCAACGGAAGGCCTTTCCGATGAAGCGTTGCAGCAGCTGATTTTCCATCCTGGTTTTTCAACGGCGCAAGAAGTGACCAATATTTCTGGGCGCGGTGTCGGGATGGATGCTGTGCAATCGAAGATCACCCAATTAGGGGGCACGATCGAAATGAAGAGTCAGCCGAATAAAGGCACGCAGTTTGTGATCAAATTGCCATTGACCCTGTCGATCATTCAAGCGTTGATGGTTCGTGTCGGAGCAGAAACCTTTGCGATCCCATTAAATCTCGTCGAACGCGTGGTGATGGTCAAAGAAGAAGAGATCATCCAGACGGTATCGGATGAGGTCTATCGTTTTCAAGAGGAGTTGATTCCCTTGGTTCGGACCGATCAACTCTTAGCGATCGAAAGCGATCCATCTGAGAAAAAATTCGCCATCATCGTCAACAATGACCAGCAATTTCACGGCATTTTGGCAGATGAACTGATCGGCCAGCAAGAAATCGTCATCAAGAAAATCGATCCGCTGCTGCAAAAGCTGAATCGCTATCAAGGAGCAACGATTATGGGTAACGGCTCGATTGCACTGATCTTAGACATTCATGCCATCTGTCAGGAAAAAAAGGATGACCGCTTATGAGTTATACAGCGCTGCAGATCGATGGCCTAAAAGAACTGATCAATATCGGCGGTGGTCACGCTGCGACGAGTTTATCAAAGCTCGTCCAACAACCGATCGATATGCGGGTACCGGAAGTCGAGATTCTAGCTTATGAGGACCTGTATCAGCAGATCATGGCGGAAGACAAAGAAGTTCATGTGGTAATGAGCCAGATCGAAGGGGCGTTTCGAGGGATCTTCTTGTTTGTCTTAACGGATGAATCCGCCGCAAAATTGCGTCAGTTGATGATCCAAGAAAGCGATCCGTCTGAAGAATTGAAGCAATCGGTCATCAACGAGTTGACTAACATTCTTACCAATTCTTTTTTGATCGCGATCGGCCAACTATTGGAAACTCAGCTGAGTGCGTCTTTACCAAGCGCCAGCTATGATTTCTTTGGCGCAGCGATCAGCTCCATCTATTTGGCGATGGCCCAGTATGATGAGCAGGTGATGGTGATCCGTAATGAGTTCGTCTACGCCAAAGAAACATTAGAGGCATCGTTATTTTTGATTCCAGAAATCGGTGTACTAGAAAACATATTTGATTCATTAGGAATTTGAAAGGGGCAAATACAATGTCAAAAAAAGTATTGATTGTGGATGATGCGGTATTTATGCGCATGAAATTAAAGGATATTTTAGAAAAAAACGGCTATGAAGTCGTGGGGGAAGCCCAAAATGGCCAAGAGGCTTTTGAAAAATACCAAGCAACGACACCAGACTTAGTGACTATGGATATCACGATGCCAGAAGTGGACGGCTTAGAGGCATTAAAAATGATCCGCACGTTTGATGCGCAGGCCAAAGTCGTAATGTGCAGTGCCATGGGACAACAAGGAATGGTGATGGATGCGATTCGCGCCGGTGCGGTGGACTTTATCGTGAAGCCCTTTGACACGGACCGCGTAATCACTGCCATCGACAAAGCCTTTGCCTAATGCCTAGGAGGATAGCGACATGCAGATGATTCTTTTCAAAATGGCTCAGCAGTACTATTTGATCTCGGCGGACTCGGTGGACGAGGTCATTGATGCCCCTTCCTTTACGAAGGTGCCCTTAGCACCAGAGTGGGTGGAAGGGTTGATCAATCTGCGGGGGTCTGTCGTAACGGTGATTCGTTTGGCAAAATTGATTCCCATCATGGAACCAGCCTACGAAAAAAACATATTGATCATGAAGAAGCAAGAGGAGACCAAAGGGGTCCTCGTAGAAGAAGTAATTGAAGTACTTGATATCACTGAAGACGATATCCAACTGGGCAATCAAGAGACAGAACATGCCGTTGGGGTCGTGACGATCGGTGAAAAAGTAGCCAGTGTGATTCAAATCGATCACATGATTTTTTAAAAAAATGGGGGATTAGTGTGGATCAGGTATTGACGCAGCAAGAGATTGATTTATTGTTGAATGCGATGAGCAGCGGAGAGATCGATCAAGAAATTATTGAGATAGAAGACAAACAAGCCAAAGTGAAAGCCTACGATTTTCGCCGACCAACAAAGCTGTCGAAAGAATACGTCAATACCCTGCACATGATCTTCGAGGATTTCTCGAAGATGAGCAGCAGCATGCTTTCTACCCAACTGCGGACCAATGTTTCTTTGCAGTTGGCAGCTATCGAACAAGTCAGTTATGACGAATTTATCCATTCGATACCAAAATTTACTTTGTTGGGGCTCTTTCATTCTCAGCCTTTGAGCGGGATCCAAATGATCGAGATGAACCCACAACTGTGTATGATGTTGGTGGAGTTGTTGTGCGGCGGATTGGATGTTTATCAAAACAAGCCGATCGAAATGGATTTTAGCGAGAAAAAAAGTTTTACTGATATTGAAACAGCGATCTTGGAAGAAGTAGTAGCACAATTTGTACGGGTCTACCAAAATGTTTGGAAGGACATCGTTGCCTTGGATTCGGTTTTGGATGGAATCGATACGAATCCGCAATTGATGCAAAACATGTCGCCAAACGAACCCGTCGTGTTAGTGACCTTTACTATCAAAATTTTTGAAGTGAAACATTTTATCAATCTATGTATCCCCTATGTCTTCTTTGAAGGGATCATTGATAAATTAAGTTTCCGCAATTGGTTTGATAGCAATCAGCCCGTCAACCAAGACGATAGCCGCGAGTTGCAAAAAAGTTTGAATGGCGTCGGTTTGAATTTAGAAGTTCTGCTGGGCCATGCTCAAATGAGTCTTTCTGAGTTTCTCCACTTAGAAGAAGGCGATGTCATCAAACTAGACAAAAAAATTACTGAACCATTGGAGACTTTCATCGATGGAAAACCTTACTTCCGAGCAAAACCTGGGAAGCAAGAGGACCGTTTAGCCATTGAATTATTAGACAAGTTAGAAGAGGAGCAAGAACTATGAGTGAACGTTTATCCCAAGCAGAAATCGATGCATTGTTGAATCAAAGTGCCCCAACCCAGCCGCAAGGATTAGAAGAGCAAGTCAAAGTCGACATTATCGGCGAAGTTGGCAATATCTCCATGTCGCAAGCGGCGACGACGTTGTCTTCCATTCTTGATCGTCGGGTCAGCATCACGACTCCCCGGGTGTCTAAAATCAAATTTGGTGAGATCTTAAACGACCTCGTTGCACCAAAAGTAGCAACGACAGTTGAATTTAAAGAAGGCCTTTTAGGCAGTAATTTGATGCTGTTAGAAGTCAAAGATGCCATCGTGATCGCTGATTTGATGATGGGGGGAACCGGTGAAACCAGCAACACCCAATTCACGGAATTAGAGCTAAGTGCTGTGGCAGAAGCCATGAACCAAATGATTGGGACTGCCTCGACTTCGATGGCGACGATGATCAGCCGTAAAGTGGACATCTTACCGCCGATCGTCAAACTATGGGAGACACCAGAAAACATTGAGTATAGCGGGATCGAGGCAGAGGAAGAGATTTATTGTATCTCATTTTCTTTGCGCGTCGAAGGTCTGATCGAAAGCAAAATCATGCAGATCTTTACGGATCCGGTGGTTAACGATATCGCCAGTGCGATGCTGTCCGATGAAGCGACTGTCGTTACTCGAGAAACACCAACACCGCAGCCAACGGCACCCGTTGCTGCGCCTACGCCAGAACCAGCGGCTGCATCAAAGCCCGTGGAAGTCAGCAAACCTGCGTTTCAAACATTAGCCTCCAGCGGTGTGAGCGATGGGGATAATTTGGACTTGATTCTTGATGTGCCATTGGATCTAAGTGTCGTGTTAGGCCGCAGCAAAAAAACTATTAAGGACATTTTATCTTTCAATACGGGGTCCGTCATCGAGCTGGAAAAACTGACGGATGAACCGCTAGAGATTTTGTTGAACGGCAAACTGATCGCCACTGGGGAAGTCGTGGTCATCAATGAAAACTTTGGTGTGCGGATCACCAACATTCTTTCGCAAAAACAACGCATCCACAATTTGCATTAATTTGAAGAAATCGCAAAAAGTTAAACATATGGGTTTAACTTTTTTGTGATTTGACCGATAGTAGAGGGTAGAAGAATGAGAACGGAGGAGAACCTATGAAAATCGAAAGAGGTTACGCAGAATACAGCGACAAGGCCATCAAACGTGAAGCGGTCAAACAAGAAAAGCCAACTGCTGCTCAGACAGAAAAAACCGTCGATGTTCAATTGTCCGAAACAGCTCAAGCCATTCAAAAGAGTGCCAATCAAACAGCCAGTCGCAGTGAACGAGTGGCAGAATTGAAACGAGCGATCAAAGAAGGCACCTACCAAGTATCTGCCGAAACGATCGCCGATAAAATGCTGCAACAAGATGAAAAGCAGGTCGACTAGATGACAGAACGGGAATTTGAGCGTCAGCTACAGCAGTTCTTGCGGTTGCTGCAAAAAGAAAAGACCTGCTTGATCAAAAATCAAGCAGAAAAATTACCAGAACTCGTCGAGAAAAAAACCGCCTTCGTACCCGTTTTTTCCACGTATGAAGGAACTCTTTCAGGGGCGATCAAAGAACTCATCCGCCAGATCCAAGTGCAGCAAGCCGAGAATCTCCTGCTGACGGAACAAGCCATTAGTTTCCAAACCGTTTTGATGGATGCAGTCAAAGAAAATATCAAGACACCGGCAAATACGTATTCGAAATACCAAAAAAAACAAGCTGCCTCAACAGCGATCATCGATCAAAAAATGTAAGGAGTACTTCTATGACAGGACTATTTGGTTCATTAGGCACCGCAACCCGGGGCATGACCGCCAATCAAGCAGCGTTGCAAACCAGCAGCCATAACATTGCAAATACCAATACAGACGGCTACTCAAGACAACGAGTCAACTTGCAAGCCGAAGCGTCTTACCATCTAGCGGGTGTCGGCAGCATCGGTATGGGTGTGAAAGTCGGCAGTGTCGAACGGATCGTCGATGATTTTGTCATTGGACAAGTACGCAATGCCAATTCTACCTATACATATTATGAACAAAAAGCAGACATATTAGGACAGCTGGAAAGTTTAATGAATGAGCCTTCCGACAACGGACTGTCCAAACAGCTGGCAACGATGTTTGATTCTTGGACCGCATTAGCCAACAATCCTGAACTGGATACGTCTAAGACCCTTGTGCTGGAAAACAGCAGTACGTTTGCCGATACCATCAACCAAATGGGCAAACAAATGACGCAGCTGCAAAGCGACACGCTGGATACCATCGAAAAATCCGCGCTGGACTTCAATGAGAAGGTCAAGCAGCTGCAATCCTTGAATGAACAAATCTATGGGTTGACGACAAGTGGTGAAACACCCAATGATCTCTTAGATCGTCGAGACAGTCTGTTGAAAGATCTCTCGGGTCTAGCAGGGATCGAAACCAAGACCGATCAATATGGCCGTGGGTTTGTATCTATGAGCGGACAGACGATTTTAAGTGCGGAGGAACGCAATACCCTTAGTGTGGTGGTGGGACAAAGCGACACAGGCGCCTTAGTTTCCAAAGACGGCAACGCCTTGAATCCTGCCGAAACCATCACGGGGTCTTATCCAGCTGGAACCGTCTTGTTGACGAAAACCACCGACAATGGCGACACCGCCTATACAGAATTGCCGATCAAAGAAGGGGCGATCGGTGGCCTGCAAGCATCATCTAGTGAAATCGGCAGTCGCTTGACGGAATTGAACAACTTTACGACGACGATCGCGCAAGCCATGAACATGGTCTTTACCGGCGGCGCTTCTCGTACAAGCGGACTATTTGAGATCGGCCAAGATGATACCGGCACAGCGACGACGATTCGGGTCAGCCAAGCACTGTTAGATAACCCAAGTCTGGTGACCGGCGGAACGAGCAATGCAGCAGGAGATGGTTCAAGAGCTGCTGCAATGGCCAAACTCAGCAGTGCCAAATTGGATTTCCCGTTGTCAGAAAAGACGATCGCTTCTTTTGATTCTGAGACATTGACGTTTGCTAATGCAGCATCCGGCATGAGTGTCAGCAGTTATTTTAACAGCATCGTCACCAAAAACGGGATCTCAAAACAGCAAGCCGACAATACGGTCAGTGCCCAATTGTCGCTGCTGAATCAACTAGAATACAAAAATCAATCGGTGTCCGGTGTTTCATTAAATGAAGAAATGTCAGATGTGATTCGTTTCCAACAAGGATTTCAGGCCAATGCCCGCATATTATCGGTCGTTTCTGAAATGTTAGACACATTGATCAATCGAACAGGAGTGTAGAACATGCGTATTTCCAATTCAATCACCTACAATGATTTTTTACGAAATCTAGGAACCAACGCCTCCAAAGTCCAATCCACGTTGAATCAGCTATCGAGCTTGAAAGAAGTCAGCGAGTCCTCGGATAATCCACTGCTGGTTTCAAAAATCATGGATCTCAATGTGTCGTTAAATCAAAACAAAACCTACAATAATACGATCAAAGACAGTATTTCTTGGACAAAAGCCCAAGATTCTGCTTTAGAAAGCGTCAGTACCTCGATGCTGCGGATTCGCTCGTTGGTTCAATCTTCTGCCAATGCGACAGCTGGCAGTGAGGAATTAGGGGCAAATCGTTCAGAGATCGAGCAAGAGATCGCAGGCATCGTTGAATCATTAAATACCAATTTTGATGGCCGCTATTTATTTAGCGGAACGAATACGACGACGGCGCCTTTTGAGATCGTCAAAGAAAATGACGCCATCGTCGGTATCAAATACAATGGCACCAGTGAAGACTTGCCCCGAGAAATCGCAAACGGGGTTTCGGTGGATCTGTTAGCCAGCGGTGATCGACTGATGAACGAGACGGGCACCGCTACGGATCCCCAAAATTTAAGCACCTACTTCAATGATTTATTGTCTGCGTTGCGCAGTGATGATAAAGATGCCTTAGGGGGCGAGCTTTTAACCGCTCATGACCAGCATGCCACCAATGTAGTGAATGTACGGGCGCAGATCGGCACCCTCTACAATCGCTTGGAGGCGGCAGCTGATCGAAATGAGACGGAAAAGCTGAACTTGACAGAAACACTGTCCAACAAACAAGACGTCGATATTGCGGAAAAGTATATGGAATATCAAAATCAAATGACTGCCTACCGCTCAACATTAGCAATGGGAACAAAGATCATGCAGATGTCCATTCTAGATTATTTAAATTAACCCAAAAAACTTTTGTTCTTTGACGGGAGCAAAAGTTTTTTATTTTTTTTAGAAAAAAGGCTTAACCCTGAACGGTTTCTTCCGATAAATAGTAGCAGAGGGAAACCTTAGCGAATAAAAATTAGGAGGAACTACACATGAGAATCAATACAAACGTTTCAGCATTGAATACTTATTCACGCCTAACGGCAGCAAATGCTTCTAAAAGCAATTCTTTGTCTAAATTATCTTCAGGCTTACGCATCAACAAAGCTGGGGACGACGCAGCTGGCTTAGCAATTTCTGAAAAAATGAAAGGCCAAATCGGCGGTTTGTCACAAGCAAAAAGCAATGCACAAGATGGTATCTCATTGATCCAAACAGCAGAAGGTGCATTAAATGAAACCCACAGCATCTTAGGCCGTATGCGTGACCTTGCGGTTCAAAGTTCAAACGGTACGTTAAGTGATGACGACCGCAGTGCGATCAACAAAGAATACACTGCATTGTCTGATGAAATCGACCGTATCAGCAATACCACTGAATTCAATACAAAAAGCTTGTTAACTGGTGAAGGCGATGATGCGAAATCATTCACTTTCCAAATCGGTGCCAACGCAAACCAAACAATGAGCGTTTCAATCAACAACATGAGCTCATCTGCCTTGAAAGTAAAAGGCTTAGATTTAACACAAGCCATTGACACAAGCGATGCCAAAGCTGTTGCTGCAGCAAAAGATAAAGCGGTAGCGACTGCCTTCAAAGCAGATGCTACAACAAAATATGCAGCGGACGGCACAGTTGATGCGGCAGCTGGTAAAACAGTTGCTGAATTACAAACAGCCATCGATACAGCTGCGGATGATACAGCAAAAGCAACAGCTCAAAAAACATACGATGATGCTTTAGCAACATTTACCGCTTCTGATGAAGGCAAAGCAGCAGCGGCAACTGTCAGCGTTGAAAACAACCCAATCACGAAAATCGATGAAGCGATCAAAGCAGTTTCTGCACAACGTGCGGATCTTGGTGCGGCGCAAAACCGTCTAGAACACACAATCAACAACTTAGGTACAACACAAGAAAACCTATCTGAAGCAAACTCACGTATCCGTGACGTTGATATGGCCCAAGAAATGATGAGCTTTACGAAGAGCAACATCCTTTCTCAAGCAGCAACTTCAATGTTGGCACAAGCAAACTCAATGCCTAACAGCGTATTGAGCTTGTTACAAGGATAATTTTTGATCAAGTGAACCACTGACACAAGGACTGCCTAGGGGAAGCGCAGTTCTTGTGTTTTACATAGCAGCACAAAAACGCTTAGAAATGAGGAAGCTCTGATGGATATTCAGCCAATGTCAGGAATACACCCGATCGAAGCCGTTGCGTCGGTCGCTAAAGCACGTCCGATCGAATCCCTAGATCCAGAGACCGCCAACCTTCAGCCGCAACACCAAGAGGGGAAACTGGCGGAGAAAAAGGAACGGACAGTGGTCACTGAACCGCCGATCCGCTATTTTTCAGTAGCCGATCAGCACAAGATCGCAGCCTCCGTGGAGGAAGTGAATCAGCGACTACTTGGCAAAGATATGAAATTGGCTTATGAAGTACATGAGCGCACAGGGCGTACGATGGTGCGTTTAGTGGATATGCAGACCAACGAAGTGATCAAAGAGATCCCACCAGCCAACATGCTAGATGTGATTGGAAAAATATGGGATGACATGGGCATTGCGGTCGATCGAAAGGGATGAAACTATGGCAAGTGTAACCAGCAGTTCAGGAATCAGTACAACGCTAGGGAGTTATTCTGGCGTGACTTCAGAAGATATTGAAAAATTATTGGCGGCAGATGCGATCAATAAGACCCGTGCTGAGAATAAAATCACGTCGCTTAAAGCACAAAAAACGGCATGGAGTGATATCAGCACTCGCTTGACTAACTTTTTGTCAAAAGTCGATGCGTTACAAAAAGATGATGCTTATCAAACAAAAAAAGCGACGACCACCAATAGTAGTATCGCTTCAATTGCAGGAACAACGGAAGCCCCAGAAGGCACCTATGATCTAAAAGTCAACCAACTAGCAACAGCCACGAAGGTGACGGGGAGTCAAGTAGCTCAAAGCAGCAAAACGGCCCTAAATGTCAGTGGTCAGCTCTCATTGACCAGTTCGGAAGTCGATGAAGATGGCAAACCGATCACCGCTTCGATCGAGATCACTGCCGAAGACAGCTTAAAAGATGTGGCAGCTAAGATCAATGGCCAAAGCAAGACGACCTTCGTTGCAGCGAGCATCGTGGATAACCGTTTGATTTTAACGAATACCAAAATGGGCGACAAAAACTTCTTGATCGACGGCAATGCCGCCGAAGGATTAGGGATCGGTTCAACTGCGGCTACGACGCAAGGCCAACCGGCTATTTTTGAACTAGACGGCATGGAGATCACCCGCGACAGCAATAGTGTGACGGATGTTATCGATGGTGTCACGCTGACGTTAGCGAAAAAAAGCGAGGAGCATGTGACGCTTTCTTTAGCCAATGATACCTCGAAAGTCGTTGATGCAGTGCAAGGATTAGTGGATCAATACAATAGCTTGATGAGTTTTATCGGCGACAATTTGACCGTGGGAGATCCTAGTAGTGAAAACAACAAGACGGGGACCTTGGTGGGAGACAGTGCGTTGACTCGTCTACAGACCCAATTGCGAAATTTGATCACCATTCCAGCCGTCAGCGGCTCAAAGCTGACCGCCAATAAGCTAGGTATCTCCACCGTTGATAATGATGGTACATTGGGACTGGATACGACAAAGTTAAAAGAAGCCTTAGCGGAAGATCCCGCTGCTGTGAAGTCCTTCTTTTATGCAAGTACGAAAACCAAAGAAGCCGATGGCACTGCGAGTACGAAAGAGACCGGCTATACATTAGCGCTAAAAGAATTAGCCAACAGCTATGTCGTCAATACTTCAGCCAATAAAGGGATCATTGCCACCAAATCTGCGACCTATGACAGTACCATCAAGGATTTGAACAAACAGATTACACGGTTTGATGATATTTTAGCAATGAAAAAAGAGCGTTACATCACAATGTTTACCAAATTAGACTCCGTGATGATGGAGGCTGAAAATCAGCTGAGTTACCTAAGCAATCAGTTTGCCAATACGTCAAACTAGGCAGGGTAGCCGATTAAAGCAGTCATTTTTTCATTCGCATAAGAAACCCTCGTCAACAAGAAAGGAAACAACCTATGGAGCCACACGTATCATTAGATGAACGTTTGAATCAGATTTTAACTGGGTTTGCAAAATGGCGCGGCGACAGCGAAGAAGCCGGTCGTTTGATGGCAGCCAATGCAGCGGTCATAGCAGCCATGCAAGCAGAAGAACAGAGCCATAGTCCACAAACCAGTGCATTGGCGCAACAAGTGATCCAAGCGTATCAAGCGTTCCTAGACCAGGTCAAAGCCCAGCAGCAAGAGATCAAACAAGAATTGGGGCGTTTGAACCGCAAAAACAATCTTGTCAAAACGTATTTGCAGCAAGAAGACAGTGCCGCCTTCGTCGAATTTGATTTATAGTGAGGAAAAAAAGATGAATTATCAAAAAATGCAAAACAACTACCTGCAGAACCAAGTAATGAGTGCCTCCCCCAACAAACTGATTGAAATGCTGTTGCAAGCAGCCATCAAAAACATCAAATTAGCAGTGATCGCATTGGAAAAAGAAGAGTTGAGCCAAGCCCATCAGCAATTTGTCAAGGCGCAGAATATTTTATTGGAATTACGGGTCTCTTTAGACCGTGAGCAAGGCGGCGCTATTGCTGAAGATCTCGATCAGCTGTATGGCTATATGTACGATCAGCTAGTCAGTGCCAATGTCCAAAAAGAGGCAGCCCCTGCAGAAACGGTCGTCCCGCTTTTAAGCGAACTACTGGAAAGCTGGCAAACGATCACCCAATAAATTTGAGAAAAAGCAAAGAAACGACCACCTAAAACCTAGAAAAGTTTAGTAATTGGTTAAATTTTTACCATGTATCCCTTTTCACTAAGCTTTCTTTTTCCCCTCCTCGTCCCTATCTGGTACTCTTTTTATGAGCGTACCGAAAAGGTGCAAGGAGGTTTTTTTTTGAAACAAAAAATAGTACAAAAGCCGCTTTTCTGGCAAGTGGTGATTCTGATTGCAATGAGTGGTGTTTTTTTATTACCGCAGATCTTAGGCCAAGGCATGATTTTGGGCTCTGATGTGGTCTTTCACTTCAATCGTTTTTATGAGACCAGCCAGCAGATCAAAGAGGGCAATTTTCAATATTTTCTTTCTATCTACGGGTTTCAGCAATCTGCTCGTATCGTCAATGCATTATACGGTCCCTTTTTTGCCTATTTCCAAGGTCTGCTGGTCTTGCTGAGTCCTTCGTGGTTTTCCTACCAACTGCTCGCCAATGGGCTGCTCTATCTGCTAGCAGGGTTTTCGATGTTTGGCTTATTAAAGAAACTACGAGTCAATGGCTGGCTGTCAGTGGGGATGAGCATCCTGTTTATGGCGACCTATTCTGTCCAGTATTGGATTGAGCGGCAGGGCTTTTCTGCTTGGGGAGCAGCCGTGTTACCGCTGTGTCTGATTCCACTGATTGCACTAGGGGAACATAAACGGTTGCGGCCTTTTGCGGTAGGGGTTTCCGTGGCAGTCTTATTTCAAATCCATGTGTTTTCAAGCATCTTGTTAGTGCTCTTATATGTGCCCTTTTTCTTACGCGCCTTTTTTGTTGGAACTTCCGGCGAAGAAAAACGACAATTGGTGCTGCGCTTAGCAGGAGCGATCGGGATTTTCTTGCTGCTGACCGCCAATATTTGGTTAGGGATGTTGGATCTCTATACGAGTAACACGTTGATCGCGCCTTTTGTGAATCGCAACATGCAGAACAATACCATTACTGGAACCAGCAGCTATTGGTGGACGACTCCGTACCTGCTGCCAATCTTATGTGCCTTGTTCTTTTGCGGTGCGATTCGTGTATGGCCTCGTCTATCCGGCGGCTTCAAATTAATGACAGCAGCTGCAGCGGTCTTTTTCGTTTTATCATCGAACGCTATTCCTTGGCAATGGCTAGGCAGTCTGGACAATGGTGTGATCAATTTACTACAATTCCCTTTTCGGTTCTTTGTTCCTGCCACGATTTTGATCTTAGTCGGTTTGTGCCTGCTGGTTCCTTATTATCGGGGCAAGCCATTGGCAAATCCGCGTTGGTTCGTCCTCGTTTTAGTTTTGAGTGTTGGTCAAATCCTGATCCAAAACACGGTCAAAATGCAGGACTGGCACTCCGATGAAGCGGCAGTTTCACTGCGAAACCACACCTATCTCTCGGCGGAATCTGAAGCGCAATTGAAGGAAGCCTATTTTAGTAAAGACAAGTCCTTAGCATTAGCGCTGTATCAACGTTCTACCCCAGATTATCTGCCCCTCTATCAAGAGACCAAGAAGAACAAGTACAATTTGTACGGGGAAGAAATCATTGAAAAAAATGATACCGTGGCAAAAACCGTAGAAAACGGGAAACTTACTTTACGTTGGCAAGGTGATCAAGAGGCGTGGAAGGCGTTACCGATCATCAATTACCGCTATACTGAATTGACCCTCAATCAGCAGCCACTAACTGAGAAAGATGTCTCTTTGAGTGCCATTGGTGCCGTTTCTGTCCAACAGCAAGCAGGGGAGAATGTCTTAGTCGTTGACTATGACGCACCTTGGTTTTTCGACGGAGCTTTATGGCTGACGATCATTTCTTGGATCGCTTTACTCATCGGCTTTATCAGCTGGAAAACAAGACAGCTGTATCGTCGTCGTAAGGTCGTACAAGCTTTATTGAAAGAATCTGAATAAAATGAATCAGAAAAGAACTTCAGCGAGAGGGCTGAAGTTCTTTTTTTGTTGATCAGCAACAGTGTACCTATTTTTTTCCGAGAGAAACAACAATCGTTGCGTGCGCAACGATTATTCCTTATAATAGATAAGACACTTTGAAGAACCAAGAAAGGCAGGAGTGCTCATGGAAGCCATTATCCGCTCAATCAATCATATTGCCCGTCTCGCCACCCTTTATCGGGAAAAAGAACTGAAAAAATTTGGTTTAGGTGGGATGCATCATACCTATATCTTAAACATTTGCCGTCAACCGGGGATCAGTCAAGAAGCCTTAGCCAAGAAGATTTTTGTTAATAAAAGCAATGTTGCCCGTCAACTAGCGATCTTAGAAGAACGAGGATTTGTCACTAGAACCAGCAGTCCCACCGACAAACGACAATTACTGGTTTATCCAACCGAAAAAGCACTTGTTGTCCAACCAAAGATCCAACAGCTGCTTCAAAGCTGGAATGAACAAGTCGTAGCAGGTTTTTCTGCTGCCCAACAGCAGCAGTTGATCGCTGATCTGGAAATCGTCAAAGAAAATTCCCAACGGCTTTTAGCGAAAGTTGAGGCGATGGAATGAATCTTTTGACTCAATATTTAAAACCCTATATCGGCCGCATTTCCCTTGGCGTCAGCATCAAATTCTTCGGGTCATTGATGGACTTGCTATTGCCTTGGATTTTGGCGTATATCATCGATTCTGTGATTCCCACGAAGCAAGTATCAGCGATTTTTGCTTGGGGCGGGGCGATGGTGGTCTGCTCCATCATCGCAGTTGTCACCAATATCATCGCCAATCGGATGGCCTCCAGTGTTGCTCGCGATACCACTGGTAGTATACGCCATGACTTATTTGAAAAAGTTTCCTATCTGTCGATTCCGCAAGTCGAAGAAGTCGGGATCCCTTCCTTGGTGTCTCGCTTGACGACAGACACTTACAACATCCATCAAACGATAGGGATGATCCAACGGATGGGGATTCGTGCCCCGATTCTGTTATTAGGGGGAATCATGATCACTGCTACATTAGATCCCGTTTTGACACTGGTCTTAGTAGGCGTCTTGCCCTTCACTTTAGTGGCAGCAGTCACCATCTCAAAACGGGGGATCCCCTTGTTTGCCTCATTGCAAAAGCAAGTGGATGTGTTGGTGCGGACTGTCCGAGAAAATGTAACTGGGGCTCGGGTGATCAAGGCCTTGTCTAAAGCAGATTACGAGAAAAAGCGCTTTGACCACGTCAATCAAGACGTAGTAGCTGCGGAAACCACTGCTAATCGAACCATGGCTGCGACACCACCCCTGATGGACCTATTTTTGAATATCGGACTGACGCTAGTGATCGTCGTCAGTGCCTTTCGCGTCAATCAAGGGTTGACCCAACCAGGGGTCATCATTGCCTTTTTGACCTATTTTACGATCATTTTGAATGCCATGCTCAGTATCACTCGCATCTTTGTAATCGTGTCGAAGGGGCTCGCTTCTGCCGATCGGATCCAATCCGTCTTGCGCCTGCCGCAAAATATGCAAGTCATTGAGGCGCCTGTCAAAGAAGAGTCGGCGCATATCGTTTTTGAAAAAGTTTCCTTCACTTATCCTAATGGCACTCGGGTGCTGAAAGACATCGATTTTTCCTTGCAGCCGGGAGAAACCTTAGGGATCATCGGTGCGACTGGTAGTGGAAAATCAACGATCGTCAAACTACTGCTGCGGCTCTATGACCCAACGAAGGGCATGATTCGCATCGCTGGTCGCGACATTCGCTCCATCGATCCGACGGAGCTGCATCAGTTATTCGGTGTCGTCTTACAAAAAGACGTGCTTTTTGCGGAAACGATCGAAGAAAATATCGCTTTTGGCCGGCGGTTTTCCAAAGAGCAGATCGAAGAAGCGGCGGCTCGCGCCCAAGCCAAGGAGTTTATCAATCAACTACCCATGCGCTTAGCTCATCCACTGCATGCCAAAGGCAGCAATTTAAGCGGCGGTCAAAAGCAGCGGGTCTTGTTATCGCGGGCATTGGCGGGGGATCCGGAAATTTTGATTTTGGATGATTCTGCCAGTGCGCTGGATTATCGGACCGACGCTCAGTTGCGCAAGGTCCTGAAACAGCAGTTTCAACAGACGACGACGGTCTTGATCGCGCAGCGGATCAGCTCGATCCAGCATGCCGACAAAATTTTGGTACTGGAAAATGGTCAAATGAACGGTTTTGGCAGTCACCAAGAATTACTAGCAGAAAATGCGATCTACCAAGCCATTTATCAAGGTCAGACAGGAGGTGCCGACGATGCCGAAGAAAAAAACGGAAAAACCCAAGGATAGCAAGAAAACACTCCGGCGTTTGTGGGGCTATCTCTACGAGTACAAAGGACTCCTGTTGGCAGCCGCTATTTTAATGATGGTCAGCAACATCTTCGCCTTGGTGGGCCCGTTGCTTTCCGGGTACGCCATTGATGCTATTCAACCGGGTCCCGGCAAGGTCATTTTTGAACGAGTCTTCTTTTATTGTGGGCTGATGCTCCTGTTTTATCTTGCGTCTTCCCTTCTTAGTTATCTGATTTCGCTCATGATGATCCGCTTGAGTCAGCGGGTGGTGGCAGCGATGCGCAAGGCGATTTTTGATAAAATCACCGAATTGCCAGTGGGGTATTTTGACCGGGTCGCCACTGGGGATATCATCAGCCGCATCAGTTATGACGTCGATACCATCAATACGTCATTGGCCAGCGATGCCATTCAAGTCCTCAGCAGTCTTGTGACGATCATTGGTTCGTTTGTGATGATGGTTTTGATTTCGCCGCTGCTGGTGCTGATTTTTGTCGTAACGGTTCCCGCTTCGATCTTTTTGACCCGCTTTTTGATGAGCAAATTTCAACCATTGTTTCGCCGTCGTTCCCGCAAATTAGGTGAGCTGAACGGCTTTGTGGAAGAGATTATTTCTGGTCAGCAAACGATCAAGCTGTATAACCAAGAAGAAGCGATCATCAGCCGTTTTGACGAAAAAAACCAAGAAGCGGTGGATGCCTATTACAATGCCGAGTACTACGGTAGTATGACTGGTCCTTCCATCAACTTTATCAACAATCTGTCGTTGTCCTTGATCAGTATGTTTGGCGCCTTGCTGTTTTTGTTCGGTCATCTGACATTAGGGAATGTTTCTTCCTTTGTTCTTTACTCCAGAAAATTCTCAGGACCAATCAATGAGTTAGCCAACATCTTCAGTGATTTGCAATCGGCATTGGCGGCGGCAGAACGGATCTTCCGTTTGCTGGATGAAGAACCGGAAGTTTCTGATGTTCCTGGAGCCTACGAATACCACGAGGTGTCTGGTGAGGTCGCCTTTGACCATGTGACCTTCGGCTATCAAGCACAGCAGCCCATCATCAAAGACCTTTCGCTGCAAGTACCAGCTGGCAGCTTGGTCGCGATCGTCGGACCAACCGGAGCCGGGAAAACCACCATCGTGAACCTCTTGATGCGGTTTTATGACCCTGACCAAGGAGCGATTCGGTTAGACGGCAAAAATATCCGCCAAGCGACACGCCGCAGCTTACGGCAAAGCTATGCGATGGTGCTGCAAGACACGTGGCTGTTCACGGGAACGATTTTTGAAAATTTGGCCTACGGCAAGGCGAATGCGACGATGGCAGAAGTCCAAGCTGCTGCACAAGCCGCCCATATCCATGACTTTATTATGAGCCTGCCAAAAGGCTATGATACTTTGATTTCTGAAGACGGGACCGGTATTTCACAAGGGCAAAAACAACTATTGACGATTGCGCGAGCAATGCTGTTAGATGCCGATCTGCTGATTCTTGATGAAGCCACATCAAATGTCGACACGCAAACGGAGCTGCTGATCCAAGCAGCGATGACCAAATTGATGAAAGGCAAAACCTCCTTTGTGATCGCCCATCGCTTGTCCACGATTCGACATGCCGACACGATCCTCGTGGTGGAACAGGGCAATATCGTAGAGCAAGGGACCCACGAAGAGTTAGTAGCCAAAGAGGGGCGTTATGCCTCACTCTATCAGGCACAATTTGACGCATGATCCATAGCTAGTCCGCATCCGTACAAGGAGTAACCCACTGCTTGCACGGATGTTTTTTGCGTGCCATCGGCTTTCTTGGCACAGGTAAAAAATCTTCTTATGACAAATCAGGCAATTATCGGTATACTTAAGAAAGGGGTATCATCAAACAGAAAGAAGGGAAACAATTGGATCATAAACAACTAAAAGAATTCCCCAACGATTTCTTATGGGGTTCAGCATCAGCAGCCTATCAAGTAGAGGGCGCATGGCAAGAAGACGGCAAAGGCGCTTCAGTTTGGGACGATTTTGTCCGCATTCCAGGCAAAACCTTTAAAGCAACGAACGGAGATGTCGCGGTCGACCATTACCACCGCTTCAAAGAAGATGTTGCCTTGATGAAAGAACAAGGATTGAAAACCTATCGTTTTTCCATTGCATGGACACGGATTTTTCCAGAAGGACGAGGAGAAGTCAATCAAGCAGGGTTAGACTTTTATTTAGCATTGATCGATGAGCTGATTAAAGCAGGGATCGAACCAATGGTGACCTTGTACCATTGGGATCTGCCACGTACGTTGCAAGAAGAATATGGCGGCTGGGAATCTCGCAAAATCATTGAAGATTTCACCAACTATGCGGCCGTATTATTTGAAGCCTTTCGCGGCAAAGTTCACTATTGGGTCAGCTTGAATGAACAAAATATCTTTACTTCTTTAGGCTATCTTTTAGCTGCCCATCCACCAGGAGTGACCGATCCTAAACGGATGTATGAAGTCAATCATATCGCTAACTTGGCAAATGCGTCGGTGATCAACAAGTTCCATGAGATGAAAATCCCAGGGAAAATCGGACCAAGTTTCGCCTACTCACCAAACTACCCAATCAACAGCGACCCGAAAAATATTTTGGCAGCTGAAAATGCCGAAGACTTGATGGCGCATTATTGGTTAGACGTCTATCTATGGGGCGAATACCCGATTGCCGCAATGAATTACTTGAAAGAGCAAGGGATCGCACCAACGATTGAACCAGGAGATATGGACTTGCTGCGTTCAGCAAAACCAGATTTCTTAGGGATCAACTATTACCAAACAGCAACGAATGCCTACAATCCATTAGATGGTGTCGGTGCCGGTAAAATGAACACCACTGGGAAAAAAGGTAGCTCCGAAGAAACCGGGACACCAGGAATGTTCAAAAAAGCTGAAAATCCATTTGTGGAACGGACGAATTGGGATTGGGAGATCGATCCTCAAGGGCTGCGGATCGCTTTACGCCGAATCACTAGCCGTTATCGGGTGCCTGTGATCATTACGGAAAACGGACTTGGTGAATACGATAAACTAACAGACGATCACCAAATCCATGACCAATACCGCATCGATTATTTAGCAGGGCATGTCCATGCCATCAAAGAAGCGATCAGCGACGGCGCGGAAGTTCTTGGCTATTGCACCTGGTCCTTCACTGATTTGCTAAGCTGGTTGAACGGCTACCAAAAACGCTATGGCTTTGTCTATGTCGACCAAGATGAAACCCAAGAAGGGTCACTGGCACGCTACAAGAAAGACAGCTTCTACTGGTATCAAGAGCTGATCAAAACCAACGGGCAAGAGTGCTAGCCTCCTAAAGCCAATACCTGAATAAGCGAAACGACCCCTGCAACGGCAGTGATCGTTTCTTAGAAAAAAGTACGTTCCACCTGTAGCGACCGCCCAAAGGTAGACCAAAAGTCTCGCTTTTTGGGCCGCTTCAAAGGAGAACGTCCTTTTTTTGAGTATTATCGTTGACAAGTGTAAACGATAATTGTAAAGTAGAAGAAGATTACAACTGTAAACACAAAAGGTGAATGGGTTTGCATAGCAAGCAAGGAGGAAGGAAACAATGATCGAAAAGAATTATGGGGTAAAAGGGATGACCTGTGCGTCTTGTTCCCAGACAGTCGAAAAAACAGTCAGCAAGCTGGCGGGGGTCGACCAAGCAGCTGTCAATTTGGCTACTGAAAAATTACATATTCGTTATGATGAGCAGCAGCTCACCGAAGAAACACTCGCTGAGGCCATCAAAGCAGCGGGCTATCAACTGATCGGCTCTCAAAGACAAGAGACCTTTGCCATCTCGGGCATGACCTGTGCGTCTTGTGCCCAAACAGTAGAAAAAGCTGTCCAAAAATTAGCGGGTGTGGAGCAAGCCTCCGTCAATCTGGCGACAGAAAAACTGACGGTCAGCTATCAACAAGACCAAGTGTCCGCCGCGAAGATCGCAGCTGCCGTGAAAGAGGCGGGCTATGACGCACAGCTGCCGACCGCTTCTGCCGACAAGGCGGATTCAAAACAGGCAGAGATTCGTGCTTTATGGCAACGGTTTTGGCTTTCGGCGCTCTTTACGATCCCCTTGTTCTATTTGACGATGGGGGAAATGATCGGTTTGCCGATCCCTGGCTTTTTAGATCCAATGGCCTATCCAGTCAATTTCGTTACCACTCAATTGATTTTAGTCTTACCGGTGATGGTCCTCGGTCGCGCCTTTTACATTGCTGGTTTCAAAGCGCTTTGGAAAGGCCATCCTAACATGGATTCCCTCGTCGCATTGGGAACCAGTGCTGCCTTCTTTTATAGTATTTATGGGACCGTGATGGTCTACCTGGGCACGACCCACTATGCGATGCACTTGTACTATGAAACGGCCGCCGTTATTTTGGCATTAGTGACCTTAGGAAAATACCTTGAGTCGGTCTCAAAGGGCAAAACCTCCGAAGCCATCAAGAAGTTGTTGGATCTCGCACCGAAAAAAGCCCGCGTGCTTCGCGGCAGCGGGAATCAAGCCGAAGAAGTCGAAGTGGGTATTGAAGAAGTCGCAGCCGGCGATATCTTAGTCGTACGACCTGGTGAAAAGATTCCTGTGGATGGGATCGTTACCCAAGGACGCTCTGCCATCGATGAATCAATGATCACCGGAGAAAGCTTACCTATCGAAAAACAAGTCGGTGATCGGGTGATCGGCGCTAGTATCAACAAAAATGGCTCGTTTCAATACGAAGCCACCAATGTGGGAGAAGATTCAACGTTAGCGCAAATCATTCAGTTAGTAGAAAATGCCCAAGGCTCCAAAGCGCCGATTGCCCGCATGGCAGATAAAGTTTCGGGTGTGTTTGTCCCGATTGTCATGGTCTTGGCGGTTTTTGCAGGACTTGCCTGGTTTTTCTTAGGACAAGAAACCTGGATCTTCTCATTGACCATTACGATCTCTGTATTAGTGATTGCTTGTCCGTGTGCCTTAGGATTAGCGACACCGACCGCCATCATGGTGGGTGCGGGCAAAGGGGCAGAAAATGGCGTCTTGATCAAAAGCGGCGATGCGTTAGAAACAGCTAGAAACGTGACGACGATCGTCTTTGATAAAACCGGCACGATCACAGAAGGCAAACCAGTCGTAACCGATCTCCTGCCTGCCGGCAACCACACGCCGACGGAATTGCTGCAGCTGGCGGCTTCTGTTGAAAAAGGCTCAGAACATCCATTAGGCGAAGCCATTGTGATCGAAGCCCGCACGCAAGCCCTCGCCCTGCAAGAAGTTGACGGGTTTGAAGCGATTCCGGGGCATGGGATTCAAGGCACGATTGCTGGCAGTCCAGTCCTATTAGGCAACCAGAAATGGCTGGAAAAACAAAACGTTGCCATCGATGGCCTGATCGAGCAAGCCCAACAATTGGCTCACGAAGGGAAAACACCGATGTATGTTGCCAAAGACGGCGAAGCGATCGGGATCATCGCTGTGGCAGATACTATCAAAGAAAGCAGTCGAAAAGCCATTGAACGTCTGCATCAAATGGGCTTGTACGTAGCAATGATCACTGGCGACAATGCTCGGACAGCCCAAGCCATCGCCAAACAAGTCGGTATCGATGAAGTAATCAGTGACGTCTTGCCAGAAGATAAAGCCGCCAAAGTAGCCGGCCTGCAAGCCAAAGGCCAAAAGGTTGCGATGGTAGGTGACGGGATCAATGATGCGCCGGCGTTAGCCCAAGCCGATGTAGGGATCGCGATTGGCTCTGGTACCGATGTCGCCATCGAATCGGCAGACATCGTACTGATGCGCAGCGATCTGATGGACGTCCCATCAGCGATCGAGTTAAGTCGGGCAACCATCAAAAACATCAAAGAAAATCTTTTCTGGGCTTTTGCTTATAACGTCTTAGGCATTCCTGTCGCAATGGGTGTGTTGCATCTTTTCGGCGGCCCCTTGCTCAATCCAATGATCGCCGGGGCGGCCATGAGCTTCAGCTCGGTATCCGTTTTATTAAATGCCTTGCGGCTGAAACGATTCCAACCCTCAGCAAAAAAATAAACGAAGCAACGAATGCAACAACAAAAAGACCTGCCCACGGTTTCTGATGGAAGAAAACCGTGGATAGGTCTTTTTAGTGCTGGACATCTAAATAAGAGTAGGCCCGCACGTCATAACGGTTGCGACTACGGGAAAATTCGATGGGTGAGCCATTTTTCTGATAGACGATCTGTTCAATCTCTAAGACCGGATCATCGGCTTTACAGTCCAAATACTGTTGATCGTACGCGGTACTTTTATCAGCGGCGATGGTGCGGTAGGCCCCAGCAAACTGGACCCCTAGTTCCTCTTTGACATAACGATAGATAGAACTTTCTAAATGGCCACGAGTTAAATTGGGCACCAAATGGACCGGCATATAGGTATATTCTAAAATAAACGGCTGGTCTTCAAGAATCCGCAAGCGGACAATACTATAGATCGGCTGTTCTTCCGTCAACATCAACTTTTCTTGGATCGTTTGGTCAGGAAATTCGACTTGAAAATCGATGACCTGACTGACTAGCTTGCGGCCAGCTTTGCCCATTTCTGTTGACAAGCCTTCATAGACCGTTAAAGCAGTGGTGTCTTTTTTTAAGAATGGGTGGTTCAATATTTTTGTTCCAGCGCCCCGCTGAGAATAAACCAGTCCTTCCATGGCTAAAATACCGATGGCTTTTTTGACGGTCATCCGGCTGACTCCGAATTCTTCGACTAAATCAGTTTGATTCGGCAGTAAGCTGTCAGGCGGATACGTTTTGTTTTTGATACGTGTGCGTAAAATATTGGCAATTTCTTGGTATTTTGGCATCTGATCACCTCGCAAGAAGTATAGCTGAAAAAAGCGGTTTCGACAATCAAACCTTGGTTTTTTTATAAAAAGAACGGCTGACTGAAAAAATTCAGCCAGCCGTTGCGCTTAATCGATCGATGGTTCTGCTTGGCGATCTAAAACACGTAAGAATGGATACCAGATTAAGCCGACGATCACCACGTCAATGACTTGCAGCAAACCACCTAACCAAGAGTTGGTTGCTAAGACACCACTGAAGACCACTGGAACGGTCCAAGGAACAGAAACACCAGTTGGTGCAGGAACAAGTCCAGCCGCCATCACTAAGTAGTTGAAGGTCGTTACCACAAGAGGTGCCACGACCCAAGGAATCAGGATTGTCGCATTCAAGACGATCGGCATACCGAAGATTGCTGGTTCGTTGACGTTAAAGATCCCTGGTGCTAAAGCCAAGCGACCCACATCGCGGTATTGTTTTTTCTTCAATACGAAAGCCATCAAGATAACAACGGCTAACGTCATACCAGAACCGCCTAATCCAACAGTAAAGGTTTCCATAAATGGTTTTGTGACGATATGCGGCAGTGCATCCCCATTTTGATACGCTTCTAAGTTGTCTAACATCAATGTATTCCAAATCGGGTCCATCACAGAGTTGACGATGATTTGACCATGTAGACCGAAGAACCAAAGGAATTGAACAAAGAACAAAGCCAATAGAGTTGCTGGCAAGCTGCTGCCTAGTCCAGTCAATGGTTTTTGGATCAATTCATAAACCAGGTCATGCAAGTTGGCATTGAAGACACCCGTCATGATGGCATTGATCACTAAGAATACCGTTAAGGTGATAATTGCTGGAATCAAAGCGGCAAAAGATTTAGAAACTGCTGGTGGTACCCCATCAGGCATTTTGATCTGCCAGCCGCGTTTTGTGATGCGGCAATAGATTTCAGCTGCCAAAAATGCTGCGATCATCCCGATAAACATCCCTTTTGCGCCAAGACGATCAAGAGACAGCACGCCGGAGATCGTTTCGCCAGATTCAGTAGTCATAAAGAAAGGAGTTAAGATCAAAAAGCTGGCAAAAGAAACGGCGCCGCCAAAAATCCCTTCCACATCATATGATTTTGATAAATAATAGCCGATACCGAAAGTAACGAAAACAGTCATGATACTCATTGTTGCATTTTGCCCATTGCCAAACAGCGTTCCTAATGTTCCTTTAGTGGCATCACTGAAGAAGGGCAGGTTGTTTAAAACGACCACGATCGATCCAAACATAGTGATTGGGAACGAAAGCATAAACGCGTCCCGCAAGACGGTCAGGTAGCGATTTTGTCCTAAGGCATTCGCCAAGGGCAAAATCTTTTCAGATAACTTATCCATAAAACCATTCATTATTAGTTCACTCCTTAAATTTCTTTTTGCAATCGATTACATTGATAATGTATCATGTTTTATTTTAAATGTCTATACATTTATTTTAAAAAAGATTGATTTTTGTAACTGCTTCCTTTATGATTAGGGCAGCAAAGAAAAAATGAGGAGTGAATGAAGATGGATTATCAATTTCCAGCAGGCTTTTGGTGGGGGTCAGCCGCTAGTGGCCCACAAACAGAAGGTGTATTTGAAGGTGATGGCAAAGGGGCAAGCATCTGGGATTACTGGTATCAGCAAGAACCAGAGAAATTTTTCAATAGGGTAGGTCCTGAAAAAACCTCGCAAGTCTACACACGCTATCAAGAAGATATTCAACTCATGAAAGAAACCGGCCATACGACGTTTCGGACGTCGATCCAATGGAGTCGTCTTTTCCCGCAGGGCAAAGGAGAAGTCAATCAAAAAGCCGTTGATTTTTACAATGCCTACATTGATGAGTTGATCGCCAACGGGATCGAACCTTTCATGAATTTATACCACTTCGATATGCCAATGGCGCTGCAAGAAAAAGGCGGCTGGTTGAACCGAGAGACCGTGGATGCCTATGTCGCGTTTGCGCAAACCTGCTTTACGTTATTTGGTGATCGTGTCAAGAAATGGTTCACTCATAATGAACCGATCGTCCCTGTTGAAGGCGGCTATCTTTACCAATTCCATTATCCGAATGAGATCAACATGAAACATGCAGTCCAAGTTGGGTTCCACGAAACGTTGGCGAGTGCTAAAGCCATCAAAGTCTACCATGAGATGAACCTTGGTGGGGAGATCGGCATCATCTTGAACTTGACGCCAAGCTATCCAAGAGATGAGAACGATCCAGAGGATGTCAAAGCAGCGCAAATCGCAGATGCCTTCTTTAATCGCTCTTTCTTAGACCCTGCGGTCAAAGGCACGTTCCCAGAAGAATTAGTGACCATCGTCAAGGAATTAGATATGGTACCAGCGATGGAAGCTGATGATTTACAAACAATTCGCGAAAATACGATCGACTTGTTGGGGATCAATTATTACCAACCTCGTCGTATCATGAAGAAAGAATCACCGATCGATCAAGCGAAAAGTCCAATGCCAGATGATTACTTTGATAACTATGATATGCCGAACAAGAAAATGAACCCGTATCGTGGATGGGAAATCTATGAAAAAGGGATCTATGATATTTTGACAAACACGCGAGAAAACTATGGCAATATCAAGTGCTACATTTCTGAAAATGGCATGGGTGTCGAAGGAGAAGAACGTTTCGTCAATGCTAATGGCGTGATCGAAGATGATTACCGCATCGAGTTTGTCTCTGACCACTTGAAGTATGTCCACCAAGCGATCCAAGAAGGAACCAATTGTGTTGGCTACCATATGTGGACCTGCATGGACAACTGGTCATGGACCAATGCTTACAAGAACCGTTACGGATTTATCTCCGTTGACTTAGCAAATGATGCTAAACGAACAGTGAAAAAATCAGGTCGTTGGTTTAAAGAAGTTTCAGATAATAACGGCTTTTAATAACAATGAAAAAAGCAATGCTGTAGGGGCCAGCATTGCTTTTTTTGTGTAAAATCGCGGATTTTTCTGTCTTGTTCCGAAGGGAATTCTCTATTAAAAAACCACCTGTTTTTGCAAATGATAAGCTGGGTTAAACAAAAGCGCAGTTTTGATAAAGAAAAGACTAGACATGGAAACGTTCTCGTGGTATTCTTTAGTAGAAATCGGTTTCATTATTTTGTTTAGGGTTTGAAAGGAGAAAAAACAATGGATAAATTTATTGGATTTATGGAGAAGCACTTTATTCCGATCGCTTCTAAAATAGGCTCTCAAAGACATCTAGTGGCCATTCGTGACGGATTTATCGTAACGATGCCGTTGATGATCTTAGGCTCTTTTGGGGTATTGATCAACAACTTACCAATTCCTGCCTATATTGATTTTATGAATGGCATTTTTGGTGAAGGGACATGGCAAGCCTTTGGGAACAACTTGTCAGCAGGTACTTTTTCAATACTTGGTCTGTTAATCGCTTTCACAGTCGCGTATAATTTAGCTAAAAGCTACAATCAAGACGCATTAGGTGCTGGGGCGATCTCAGTTGCAAGTTTCTTCGCATTAGGTGCAATGGCGACAGGCCCAGATGGTTTGTTAACAGCTGCCGGACTTGGTTCTCAAGGATTATTTTTAGCATTAATCGTATCGATCATTTCTACTGAGATCTTCCGTCGTCTAGCTGGCAACCCACGCTTAGTCATCAACATGCCTGATGGCGTACCACCAGCAGTCTCACGTTCATTTGCTGCGTTATTCCCAGCAATGATCACCGTATCGATCTTTGCTTTGTTTACAGCAATTTTCCAAGCATTTGGTGTGACAAGTATCGTATTGTCCTTCTATGAATTGGTGCAACAACCATTCATGGGCTTGGCAAACTCTTACCCAGCTGCTTTGCTATTAGGTTTTATCTCTGCATTCTTATGGTTCTTTGGTTTGCATGGTGCCAACATCATCGACCCGTTCATGCAAACGATCAATGTGCCAGCGATCGAAGCAAACGCACGAGCATTAGAAGCAGGAACAGATTTGCCTTATATCGTCAACAAACCATTCTTTGATTCTTTCGTGAACATCGGCGGAACAGGCGCGACACTAGGTCTTCTGATTGCGATCTTTTTAGTTGCTCGTCATCATAAAGCGTATATGACTGTCGCAAAACTATCCGTTGCACCAGGTGTGTTCATGATCAATGAACCAGTGATGTTTGGGTTACCCGTTGTCTTGAACCCAATCTTGTTCATCCCATATGTGTTGACACCACTTGTTTTAGTCACGACTGCTTATTTTGCAACTGCAACTGGCTTAGTTCCTGCAAGTACCGTCATCGCACCATGGACGACGCCACCAATCATCGGCGGTATTTTGTCGACACAAAGTATTGCTGGCGGAATCTTGGCAGCTGTTAACTTGATCTTGTCGATCGTTATTTACTTGCCGTTCGTGAAAATGGCGCAAATTCAAGAAACACGCCGTTTAAAAAATGCGTAATGTCTGATCGAGTCGATTAGAAACAAGCGCCAAACGTAATAGACCTTATCCGGCCGCGATCAGAGTGCAATACCCCTTATCACACTGCTTCATTGGAAGGTGCAGTGGTGTGATGACACTCTTTTCGTTTGGCCGGTTCTTTTCTCGTTTTTCAATCAATACAACACACGTTTTGGAGGTGGCAAAATGCCCAAATATATGGAGATCGCAGATGTTCTGCGTAAAAGAATCAAGGACGGAACTTATCCGAAAGACAGTCTTTTACCTTATCAAACAGAGTTAGTGGAAGAGTTTGGCGTCAGCCGAATGACGATTAAAAATGCGGTGAATATCCTGATTATGGAAGGCTTGCTGCTGACAAAGCGCGGCTTAGGGACCAAAGTTTTGAATCATTCCTTTTGGGGCAAAGATACCTCATCGGTGACAGAATACAAAGGCCTGAGCTATCAGATGAAACAAGAAAAACGGACGTTGACTAGCCAAGTCATCACCTTTGAAGTCTGTTTTCCTACAACAAGAATTCAAGAGATGCTTCAGATCACTGCCGAACAACCAATCTACCATGTGATCCGTTTGCGGATCTTAGAAGGCAATCCATACATACTCGAGCATTCCTATATGCCGTTGGATCTGGTCAGCGGTTTGACGAAAGAGATCTTGGAAGAATCCGTCTATGACTATCTGTTGCAAGATTTAGGCTACAAATTTGCTGGTGCTTATCGGACTTTTCAGGCTGCCAAAAGTGATGAATACGATCAAACCTATTTAGCGTGCCAAGCAGATGATCCAGTATTGGAATTAGAACAGATCATCTATTTAGAATCGGGACGTCCAGTGGACTATTCCTGCAGCCGCAATCGGTATGATGTTCGTGGCTATTCCATGTTAGACATGAAGCCTGATCTGTTACAGCACCGCAAAAAGTAACGGCTTACAAAATGGTTCTTCAACGAAAAAACGCTTCATAGCTACTGTTGGCTATGGAGCGTTTTTGTTTTGACTTAAGAAGTGGGTTGGTTTTGATCGCCTAGTTTGGCTAAGATAGTTTCCGCAACGGCTTTGGGAATACCAGCTTGCTGGATCTCTTCCACGGAAGCTGCTTGGATGTTTTTTAACGACTTGAAGGTTTTCATGAGCTGTTGCTTGCGTTTTGGTCCTAAGCCAGGAATTTCATCTAGCTTGGAAGAAAAGCTGTTTTTACTGCGCAGTTGGCGATGGAAGGTGATCGCAAAACGATGGACCTCATCTTGGATCCGTTGCAGCAAAAAGAATTCCACAGAATTGCGTTCCAGTTGGATCGGATCTAAAAATTCCCCGAAAATCAACTCGCTGGTTTTGTGTTTGTTGTTCTTCACTAAACCTGCAACCGGAATATCTAAACCTAGCTGGTTATGCAGCACTTCTTGGGCAGCACCGACTTGGGCTTTCCCGCCATCGATGATGATCAGATCAGGAAAAGGCAGGTTTTCTTTTAGAACACGAGAGTATCGGCGGTAGATGACTTCTTGCATAGAGCCATAATCATCGCCGCCTTGTGCGGTACGAATCTTATATTTCCGATAATCATCTTTAAACGGCTTCCCGTCGACAAAAACCACCATTGCAGAAACCGGATCGGTTCCCATGATGTGGGAGTTATCGAAGGCTTCAATCCGATAAGGTGTCGGGATCCCCATGGCATCGCCTAGACGATCCACAGCACCGATCGTCCGTTCTTCAGTACGCTCGATCAACGCAAATTTTTGGGCCAAGGCAATGCGGGCATTTTTATTGGCCAAATCGACCAATTTCTTTTTGTCGCCTCGTTGGGGCTGCAGGACTTTGGTTTCCAACAGCGCTTCTAATGGGGCAGCATCGACATTTTGCGGAACAAAGACTTCTTTGGGAATGAAGTGTTCATTCTTTTGGTAAAACTGGCCGACGAAGGTCAAGAAATCTTCATCCGCTTCATTGTAGAAAGGAAACAAAGAGACTTCTCGTTCGATCAGCTTTCCTTGACGGATAAAGAATACTTGGACACACATCCAGCCTTTGTCGACACTGTAGCCAAAGACATCACGGTCCATCAGGTCGGTCAGGGTCATTTTTTGTCGCGTCATGACGGTATCGATCGCTTGGATCTGATCCCGCAGCTCAGCCGCTCGCTCAAACTCTAATGTTTCAATGGCTTCGCCCATCTTCTCTTTCAGATCTTTCAAAATATCGACGTGACCGCCGTGGAAAAAGTGTTTGACTTGATCCACGATCTTTTGATAATCCTTGGGGTCTACATTATTGACATAAGGACAGACGCATTGACCCAAATGATAATAAAGACAAGGCCGCTTTTGAGAAGGACCGCATTTTCGTAAAGGAAAGAGGCGATCTAGCACCCGTTTGGTTTCATTGGCTGCTCGTGCATCAGGATAAGGGCCAAAATATAAAGCCCCGTCTTTTAAAACTTTACGAGTGATGATCAAACGCGGATAGCGCTCTTTGGTCACTTTAATAAAAGGATACGACTTGTCGTCCTTTAACATGATATTGTATTTTGGTTTGTTTTTTTGAATCAAATTGATTTCCAGCAATAAAGCTTCCGTATTTGATTCGGTAACGACGTACTCAAAATCATTGATTTCTTGAACGAGCCGTTCGGTTTTCGTATCGTGGCTGCCGGTAAAATACGAACGGACACGATTTTTTAAAATTTTGGCTTTCCCAACATAGATGATTTTGTTATTTTTATCTTTCATTAAATAACAACCAGGTTGATCAGGAAGCAGCGCTAATTTGTTCTTGATTTGTTCGTTCATTTCAAGATCCTTTCTTACTGGTTTGCTTCACGAACTGCATAAGTAGTCAAAGGGCGGTCTAAGTTTCCCTCAAAAAGGGGAACGTTAGAGCCCATAGCCAGTACTCCTCATTTTAGCACAAATTTCTTAAGAAACAATCAATCGGACCAGATCAGCAGCGAGGAAGCGTAATCGTAAGAAAAGGTTAAGAAATCCCACGAGGCGGTGGTTCCCCCAAAAAATCAGTTTGTTATTATACGCTTGCCACCTGTGAGGGATCGTTTTGCGACCACTCCTGAATGAAGGTCCGCAATCCCTCGATGGCTGGTTCTGTGACTACTTTGCGCTGGATTAAGTAAAATTGGCGCTCAAAGTTTTTATCCAGCAGTTGATAGCCAATGCCGTGGGCGGCTCGCTTGGAAAGGATCGAACAGCCGAAGCCTTGTTTCAGCAAAGCGACAATCAATTCATTGCTGGCGATCTCGATGATCGGTCCTTGAATGTTCTGTTCCTCCAGATAGCGCTTAGTGTAATAGTAGACACCAGAACTCGCTTCTCGGACGAGCCAAGGACCGGTTTGGGGATCGCCAGCTAAGACGAGCTGATCTTTCAAAATCGGAAAACGCAAAATACTCGGTGCGGATAAGGGTTTTTCAATGATCCCTAAATCCAGTTGATGTTGTTCAAGCGCTGTTAAGACTTCAGCGGAGTTCATCATCGATACCCGAAAACGCACCGTGGGAAAGGCGTTGTATAAAGCAATCATCAAGTTAGGCATCAAGGCCATCGCATAGGTATGAGAGATGCCTAGGGCACAGTGGCTTTGGTGCTGCGTGTTGGTATGGATCTCGCTGGTGATCGTCGACCACTCATCCAATAAATTCAGTGCCTTTTCGTAAAGGTACTCTGCTTGGGGTGTGGCGATCACGTTTTTGCGACCATTGCGTAAAAAGAGCGGTGTATCCAGGTCTTGTTCCAACTGCTTGATTTGAGCAGAAACCGTGGGCTGCGAAATAAATAGCAATTCGGCAGCTTTCGAAAAATTTTTCGTTTCATAGACCATCTTAAAAGTCTCCAATAATTTTAACATTGCAATCCCTTCCATTAGAAAATTCAATCATAACTATTATACCAATAAATCCTACTGATCGGTCAATCTGTGTATAATGGATGTTATATGAAAGGATGAAAGCAATGAAGCAACGACAAACAGCTTTGATACTTCCCGGTTTGTTCCTGTCCTTTTCGGTAGCCGTCATCGCCCGAATCATGGCTTTGGCTGTGCCAAAATTAGGGGGAGCAACCCTTGCTATTTTATTAGGAATCATTTTAGGAAATACACTGTTCAAGCAAGAACGCTATCAAGTCGGGACGAAGGTTGCGGAAAGTCGTCTCCTAGAATATTCGGTGGTTTTGCTGGGCTTTACCGTCACTTTCCAGACTATCAGTGAAATGGGTCTTCGGGGCTTTCTCTTTATTTTGCTGATGATGAGCTTGGTCATTACCGCTGCTTATTTGATAGGGAAAAAAATGGGCTTTAATCAAAAGATGAGCCTGATGATGGCAGGCGGCAATGCTGTCTGTGGGTCCTCTGCGATTGCGGCGATCGCACCAGCCATTGATGCCGATGATGAAGAAAAAGGGCAGATCATCACCTTGGTCAATCTTTTAGGAACGGTGATGATGCTGACGCTGCCGTTTTTAGGCTTGGCCTTATACGGCGATGATCTATTGCAAAAAAGCGCCTTACTTGGCGGCACACTGCAATCCGTCGGGCAAGTCGTGGCGGGGGCTAGTTTGATTGATGCCGACACCGTCAAATACGCGATGCTCTTTAAAATCGCGCGCATCATCATGTTGGCAGTCGTCGTCATTGTTTTTGAACGAATGACGACAAAGACCCCCACCAAAACCAAAGGCAAAGGTAAGCTACGGCTGCCAATCCCTTGGTATGTGTTGGGCTTCTTGACCATCTGTATCTTGAACAGCTTCTTGCCGCTGCCTAGCTGGTTGAATGAGGGGGCTCATTTTATCAGTACGTGGTTTGAAACAACGGCGTTGGCAGCCATCGGTTTGCGCCTGGATTTCCGCAAGTTTTTAAAAGAAGGACCGCGCTTTTTATTCTATGGTCTTTCCGTTGGAGCCGTCCAAACCGTGGGTGCTGTTGCGTTGATTTGGTTGCTGCGGCTCTGATTCACACGAGGCACATCTCATAAAGCACGTTTGAAGCGTACGATTGTTTAACGAAAAAAGCCACGACGGTTGATCGAAGGGCACGCTTTGCTGTTTCTGTTGGAAGAGGCAGCAAGGCGTGGCTTTTCAGATCAACTGTCGGGCTTTTTTTAGCGACAAAGATTGTTAGACGGGGACTTGGATGACTTGAACACCTTGTTGCTCAATCAAGTCGATGACTTTGGGATCAGAATAATGGTCGGTAATCAGCAGATCGATAGCCGCAATTGCGCCAATCGTAAAATTGGATTGCTTACCGATTTTGCGATAATCCGCGATAACGATCAACTTGCCAGAATTTTCGATGATTTTCGCATTGACTTTGGCTTCGTGGATCACTGAAGTGGAAATGCCGGTCTGTAAATCTAACCCACTACAACCAATGATCGTAACATCAGAACGAACATGAGAAAACGACTCCACGGCGATATCCCCTGACAAGGCCGCTTTAGGATAGCGTATTTCGCCGCCACTTAAAACGATCGTTGATTTTGGATGGTGTTCCATTTGGATCACACTTGTATTGTTCGTCAACAAACTGATTCGTTTGTCTGTGAGATGGCGCAACGTTTGAGCGGCGCTAGTACTCGTATTGACGAAAAGGGTATCGCCATCTTTTACTTGGCGAGCCGCTTCTTTGGCCAGTCGATCTTTGATGTACTCGATCGAGTCGGTGGGATGCGCTTCATCTTCATAAGCTTCACAGTATTCGATTTTTCCGTGGGTTTGTTTGATCTGACCCATCTCACTCAGTACGGTACAGTCTCTGCGGATCGTCATCTCTGATACTCCCAACTGATGACTGAGGGTCTTCACATCAGAAAAACCAGATGTTTTTATCAGATCGATCAATTGTTTTCTCCTTTGCCTCACTTCTTCATTGGAACGTTTCACGATACTTCCTCCTTACATGCGCTTTATTCTATTCTTGTCTTTCATCGTTTATCCAGATTGCGATTGCCTTTGCATAGCAAAAACCTTCTCGCCTCCTTCTCGCAAGTTCAAGTGATGATCCCACACCACTTGTTGAGAAGCAACGATGTGTTTGTTGTTTCTTCTTTCGAACTCATTTTAACATATCCCCTATACATTACCATATATATTAAATAATCACATTTATTTATGGGTTAATTAACATATAATAAGCTAAATTAACATAAAACTAGATTGAAAGCGTTTTTCTATATGTTAGAATCAAAGTGTAAATAAGCAAGGGAGGAATAAGAATGGCACATGTAAATGATGTTTCGAAAGAGAGTTGGCTTTTAAATACGTTTCCAGAATGGGGGACCTATTTGAACGAAGAGATTGAAAATGAGCTTGTGAAAGAAGGCACAGTTTCCATGTGGTGGCTAGGCTGTACGGGTATTTGGCTGAAGAGTGCGGAAGGAACCAATATTTTATGCGACCTTTGGTGTGGCACTGGCAAGCGTAGTCATGGGAATGGGCAAATGAAAAAAGGCCATCAAATGATGCGAATGAGTGGTGTACAAGAAATGCAGCCTAACCTACGGACTCAGCCCTTTGTGATCGATCCATTTGCAATCAAAGGAGTGGATGCGTTAGTGGTGACCCACATCCATTCCGATCATTTAGACATCAATACCGCAGCCGCAGTCCATCAAAATTGTCCAGAAGCAAAATTCGTCGGTCCCCATGAAGTCGTTGCAACTTGGTTGAAATGGGGAATACCAGAAGAAAAAACCATCGTGGTCAAACCGGGGGATGAAGTGACCATTGGGCAGGTGAAAATCGTCGCTTTAGAAGCATTCGATCGAACCGCTCTGATTACTTGTGAAGATCCGGATACCAGCTTGAAAGGAAAAATGCCACAGGACATGGATCGTATCGCAGTCAATTACTTGTTTGAGACTTCCGGTGGGGCGATTTATCATGCAGGAGATTCTCATTATTCGAATGTATTTGCTAAACATGGGAATCAGTACAAGATCGATGTTTGCTTAGGTGCATATGGCGAAAACCCGCGGGGCATCACCGACAAAGTTACATCAGTCGATATGTTGCGGATGGCCGAATCCCTCAATGCCAAAGTGGTGATTCCCGTACATTATGATATCTGGTCCAATTTTATGGCTGATCCAAAAGAGATCACCGAGATTTGGAAGTTTAAAAAAGATCGTTTGAACTATGAGTTTAAACCGTATATTTGGCAAGTTGGCGGCAAATTCACCTACCCAACGAATAAAGATGATCTTGAATTTAATTTCTATCGTGGCTTCAAAGATGTTTTTTCGGTCGACAATGATACGCCATTCCCTTCTTTCTTATAAAAGAAGGGGGGATGCTGCAAAAGCCAAATTTGAAAGGAGCAAACGTAATGCTGCGTTATTTTTATGAAAATGAGTTGGTTGCAATCAACCATGAACAGCCCGAAGACTGGGAAGCTGCTATCTGGGCGAGTGGCGAAGGATTAAAGCAAAAGGCGTTGATTACGGATCAGTACATTGAAGATGTCATTCGGGATGTCCATCAATACGGTCCTTATATTGTGATCATTCCCAAAGTAGCCATGCCCCATTCTTCAGCAGAAAGCAAAGGCGTCTTAGGAACAGGGATCGGGCTGACGATTTTTCCAGCGCCCGTCTCGTTTCAGGAAGATAATCCGGACAAGGAGGCGCAGTTGTTCTTTATGCTCGCTGCCAAAAACGCTGAAGCACATATGAACAATATCGCTAGTTTATCCGAAACGCTGATGGAAGAAGGGCTGGTGGAAGATTTACTAGGTGTAAAAACGATGGCAGATTTTGAAATGGTGATGGAGAAATATGACCAAAAAGAAAGCAGGGATTAGATGGAAGTGGTAGGAGATTTCTTATTGAGATGCTGGGATTACTTTGCTCAGAATATTTTGATGCAGCCAGCTTTTTTGATCGGTTTTATTGTACTGATCGGTTACTTACTATTGAAACGGCCGTTTGTTGAATGTGTCGCAGGTTTCTTAAAAGCCACCGTTGGTTACTTGATTTTGACGATTGGCTCTGGTGGATTGGTCAATAATTTCCGTCCGATCTTGGTGGGGCTTAAGGAGCGTTTTGAATTAGATGCGATGGTCACTGACCCGTATTTTGGTCAAAATGCGATCACCGCCGGCATTGAAGAACGATTCGGACGCACCTTTGGTGACACGATGCTCTTATTATTGATTGCCTTTGTTTTTAATATCTTACTCGTTCGCTTTAAAAAATATACGAAGCTGCGGGCCGTCTTTACTACTGGAAATGTGCAAGTACAGCAAGCCGCAACGGCCTTTTGGTTACTGCTATTTTGTTTTCCAGACTTGGGTCGGATCGAAGTCTTACTTGTCATGGGCTTGATCTTAGGCTGCTATTGGGCGGTTGGTTCCAATTTGACCGTGGGCATCTGTCAAGATTTGACGGAAGGTGCTGGTTTTGCGATTGCCCATCAACAGATGTTTGGTGTTTATTTCTTTGCGAGACTTGCGGAACGGTTCAAAAAGAACAAATCCAATCGGAAATTAGAAGATGTCGAACTACCGGGTTTTTTATCGGTCTTCAATGAAAATATGGTATCGACTTCGATCCTGATGCTCTTTTTCTTCGGTATCATTTTAGTGACACTTGGACAAGATTATTTAATAACAGCAGGATTTATGGCAGAAGGACAAAGTTTCTTATTTTATATTTTACAAACATCACTGATGTTTGCCGTCTACTTAGCAATTCTTCAATTAGGTGTGCGCACCTTCGTTTCCGAATTGACCGAGTCATTTCAAGGAATCTCAAATACGATTTTACCAGGTGCTGTTCCGGGGATCGATATCGCGGCAACCTTTGCCTTTGGTTCACCAAATGCTGTGACGGTGGGCTTTTTATTCGGTGCATTAGGACAATTTTTAATGATTGCTTTACTGATTTTGTTCCGGTCACCAACGATCGTGATTGCCGGGTTTATCCCACTGTTCTTTGATAATGCAGCGATTGCCGTTTTTGCCAACAACCGTGGAGGTATCAAGGCGGCTTGTCTTTTCCCATTCTTATCAGGCATCATTCAGATCGGTGGTTCGGCCTTGATCGCTACTTGGGTAGGATTGTCCCAATATGGCGGCTATCTTGGTATGTTCGACTGGGCGACCGTCTGGCCATTCTTTACAGTATTGATGAAATTCTTAGGCATCATTGGTGTGGTTCTTGTGGTGGTGATCTTATTAGTGATTCCGCAATTGCAGTACCGCAGAGATCCAGAAGGATATTTCTTGATCGTAGATGATTACGATGCGTATGTAGAAAAACAAAAATAATGAATTCTTAGGAGGAAAAAACGATGAGAGTATTAGTATCTTGTGCAAATGGATCAGGAACAAGTTTGATGATGATGCGGAGTGTTGAAAAAGCTTTGAAGTCTGAAGGGATCACAATCACCTCTATCCACCACTGCGCGATTTCTGAAGGCAAAAGCACCGCCAAGAATTACGATGTGGTCTTTACGCCAATGAACTTTGTCAATATGTTCGATAAAGCAAAAGAAAAGGGCGTAACAGTAATCGGGGTCAGAAATGTGATGTCTCCAAAAGAAATCATTGAGCGGGTCAGAGAAGCGGGTCTTTCAAAGGAGTAGTCAGCGTAACAGGATGTGGCAAAACAAAAAGGTTGGTCAAACAAAAGAGAGGGGAATTTCATGAGCAGACCAAAACTACAGATTGCTTGCGATCACTCCGATTTAGCTAGTGCACTGGCAGATATCAAAAAAGTCGGCGATGTGGTTGATATTATTGAAGCAGGGACTATTTTATTGTTGCAAGAAGGAGAACAGGTATTACGCTGTTTCCGAGCAATGTATCCGGAGAAGTTGATCGTAGCAGACACAAAATGTGCCGATGCCGGTGGGACGGTCGCCAAAAACTGCCAGCAAGCTGGCGCGGATTATATGACCGTGATTTGTGCAGCAACGATCCCAACAATGAAGGCAGCGGCAAAAGAAATTGCTGAGATCCAAGTAGAATTATATGGTGACTGGACCTACCAGCAAGCACAGCAGTGGCTAGATGCCGGCATCTCACAAGCCATCTATCATCAAAGTCGTGACGCATTGTTAGCTGGTGAAACATGGGGAGAAAAAGATTTAACGAAAGTCCGTAAATTGATCGATATGGGGTTTCGAGTGTCCGTCACGGGAGGATTGAGCGTCGAGACGTTGGCTCTGTTTGCTGGCATTGATGTGTATACCTTTATCACAGGACGAGGCATCACTGCCGCTGACGATCCGCAACAAGCAGCAGTTGATTTCAAGCAAGAGATTTTACGGATTTGGGGGTAGTTTTCTATGAGTTTGATCGGTCTATATGAAAAAGCAACACCCAAAGCCCTTTCTTGGCCGAAACGATTGCAGTTTGTCAAAGACCGAGGTTTCGACTTCATTGAAATGTCCATCGATGAATCCGATGAACGCTTGGCACGCCTAGAGTGGAACCAAGCACAGCGCAAAGAGATCGTCGAGGCAATCTATGACTCGGGGATCAAAATCTTGTCTTTATGTCTCAGTGGACATCGGCGGTTTCCCTTTGGTTCGATCGATGAAAAAAAGCGCAAGCACGCGATGCATCTGATGGAAAAAGCCATCGACTTGGCTTCAGATTTGGGTATTCGCTGCATCCAATTAGCCGGATACGATGTGTATTATGAGGAAAAAAGTCTTTGTAGCCGCGAATGGTTCATTGCCAATCTAAAAGAAGCCGTCGCCAGGGCGTCTGAAAAGGGGGTCGTTTTGTCACTAGAGATCATGGATGATCCGTTTCTGAATTCTATCTCAAAGTATTTACGGATCAAGGAGCAGATCCCTTCACCCTATCTACAAGTCTATCCAGATGTCGGGAACCTGTCGGCCTGGCCAGAAAATGATGTCGGTTATGAATTAGAAAAAGGCATTTGCGAGATTACCCAGATTCATTTGAAAGATACATTGGCGGTCTCAGATAAGTTTCGAGGAAAGTTTAAAGAAGTACCGTTTGGCACTGGGTGTGTTGATTTTGATGGCTGCTTACGCACGCTGAAGCGGTTGAATTATAACGGTTCTTTTGTCATCGAGATGTGGAGTGAGACGAGCGCTGACCCGATTGGGGAGATTGAACAAGCCAAAGCATATTTATTACCAAAACTAAAGGAGGTCGGTTACCTTGATCAATCAGCTTCAATTGATGAAAGAGCGAGTTTATCAAGCCAATAAGAGACTACCTGAGGAAGGGCTAGTAAAGCTGACTTGGGGAAATGTTAGTGAGATTGATCGAGATTTAGGGATCATCGTCATTAAACCAAGTGGTGTTGATTATAAGAAGATGACGGTTGATTCAATGGTGGTTTGCGACTTAACGGGAACACCGAAAGAGGCGAAGACGTTGAAGCCTTCCTCGGATATCAAAACCCATGCGCTATTGTATAAGCACTTCGAAGGCGTCAAGGCGATCGTCCATACGCATTCGACAAATGCGGTAAAATGGGCGCAAGCACAGCGAGACATTCCTGCATATGGAACGACGCATGCGGATACTTTTTATGGTAGTGTCCCTTGTACACGACCATTACGGGCCTCTGAGGTAACGGCAGACTATGAAAAAGAAACCGGCAAAGTCATTGTCGAGACGTTTGAAAAGCGGGGATTAGATCCGCTTGCATGCCCAGCTGTCCTCACAGCGGGACACGGTCCCTTTACTTGGGGGCAATCTGCGGAACAAGCGGTCAGCAATAGTATTGTTTTAGAAGAGGTTGCAGAAATGGCACTAGGTACCGAAGCTTTGACCTTAGAGCGAACACCGATCGCTGATTATTTGCTGGATAAACATTATTTCCGCAAGCATGGCGAACATGCTTATTATGGACAAGGATAACGGAAAAGCAGCCATTCCTAGCGATCAAGGAATGGCTGCTGTTCTATTCGTTTTCTTCAACGAGTGTTTTCACATAAAAGCGATCCATCGTGGTATGCTGTGCCGCCAATAGTGGCTGGGACAATGCGCGATAGCCGGCTTTTTGATAGACATGCAAGGCAGCTTCTAAAGAATGATGGGATTCTAAATAGAGTTGCCGATAGCCTAGTTCAAAAGCTTTGGCCTCGATCTTCGCCAGCAGGGGATAGCTGAGACGCTGCCCTTTGGCGGCATCACTAAGATAAAATTTTTGCAGCTCGGCGATTTGCCCTTCTGAATCATAAGCGGCAAGACCACCGCCGCCTAAAAGGGTACCCGATTCATCGGTGACGACAAAATAATGGCGGCTAGCAGGATCTGCTGCATAAAATTCACTTAAGTGGTCTAACTCGGGATCAAAATAGGCAGTTCCTGGAACCGCCAACTGGTGGTTGGTCAAGCTTTTGCGAATGATAGCAGCTAATGGCGCATCATCTTGAGATTGGATTGGACGAAATATCGGCTTCATGCAGTTCCTCCTTAACGTAAAAGTAAATGAATAGCTATAGTGTACCACAAGCATCGAGGTAGTGTTTAGTGATGATAAGAAAAGCCATCCTCGCAATGGCGCACCTCTTTAATAAGAAAACCGCCCCTCGTTGCCAGGCTCCTAATGTAAAAAGGAGGATGGCGAAACGAGGGGGCGGTTTTTGTGTTAGTCATGGAAGCAGTAATTAGAGCGTTTCACCATTAGAGGCGATTACTTGCTGGTACCACGCAAAGGAATCTTTTTTCAAACGATTCAAGGTTCCTTTGCCGGTATTGTCTTTGTCGACATAGATCATGCCATAGCGTTTCTCCATTTCGCCGCTGCCGAAGCTGACGATATCAATGATCCCCCAAGGCGTATAACCTAATAGCGGTACACCATCTTCAACCACCGCTTTTTCCATCTGTTCGATATGCTCTTTCAGGTAAGTGATGCGGTAGTCATCATGGACTTGCTGTTCATTGGTTAATTGATCGTAAGCACCAAAGCCATTTTCTACGATAAATAGCGGCAAGTCATAGCGTTGATAGATCGTATTTAACACATAGCGCAACCCGACTGGATCGATAGGCCAGCCCCAATCAGAAGCACTGATATAAGGATTACTCACGATTTTTGCTCCCGGGATATCCTCAGTTGGTGTGCCAGCCACTTCATCAAGGGTTGAGATCGTTCCTGACATGTAATAGCTGAACCCAATATAATCAACGGTTCCCGCTTTTAATAGCGCTTGTTCCTCGGGCGTGATCTCAATCGTGATGCCTTTTTTTGCCCAATATTTTTGCACATAGGTTGGGATCTTGCCTCGTACGTGGACGTCGCTGTAAAAATAGCGCCGTTCATTGGCTTTGACGGATGCCATCAAATCAGCTGGCGCACAAGAGTAGGGGTAGACCGGGACATAGGCCATCATACAACCAATCTGAAACTCTGGATTGATTTTTTTGCCTTCGATCACGGCTGCCGCACTGGCAATCAACTCATTGACGCCCGCTTGAAAGACGAGTGCTTCTTTTTGACTGTCATCCTCGATGATCATGGCAGAATTGGTCCAAACGTGCAGCGGCTCTTGCCCATCTGCTTGATTATTGATCTCATTGAAAGTCATCCAATACGTCACTTTGTCATGATACCGTTGAAAAACAGTCTTAGCGAATTTGACAAAGAGGGGAATCACTTCTTTGTTAGCAAACCCACCAAATTCTTCATAGAGGGCATAAGGCATTTCAAAGTGAGACAAAGTGATGACGGGTTCGATGCCATTTGCCTGCAATTCGTCGAAAAGATCATCGTAGTATTGGAGACCGGCTTCATTTGGTTCTTCTTCTGTTCCAGTTGGATAGATCCGGCTCCAAGAAATCGATGTCCGTAGACATTTCAAGCCCAGTTCTTTGAATAACTGGATATCTTCTTTGTAACGGTGATAAAAGTCAATGGCTTCATGGTTCGGGTAATATTCCCCTTCAATGACTCCTTTGGTGATTTTACGGGGAATACCGTTGCCACCGGCCGTCATGACATCGGCGGTACTCATTCCACGGCCAGCAACATTCCAAGCGCCTTCCGCTTGATGGGCAGCGATCGCGCCGCCCCATAAAAAATCTTTCGGCATTTTTGCGGACATAAATTTCATTCCTCCTCGACTCATTCGTTTGCTTATAATTCTACTTTCTGGGAACGGTTAGAGGCGATCACGAAAGGCAAATAGATCAAGACCGAAATCGCAAGACAAACGACACCGACAACCGCAGCGATCGCATTTCCTCCCGTTCCTAAAAAGAGATTAATGATTCCTGGGGTCGTCCATGGTACCCCAATCGCTGGGGTCGGCATGATCGGCCAGACAACAGTGACAAAATAACCCACCAAAATATTGACCATTGGTGTCAAAATAAACGGAATGATCATGATTGGATTCAAGACGATCGGTAGACCGAAGATCATCGGTTCATTGATTTGGAAAATTCCTGGAACTAAGGACATCTTAGCGATCTCACGTTGTTCTGGACGTTTTGAAGCGATGAAGATCGCAATGATCAAGCCCAATGTCATACCAGTTCCGCCCATATTTGCGAACATATCATTTAAAACGCCCCAGGTTTCTTTGTAAGGAACGTCCCACAAGGAGCCGCCCTGGTTGATAAAGTCTAGGTTAGCTAGATCTTGTTCGGTAAAAATCGCTGAACGAACCGCATTCAATGTGTTTGGTCCATGGATCCCAATCGCAAACAACGTGGTTTGCAAAAATGCCAAGATCAAGACACCGACGACATTGCCCCCCAGATCCCGCAATGGACTTTGGATCCCGTTGTAAATAAGTTCATTGATGCCTTCCGGTGCAATCATTAAAACTAAGAAATTGATCAAAGCAGTGACTGCCACGATGATCACGATCGGAATCATGCCAGAAAAGGAACGGGAAACAGCTGGTGGTACCATTTCAGGCATTTTGATCTGCAATCGTTTGACCTTGAAAAGCTTCGGTAAGAATTCACCGACCAAACAAGCCACGATCATAGCTACAAACAACCCTTGGGCGCCTAAATATTGTGTGGAGATCACATTGACATCATCTACTGCAAAGGAGGTCGGGTACAAGATCATAAAGGCAGCGACACTTGTCAAACCAACTAGCGTAGCATCTGCTTGGAAATGCTTGGCTAAAAGTTGGGCAACAAGAAACGCAATGAATAAACTCATGATGTTGATGGTCCCGTTCGCCACGGAAGCTAGAACTTGCTGGGCGCTTTCCAGATTAGGAAAAAGCCGATTCAGTTGAAATAATTGCACGATGAAACTTTCATTGGAAAATAAAATATTGTTGACCAAAATAACGAGAGAAGAAGCGATGGTCAGTGGGAAAATCAGCATGAATGCATCCCGGATCGCTGCTACGTGGCGTTGATTGTTCAACTTTGTTGCGATTGGTACCAACGAGCGGTCTAACAGGTCATTGAATTTTTGCATAATAATAACACCTTTCCTTAATTGATGCCATCATTATAGCGAATGAAAGCGGCTAAAAGTAAGCGGATACGGATTCCGTACATATCTCTCAAGAAATGAAAAAAATTCCGCATCCGGAACACAGTGTTACAAAAAAAGATGGTTCAGTAAACTGAACCATCAAGGGTTGGAACGATAATCTTGTAAATAGCCGATCAGTGTTTCTAAAATCGCTACTGAAGGCAATTGACTAGTCAAATCAAGAAAGATGTCTTTGCGTTCCTCTTTGATCGCATACTCGATCGAATAATCGCACAGGCGTGCCAACGTACTTTCCCGATTAGGGGTAATGCAGTATTTCTGCACGATCGCTTGATTGTCTAAACCGGTAATGACTTCGATCAGTTCTTTGGTTTCACCAGAGACACTCAGAAAAACCAAAACATTTTTTTGATCTTTTCGCAAAAAGCTTTTGATTGGGTAGGTCAGCTCATCAATGCTGATACTAAAGTAACCGAGACTGGCTAGCTTGCGGGCAACGTATTGCGCGATCGCACCGGATGCCCCCATCCCCATAAATAAGATCAAATCGGCATCCCGCATCGCTTCGGCAAGTTTTCGTATTTGGTATTCCGCATCAGGGTGGAAGATCTGCATATTCAAGCCTTTGATGCGCGCTTCTAAACCTAAGTGTTCAGGATGCGCGTCAAAATGGGCTTTTTCTAAATGATTTTTGATATAGAAGCGAAATTCTGGAAACGACTGAAAGCCGACTTTTTGAATAAAACGAAAGACCGAAGTCGAAGAGACATGAGCATCATCGGCAATGTCGCGCACACGCATATACGGGATCTTTTCTAAGTGATTGACGATAAAACGGTAGATTTCTTGTTCTACCGCAGAGAGCTTGTTCAAGTTTAATTGTTCAAAAAGCGCCATGCTGGTTCCTCGCTGTCCTAGATAATCAATTTACACCAGTATAGCATATCCGAACTTTTAACGGTGCAGCTGTTGGTGGATCTGATAGACTGCGCCGATCAAGCCGGCATCGTTTTTTAGTTTCGCTGGACGAACAGGCGCGATGGTTTGTCCGCGCAAATAATTAATCGCTTCATGCCGTGTTTCCGTGATCGTCAAGCGAGCCTGCAGGCGTTCCCAGAAATAAGGATTGGCACTGATGCCGCCGCCGATCAATACCAATTCTGGGTCAAAACAGCTAATCAAATTGATCAGTCCTACAGATAAATCCGTTAGAAATTGGTCCGTCAGCTTCAGCGCCAACGCTTCGCCTTGCTGCGCGCGGTCAAAAATCTCTTTGGCGTCTTGGGTGGGTTCAAAGCCAGGAACTGCTGCGCCAGATAAATTGTAGAGGCGAATCAAGCCGCCCACGACGGCAGTTTTTTTATTGATGGAACTTTCCTCGATATTGCCTTCTTCTGGCAGCTGATCAATCACCATCCAGCCAAATTCACCAGCCATGCCATGAGCACCTCGGTAGACTTGATTATTGATCACGATCCCACCGCCTACACCAGTGCCTAGGACAAGACACAAATAGTTGGCTACCTCTTGCGCATTCCCGATCCATTTTTCAGCAATCGCTGCTGCATTGGCATCATTTTCCACCGCCACCGGCAATCCTGTACGCGCTTCCAAGACTGCTTTAAAATTTTCACCATATAACGATTTGATGGCTCCAGCCGTTAACATAAACCCGTCTTTTTGAACGATCCCTGGGGCACTGATCCCAATGCCATCAATCGTGTGGCGGCTCTGGGCATCTTCGATGATCGTGAGTAGATCCTGATAAAACTGGGCTGGCTCATAGCTAGTGGGGATCGCTGATTTTTCAAGGATCACTCCGGTTTCATCTAAAACCCCATATTTAATACTTGTTCCGCCAATATCAAATCCTACGTACATTCTTCTTCCTCACCTTTCAAAACATTGTTGCCTTAAGTGTACCATCTGGCAGGAGGAATTTTTTTCTTTTTTCAGCTATTTTTTGACAGCCGTTTCCGCTGCATCCAAATAAAACAAAATGTCACTTTTGCCTTCCTGATTGGTTCCTTTGTACACCTCCGTATCCAGGCCTCCGATACGAAAGCCTGCTCGCAAGTAAAACAGACAGGCAGAAGGATTGTTGTCCTGCGCTTGTGTATAGATGCCGCGATAGTCTTTGGCAAGGGCCGCTTTCAGTGCCTGTTGGATCAACAGTTGACCGATTCCTTGCTTGCGGTAGTCTGTGTTGACCTTTAAGTCATAGAGGTACAGATACTTGAAAAAAGCGTCTTGAACGATCGCTAAGCCAATGCATTTTCCATCATCATAAGCACCGATAAACAGACTGTTTCGGCTCATTTCATCATAGCAATAATTTTCATCTGGGAAACGCATCGTCTGAATGTCTTCAGGTGCAAATTTACAGATCGTGTACTGCCAGTTGCCCTCATTATAAGACGGCAGCATTTTCCCCCATAAGGAGAAGGGTTCGTTTTTCAAGCGGATATCAGCTTGGTGTTCTTGATCGATCAGTTTGATTTCTAGCATGGGACACCTCGGTTTTCTATAGTTTTCAATCATGAGTATTTAAAAGTAAGTTGTTGCAGTTTAGTTTACTACAAAGAATGAAAAATCACGATACTTATTAAACAGTCTGGTCTTCCTGTGAGAAGGGACGTTTTTGTAGGAGTAACTTAGTTGTTTGTCTATACATTTAGGTGGAAAAAGCAGAAAATATTCTATTGATACCTTAATCACAATGACCGACGGAAAAATACGTCTTAAGTTTGATTATATTTATCGCTTGTTTTTTTATACTGAAGGTAGATAGAAAAAACGGAGGACAATCACTTGAAAAAAGCAATTAGTATGATCCTGCTCGTGTTAACGATCGGGACCGTCACATTGGTTACATGGTCTTATTTTACGAAAGATGATTCCAGCGAACTGGTTCAGCTGGTGGATCGTTTCAATCCTTTCGTACCGGAGAAAAAGGTTTATGTCAAAACATCCAATGAGTATGGCGTGCCGCAAGAACATGATGCCTATGAATATACGCAAGAAGGAATCAATGAAGATGGACAAAAAATAAAAATCACGTTTTGGGCACCACAAAAATTAAAAGAAAATGCCTACCTAGAGCTTGATGCAAAGGGCAAACATGTGGAGTCGTATCAAGAGGTGACCGAGCAGGATCTCCCTGACGCTATCAAAGACGAGTTGGTTACGACCCATTGATCATCGAGCCTGCTTGAAGAAACGGACAGAAAGTCATTTCCCACAAGTTGGGAGATGGCTTTTTTTAGTACCTTCACCTAAAGAAAAGTTCGCCAAGATTTGATTTGGGTGAAAAAGATTAGAGGATGATAGAATTTTCAGAAAAAATAGATAATTTTTTCAATTCTTAGTTGCAATAGCAGAAACGTCTGGTATTCTCTATGAGGTAGTTAAAAAAAATCATTCATATAATTAAAAATAGCAACAGTGAGAGAATCACTGTGTATGAAGGATCAACGGTTTTCGAGGAGGAACGTATGACAGAAAAAAATCAATTAAAAAAACAGATGAAAACCAGACACATCACTATGTTGGCACTAGGTGGCGCAATCGGTGCCGGCCTATTCAAAGGCAGTGGGGAAGCGATCCAGTTAGCGGGGCCTGCGGTCTTGCTAGCGTTTATTTTTTGTGGGCTGATCTTATTTGTCGTCATGACAGGACTGGGACAGTTGGTTTTATCTGACCAAAAACAACATGGCCTTTCGGGCTTAGTCCAGCCGTATCTTGGCTTGCATACAGCTGATTTCATTGATTGGATCTACTGGTCAATGTGGATGATCAACATCATCGCCGAAGCAGTTGCTGCCGCAAGCTTTTTGCAGCTGTGGTTTCCCAATATTCCAGCTTGGATCTTTGTTTTGATTTTGGCACTACTCACGACCATCATCAATTTGTTTTCGGTCCGCTTGTTTGCAGAAACGGAATACTGGCTTTCGTGGGCCAAAATCAGTGTGGTGATTGTGCTGATCTTGGTGGGTCTCTATCTGGTTGCCACGCAAGTCTTTGATCTGGGCTTTTTACCGACGATGAGACAAATGACAGACTATGGTGGTTTTGCCCCTCACGGTCTCAAAGGATTTATCAATTCTTTATTGGTCGTAATCTATTCGTATGGCGGTTCTGAGTTAGTAGCCATCACGATTAGTGAAGCAGAAAATCCAAAAAAAGCGATCCCTCAAGCAATCAAAGGAGTAATGACTCGGATTGCCGCTTTTTACATCATTCCCATGTTTCTTTTACTGATCATTTATCCGTGGAATCAATTAGCAGATCCAAATGTCAGTCCCTTTGTAATGGTGTTTCAAAAAATCCATGTGCCTTTTGCTTCCGACATCGTTAATTTAGTGATCATTTTGGCCTTGTTTTCCTCCATCAATTCTGGGGTCTATGCTTCTTCAAGAACGTTGTTTTTCCGGTTAAGCAACAATGGCCAGAAAAAAAGCCGCTTCACGATGCTGAATAAAAACAGCGTGCCCCAACGAGCGATCATGTTTTGCAGCGGTACTTTATATCTTGGAGTCGTTCTTTCTTACTTTTTAGGCGACAAACTCTTCAATTATCTGGCAGGCTCCCTGTCGTATACTGTATTACTGATTTGGTTGTTGATCAGTGTGGCGGCGTTTGTTTTGGTACGCAAGCAGAAGAAAATGGGCTATACGATTTTTTTGGGTGGGGCGATCCTTGCGTTGCTTTTGCTGTTTGCCGGAATCTTGATCACTAACCCATTAGCGGTTACAGGTTTCACCGCATTGCTGTATACGATCATTTTTCTTAGTTTTTATTAGAACCATCGAAAAATAGGGGACACCAGTGGAAAAAGTTGAAGAACCCTCCCTTAAGGCATAAACTGATGGAGAAGGAACAGCCCGCTTGGCTATTTTTTCGCTTCTCAGGAACATGGCTAAAAATAAAGTAAAGGAGAATACGAAAATGGTTAATTTTTGGACATTGATTTTCGGCACCCTCAGCTGGGTTGTGGTGGAAAGTCTGCTTTACAACCCGATGCATAAGTGGGGCAAGTTTTGGGCGAAAGAATCAGGAATGGCAGAGAAGATGGACGGTCAGCAGATGACGACCGGTGACATGCTCTTTACCTTTGGCGGCACGATTGTTGGTGGGATTCTCTTATCGGCAGCGACCTATCAAGTCGTCTATTGGTTTGCCACATTCGATCATGATGGTTGGCTGATGACCTCCTTGCAAGTCGCTTGCTTATTGTGGCTAGGGGTGTATGGGGTCGCCACCTTCGTGATGGCTGTTTACTCGGGACAGTCCCGTAAATTAGTTGGGCTGCACCTTGTGAATGGGTTTCTAGGAGTGATCGTTTTAGGGCTTGTTGTCGGACTAATTGGACAATAGGCAGCGATCATATCCCAGCGAGAACGTTCAAAGATCTCAACGAATCAATCCTAAAGAAAGCCGATCTTGTCTCGACAAGGTTGGTTTTTTTGTGCGTGAAATTAATCTCACTATAAAAAAAAGCTATAAAAGCAAATTGTTTATGCTATACTGAAAATAACTCAATTTGACAGGAAACACAAACCCACGGGTTTGCGAAAAATCATGAAAGAAGGAAACTTAGGGACAACGAGGAGGGGAAAAATGAAAACGAAAAGCAAGTTAGGTAGAAGAATGTTTGCTACCGTTTGTTTGGCGGTGCTATTTTTTTTGGCAAGCTGCAGCCGCTCAGGGGTTGACTCTGCAGCTGCAAATCAAGTATTGACCAATAGCAACAGTCATCAACAAAATGCCTTGTACGTTTTGGAAGATGGAAAGCTCACCGTCAATAAAACGCTGAGTTTTTTGGTCGATCCGAATCAGGAACCTGCGGACTTGGTAGAAGAACAAGAGGCGCAATTAGTGCAGATCAACGAAACACTGCAAGCAGAGTTTCCCAAAAGCAAAGCACTGACTGCGGCAGACATCGGCACTATGCACACCTTTGAAGTGACAAATGCCCAAGTGATCATTGATCAAGAGAAAAAGGAAGTGCGCATGACTGGCGATGATTTTGAGAAAGTATTCAAAATGGTGGACAACAATGACAAGCGTCTGATCGATGATGAACAAAACGAGTACGAGTTTTCTTACGATGAGAAATAGCAAGTGACAAAAAAGCAGCTGCCTCCGACGAGACAACCGCTTTAGACTGCAGACAAACCTTAGACAAAAATGAGGTTTGTCTTTTTTTGTTGTAAAATTTAGTGGCTATTACGGAAAACATTTTGCGCAAGGAGTAAGTCCGCGACTTTGCGCTTCTGCTAAAGTGGCAGGCGTGTAGGTACCGTTACCGCATTTTCTCGTATGATATTTCGAACCTGTTGGTGTAACGAGGACCGACGTTTGGGCTTGATTGCTAGCAGCGGCTGGCTGGCTTTGTTCTGGCACAGCGGCGGCTGCCTGCCGTTCTTCCTCCGCCTTAGCTTGTGCGACTGCTTGTTCGTTGGCAGTGATCGTTTGCGCCACTGTTTTCGTTCGAGCAGCTAATTCCTCATCGGGGGTCTTGAGACGAGCGACAGCATCTTCTGCACGAGCAAGGGCATCTTTTGTCGGCTCCGCCTCTGCCGCTTCCACCGCTTGGACAGCTTCTGCAACGAGGGCTTCTGCTTCTTTCTCAGAAATCTTGGTTTCTACAGTGGATAACCGACTTTCAAACGTTTCCTTGTTCAACACCGCTTGTGCGACCAATTCTTTTGCCTGATCGAAATCCTTGCGCTCAAGAGAAGCTTCAGCAGTATCGAGGGCTTTGCCGATGGCAAGATGTTCTTCCACCACGGTTAGCCGGGTAGCGAAATCTTCGTAGGTTTTACTCAAAGCATGAATCAGCGTCACGGCTTCGTCGTAATTCTTTTGGTTTGGCTGGGTTTCGGCAAGCGCCAGTGCCGTCTCGGCTTTTTCCAGTGCTGCTTGTTCTTGTTTTTCAGCTTGCAAACTCGCTAGAAATGCGCGAGAAGGTTTGACGGTGACGACTTCTTCTTTGGTGCTTCCACCCATTGAGGCTTGGAGGGTAAATTCCTGTTCCTCTTCATCTTCAAGTTGCACGGTGTAAGAAAATGTTTCGTCCGCCAGCGAAACCTCCACCCCGTTGATCGTCAGTTGCGCTTCTGGATTGGTTTGCCCAGTGATCGCTACTTCACCTTGCTCATTCGTAACCAGTTCTGCTTCATCTACGTGAAGCTCCGGTGTTGTTGCAGGAGTCAATAATACCCCGCCGATCAATAAGAGAAAACCACCCATAAAAATAACGATTTTGTTGCGAAGCGGCTTTTTCTTGATCAAACTAAGAATAAAAAAGATTCCGCTTACAACCATTGTCAAAAAAACAACACCAAAAATAAATATCCCCATAACTTTTTCCATTTCCTTTCTTGTGAATATTTTAATTATAACATTTTTCCTAACTTATCCGCCATTAATAACCGGCTAGCAAGGGTTGCTGAACGTATGGAGGGAGTTCAACTAGCAAACCGATAGATTTTTATCAATAATAAATAGATTTACAGAAATTTTTATTATAAAATGATATAGAAAGAGTTGTTTTTCGTTTGTATTTGCTTTTTTTGCTAAACAGCTTTTGGTCCTAATACACGTATTTACTTCATTACTGGAAAAAGACGCTTTGAACAAACGGATGAAATCGAGCAAATACCTGCAAACAAGCGGCTTTCCTTCGCTGCTTCCCCCAAATAACACCATAAAAAAAGACATTCCCCCTCATGTGCAACTAAGCCACTTCATTGATAAGAAAATCAGTATGTGCAAAAGGAGTAGCAATGAAAATCACACAAATCCAATGTCCCAGCTGCTTGGGTCAGTTAACCGTTGACTGGGAGACAGGAAAAGCAGTCTGCCAATATTGCTTAACTAAATCAGTCCTACAGTCGCCGCCAAAACAAACGCAAGAAGCTTCGAATGAACAGGCTCCCGTAGTTTTTCAAAAAGTCAAAGAAGGGTTTTATTCGTTTGCCTTTAATGAAGACGAGGTAGCAAATGCCTTGAAAAAATGGCTGATCCAACAGGAATCAGTTCCTGAGGACATTATCGTTCATCTTGAAGTCAGCGAGGTAAAACGATATTTTATTCCGATTTATGAATTTCAGGTGACCTATACGATGCAGTGGGAGGGGGCCTTTGGCTACGATACCCATTCCATTGCATGGGAAGGATCGCATACGACCACGTGGGAAAAGAAGCGAGGCGACCATTCAGGTGAGACGGTTATATTCTATCAATGCGGCAGTTCGGAGGTGATCGAACAAGAAATTCCTCAGAGCTTTGAGGTCAATGATGAAATGAAAAGAAAACCGCACTTTAGTACCGATCAAAAGGAATTTCAACAGCTAGTCTCAGCACATGCTATTCATGTTTTTCCCTTTGATATTGAGCAAGAGCAGGCGCTCTTTGGTTCTGAAAAACAAGCGGAATTGAGAGCTCATGCGAATGCGGTGATCCAGAAGAAAGAATCTGCCGATCATCTAAAAGAGCTGCACCTAGATCTTTCCCTGATCAGCTGTGCTACAGAAAAGCTCTACTTTCCCCTGTATATGGGCACCTTCAAGTACCAAGAGCAATCCTTTGAATTTGCGATCGACGGCAAAGATCCTGACCGAATGAAGCTGCCGATTATCCCACAGTGCCAAGAAACCTTACAAACGGTTGCGAATTTTTCAAAAGCTCGTAAGGTTTTTGGCTGGTCCTCCGTACTCTTTTTTACGTTAGGTGTGATCCTGATGATCTTGGCTCTATTCATTTCTGAATGGATCCCTCTCGGAAGAGTATTTAGGGCTGTCATAGGGGGGATTGTCATGAGTTCCCTGCCAACTGCAGTTTATTGGGTAGTATCGGGGATAGTGTTGCACTTTCTAAAAGAACAGTACCTCAAAACAGTCCAAAAATTTAGAGATGAGTGCCAAAGAGAATTATTAGGTAAGAAAACTGGGACAGCTTTTTTAGCAAACTACGAGAAGCGTGGAAAGCATCTTGCAAGAATGAGGAAATTTTATGAATGGCTCGATACGCTCGCTTATGTGGTCGTGGTCGTTACCCTTATTTGGAACATTCTTCGGTTTCTTTGATAAACCATCTTGTTGAAAAGAAAAAACGATTCATAAAAAAGGAGAAAAAATGAAAATCACCTAAATCCAATGTCCCAGCTGTCTGGGACGTCTAGAAGTTGATTGGGACTCAGGAAAAGCAGTCTGTCAGTATTGTTTAAATGAGCTGTTGATCAAACCGGAACAAAAAAACCAGGAACAAACAAAACAAGTCGTCTCGCTTAAAGAGTTGTCACGCATTCAAGGGACCGTCAAAGAAGGATTTTATCCGTTTGCCTATGATGAAAAGGCATGTGAAGCGGCGTTGAAAAATAGACTAGCATGGCAAGACACCATCTCGGAAAGTATCTTTTTTGAGCTAGAGATGGTTCATCTAAAACGTGTATTTATCCCGATGTATTATTTTCAAATTGCTTATGATGCTCAAGTGAGAGGGAGCTATGTCCACGAGGAACAGCAGAGGGGGAGTGGGCGCATTACTGCCGACATTTCTTTACATAACAGCGGGAACACAACAATTTTCAATGAACATTTCCCTACAGATATCCAAAAAGAAGCGGATTACAGTATCAATGGTAAGCTGCCGCTGCATCTTCAAAAAGGAGCCGCCTATTGCACGGATATGCAGCAGTTTTCGGCACTTAGCCAAGGCGCTCAGGTGCTGCCCTTTGATATTTCCAGAGAAGCGGCACTCTCTGATACCCATCTAATGGAAGTCTTTGAAGCAAAAGCCAAAGACCATTTGGTGGGAGCAGATGTTGCCAATGAGGTTCAACTGACTCTTTTTCCGAAACAATGTGATACGGAAAAACTGTATTTTCCTTATTACATTGGCGAATTCAAATACGGAAACCAAACCTATTCTTTCGTGGCTGATGGCACCGATGCTGAACGTCTCTTTCCAACCCAGCTTCCTGAATGTGAACAGCTGGTGCAAGTGAAGAAAAGTTTTTCGAAGACCAGTAGTGTCCTTTGGCAATTCTGCTATACCTTCTTTTCATTCGGAATAATTTCCGGGACCCTTTTAAATTTTATTTTTGGTGGATTTTTAATGCCTGCCGTTTCCTTTAGTTTGATTGGCACATCGATCGTGCTTTTTGTCATTTGGCTAGTAGTTTCATTTTTTTTGATTACACAAAAAATCAACTTCTTTACAGAACATAAAAAGTTTAAAAAGGATCTGAATCAAGCACTCAGTCAGCCACAGGCAGATCAAATAGCTATTTTGCAGACATTTGAAGCCCGAAGAAAGAAACTCGTCCGAAAAACAGTATTTTACAGCAGTCTGGAAAACATGGCGTATGAATTTGCCTTGATTCTCTTCTTAGCAATATTGGTTTGGTATTTCGATTTTTATGGCTTATCTCTTCTAGTGCTGCTGGCGTTTGTCAGCTGGAATACGATCCGTATTTTTACAACGAATAGCTCTGATCGATGCATCAAAACGAAAGGATGATCTCGTGGATATCATTCCCATTCAATGTCCCCATTGTTTAGGGGAACTAGAAGTAAACTGGGGTGTCGGCACGGCAGTCTGTCTGTATTGCCGCGGCAAAATGGTCATCAAATTGCCCTTTGACCACGCCAAAATTGCCCAGTCCAGTCCCCTGACGGACAAACAGCTTGCGCTGACCCAGCTGACGGCTCTCTTGAAGAAAATCAGTTTGTCGTCTGCTGCTCTTAGGGAAGACGCACCATCAGCCGGCGTTTTCGTTGGACAAGAGCAGCCAAAACCAACGTCAAGAAACCAGGTGTCTCCGATTCAAAGGGCGCCCATCCATCAGCGCAACCAGCGACAAAATCGTTTGACTGCCTTTTTTCAAAAACAAAATTTTTTGTTCTATTTTTCTGGAGAAAGACAAGTGCTACCAAGGCAATGGCAAAGACAAGTCCTCGCTAGTTTTCAAGTGCCTGAAACGGAGACCCCTCTTGCGTTGCTAACGTCAAAGATGACTGGCAAGAAAGCGAATGCGGGACTGCTTTTTGGCGTTGAACGAGTGTATTTGTGCACGTACGAAAAGAAAGAAAAACGAATAGTCAGTTTTTCCTGGATTGTTTGGAAAAACCTCGGTTTTGAGGTCCAGCATAAAATGTTTGGTAGCTTTTTGGTGATTCAACAGGAATATCGTGTTCCTCTTCAAGCATTGGGCTTTGCGACCCAATCATTTTTGCAAGAATTACAGCAGTTGTTGCAAGAGTGGGAGACTGGCTAGTGCTGAGTATCGATGAAATCAAATAGGGAATCAATTTATTGGTCAAAAAAACAAAGAGAGCGTCGCAAACAGCGGCGCTCTCTTTCACTTCATGTGGTTTCCAACTCAGCATCGTTGGTCTCTGTTAAATACTCGGCTTCATCGTTTAAAAGACTGGCCGTCGTTCGCAGCGTGTCGTAAGAATGCAAAACGGCAGCGAGACTTTTTTGCGAATCACTGATTTTCATGGTCGTCGAATCGGCACTATCTAACACGACTAAGGCTTGTTGGTTGATGGCTTGCATGGTTGCGGCAATGGTTTGGGTCAACTGCTTGGTCTGTTCGGCTAATTTTTGCATTTCATCGGCAACTACCCGAAAGCCAGCTGCTTGTTCGCCGATCCGTGCTGTTTCGATGGAAGCGTTGAAGGATAGCAGTTTGGTTTGTTGTGCAATGCGGTCGATGTCATGCAGCACCGCTGTCACCTGTTGGCTATCCATTTCTAAGGCATGGGTCGTTGCTTGATTTTGATCAGACAGCCGTTTGACTTGCGCCAAGTTCTCTGACAAATGATCGACTTGCTGATGCCCGTTGGCAGAAAGTCGTGTCAGGGAAGCAGCACTTTCTTGCACTTTTTTGATAGTGACCGCTAAGGCTTGTTCTCTTTGGGTAATGTCAAAAGCGATTTTGACGACGTTGACGACTTCTTGCTGCTCATCGAGGACGGGGAAGTAGATTCCTTCTAAAATCAGTTTTTCTCCTTGTTTGTTTTTTCGGATGATTTTGTCTTGAAACCGTTGCTTTGAGTACAGCAGTTGATTCCAAAAAGCTTGGTAATCCGTACTGGCAGCATAATGGTCAAAACAAAAGGTCCGATGCGGCAAGCCAATGATTTCTTCTTGGCTGTACCCTAGGATATCAGTCATGTTGGCATTGGCGAAAACAACTTCTTTTTGCGGATCAAAGACTATGACAGCGAGTTCTTGAAAAATAGCAGCGAGCAGACGGTTATTTTGTGTTTCATCTAATGTGAATTTCATACGTACTTACCTACGCCTTTCAGTTTTTTGGGAAGTTTACACAGCGAGTGTCTTACAGTTATCGGTCATGAAGGCAAGGCAGTTAAGAGTGCAAAAACCACCTTTTTTGTCGAACAAAATGCCTGGAAGCAGAAGGAAGCAAGATTCTTTGCATCAGAATGACTTGGTGGTACCCTTAAGGTCAACACGAACGATTTCAAACAAAAGGAGAGAATCGTATGACAGATAGAATTTCGTTGGAAAAAGCAGCCGTTGAATTTAGTGAGGCAAATGCACCGCACCCACGGATCTATGAATTACCGCCAGAAGAAGGGCGCGCACTATTGGAACAAGTCCAAGAGTCACCCGTCAATAAATTGGCGGTTGAGATAGAAGATCAGACCGTAGATACAGGCGAATGGGGGACCATCAATGTTCGTTTTGTTCGTCCTGAAGGAAATCATGCGATTCTCCCTGTCATTTATTATCTCCATGGCGCGGGCTGGGTCTTCGGCAGTGCCGCAACTCATGATAAATTGATCCGTGAATTGGCGGTACGAACCAACTCGATCGTCATTTTTCCTGAATACAGTCGTTCGCCAGAAGCAAAATACCCAACGGCGATCGAACAAAATTATGCGGTCTTGCAGCAATTACCGGGATTTGTCGATGTCAAAGGCTTAGACCTTACCCGTTTGACCGTGGCTGGCGATTCCGTAGGTGGGAACATGGCGACTGTTATGACCTTGTTAACGAAAGCCCGTGGTGGCATTCCGATCGCACAGCAATTATTGTTCTATCCTGTGACAGATGCCCGCTTTGATACGCCTTCGTATGAAGCATTTGGCGAAAACTATTTTCTGACCAAAGAAGGGATGCAATGGTTCTGGGATCAATACACGACGGATGAAACACAGCGGAATCAAATTACCGCTTCTCCTTTACGAGCGACCAAAGAGGAGTTAGCCGATCTGCCACCAGCGTTGATCATTACGGGGGAAGCAGATGTCTTGCGGGATGAAGGGGAAGCCTATGCGCAGCATTTACGAGCAGCTGGCGTGGAAGTTACCCAAGCACGTCTGCAAGGAATCATCCATGATTTTGTGATGGTCAATGCGATGGATCAGACCCAAGCTGCACGAGCTGCCATGACACTGGCTGTCGGTTGGCTGACGGAAAAAAATGTCCCAGCAGAATAAAAAACCGACAAAAGAAGCTTCTTTTTAGAGGTGTTCTGATACAGTAAAGGATTTATGGGGTGGAGCGATCCACTCCTTTTTTTGTCGGAAAAATGGAAAGACATACACCTGCGGTCTGAAGCAGATGCAAACGCTCTCTAAAAAACTACGTTTTTATGGTACAGATATTAATAAGTGTTTTTCGTTGATAAATAAATAGAAAGTGCTATTATATGTATTGTGATTAATACAGTTTTTGAAAAGAGGTAATACAGTGAGTGCAAAAGGATCAGAAATCATTGTTGAAAGTTTAGAAAATCATCGGGTGCCTTATATCTTTGGGATTCCCGGTGCAAAAATCGATGGCGTATTTGACGTGTTGAGTGATCGGGGACCAGAGTTGATTTTGGCACGACATGAACAAAACGCGGCATTTATGGCACAAGCAATCGGTCGCCTGACAGGAGAGCCAGGAGTCGTCATTGCGACAAGTGGACCAGGAGCCAGTAATTTAGCGACTGGGTTGGTCACGGCAACTGCCGAAGGTGATCCCGTCCTGGCACTAGCAGGCCAAGTGAAGCGTTCTGACCTTTCAAAATTGACCCACCAAAGCATGAATAATGCGGCATTGTTTGCGCCGATCACGAAATTCAGCAGTGAAGTCCAAGATCCTGAAACCCTTTCTGAAAGTATTGCCAACGCCTTTCGCATCGCAAAAACAGCGAAAAAAGGGGCGAGCTTTTTATCCATTCCTCAAGATGTGACGGACGGAACCGTTCAAGGGGCAGCGATCAAACCACTATCTTCGCCTAAATTAGGCAGTGCCGATGCAGAAGATATCCAGGCACTCGTCGATCGGATCAAAGAAGCCAAGCTGCCTGTCCTACTCTTAGGAATGCGGGCTTCAGGCGTGAAAGAAACACAAGCGATTCGTCATTTAGTTGCAAAAACTGGGTTGCCTGTCGTAGAGACCTTCCAAGGCGCTGGGATCATTTCTCGTGAATTAGAAGAGCATTTCTTTGGCCGCGTCGGCTTGTTCCGCAATCAGCCTGGTGATATGCTGTTGAAACGCAGCGACTTAGTGATCGCTGTGGGGTACGACCCGATCGAATACGAAGCTCGCAACTGGAATGCGGAAAAAGATGCCCGCGTGATCGTCATCGATGAAGTACCGATGGAGATCGATCCATTTATGCAGCCAGAAGTTGAACTGATGGGCAGTATCGCGAAAATTATTGAACAACTATCAAAAGCCATCGATCAGTATCACTTGACCGAAGACGCTAAAAACTATTTAACGACGCTGCAAACCAAACTCAATGAAAAACCAGCGGATGTCGAAGGCAGCAACAATACCTTGCATCCCCTGGAAATCATTGATGCTTTGCAACAAGAAGTGACCGATGACATGACGGTGACGGTGGATGTCGGCAGCCACTACATTTGGATGGCCCGTCATTTCCGCAGTTATGAGCCACGGCATCTGCTCTTTAGTAATGGCATGCAGACTTTAGGGGTAGCTTTGCCATGGGCGATCGCGGCAGCGCTCGTGCGACCAAATACTCAAGTGATCTCTGTATCTGGCGATGGTGGCTTCTTGTTTTCTGCCCAAGAGTTAGAAACAGCCGTCCGTTTGAAACAAAACATCATTCACTTGATTTGGAATGACGGTACCTACAATATGGTGAAATTCCAAGAAGAAATGAAATATGATCGTGCTTCTGGGGTTGATTTTGGACCAGTTGATTTCGTGAAATATGCCGAAGCGTTTGGTGCCAAAGGCTTACGGGCAACCACCAAACAAGAATTGATGGCAGCCATCGAAGAAGGCTTTGCAACGGATGGTCCAGTGATCATTGATATCCCTGTGGATTATTCAGACAATGCCGATCTTGGCAAAACGATCCTACCTGATCAATTTTATTAAGACCAAAGGAGCATCAAGATGAAAGTGAAAAACAAAAGTTATTTATATCAGCATGGCACCCTAGGTGGGTTGATGCAGGATTTAATGGATGGCACGGAGCAAATCGGAAAAATGCTTGAATATGGCAATTTTGGGATTGGTACTTTGGCTGGTTCCAATGGTGAAGTGATTATTTTAGATGGTGAAATCTACCATGTAGACGAGTCGGGCAAGGTACAAGTGCTCCAAGGAAATGAAGGAACCCCCTATGCGGCAGTCGTTGATTTTTCTGCGGCGAAGCACCTGCAGGTCAGCCAAGAAATGACCGATGAAGAAGTGAAAAACCACGTCCTGACAGAAGTCAGCCCGAATTTGTTTTCCGCTGTCAAGATTCATGGGGTATTTACCAAGATGCACGTCCGCGTTGCCCCAAAGCAAGAAAAACCGTACCCAAAATTCATTGAGATCATCCAGCATCAGCCGGAATTTCAAGCAGAAGATATCAGCGGCACGATCGTCGGGTTCTTTACCCCGTTGCTGTTCCACGGTGCTGCGGCCGCCGGTTTCCATTTGCATTTTATTAGTGATGATCGCACATTTGCTGGTCATGTCTTAGACTTTGAAGTGGCAGCTGGCGAAGTCGAATTGATGGAACTAGCCGAATTTCGTCAGCATTTTCCTATCGACAACCAAGACTACTTGCAGCGGGAGATCGATGTCGCAAAAATCGCCAAGGATATTGAAGCTGCCGAATAAGTAGCAGGCAGCAAAAAATAATTGATCGCCAGTAGAGTGGTCTCGGATCGAATGGAACGCAAAGCAGCAGTGAAGCCAACGCTTCACTGCTTTTTTGTGCTTCCTTTTATTCATGAGGCTTGCTGCAAAACCTGGATACTTCGATAGAAAAGTTGGGGAATGGTCAAAAATCTGAATTAATTCTTATTTACGAGCAAATAAATTGATATATTTTAAGAATAATGATAATTTTTGTACTAATTAGAAGTATTTTGTTGAGAGTAATTGCACTTGACTGATTTTATAGAGAAAAGAGGAAAGATATGAAAAAAAAGTTGACGACTGCGCAAGGAGCCAGTGTAGCGGATAACCAGAATTCTTTGACAGCGGGGCGCCGTGGCCCAGTGTTGATTCAAGATGTCCATTTGCTAGAAAAACTGGCACATTTTAATCGTGAGCGGATTCCCGAACGGGTCGTTCATGCGAAAGGTGCGGGGGCTCATGGGGTCTTCCGAGTAACAAACGACGTAACGATGTACACGAAAGCGGCGTTTCTTTCAGCCATCGGGAAAGAAACGGAGATGTTTATTCGCTTTTCAACGGTTGCCGGAGAACTAGGGTCTGCGGATACGTTGCGCGATCCTCGGGGGTTTGCGGTTAAATTTTACACGGAAGCGGGGAATTATGATCTCGTGGGCAATAATACCCCGATTTTCTTTATTCGTGATCCGTTGAAGTTTCCTGATTTTATCCATACCCAAAAAAGAGACCCGCGAACGCACTTGAAAAATCCAGAGGCGGTATGGGATTTTTGGTCCCATTCACCGGAATCCCTCCATCAAGTCAGCCTGTTGATGGGGGATCGGGGCTTACCGGCAACCTTTCGTCATATGCATGGGTATGGGAGCCATACATTCGCTTGGCTCAACGCAGAGGGAGAACGCTTTTGGGTGAAATATCATTTTCGGACGGATCAAGGCATTATGAACATGAGTGCGGCACTCGCAGCAGAACTTGCGGGAAGCAATCCTGATTATCATATTGAAGATCTATATAAAGCGATTGAGGCAAAGGAGTATCCTTCTTGGACACTCTATGTTCAAATCATTCCCTTTGAAGAAGGTTGGTCAGCTGCCGTCAATCTTTTTGATGTGACCAAAACAGTCTCACAAAAAGACTATCCGCTGATTGAAGTGGGACGAATGACTTTGAATCGCAATCCAGAGAACTATTTCAACGAAGTCGAGCAAGTCACTTTTTCACCGGGCAATATCGTTCCAGGGATTGATTTTTCTCCGGACAAACTATTGCAAGGTCGGCTGTTTGCTTACGGTGATGCGCATCGTTATCGAGTTGGACCCAACAGCAGCCAGTTGCCGATCAATACGCCAAAAGCGCCTGTCCATAATCACCAACAGGACGGTTTCATGAATACCAAAACGAATTCTTCAGGGATCAATTATGAACCGAACAGTTTCGATGGCATCAAAGAAAACCCGCATGCCAAGGGCATCCACTATTCGTTAGAAGGAGAGATCGGTTCCTTTGATTACGATGAAGACTATTATAGCCAAGCAGGTGATTTTTATCGTTTGCTCTCAGAAGAAGAACGAACACGTTTAATTCAAACGATTGCGGGAAGTTTGGGACAGGTTCAAAATCAACAGATCAAAGAACGGCAGGTCATGCATTTTTACCGTGCGGACCCAGAATACGGCAGACGAATCGCTGAAGCGATCGATGTGAACATTTAAGAAAGGAGGAAAAAGAATGTTACTTTTACATGTAGTTTTTGGTCTTTTATCTTTTGTCGGAGCAATGATGCTGGGGGTGGCCTTTAAAGGGCAGCTGCGAGAGCTTTCAAGGCTTCAGCAATGGGCAGTCGGTTTGAGTTATACGGGCACGCTGTTGACGGCGATTTTGGGGATCTTGTCTGCATCTTCTCATCCAATCATCGTACTCATGACCCTCGTAGGCGCACTGGCTTTTACGAAACGGACATTTTTAAGTGCAGATCAATCCAAAGAGCAATGATTGCTGATAGTAGCGGCGTAGAAGGAAAAAGCGTACTTGATTCATTGGAAAAGTCCCATATAAAGCTGCTTCCACTAAAAAAGAACAGCTTTATATGGGAGGATTAGTCAGGCGTTCGTTTAAAGGCGACAAGGAAATATCAATTCTCTTTCTTTGGAGAAGCGGCGTGAATGATTGGAATTACTACGTATTATCAAGAACGACCAACCGCAAAATTCTCGGATTGATTCGATTCAAAAGATAATTCCAATCGGCAGCGTCGGGTATTGATTTTAATAAGACACTTTCAACATCCAGTAAGTATTCAGTGGCGTATTCGGAGTAGTTAGTAATGAGAAAATTAATGTTTTTTTCTTTTAAATACTCGTGGGAGAGTTCGTTTGAATCAGGGTAGTACATTTCATGATAAACGCCAAGATATTTTCGGATAATACTTTCGGCGTACTCACAAACATACTCGTTACCTTCAAAAATAACAGCTATAGTTCTCCGTGTGCCCCAATTCTCTTCAATGATGGCTTCCATGTGGAAGGTGAGACTTGCACAAAAATCATCCAAATGGTCGAAAGAATAGAGTGTTTTCACAAGAGGATGTGAGAGCAAAAACTGGCGATTTTTTTTATATTCAGCCGCAAATTTTTCTTTGACGAAAGCATTCAAATCATCGATGTTGACGTTCATCGTTGGCGATAACAACTCACGAAGCTTAAAAATAGTGAAGAATGACTCTAACCAAAGCAAATCTTTTTGTTCATCAAAGCTGTTGCCGCGATTTTGGGTATAGAAATCAGCAGTGATTTGTTTGATCGCGGGCCAGTGGTTATAGTTAAGACAAAACACTTTGCTTGTTTCTAGATCGGTGTTGAGTTTGCGACGACAAATGATGCAAGTCAAAAGATAGATTGCTTCTTCTTGAGGAAACTCAAAGGTAAAATAACGCTGGATAATCTTTTTAAGGTCCTCATAATTTGAAAGTAAACCATTTTTTTTAACTAACTCGCTTAGTTCTGGAGAGGGGGCAGCAAGTAAACCGCGTTTGCTGCGCTCCACGCTAATATAAAGGATATAAGCAAAATAAGAAAACGAAGAGCTCTGTAAGGCCTTCGTTTCCAAAAGGTCAGTGATTTCCATCACCGCATCTTGTACATGGATCGAGGGAAATAACGTGTGGACATTAATGTCAGACTCGTAGTAAAAAAGACAGAAAAATTTTCGTATATCGATCTCCGAACCTGCCAAAGAGACGGGATCCGTTTTGATTTTTAAACAGAAAGGGGATAAAAATGGCTGTATTTTCCGGAAGTAGCTGATCAGCGCTTGTTCAGAAATATTAAGCGTTAAGCTCCAATCAAAGAGGGTTTGCTGCTCATCATAAAAAATACTTTCTAAAATCTGGAAAATCGGTTCATCTTTTATCAATTCTTGCTTTTGCTTTCGATACCTATCATGATCGATTTCTTCAAAAAGATACCCGATTTTTGCTGTATGGATCGCCATAGCCCCTTTAAAATACTCTCGCAAGCTAGCAATGTCAGTAATCAACGTACGCGTACTGCTCTCGGTCACTTCAGCGAGTTCTCCCAGTGTACGGGAGGGACTTTTCTCAAATTCATTCAACAATTGCAGCCAGCGAATCAACGTACGATTTCGCATGAATTTTAATTGAAATGTTTTCATGTCAGCCTCCGAAAAATAAGTTTAAATAATTATAGCATAATCATTTACACAGAGAATGAAACGTTCAACTGTTAGGCGTTCTTGCCACAGTGCCTTGAAGACTCTGACTACCAGCAGAACATTTCCGGGAATATCAATCGTTCACGGTAAGTATAGCAAGGACCTGAGAAACCAATTGCCAAAAATCATACATAAACTTGAGAAAACGAAGCGCTAATAGAAAGGCTCCAAACGCTAGATAAAAAGCTAATGAAGCAAGAAAAGACGATAAAAACACAGTTTTTGAACTGGCAGTTGCCCATTTGAAAAACTGTGTTTTTTTCTGATGACGCCAGAGGATCTTAGGCAACAGAAAGAAAAAGCTGCAACCCAGACTCGATAACGAATTGGATGCAAAACGTGATCCTTTACCAGTAGACCCATTCTTCCAACAACTCGTTCTCTTTGACAAGCACGGGAGTCATTTGCTTGAGTCGAAAAAACGAAGCGTAGTATAATAAAAGAGAATTGATATTTATTTACTATTTGGATGACAACATGTTTTTTTGATAGAGGTTGTTAAGTGAAAAAAGGAGAGAAAGGAAATCGCCTATGAAGCATTCGCAAAAAGGGGTAGCGCTTCTTTTGGTTTGCGGACAACTTTTAGCTGGTGTGCCAGTTTCAGCTGCGGTTGTTGCATCGGAAGGTACGATCGTTGCCCAAACATCAGAAACAGCTGCACAAGAAAGTGACAGTAGCAGCACAGCAGGGACGGTTGAAGAAACTGCTCCAGCAGGGGAAGGACAAGTGTCCGATTCGGAGCAAGGATCGGCACCTGTAGAAAGTGTACCAGAAGGATCTGAGACAGCGCCGGAGGGAACAGAGCAAACCGAAGAACCAACCCCAGATCCCCAACCGACGCCAGAACCGAAACCAGAGCCGAAACCAGAGCCAGAACTACCGAGTAAGCCAGAGCCTTCTCAGCCAGAAGAACCAACCCCAGCACCGAAACCAGAAAAACCAACACAGCCTGAAGCGCCCAAACCTGAGACGCAGCCAGAGAAGCCCCAACCGTCAAAACCTGTAGAAACGCAACCGACACCAGAAGAAAATAGGGGAGCAAGTCAAGAAACACCGGCGGCTGTGTCTCCGATCATACCACCAAGTACCCAAGCACCAAGCGGGCCAAGTCAATCCGATCCTATAACGCAGCAAGGTAGCGAAACGAGCTTGACGGTCACACCAGTAAAAGAAGTGTGGGATTTTATCCAAGAAATCGGCGAAGATGCTCGGGAAATTGGCTTGAAAAATGATTTGTACGCTTCTGTCATGATTGCACAGGCTATTTTAGAATCAGGTGGCGGGCAAAGCAGACTGAGTCAGGCGCCGTATTTCAATCTCTTTGGTATCAAAGGAACCTATCACGGACAGGGTGTTGCCTTTCGGACACAAGAAGATGATGGTTCGGGAAATCACTACACAATCACGGCAACGTTCCGCCAATATACTGGCTACAAAGAGTCATTGATGGACTATGCTCGTTTGTTGAAAGAAGGGGTCGGGCAGCAGTCTGATTTTTATAAAGGCGTATGGAAATCAGAAGCGACTTCTTATCAAGAGGCTGCCCGTTATTTGACTGGTCGGTATGCCACAGATACGACGTATGATCAAAAGCTGACAGCTTTGATCGAAGCCTATGCGTTGACTCGTTATGATCAGAAAAAACCTGATGTGACCGCAAGTGAGACGTATCTTTTTCCTGTTGAAAAAGCCGTTGTCACTTCTACCTTTGGTCCACGTTGGGGAAGTTTTCATCGAGGTGTTGACTTTGCCGCAGCGTTTGGGACACCCATCATGGCGAGTCAATCTGGAACGGTCATCCGTTCAGAGGTTCATCCTTCTTGGGGGAATTATGTAGCGATTCTCCATGAGGACGGGATGACGACACTCTATGCTCACAATCAACAGAACCTTGTGAAGGTTGGTCAACAAGTGGAACAAGGAGAAACGATTGCGCTCATGGGTAGTACGGGCAATAGCACAGGCGCACACCTGCACTTTGAAGTCAGTGCATCGCCTAGTTTGAGCCAAGCGAAATTGGTCGATCCAATCGCTTTTTTAACAAAATAAGGATTGCCGAAAAGAGAGTATCGTGGATACTTTCTTTTTTTGTCTTTTTCCAGCAATTTTTTGGGAGCAACGATTTTAATTTTTTTTTCATGAAAACCGAAAAAATGTTTAAAAAAATCGTGCATAGATTCTTTATAATTTTCACATAACCGTAACAGTTGCTAACCCATAAACTGGCGTGAACAGATCGGTCAGCCAGCAGCACAAATGGTAGGTTCGAATGCTATTGATGATGAGCGGAGAAGCAAAATCGTTACAGTTGTTACCCCTACGAATAAAAACTTGCTAACGAAGTAGGGGAGCGAATAATCAGGAAGTGCATCAATTATAAGTCTACTCCTTTTTTTCTAATCAGTATTGATCGTTGAAAAGAACTAACAAGAAATGATTAACCATAAAAAAGTAGAAGAGATAAATGAGCTGCTCTTTTTTTCTGTTAAACGAAAAGAATGTTTTACACAGTGATGCATAAAATAAAAAAAGAGGGGAACATTTTATGAGAATAAATAAAACGGATTTTGAGACAGTGATGGCCAATAGCGAATTTTTAGACTATTACTGTCAATTATTTGAACAAAACGGTGAACGATCCGTCACAGATAAGCAATTAGAAAAATTACACTATTTGATTCAAAAGCAGGTGGCACTAACGATTCAAAAGAATGCGAGCTATTCCTTTTTTACACAAACATACAAGCTGCCGCAAACACTCGTAAAGGATTACCAACTGTTAGCGGAATGTACCGAGAGGCTTTCAAAAATAGAAATGGATCAGTTGATACCCAAACAATTTATTGAACAGGACTTTAATGTGCAGATGAAAAAAGTAAGTCAAGAAACGCAATATGAACAGCTTTTAAACATCATGACAGACACATTTAGACAAATAAAGAAAACATAGGTGATTTTCAACATAGCAGTTTTTTTCCAAAATGAAGCAAATAATACAAAGAATTTTCTTATTCCTTAAGCAGAATCTGATGAAAGTAAAAGCGAAATCCTTGCACTATTTTTAATAGCCGATAAAATAATTGTTATAAGACAGTAGTCTGGACACAACGCTTTTTTTCATCAGTCTATGAAAAAACCGATTTTTTATGTAGGATGAAAACCGATATAATGAGACTGCTTAGGCGCCTTTCATGCGTAAATTAGCCGCAAAAAAGAAATTCTTAGTAAGGAGCTTATGTTTGAAAAATTTTCAATTGAGTTTTGTCACAAGCAAATCGACCGTCCGATGGCTGCAGATTCTAAGTGAATTTGAAAAAAATGAAATTTGCAGTGCCAGCCATTTGGCTGAAGTAACAAGTAGTACCACAAGGACGATTGGCAAAGACATCAGTCAGATTAATGATTATTTCTGTGGGTTGATCCTGATCACTTCCACCAATCAAGGCTATTCGTTTGAACTATTTGATTATTCACAGTATGAAAAGAAAAAAGCCTCGCTTTTAGCGAATGAACCGCTCTTTATTTTATTGGAAAATATTTTTATTGGAGAGTTAAAGACGATCGATGAGTGGGCGGACTGCTTGTTTTTATCCAAGAGTACCTTATCAAAATACTTGCAGCGCATTCATGAACAACTGGCACGTTTTGATCTCCAACTAGCACTAGATCCCCTGAATATCGTTGGACAAGAAGCAGATATCCGCAATTTCTTCTGTACCTTTTTCTATGAAACGGATAGCACACCCCATACTGTCTTTCCGCCAGCTGCGGTCCAACAGGCAGTAACGGAAATCGGCAGGATGTTTAACAAAAATAGTTATCACACCGTTTCGTTTTCACAATATACGTATCTACTCTATATTTCGCTTGAGCGATTTATGCAAGGCAAAACTGTGCAAATCAACGACGAATTGTACCACGCCTTGCGACACAGTATTCAGCTGATGCACTTTCAGCGAATCAATGGCATTATTGAAAAGTACTTTCAATGTCGATTGACGAACGATGAACTTATCTTTTTGTTTGTTAGTATTATCACAAAGAAAAAACTGCAAAATGTGATCGTCGAACAAAAGTTTTGTCTTTCTTATAATCATTGGACCGAGATTCGCACGTTGACCAACGAGTTTTATCAGATGTTGAATGTATCGTCGAAAAAGCCTAAAGAAGATCAGATTCTGATCGAATCCTTTTTTACTTCTGCCAAATTGAAGGAGTGCTTATCCACTTCGGCCAATCGTAATATTTATGATGTGAATGCGTTTATTAAGAAAACTTTTTCTAAGGAGTTTGCTGCTTACCGAGAGTTTTTAGAAAGTAGTTGCGAGTACCACACCCTTTATTCTGTGGAGTATCTGACGGATTTTTGTGCAAACTTAGTGATTTTTATTGAATCTGTTCGAGAACGTCATTGGTTTCCCCGAAAAAATATCGCCTTTATCTTCGAAGGAAATAACAATATCGTTCAGTACATTGAGGGCTGGTCCAACCGCTATTTTAGCCGATCCCATCAAGTTTTTTATCCTGACTCAGGGGAAGTCAATGCTCAGTATTTAGAACAAAATACCATTGATCTGCTAGTGACGAACTATGCCGAGCATGCGACCGAATTTCGAGATATCGTTGAATGTATCGTCTTCAAAACGATCCCTTCTTCTTCTGACTGGAATCGGCTGCTTGAACGGATCAATCCTAACGTCACCCGCCAATTTGCCCTAAAAGACCTCTTCTAGTTTCCCATTCTGTTTTGACCTAAAGAGTTGCTAGAAAGGGCCTTTTACATGAAAAGAAAGCACTTTTCCTTCACTGCTTAGACAGTGAGAAGGAAAGATGCTTTCTTTTTTAATGGCTTGACTCTCCGCAGCTGTGCAGGAGTGTGGGGAGGGGAAGTGGGGAGTGCATCAGGTACGGATGCAAGCCTTTGGAACCAGCGGTTTTCAATTCAATCGATCAATGTGGGCGAAATCATTGGGCTTCACTTAAGTAAATCAAACTCCAAGGCGCCTTTTGGTTTAGCTGAAGACCGGTCAATTCCCGATAGAAACAGGTTTTGTCTTTGACCGTCAGCTGAATGATCTCTTCTTCCGTATACTCGTTTAGAGAAGAAATTTTTAAAACATAAAGTTCTTTTAGTATTTGCAGCTGTGCGTCGATATCTAAGAGCAACGACATTTTTTCGAAAAAAGTACCCTCGTCTTGTTCATAGATCGCCAAGAATCGTTGGCGCAAAGAGAGATAAAAATTAAAGATTTTTGGGTGTGTATAAGAACAGGGAGAGTGGATAAATTCTACGTCAAAAAAGTTTACATATTCTTCGGCTGATTGGATCGTTTTTAAGTTCATATCAATACTCCTTATAAGTGTTAGGAAAAGGTGACAATACGTGTCATTATCAAAAAGAGTCACTGTTAAGCAATGTCTTACTGAGAAGGCCCTTTTGTTTTTTTTAATGATTGGGGGAAGGACTTTCGCTACATTCAATGTACAGGATATTCCAAATTGGCTCAAACGCGTTTTTTCGTAACCATACGAAGATTTGTTTTCGCTGGTATTAACGTCAAAAATGTTCAACTATTCTGATAATTGTTGTTATAAAAAGAATATTTTCGGAATGGACGAAATGACTGGGTTTCCTTTCTTTTCCAGCAGGTTGTTTTTTCATTCGCTGAAATCATGGTTGAGAAAAAACAGCATCAGTTGACCGGTAGGCTCATCCCCGTCATTTTTTCAAAGGTGTGATACTATAGAATTATCTAGAAAAACGATCCTTTGATTCAAGTGGCCAATGCCAAAATAGTGCGAAGACACGCAGTTGCAGTGAGACGCAACCGTCTGTTTCGGTGAAAAGAATTGGCTAAATAGGGACGTTTATTAAAGCAAACGAGGAGCGACTCAATGAATGAGAAAAAAACAGTTGTAGTGATCGGCGGCGGACTTGGTGGTCTATCAGCGGCGGTCTCATTAGCCCAAAATGGCTTTGATGTATCATTATATGAAAAAAATCACCATTTAGGTGGCAAATTGAACCGACTGGAAACAAACGGCTTCGGCTTTGACTTAGGTCCTTCGATTTTGACGATGCCGCAGATTTTTGAAAAATTATTTACTGGCAGCAATCGCGATATGGCGGATTATGTTGCGATTCGCCGATTGCCATTGGAATGGCGCTCCTTTTTCCCCGACGGCACCAAGATTGATCTCTATGGCGATCTTGCCCGCATGGCAAAGGAAAACCCCCACTTGTCGGAAAAAGACATGGCAGAGTACCAAGACTTTTTGGACTATGCGCAAAAGATTTATGATATCACGGAAAAAGGCTATTTCGAGAAAGGCTTAGATACCACGAAAGAAATCTTGAAGTATCACGGCGTGATCAAAGCGCTGAAAGGCTTTGATTATTTCTCTTCCATGCATGATGCCATTCAAAAACGTGTCAGCAATCCGCAGCTGCAAGACATGCTGAGCTATTTTATCAAGTATGTCGGCTCGTCTCCTTATGACGCCCCAGCCGTCTTGAACATGATGATCTACATGCAGCATGCCCAAGGTGTCTGGTACGTGCCAGGCGGGATGCATCGGTTAGCCGAAGGCATCGTTCGCTTAGCAAAAGAGATCGGTGTGACCTTCCATACGGGACATAAAGTGGAAAAATTGATCGTTGAACAAGAACAAATCCGTGCCGCTCGTTTGGATGATGGTACGTTGATCGAAGCGGACTATTTTGTTTCCAATATGGAAGTGATCCCGGCATATGAAGAGCTGTTAGAAGAAGCGCCGACCTTTACTCAAAAACTGGAAGAAAAATTTGAACCAGCAAGTTCTGGCTTTGTCTTGCACTTAGGGGTCAAAACCTCCTATCCGCAACTAGCGCACCACAACTTTTTCTTTTCAAATGCCTCAAAAGAAAACTTTGATCAAAATTTCCATCAGCATCAGCTGCCGGAAGACCCAACGATCTATTTGGTCAATGCCAACAAAACCGATCCTTCGCAAACAGTGGCAGGGCATGAGAACATCAAAATCTTGCCTCATATCCCTTATTTGCAGGATAAACCCTTTACGGAAGCGGAATACGATGCCTTTCGTGAACGGATCTTGATCAAGCTGGAAAACATGGGCTTAACGGATCTACGCAAGCACATCGTGTATGAAGACCGCTGGACACCCGAAGACATCCAAAAGAATTATTTGTCACATCGCGGCGCCATCTACGGCACAGTCTCTAATCGCAAGAAAAATCATGGCTTTAAACACCCGAAACACAGCGAACGCTACGAAAATCTATACTTCGTTGGCGGTACGGTCAATCCCGGTGCCGGCATGCCGATGGTGACCCTTAGTGGCCAGCAAGTCAGTGAGATGATCACCAAAAGAGAACACTAAGACAAGAAAGGATGATGACTGTGTACCTGTTGCTCGCTGGTATTTGCGCTGCTTGGCTGGCAGGCTGGCTGATTTTTTTTCGCCTGCCGACGATACCCACCCGCAAGGAGACAGCCGCATCCAAAGACTTGAAGGAGAGGGCAGAATTGTCGATCATCATCCCCGCCCGCAATGAAGCAGAAAATTTGCCGCAATTGTTGGCATCCTTGCAGCAGCAAACCCTTTATCCTGTGGAGATTTTGGTGGTTGATGACGGATCGGAAGACGAGACGATCGCCTGTGCCAATTGCTTCGGTGCGACGGTCTTGAAAACCGCTGCTAATTCTGCTGGGAAAGCGGCGGCTTGCTGGTTAGGCGCCTCACAAGCGGTGGGCAAGTATCTATTATTTTTGGATGCCGATACCTTCTTTCTAGCAGAAGATGGCTTAGAGCGCCTTTTCGCTGCGTATGAGGAGCGATCGGGACAAGGCCTGCTCTCGGTGCAGCCCTATCATCAAACGAAGCGCCTGTATGAACAACTATCTGCCGTCTTTAATGTCATCTTACCTGTCGGGTTGAACCGTTTCTCTATCGTAGGCGAAAAACTCTCAGCCGGCGGCGCCTTTGGTCCGTGTATCTTGTGCAGCAAAACAGCGTACCTTCAAGCCAATGGGCATCAGGACATGCCACAAGGAATCTTAGATGATCTAGCATTAGCGAGACGCTTTAAGAAAAAACGCTTGCCGATCACCTTGTATGGTGGAAAAGACCTGTTGGCCTTTCGGATGTATCCAGCTGGTGTTCGTCAACTTGTTCAAGGCTGGACGAAGGACTTTGCCACTGCTTCGCAATTCACTCACCCTTTGATCATGGCGGGTGTCATCTTGTGGATCAGCGGCGGCATTGGGGTACTGGCGGCACCATTTCTGATGGAACCGCTTTGGCTAGGACTGCTTTTTTATGCTGCTTATTTTGGACAAACTCTGTGCTTTGCCCGCCGTGTCGGCAACTTCAACCGAGTCTTGCTGCTTTTTTTCCCATGTTACTTTCTTTTTTTCCTAGGCTTATTTGGTTGGTCATGGATCCAAACCCATTTGTTGAAATCCGTGACCTGGAAAGGACGAAAAATCAATTTATAGGAGGCGATGCACATGCCGCTGATCACCTTATCTCCACTGCTCTTGCTCTTTACAGACAGCTTGGCTTGGCTGCTGTTTCATCTAGGCATCTCGTTTGGCTTGCGCAAAGTCAGTGATGCTTTTTTTGAACGTCATACCAACTGGTTCCATTCTTTTGCCTTTGAAAAAGGCGGTAGGATCTGGGCGGAGGTATTTCGTATTCGTCAGTGGAAAGACAAATTGCCCGACGGCACTGTGATTGCCAAAAAAGGCTTTGACAAATCTCGCTTGGATCAGCAACAAAAGGACTATCTGGAAAAATTCGTCATCGAAACACGCCGAGCAGAGCTGACCCATTGGCTGCTGATTGTTCCAGCACCGTTCTTTTTCCTCTGGAATCCTACGTGGGCGGGCTGGGTGATGATCGCCTATGCGTTATTGGCCAACTGCCCATTCATCATGATCCAACGCTATAATCGCCCCCGTTTGGAGCGAGTCTTGCGGAAAAAAAGTGCCCTGCAAGTCAAGCAGAAGGCGATGGTCTAGGTTCATGTAGGCGTTGCTTTTAAGATTCGCCGAAAAATAGGCAAACGGGAAATCAAAAGGATCGGAGGATAACTGCCTTCGATCCTTTTTAAAAAATTGGTGTTAATTTTTATGGGATGCGTCAAGACCATTCTTTGTACACTAAGGTCATTCAGAGGAAAGGGTGATCGTATGTCATCAGAAGGATATGGGCAAATTTTCGACCTGCCTTTGCAGGCTGCTGCATTGGTTGGTCGTGTGTTAGGACAGGTACAAAGTATTTTTGTAAGTGTAGAAAAGAAGGAGGGATGCGCAAGATGATTGAAGATAGCCGACAACGGGACCACTATTACGACATGCTGATTGAAAAAAATTCCCAATATGAAGGGATTTTTTACGTTGGGGTAAAAACCACCGGCGTCTTTTGCCGTCCCACCTGCCCAGCGAAAAAACCGCTCAAAAAAAATTGCGAGTTTTTTCAGACGGCACAAGAAGCGTTGCTGGCGGCGTATCGTCCCTGTAAACGATGTCGCCCGCTCAGCTCACCTAGCCACTTATCCCCTGACGTGAAAAGCCTGGTGGAAGCCGTGGAGAGTAACCCAGAGAAAAAGTGGACCGACAAAGATTTTGAAGCACTAGCGATCCATCCCAATACCGCACGCCGACAATTTAAAAAATATTTTGGCATGACCTTTATCGAATATTCCCGTGCACGCCGTTTAGGGTTAGCGTTTAAGCAGATTCGTGAAGGAGAACCGCTGATCCAAGCACAATTAGAAGCCGGCTTCGATTCTGGCAACGGCTTTCGAGATGCGTTTTCCCGGATTATGGGGGAATTGCCTTCCAACAGCCGCGAAAAAACGATTCTTTCTTCTGCTTGGCTTGAGACCAAGCTGGGATCGATGCTGGCAATCAGCGACCAGCAGCAGCTTTACTTGTTAGAATTCGTGGATCGCAGAGGGCTAGAAACGGAAATCGCTGTTTTGAGAAGCCGCTTGAATGCAGTGATTATTCCGCAGCAAACGGCAATCATTCAGCAACTCAAGCAAGAACTGACGGAATATTTTGCAGGAAATCGAACTGTTTTCACGATTCCAATTGCATTGATCGGCTCCGATTTTCAGAAAGCCGTCTGGCAGCAGCTGTTGGCGATGAAGATTGGAGAAACATACTCCTACAAACAATTGGCACAGCGAATCGGCAATGAAAAAGCCACCCGAGCTGTTGCCAACGCCAACGGAAAAAATCAATTGGCGTTGATCGTTCCATGTCACCGTGTCATCAATAGTGATGGTAGTATCGGCGGCTATGGCGGCGGTGTCGAACGCAAAAAGTGGTTGCTGGCTTTGGAAAAGCAGGTCCAGCCGACTGTAAAGATTTGAAAAAGAGATAACTATGCGTAGGAATCAGCGCTTCATCGATCAGTACATGGAATGGATCGAATCCTCTTCAGTAAAATATATATTTAGCGGAACTTATGGAATCTTTCATGAGTTCTGCTTTTTTATTAGATTTGAAGGGGACATAGAGAAAAGGTGGGACCTTCGTTAGTGTCTAACCGTTCTTAACCTCTATAAAAATAAGCATTGAATGATTTTCTTAAACAACCAAAGCATATCTTTTTACAACTTACAAAAAGTAAGTTATGATTATCTCGAATTCGAAATAAAGAGGTGAGGAAAATGGCGCATCAAGAAGAAGCGCTCAAAGCGTACATCGGTTTGCTGCGTACGGCGAGTCGTTTGGAACAAGTGGCAAAAAAAGATGTTCGTTGTTATGGCTTAAATATTACAGAGTTTTCTGTACTGGAATTGCTTTACCATAAAGGCACCCATACGACGCAAGCCATCAAGGAAAAAATTTTGATCGCCAGCAGCTCGACAACCTATGTAGTCGATCAATTAGTCAAAAAAGGCTGCGTGCGCCGGGAACCTAGCCAAGAAGATCAACGGGTAACTTACGTCAGTATTACGGAAGCAGGCAGGGCATTGATGGAGAAAATTTTTCCCAGTCATGCACAAAAGATTGCGGCGAGTTTTTCCGAACTCAGCAGTGAAGAATTGCAACAATTAAAAACAATTTTACGAAAAATAACTTACGATCAGAAATGAGGAAAAGAAAATGAGAAAACAAGATCAATTATTAGGGGTACACCATGTGACGGCCATGACAAGTGATGTGGAACGGAATTACCATTTCTTTACGGATGTGTTAGGGATGCGTTTAGTGAAAAAAACCGTAAATCAAGATGACATTTATACGTACCATACCTACTTTGCGGATGATTTAGGGACACCGGGAACGACCATGACGTTCTTTGATTTTCCCAATACCGCTCGCGGCAGCAAAGGAACCAACTCGATCACCCGCACCAGTTTCCGAGTACCCAGTGATGCTGCCCTTGATTATTATGCCGCACGCTTTGATGAATTTGAGGTAAAACACGAAGCAATCACCACCGAATTTGGGAAAAAAGTGTTGCGCTTTTGGGATTTTGATACGCAAGCCTATCAATTGATCTCTGATGAACACAATACTGGCGTGAAAGCTGGTACCCCTTGGAAAAAAGGACCGGTTCCTACTGAATTTGCGATTTATGGCTTAGGTCCTGTCGAAATGTCTGTTTCTTACTTGGCAGATTTCAAAGGGCTGCTGGAATCCGTTTTTGATTTCAAAACCATTGATCAAGTAGACAATCGCTATTTGCTAGAAGTCGGTGAAGGCGGCAATGGCGCTCAAGTCGTTTTAGTGGAAGATACCACGAGCCCGCAAGCACAACAAGGCGATGGCGAAGTGCATCATGTCGCTTTTCGTTTAGCTCACCACGACTCATTAGCAGTTTGGCAAGAAATCTTTGATAACTTGGGATTGGCCAACTCCGGCTATGTGGATCGCTACTATTTTGAATCCTTGTATGTGCGCATCGGCCATATTCTTTTTGAACTAGCGACAGATGAACCAGGGTTTATGGGGGATGAGCCGTATGAAACATTGGGTGAATCCTTATCATTGGCACCATTTTTAGAAAATCGCCGTGAATACATCGAAGGAGTCATCAAACCCTTCAATACAAAACGCGCCTAAGGAGGCACATAGTATGCAACCCATTCAACAGATCCACCATATTTCAGCCATCGTAGGCGATCCGCAAACGAACGTTGCCTTTTACCGTGACGTGTTGGGGTTGCGCCTCGTCAAACAAACCGTCAATTTTGATGATCCCTACACGTATCATCTTTATTACAGCAATCAAGCGTTAGAAAATGGGACCATCATCACTTTCTTCCCTTGGGCAAATGCCCATCCTGGACGAGTAGGAAGCGGACAAGTCGGCACGATCGCCTTTCGTATTCCTAAAGGTAGCAGTGCCTATTGGCAAGAACATTTGGCGAAACATCAAGTAACTGTCCAAGAAAGTACATTGTTTGACCGGCCAACTTTAGAACTTCATGATCAGCATGACCTGTCTTTGGCGTTAGTCGAATCCGAAGAATCGGCGGAAACACCAGCGATTGTAGGCTTTCATGGGGCCGTCTTGCTTTCGGCACAACCAGAAGCGACCATTCAAACGTTGGCAGATGATCTAGGACTAAACATTTTTAACAAAACAGAGAAAAGCACCCATCTTCATACCGCAGGCACCCTCGCTCATGAGATCGTCGTGCCCCATGAAGCACTGCCAGCAGGACGCTGGGGTGTCGGCACCGTCCATCACATCGCGTGGTCTGTGCCAACGGAAGCAGTGCAAAAAGAGTGGCAAGAATACTTGTACGATCAAAGATACGGAGTCACTGAAATCAAAGACCGCAATTATTTCAAAGCCGTCTATTTCCAAGAGCGGGGCAACATCGTCTTTGAGATCGCAACAGAAACCCCGGGCTTTTTCGTTGATGAACCGTTGGAAACGTTAGGACAGCAGTTGATGTTGCCAGCCCAATTTGAAAGCCGTCGTGCAGAGATCGAGGATCGCTTGCCAGACTTATCGGTTTAGAAAAAAGGAGACGCTGTATGCACTATTTAGATCCCAAGGATTTGACCCAACGAGAAAATTATAAGCTACTGATTGGCTCCATCATTCCACGGCCAGTGGCAGTGGTCAGTACGCAATCAGCCGATGGTATCGTCAACATCGCCCCATTTAGTTTTTTTAACATCGTCAGCTCAGAACCTGTGATCCTCTCGTTGGCTATCCAGCGCAAAGAGGGGGAACTGAAAGACACCGCCCGCAATCTGTTGGCGACGAAAGAAGCCGTCGTGCATATTTTGGATCAAACAAATGTCCAAGAGGCCAATAAAACCGCGGCATTATTGCCCGCAGACCAAAGCGAGTTGACGGTTTCTGGATTTACCACAACGACATCGAAAATGATTGCCGTTCCTGGCTTGAAAGAAGCCAGTGTCCGCTTAGAAACGATTCTGCATCAGCACGTACCCATCAAAAAAGACCAGCAGACCACTGCCGATCTCTTATTGTTGGAAGTCGTCGGCTACCAGATTGCAGAGGATGTCTATCAAGACGGCAAGATCGATCCCCGTGCCTTACAAGCAGTCAGCCGGCTAGCGGGAAATTCTTACGCAACGATTGGGGAGATTTTCGATATCAAACGACCAAGTTAAAGGAGGAACTTCGATGAAAGCAATCTACCAACAAGGAGCAGCCGACGCACCAGTTTTGGTGCTGCTCCACGGCACCGGTGGCGACGAACAGTCGCTGCTAGAAGTAGGCAAAGCCCTTGATCCCCAAGCGTCACTATTAGGTATTCGCGGCAATGTCTTAGAAAACGGCATGCCCCGTTACTTCAAACGCCTAGCTGAAGGGGTGTATGATGAAGCCGACTTAGCACTTCGCGGCGACGAATTAGCCGATTTTATTCGGCAAGCCGCCAAAGAATACAACTTTTCGTTAGCGCAAGTGGTACTGGTGGGTTATTCCAATGGCGCCAACATTGCCATTCGCTTATTACTAAATGATAGTGACCACTTCAAAAAAGCGATCCTCTACCACGCCATGTATCCAGTCGAGAATGTACCGACGAATTCCTTGCCTGACACTCATGTGTTTATGAGTTTTGGCAGAAACGATCCGATCGTTTCCCTAGCTGACAGTGCTTACGTCCAAGAGATCTTTACCTCGCGGGGGGCAGTCCTTTCAACCGTTTGGACCCCGAGTCATCAGTTAACGTATGAAGAAGTTGAACACTCGCGCACGTGGTTGACCAAACAATAAAGCAGTGCCTATTTCCTAATCAAACAGCGATCCTGCTGGTTGGTTAGGTTTTTTTGTTTCACGTGAAAACATTGAACAGAGAGTAGATCAGCTCCACCAAGATATGCTTTACATTAGTTCTGTTAGTATGGGTGGTTTTTATATTCTTAAAGCTTCTAGATTATAAGGTAGCTTGTTATCTCTAACCTGTTTAAGTTAATAACATGAATTATTCCTAAAAAAAATGGTAATACAATTTAATAAAACACATAATGGAAAATGAGTTTGGTGATGATCAAAACCAGTTAGGGATTATACCTAGCTGGTTTTTTTAGTAAGGAAGCAAATTTGTTGATAGTTCCTTTATTTAACAACGTTGATTGTTGTATCGGTGAATAGTGAGTGACTTGTGGTTCTTTAGATACCAAGACTCAAAAACCAGTGAACCTACTTGTTAAAAATAACATTAAGGTCGTTCCCTTGATGGATTTCAATACCTTTATCAATTGGGTTATTAATTGATAATCATTGTTTTGGCGCCATTTTTCGTATTTAAAGATAACAAAGACATTTTTATATAAAAACAAAAAATTGTTGACAGACAAAATGAAAGCGTTTATATTGGATATGTGGTTACTACCAGTTGAGAGTAAGGGGAGGACATAAGATGCTTGGTTTGGTTTTAACAGGTCATGGGGAATTTGCGCAAGGGATGGAAAACGCGCTTGCGATGATTGCAGGGCCGCAAGAACAGTTTCTAGCAGTGCCGTTTTTAGAGGAAAATCCGTTAGCTGACTTTGAAAAAGAGTTGCAAGGAGCAATCGATCAATTAAAGGAAACCTGTGATGGGGTCGTGATTTGTGCAGACCTTGTGGGCGGGACCCCTTTTAATGTTGCAATGACCGCTGCCAATGAGGACCCGCAAGTCGAGGTCATCGGCGGCAGCAATCTACTGATGCTAGTGGAAGGTTCGTTGACTAGATATACGGCAACTGATCCAGAGCGTTTTTGTCAAGAACTGGCAGAGATTGGCAAGAGCGGTATTTTTCACGGAAAGATCAAAGGCCATGAGGAAATCAATGAGGAAGAAGGGATTTAACGATGTGGGAAATGATCTTAGCAGCCTCAATCGTGGTGCTTGTTTTTCTCTTTCTCTTTTTGGCGGTCTCATCTTTCTTGAATGGGAAACATCTGAAAAAGCAAAAAGGCTATTTCGCTGAATTGCAGCAGTCCTTGAAAAAGGGACAGAAAATCAAATTGTACGGCGGCATTATTGGGGAGATTCAAACACTGGGGAAAGAGACGGTCGATCTAAGGGTGAAATCGGGAACGGTGATCGAAGTAGAACGCAGTGCGGTTGCAGAAATCATGCAGTAAATAGAAGGAGGACATATTTATGGGAGAACCAAATATTTTGTTGACGCGAATCGACAATCGGTTGATTCATGGGCAAGTTGCCACACAATGGAACGGTACGTTGGGGGCAAATCTAATTTTAGTGGCAAACGATAAGGTCGCCAAAGACAAAGTCAGACAAGGGTTGATGGATATGGCGGCGCCAGCTGGCGTCCAAACGAGGTATTTCTCGATTCAAAAAACCATCGAGATCATTCATAAAGCATCGCCAAAACAAAAGATTTTCATGGTGGTTGAAAATCCTCAAGATGCGTTGAAATTAGCTGAAGGTGGGGTGCCGATCAAGAAACTCAACATTGGGAATATGCATATGTCAGAAGGGAAGAGACAGGTTGCTACAACAGTTGCCGTCGATGAAGCAGATGTCAATGCCTTTAAAAAACTGAAGGAAATGGGGGTGCAATTAGTGATTCAGCGGGTTCCAACGACACCTGTTGAAGATGAAAAGAAATTATTTCAGTGATGCAGAGGTAAGGAAGGAGAAAGAAAATGGATTACACGATTTTTCAAATCATTTTAGTCTTCATAGTTACATTCATTGCCGCAATCGATCAATTTAGTTTTTTAGAATCATTGTACCAACCCATTGTTACTGGGATGGTTATCGGACTTATTCTTGGAGATCTTCAAACCGGCTTGATCGTTGGTGGAACGTATCAGTTAATGACGATCGGCAATATGCCGGTGGGCGGCGCGCAACCGCCAAATGCGGTGATTGGCGGAATTATGGCAGCAATCTTAGCGATCACGCTGCAGCTGGAACCGACAGTAGCGGTTGCTACGGCGATTCCGTTTTCTTTGCTGGGGCAATATGGGGTGACGATTATCTTCTCACTAATGTCGCCAGTGATGTCAAAAGCTGACCGCTACGCCCATGATGCCAATACGAAGGGCATTGACCGGATCAATTATTTAGCGATGGTGGGACTTGGAACGATCTTCGGCTTGATTGTGGTCTTATTCTTTATCGGCGGTGCTGCCTTCGGGAATCAGGCGGTCGCAGCGATCCCTCAATGGTTGATGGGTGGGCTCGGCGCAGCTGGGGGCATGATGCGGTATGTCGGTTTTGCGATTTTACTAAAAGTGATGGTTTCCAAAGAAATGTGGGGCTTCTTCTTTATGGGGTTTGGTTTAGCCACGATCGTAATGGCGGCACCTTCCTTGCAAGGACCAGCCTTGATCATTCTAGCCTTTATCGGTTTTGCATTAGCCTTTTGGGATTATCAAATCCAGTCCAAATTTAAAGTAGCAACAGCCAATACCTATGATTTCGGAGGCGATGAAGATGGCATATAATATTCCCGATTCTTATAGCGAACAAGCGCCCGCAGAACAACTGGATAAAAAGACCTTGAACAATATGGTTTGGCGTTCCTTATTTCTACAAGCCTCTTTCAACTATGAGCGAATGCAAGCAGGAGGCTGGTTATTCAGTATTTTACCTGGATTGAAAAAAATCCACAAAAATGAAAAGGACTTGGCTGCTTCAATGAGCCATAACCTAGAGTTTTTCAATACTCATCCATTCCTCGTGAACTTTGTGATGGGGATCATTCTATCGATGGAACAAAACAAAGCCGATATTCCCATGATTCGGGCAGTGCGAGTCGCCGCGATGGGACCGCTAGGCGGGATCGGGGACGCGTTATTCTGGTTCACTCTGGTACCGATAACAGCTGGTATCACAGCCAATATGGCGATCAACGGCAACATCGCTGCACCGTTTATTTTCTTACTGGTATTCAATGCGGCCCAATTTGGTTTACGGTTCTTCTTGATGCATTGGTCCTATCGTTTAGGGACAGATGCGATTGGGATCTTAACGGAAAATGCCAAAGAGTTCACCCGAGCAGCGAGTATTTTAGGGATTTTTGTTGTCGGTTCCTTGACCTGCGTGTATGGGGCGACGTCTTTGGATATTCAGATCCCTAACGGTACTACCAATGAAGTGACACAAGCGACGACGATCGTGGATGATCAAGCAGCCATTGCCGCTTACGAAGACATGCTGTATACCACGGATGAGAATGGACAATTGACCGACACACTGCAAGAAAATGCGGCGGTCAACGAATTGGCTAACGGCAAATATGAATTGACGTTTAACAAAGTCAACGAAGTGCCCGTGACGATCGATATTCAAAAAATCCTCGATGGGATCTTGCCGCAAGTGATTCCATTGACCATCACACTGATGCTGTATTTCTTCTTATCAAAACGCGGTTGGACGCCGTTGAAATGTATCGCTTTGCTGCTAGTGATCGGCTTGATCGGTTCTGGCTTTGGTCTGTATCCATCCATTTGGCCGCAATAAGCAAGCTAGCAGAAGAAACGGCGCAAACCGTAGGAGGAGTTTTGCTAAGCAAGCAAAAGCTGACTTTTTAGCTTAGCTCGTGCTGGCAATTGGTTCATTTTCCTACGTGAAGAGATGCAAGCTCAGGAAACAGAGCCCCTGTAGACGATTGTTTGACACGCTTATCGGGAAATAGTACACTCGTTATGTGGTAGTAACCAGTTTGGAGGGGCTTATGAATATCAATAAAAATCGACAACCATTATACGATCAATTGTTAAATTTACTGATTGAAAAAATCGAAAATGAAATGGAAGCAGACACGATGCTTCCCTCAGAAAGAGAACTGTCAAAGCGCTACGGGTTAAGTCGGACCACCGTTCGCTTGGCACTACAGGAGTTAGAAAAATTAGGCTATATTTATCGCCAACATGGTAAAGGAACCTTTGTCTCGGATATCCGCAAGCAGGCAACCAATTTATCGGGTTCCTATAGTTTTACCGAACAGATGAAAGCACTGGGGAAACAACCGGAAACTAGAGTATTGGCATTCAAAAAAATGGAAGCGACAAAATATTTTGCCACTCAGTTGCAAGTTTCCATTGGCGAGCCGATCTACAAGTTAAAACGATTGCGTCTTGCTGATGGCCAACCGATGATGATCGAGCGTTCTTATCTGCCCGTCAAGCGCTTCATGAATTTAACGAGTGAGATGATCGAGCAAAAACCATTGTACGATATCTTCCATGAAGATTTTCATCAAGTGATCCGCCTAGCGGACGAAGAATTTTTTGCCAGCATTGCCAGTGCGAAAGATGCGGCATTGCTAAAAATCCACGAAGGTGCGCCGGTGTTGAACCTGGTACGCAGCACGTTCAATATTGAAAATGAAGTGATCGAATACACCTTGAGTGTTGCTCGAGCAGACCAATTTAGATACAAAGTCCGCCACTTGCGTAACGACGAGTAGCGCATTTCCTAGACAGTCTGAAATGATCCGCTCGAGCAAAGAAAAGGTGTGTATTCAAAACCAGTGAGGTCGAGGAAGTTTGCCCTTTGGGTGATCGCTAAGTATTCATCCAAGACAACGCTCCTCGTACCGTCACTGGGAATACATACTGGAAAACCAGCAGCTAGGAGGAAGAAAGATGTTTCAACTGTCAACAAAGGAATTAGCAGAATTAGGTGCGGAGATTACAACAAGAGAAATCAAACAACAGCCAGAACTGTGGCAAGAAACCTTGACGATCTATCAAGAAAAGCAAGAGGCGATCGCGGCTTTCTTACGTACTATCAAGCAAAAGACGGACAAGCGAATCCGCGTGGTCTTCACGGGTGCGGGGACATCGCAATATGTTGGAGATACGATCGTTCCTTACTTGAATAAGAACGGCGCAACGGTGGATTATCTTTTTGAAAGTATTGCTACGACGGATATTGTCGCTGCTCCAGAACAAGTTTTATTTGCGGATGAGCCAACACTGCTCGTTTCTTTTGCTAGAAGTGGCAATTCACCAGAAAGTTTAGCAGCGGTCAAAATCGTCGATCAATTCGTTGCCGACAGCTATCATTTGACGATCACTTGTGCAGCCGACGGATCTTTGGCACAACAAGCTGCCGCTGATGAAGCGAGTTATCTGTTATTGATGCCTGAGAGGTCAAATGATGCTGGATTTGCGATGACGGGAAGCTTTTCTTGCATGGCCCTTTCGGCACTGCTGATTTTTGACCAGACGCCTCTGGCGGAAAAAGGGCATTATGTTGAAACCCTTAGCCGGTTGGGGCAAGAAGTGATCGATAGAGAAACAGAACTCCAAGTACTGACGGACCGTTCCTTTAAGCGAATCGTTTACCTTGGTTCAGGCACGTTGTCGGGGTTGACCAGGGAAGCACAGCTAAAAGTATTGGAACTGACTGCGGGAAAAATCGCCACCGTGTTCGATTCTTCGATGGGCTTCCGTCATGGACCGAAATCATTCGTAGATGATCAAACCCTCGTCTTTGTCTTTGTCAGCAATACGCCATACACGCGGCAATATGATCTTGATATGTTGGAAGAATTAAAGAGTGACGGCATCGCCGTCGCAGTGACCGCCATCGGACAGCCGGCAGCTGTGAATTTTTCAGGAACAAACTTTTTCTTTCCAGATGACACTTCACTGCCAGATGGCTATCTTACCTTAGCAGACATTGTTTTTGCGCAAACGATCGCACTGTTGGCATCGATCAAAGTCGGTAATACACCGGATACCCCTTCGCCAACGCGTACCGTCAATCGGGTGGTCAAAGGCGTGACGATTCATCCATATAAAAACTAACGATGATTGAGAAAGCCCACCACGAGCACGTATCTTTTCTTGTACGAAGTCGATACGTGCGGTGGTCAATCAGTCGAACGGCTTCATCAATAGACATTTTTATACGTGCTGACAACCGTTTCGCCAACGCTGAAAAAAAGTGAAAGCGGTTGATTCTTTGGCATGGACAAAAAAGGAGGAATTTTAATGAAAGCAACCGTAACGAAAGCCAAAAAAGCAGCGATGGATCGCCTGTCAACGAAAGAAGGAGTGATCGCAGCTTTAGCAATCGACCAACGAGGTGCCTTGAAAAAAATGATGGCAGCACTTGGCGTGGAGGCTGATGCAGAAAAAATCAGCCAGTTTAAAAAGCTAGTCTCACAAGAATTGACCCCTTACGCGTCTTCCATTTTACTAGATCCAGAATATGGGTTGGCAGCTGCGCAAAGTCGTGATCCAGAGGCGGGGCTTTTGCTGGCGTATGAAAAAACCGGCTATGATGCGACTACGCCGGGACGTTTGCCTGATTTATTAGGAGAATGGTCAGTTGAGCGATTAAAAGCAGCAGGCGCCGATGCCATCAAATTTTTGCTTTATTATGATGTAGATGAAGATGCCCAGATCAATCAGTTGAAACACGTCTTTGTGGAACGACTCGGCAGCGAATGCCAAGCCGCTGATCTGCCCTTCTTTTTAGAAGTTCTTTCCTATGATGCTAAGTTGCCTGAAGTCGACTCAAAAGCATATGCGCAACGCAAACCAGAAAAAGTCATCGGATTGATGAAGGAATTTTCAAAACCACAGTACAAAGTCGATGTGTTAAAGGTGGAAGTACCAGTCAACATGAATTATGTGGCAGATTTTGCCAAGGGAGAAGCCGTGCATACCAAGGAAGAAGCCGCAGCGTATTTCAAAGCGCAAAGCGATGCGACGCATCTGCCGTTTATTTTTCTCAGTGCAGGCGTATCAGCCAGCTTATTCCAAGAAACACTGGTTTTTGCCAAAGAAGCCGGTTCAACCTTCAATGGCGTCTTGTGCGGCCGGGCAACGTGGAAAGACGGTGTTGATCCCTTTGTAAAACAAGGGACAGAAGCAGCCAAAGAATGGCTAGCAAGTACCGGAAAACAGCACATCGAAGACTTGAATGAAGTGATCCAAAAGACCGCCACTTCTTGGTGGGACAAAGTCACGGTCGAAGAATAGTTGACAAGAGAAATAGCCAATAATCAGACATCTTAAGGACTTTTGAGAAGAAGTGGTAGGCTTCTTACTTAAGGCTTTAGGGTGTCTTTTTCTAGTGAAAAAAGGTTGATAGTATAACGGATGCTGACCTCATTTAGACAAAAAAAGGTTAGCAAAAAAATTATGAAAAAAAGTCATGGCACTACGGATGATTTATCATAATTTTTTCATATAGACTAAGTTAACTTTGCTAGTTAAAAGAAAATGAAGGCAAGAAAATCAATCCCAAAAGATTTGTTAACAGGTTAAGTCAAAAATCCCTCAAAATCTTTTCTCATTTTTCAACAGTATTGCCAGTAGAAGATCGCTTGATAAAAAAGCCGTTGCTTGCTATTCTGTTCTGTAAATTGACAGAAGGAGATGGCGTATGAAGCAAATGGCAATCAAAGAGAATCCGTTTTTGACGCGTCTGGATTATCAGCGGGCATTGGAAGACATGATCGCTCCTTTGCAAGCAGCAATATTGGCAGATGACTATCCAGGATTGAATCTAGGTAGCAGTGGGGCCGTGTATGACCGAACACGGGCTGAGATGGAAGCGCTTGTGCGTCCTTTGTGGGGGTTGGCGCCTTATTGGAGGATTTGCTCAGATGATCCGTTACGAGCAGCTTATGTGGAAAAAGTGATGGCGGGGACAGATCCTGAACACGCATTTTACTGGGGAAGGATCACGGATTATGATCAATACATCGTGGAAGCAGCCGCATTGTCATTGACTCTTTTATTGCAAAAGGATGCTTTTTGGACAGCGTTGCCGCAGAAGAACCAGCGAAAGCTAGTGGCTTGGCTATCCCAAGCACTTGCGTGCAAGATTCCTAAGAACAACTGGACATTCTTCAAAGTGTTGATTCGCATTGCCCTGTTTCACTGTGGGGAACCGTTGGCAAAAGAAGCATTGTCCCAAGAGTTGGCATTGATCGATTCCATGTACATTGGCGATGGTTGGTACGTAGATGGGAAAACGACGCAGCGAGATTACTATATTCCTTTTGCGTTTCATTATTATGGCTTGATTTACGCTACATTTATGCAAGACGAAGACCCAGAATGGGCACAGCGTTTTAAAGAACGGGCCACCCGATTTGCCCAAGACTTCATCTATTATTTTGATGAAGACGGCGAAGCCTTGCCCTATGGCCGCAGCCTGACCTATCGGTTTGCGCAAGGGGCGTTTTTCTCGGCGCTGGTTTTCGCAGATGTCGAAGCGATCCCATGGGGACAGGTGCGAGGACTACTGGCGAAACACTTGCGCAATTGGATGGCGCAGGAGATTTTCACTTTCGATGGTCGCTTGTCCATCGGATACCACTATGAAAATCAAGTGATGGCAGAAGGGTACAATGCACCAGGCTCGCCTTACTGGGGGCTTAAGACCTTTTTGCTTTTAGCGGTCGCAGAAACGCATCCTTTTTGGCGGGCTGAACCTGAGCCAATCAAGAGAGAGCTGCAAAAACGGATTGAAAAAGGCAATATGTTGCTGGTGCACAATGAAAAAAACCATCATTTGTTGGGGTATCCTGCAGGTTTGATGCTTGAACAGCAAGCGCATGCTCAAGCAAAATACAGCAAATTCGTCTATTCGAGCAAATTTGGCTTCAGTGTGCCGAAAGCCGGCGTCACGTATGCCGAAGGCGCCTTCGATAGCACATTAGCTATTGCTCGAGATGGCAGCTATTTTCGCACGAAGGGCGCAGTCATGGATTATCGAGTGACGGAAAAAGGCGTCTTTTTCCAATGGGCGCCCTTTGAGGAGGTAGTGATTGAAACTGAGATTTATCCCTTTGGTCAGTGGCATGTGCGCGTGCACGAGTTGACGACGACGATTTCGTTGGACCTTCGTGAGGGCGGATTTAGTGTACCGCTGACTGGACGGTTGCCTCAGGCCCAAACAGGACCGATCTGGAGTCGAGTCAGTGAAGGGGGCTTTTGTTCTCAAATCATCAACATCGAAGGCTATCAACAAGCCAGTATTGTTCAGCCAGAAGCCAATACCTCCGTCTTTTTTCCAAGAACCAGTTTTCCATACTTAGCACAACATATTCCGCCCGGGAAGCACCGTTTGATTTGTTTAGTCGGTGGTATCGTAGAAAAAGAAAGGAGCGATCCAAATGATTACGCTAGCAATAAAAAATAAGCAGGACCAGGTGATCGTCGGTCGCATCGACCATGAAAAAGAACCCGCGCCATTTCAAGTTTCTGATGATGATTTGGCCGTATTAGCCATTAAAAACTATCCCTATGAGGAAGGAGATAAGGTCGTTATTGAGGTGACGGGGGAAAATCCGTATTATGTCCTTCAGCTTGATGAAACCTTAGCACCATCATTGATCTATCTTTCCCAATCCACTTGGGAGTATCAGATTCCTTGGACGGAATCTCATCGAAAGTCCTCGGTGGAAACGGCCTTTGCCTCGCAGCGCCATCACCTGATGGTGCGTAAAGCCCATGCGTTTGAGATCACGAATTATCAAAATTTATCCTTCAATGCCCATGATCAAAAGTCAGCGACAGGGGCGTATCCTCATGCTTCAGCGAATGTGGAAACGCGAGATGATTCCGTCTTTTTTGCTAAGAATGCGATTGATGGAAAATATGGCAACCGATCCCACGGGTCGTATCCGTTTGCTTCTTGGGGCATCAATCAGCAAGCCGATGCTGCATTGACCATTGAGTTTGGTCGTCCCGTCTTGATTGATCGGGTTCGCTTCCTATTGCGGGCAGATTATCCCCATGATAGCTATTGGACCAAAGGGACCTTGGTCTTTGCTGATGGAGAAGAGCTGGTGGTGGAAACGACAAATACGGCGTCTTTTCAAGAAGTTCGTTTTCCGAAAAAAGAAACGACTAAGCTGACCTATAAAGAGCTGCAAAAAGCAGAGGATGATTCCCCGTTTCCAGCTCTTACACAAATCGAAGTATTTGGTTGGAACTGTTAAAAAAAAGAGGACAAGAGCATGACAGGTCTGCATTTGTGTGCAGTTGTCATGCTCTTTTTTTTAGGAATCAAGGAAGGAAGGTCGCTTTTTTTGTGCGTTTACGTTATAATGATTTCAGTTAATATGTTAACAAGTTAAGGAGAGGGTAAATATGCCTCTGCAAGAGAACAAACAACGCTTGATCCTGTTAGGAGAAAAAGTGACCGATGTGTGGGTAGCGGATAAAATCACCGCGTGCATCCAACAGATCGAAAAAAATAGTCAGCGCTTTGGCACACAATTTCCTTCAGCCTGTGCCACCAATGGCAAATATCGGCTGAAAGGCAACGATGATTGGACCAATGGCTTTTGGACCGGGATGTTGTGGCTCGCCTATGAGTGGACCAAGGAAAAGAACTTTCTTGATCGAGCTATGACAAATATCGACAGTTTTCAAACGCGTTTAGACGACCATTTTGTATTAGATCATCATGATATTGGTTTTTTATATAGCTTATCTGCCGGTGCGGGCTACAAGATCACCGGCGATGAACACTGCAAGCAAGAAGTCATTCAAGCAGCAGATGTTTTGTTGGCACGGTTTCAAGAAAAGGGGGAATTTATTCAAGCTTGGGGCGCTTATGGCGACCCACAAGAATACCGCTTGATTATTGATTCGCTACTGAACTTGCCGCTTTTATTTGCAGCAACTCAATTGTCGGGAGCGCCTCGCTACGCAGAGGCTGCGAGTAAGCATTATCAGACAGTCCGAAAGACCGTCATCAAGAATGACGCCACCACCTTTCATACGTATTATTTCGATCCTGAGACGGGGCAGCCAAGTCACGGTGCGACGCATCAAGGAAACAGCGACCAATCGATTTGGGCACGAGGGCAGAGCTGGGCGATTTTAGGGCTTCCTTTGAATGAAAGCTACCTGCATAGTCAGCCTTTTCCAGAAAATTATCCGCAGATCGTGGAGGTGTTTTTGGCTCATTTGCCAGCAGATTTGGTGCCGTATTGGGACTTTGATTTTAACGACCAACATCCTGTTGAAAAAGACAGCTCTGCTTTAGCGATTGCGGCTTGTGGCTTGTTGGAAGCAGAGAAAATGGGGGCATATCCCGATGCCCAAAAAATCGCTAAAGGAATGCTTTACCAATTAGGCGAGCAGTATGCAGCGAGCCAAGTGCCAGAAAATGAAGGATTATTGCTGCATGGTGTGTATGCTCATGCGGAAGGCAAAGGCATCGATGAGCCCAATCTTTGGGGTGATTATTTCTATTTAGAAGGATTGATCCGATTGGCATTGCCTGATTGGCAAAGATACTGGTAAAGGGGAAGACGACATGCGAACGTTTGAGATAAAAGAAGATTTTTTGTTAGATGGAAAACCAATCAAATTGATCAGCGGAGCGATCCATTATTTCCGCATGACACCGGCGCAATGGACAGATAGCCTCTACAATCTAAAAGCACTGGGAGCCAACACAGTTGAGACCTACATTCCTTGGAATCTCCACGAACCTCGTGAAGGAGTCTACGACTTTGAAGGAATGAAAGACATCTGTGCTTTTGTAAAGCAAGCCCAAACGCTTGGCTTGATGGTCATTTTACGACCTTCCGTCTACATCTGTGCTGAATGGGAATTTGGCGGGTTGCCAGCTTGGCTGTTAAATGAACCGATGCGGTTGCGCTCAACCGACCCACGCTTCATGGCAAAGGTGCGCAACTATTTCCAGGTCTTGTTGCCAAAGCTTGTGCCGTTGCAGATCACCCATGGGGGACCAGTGATCATGATGCAGGTGGAAAATGAGTACGGCTCTTATGGAATGGAAAAAGCGTATTTGCGCCAGACCAAGGAGTTGATGGAAGAATACGGCATCGATGTACCCTTGTTTACCTCAGATGGGGCATGGGAAGAAGTCTTGGACGCTGGAACATTGATTGAAGACGACGTCTTTGTCACAGGCAATTTCGGCAGTCGTTCCAAGGAAAATGCGGCTGTGATGAAAGATTTCATGGCAAAACATGGCAAAAATTGGCCCATCATGTGCATGGAATACTGGGATGGCTGGTTCAACCGCTGGGGCGAGCCAATCATCAAGCGAGACGGTCAAGACTTAGCCAATGAAGTCAAAGAGATGTTAGCAGTCGGCTCCTTGAATCTTTACATGTTCCATGGAGGTACGAACTTTGGCTTTTACAATGGCTGTTCCGCTCGGGGAGCGCTGGATCTACCACAAGTGTCCAGCTATGATTACGATGCTTTACTGACAGAAGCAGGAGAACCTACCGACAAATACTATCATGTACAAAAAGCCATAAAAGAAGCCTGTCCCGAAGTGTGGCAAGCCAAACCACGGACCAAGCAATTAGCGGCATTAGGAACCTTTCCCATCGAAAACAGTGTCTCATTATTGGCTATCAAAGATCAGCTGATGGCACCGCAAGAAAACATGTATCCACTAACAATGGAAACTGTCAGCACAGGCTACGGCTATTTGCTCTATTCGGTTCAGTTAAAAAACTATCATCGAGAAAACAAATTAAAAGTGGTAGAAGCTAGCGATCGGTTGCATATTTTTACCGACGGCCAATTACAGGCGATCCAATACCAAGAAACGCTAGGTGAGGAGCTGTTGATCCAAGGGACACCAGATAAAGAAACCATCGAGCTAGATGTCTTAGTAGAAAACTTAGGGCGCGTGAACTACGGGTTTAAATTGAATGGGCCTACACAAGCCAAAGGCATCCGTGGGGGCATCATGCAAGATATTCATTTCCATCAAGACTATCGTCATTACCCATTGACGCTTTCCGCAGAGCAGCTACAAGCCATCGATTATCAAGCAGGAAAAAATCCGACACACCCCTCCTTTTATCAAACGACCTTCACGCTGACAGAGGTAGGAGATACGTTTATCGATTGTCGTGGGTATGGGAAAGGCGTCGTTATCGTCAATGGCATCAATCTTGGTCGCTATTGGCAACGTGGCCCCGTGCATTCCTTATACTGTCCGAAAGAATTTTTGAAAAAAGGCAGCAACGAAGTCGTGGTATTTGAAACCGATGGCGTTGAGATCAAGGAACTCGTTTTCTGTGATCAACCTGTCGTAGAATAAAAAAATAGAAGTAGAGACCCAAATTTACGCGGGCTCTACTTCTATTTTTGTTTTGAAATATTTCCAGTGCTTGTAGCTGACGATGTATTCAGCGACACTTCCATCTGCCAAATAGGAGTGCTTGACTTGTTTGACCGCAGGCTCTCGGAAGCTCAGTTGCAATAAGTTCAACAATTCAGCGTCATCAGGAAAGACGATTTCGTTGGTTTCAACAGAAGCCAATGAGAAAAGGTCGATCGCAAAGTCTTTTCGGACCCGCTCATAAACACTAGCATATTGGTTGAGGTTTTTGGCGATCGGTTCTTTCATCAGCTTCTTCGGCAAATGAGTGATGTGAACCAAGAAAGGAACGTCGCCAAAATAGCGGACTCGTTTGATTCGGTAGTAGGAAGCACTGGCAGCCAATCCTAATTCTTTCAAAATCTCTGGGTCATTTCCTTCTTCCACCGCAAGGACCTTGACCTTTTCTTGGTCCAGTGAATGCAGCTCAATGTCTGAAAACTTCACACTCTGAGATACTTTTGCTTTTGAGACAAAGGTCCCTTTGCCTTGGATGCGATACAGATAGCCAGCACTCGTCAATTCATTCAACGCTTTGACTGCCGTGATCGAACTAACAGAATACATCCGCTTGATATCCGCCTCTGAATAAAACTTATCGCCGGGAATGAATTTATGGTCTTTGATTTCTTGTAAAAGATCTTGCTTGATCTGCTCATACTTTGGCAGCACAGTGGTTTCCCTCCATTCCATATGAATACATCAAGCATAACATGTTAAATCCTTTCCTGCCACTTAATTAGTGTAGAAAATTCGTTGTTTTCCAGTCTATACAGGCCTGAAAAATAAAATTCAATATGTTAAGATATTAGGTTTACGAATGGCTTGCCATGTGGTATAGTATGCTTACAAGGAACATAACATGTTAAGTGGGGCGACCTGCGGAGTAGGAGGGAAATTAGTGGAAAACATTGTATTGATCAGTCATGGCGGCATGGCAGAAGGGGTCAAAAGCAGTCTGGAGATGATCGTAGGCCAGCAAGCAAACGTTCACACCGTTTCATTACGACCAGATAGTGACAATCTGCAATTTGAGAAAGAATTGAACGAGAAAATGAAAGCCCTTAACGGTTCAACATTGATTATTGCGGATTTATTAGGAGGAACCCCGTGCAACGTTGCAGTCAAGAATTATTTAGAGGATGACGAAGTGGCGATCTTAGCTGGAATGACATTGTCCGTAGTGATCGAGGCAGTCGTCAATCAACGAGCGACGATCAAAGAACTGCTTTGCTTAGCCAAAGAAAACATCGTTGATGTCAAAGCAGGGATGAACCAAGCAGAACAAGAGATTTTAGAAGAAAAGCAAGAGGAATTAGGGGATTACAGTGCGTATGCTGGGCAAGAAAATATCGTCAATAGTCGAATCGATGAGCGCTTGATCCATGGACAAGTCGCCGGTATCTGGTCCACCAGTTTAAACACGCAACGGATCATCGTAGCCAATGATGAAGCCGCCGTAGACCCATTACAAAAATCTTCTTTACGAATGGCAGCGCCAACTTCGATGCGACTTTCGGTCCTTCCGGTGGCAACGGCAGCCAAAAATATTCGCGCCGGTCGTTATGGAAAACAACGGTTGTTTTTGCTTTTCAAAAATCCCCAAGATGTTTTGCGTTATATTGAAGCAGATGGACCGATCAAAGCGATCAACGTCGGCAACATGAGCTACAAAGAAGGCGCACGGGAAGTGACCAAAAGCATTCAAGTACTGCCAGAAGAAGAGCCGATCTTTGAAGCGATCGCCGCAAAAGGCATCACCGTCACGGCACAGCTTGTACCCAATGAACCATCGATCGACTTTATGAAGAAATTACGAGGATAAACCAGGCAGGGATTGAATCGAGGAGAATATGTAGCGGAAGATTTGTCAAAAAACGAGTGTTTTTCACGATTTATCTGAGGCGACATAACGATCGATAACTAGCCAGTTAAGACTCGTTCATACAATTAGGAGGAAAATTCATGCATTTAGCAGCGTATCAAATCATTCTTATTACTGTTTATGCTTTTATTGCTATTAATGATTCACTTATTTCCAATACGTTGACCCAACCAGCGATCGCCGGAATGATTTCTGGAATGATCATGGGGGACTTAAAGACCGGTTTGATGGTCGGTGGGACCTTGCAGTTGATGCGTTTGGGGATCGCCGCATTTGGTGGTGCATCCGTCCCGGATTATTTTACCGGCGCAGTACTGGGAACAGCGTTTGCCGTGATCTCAGGAAACGGCGCGGAATATGGCATCGGCTTAGCAGTTCCAGTGTCCTTGCTGATGCTGCAACTGGATGTCGTGGCTCGTTTTTGTAACGTATTTCTACTACACCGGATCGATAGAGCCATCGACAACATGCAAGTCAAACGAATCCCACGGTTAGTTTTATCGGGTTCTTTCTTATGGGGATTGTCACGGGCGATTCCGATTTTATTGATGCTTTTAGCTGGAGATGCAGTCGTTACGACGATTACCGATAACACGCCAGAATGGCTGATGACCGGACTAAAAACCGCTGGTGGCGTCTTGCCAGTCGTCGGAGTAGCGATCTTATTGCGCTACTTGCCAACAAAGCACTACATTCCTTATTTGTTATTAGGCTTCTTTTTAGCTGCGTATCTGCAAGTACCAATGCTCGGCGTTTCCATCATCGGACTTGTAGCAGCAATGTTAGTCTTTAAACGTGATAGCGAAAAAGGCACGGTTGCAACGGCAGCTGCCGGAGATTTTGAAGGAGGATATGATGGCGATGAGTGATCAAAAACTGACAAAAAAAGAGTTGAATACCATTAGCTGGCGTTATATTTTGGCAAGCCAATTAAACTGGAACTATGAGCGAATGATGAGTTCAGGCTACCTTTACGGCATCCTGCCCGTCTTGAAAAAATTCTATGGCCATGATGAAACCCAGCTGCAAGATATGCTGCGGACCCACAATCAATTTTTTAATACCAATGCGATCTTTGGGAACTTGATCATGGGGATCGATGTCGCGATTGAAGAACAAGACGGACACAAAGCCAAAGAAACGATCATCGCCTTGAAAACGGCCTTGATGGGTTCCTTAGCCGGTGTTGGTGACTCCTTGTTCCACGTGATTTGGGGAACGATCTTTGGCTCTGTTGCTGGCACATTGGCGCAAAATGGTTCCGTCGTTGGTTGTGTCATCTGGATCATCGCCAACATCGCGTTACTTTTCGGTCGGGCAGCGTTGCTTCCCTTAGGTTACAAACAAGGGGTCAAATTAGTGACGACCTTGAAAGACAAATTATCTGCCTTCACTAATGCCGCAACCGTTTTAGGGGTCACAGTGATTGGTGCTTTGATTCCCTCTGTCGTTAAAGCGACCGTTCCTTTTGTCTATAAAAAAGACGGCGTCGAATTAGTGATCCAAGACACGTTGGATGCCATCTTGCCATCCCTTGTACCTATCTTGCTCGTCTTGCTGACCTACTGGATGTTAGGCCAAAAGAAACTAAATTCCACTCGAGTGATTTGGATCATCTTGATCTTGTCGATCGTTTTGAGTGCGTTTGGTATTTTGGGTTAAGATTAGCAGTAACAACTGATAGATAAGAATACGTAAATAGAAAAAGAGTGTGGAATATTTTTCCGCACTCTTTTTTTGTGTCTATAGCTAATGAATTTACTTAGAATTTTGAAGAAAGCTGCAAGTGTACTTGTAATGTGTTTTTGGTCACGGATATATATTCTAAATGGAAATTGTTTGATAATATGAAAATAAGTTATAACTTAACAAAGTGATGTTAGATTTGTTTTACGAGAGGAGAGTTTTTATAAAAATGGTTGAATCGAAAAAGAGAAAACTGGAGTTTTACGGGGTCCCATGGTACATTGCTATTTTTTCCTGCGGCGTCATTATCTTAAGCATGTTCTTTGGTGCGTTAGGAACAGATATGCCTAGTGTACTAGCTCTAATGTTGGCATTAGGGATTCCACTAAATGAAATAGGAAAAAGAATACCAATTTGGAACACGTATATTGGTGGAGGATTACTGTTAGCTTTCTTTGGTGCCTCGATCATTGGTACGTATCAATTAATCCCTGAGGAATATATCACAGCAATCGATGGTTTCACTGGAAGCGTTAACTTTTTGACATTATTCATTGTTGTACTGCTTGCCGGATCCATCATGTCCTTAGAGCGTACTATTTTATTTAAGAGCTTTATGGGGTACTTCCCAGCAATTCTAGGCGGATTAGTCCTGGCCATTGCCTTTGGCATTATTGGTGGTATGGTGTTTGGCATTTCACCTAGCGAAATCACAACAAACTATGTGTTGCCTGTATTGGGTGGTGGAAATGCTGGGGGAGCAATTCCTCTTTCAGAAATTTATTCAGAAGTAACAGGAGAACCAAGCGAAATATATTATGGATTCGCAATTATTATTCTGACGGTTGCCAATATTATTGCAATCGTTTTCGCGGCCTTGTTGAACAGGTTGGGCGAGTTGATTCCAAGTTGGACTGGTGATGGCACGACTCTGATGCGGAAGTCATCAGAGGAGAAAATTAAAGTAGAAGACTATACGCCAAATTTGAAAGATGTGGCTGCCGGATTTTTAGTAGCACTTAGCTGTTATGTTGTGGGCTTATTCTTTAGTAACTTTTTATTGCCAACAGTGTTTGGTTTTCCAATCCATCAATTGGCCTATATGGTTATTTTTGTAATTATACTCCAAGCATTCGATGTTATCCCGCTGAATGTTAGAATGGGCGCAAAAAGATTACAGAGCTTTTTCTCTAAACACTTGACCATTTTAATCATGATTGGTGTTGGTGTGGAATTAGATTTGTTCGAATTGTTTGCGGCAATTACTGTTCCTAATATTGTTATTGCTATGTTAGTCGTTCTAGGTGCGACGATCGGGGCAGGATTTGTCGGGTACTTGGTAGGATTTTACCCAATAGATACTGCAATCACCGCAGGATTGTGCATGGCTAATCGTGGGGGATCTGGGGATATTGCTACGTTAGGCGCGGCAAATCGTATGGAATTAATGGCATATGCACAATTGTCCACTAGGCTCGGTGGAGCATTGATATTAATTATTGCAAGTATCCTTTTTTCAATCTTGCTCTAGCAAAATTGAAATTAGAATCCTAGAGAAATCTCCAGAAAATCAGGCAAGTAATGAACGAGGGGATTTTTCGTTCTACGATAGAAGGATATAAAAAAGCAAGTAAATAGGAATAAAGGAGTAAAGCATGAGGAAAAAAATTGACCTGACTGAGACTGTTTTAAGAGATGGTCACCAGTCGTTAATGGCGACTAGAATGACTACCCAAGATATGCTTCCAGCAATTGAACTAATGGATACTATTGGATACCGCTCATTAGAATGTTGGGGTGGTGCAACCTTTGATGCGGCGATTCGTTACCTGAATGAGGACCCATGGGATCGCTTGAGAGAAATCAAAAAGAGAGTAAAGCACACCAAGCTTCAGATGCTGTTAAGAGGGCAAAATCTACTTGGTTATCGGCATTATGCTGATGACGTGGTGGAATCTTTCATCTCTACTGCTGCTACAGCAGGTATAGATATTTTTCGTATATTCGATGCGTTAAACGATACTAGAAATCTAGAGACATCCTTAAAAGCGGTCAAAGCTTCAGGCAAGCATGCTCAATTGACAGTATGCTATTCCATTAGTCCAGTCCATACGGAAGAATATTTCAAACAATTAGCCATGGAGATGGAAGCGATGGGGGCTGATTCTATATGCGTAAAAGATATGGCGGGGATATTGACTCCTTATAAAGCAAGGCAGTTTATTGCTAGCTTAAAAAAGGTGATTTCTATCCCAATTCAACTACACACTCATGCAACAAGTGGAACCGCAGAGATGACTTATTTAGAAGCAGCCAAAGCCGGAATCGACCAATTAGATTGTGCGATTTCTCCATTTGCTGGTGGAACGAGTCAGCCGTCGTCTGAAATCATTAGCTTAGTTTTGAAGGAATATGGATTTGATATAGATGTGGATATGAAAAAGATGACTGAGTTAGCTACCTACTTTAAACAAATAAAAGAAAAGTATGTCAAAGAAGGAATTTTTGATTCTAAGATGTTAGGAATAGAACCCTTAGTTTCATTGAATCAAATGCCTGGAGGTATGCTCTCTAATTTGTATTCTCAGCTAAAAGAAGCAGATGCAGTTCACCAATTTGATACGGTTTTAGCGGAGGTGCCTAGTGTACGTCAAGATTTGGGTTTTCCTCCGTTAGTTACTCCAATGAGCCAAATGGTAGGAACCCAAGCTGTTTTCAATGTTGTTTCTGGAGAAAGGTACAAGATGGTGTCCAATGAAATCAAAGACTATCTCCGTGGAAGATATGGAAAAGCGCCTAGCGAAATTGATGAAAAAATACAGACAAAAATTATTGGGGACGAGAAAGCCACTTATCAACGTCCAGCGGATTTATTACAGCCTGAAATGGCTGAGTTGCGTGCAACTTTAGGGGATTTAGCAAAATCAGAAGAAGATGTATTGATTTATGCTATGTTTCCACAAGTCGGTAAGGCATTTTTAGAAAGAAAGTACGCTCGTCCTGAAAAAAAACAGCTAGGGACTCCTAGAATCACCATACGTAGAATATCAAAGTAAAAAGAAGGTGTAGAAAATGACTGAATCACTGACTATTGATGCAATAACATTGATGTTTGGCTCAATTACTGCTGTTTTTTTCGTGCTGGTAGTTTTGTGGGGGATTCTTTTGTTATCTGGTTATGTATTCGGAAAAGAAGCAATTAATCAAAAAACAGCTACTACTGTTTTGGTACCGAAAAAAAATACGGAAGAAATTGCAGGAGATGAATGGGATGAATTGATTCCAGTTCTGTTAGGGATTGTTATAAATACAGAGTTATCCGAGATAGATTAGCTAAACAAAAAGTAGGGGTGCAGATCATGAAACAGTATGAAGTCGTATTTAATGAAAAATTATATAAAATCACTGTAGAAGAGCTACAGCAAACAGAAGAGACCAGAAAAAATGAACAAAGTATTGAGACTATCAAGTCCCCAGTTACTCCTGAGCGAACGTCTGGTGAGATAGTATCTGCTCCGATGGCAGGGACGGTTCTTCGTTTTGAACAGAAAGTGGGTCAGCAAGTGAAAGCAGGAGATGCTGTGATGGTTTTGGAGGCGTTGAAAATGGAAAATAACATTGTGGCGACCAAAGATGGTATACTTTCAGCTTTTTTTGTCACTGAAGGCCAGTCAGTCAACACGAATGAATCTTTATTTGAGATCCGATAGAAGGAGATAAGGTATGGTTGCTATTTTTAATGAACTGCTTAATGCATCTGGGTTAGCTAACGCTTCCTATAAAGAGCTGCTGATGGTGCTGATTGCATTAGGATTTATCTATCTCGCCGTAGTAAAAAAAATTGAGCCTTTTCTTTTGCTGCCATTGTCCTTTGGTATATTGCTCGCAAACTTACCGCAAAGTGAGTTAATGAATGCACCTTCAGGACAAGAGATAGGTGGGATTCTTTACTATTTGTACCAAGGGATACAGTTAGGAATTTATCCACCGCTGATTTTTATTTGTTTAGGTGCTTCGACAGATTTTAGTTCGCTAATTGCAAATCCCAAAACGCTTTTTTTAGGAGGAGCGGCTCAAGTTGGCATCTTTTTTGCATTCTTTGGTTCACTTTTATTGGGGATGACCCCGCAAGAAGCTTCTTCAGTTGCCATTATTGGCGGAGCAGATGGTCCAACAACTATTTTTATTACAAGTAGGTTGGCTATTCACTTGTTGCCGGCAGTTGCTCTGGCGGCCTACTCATACATGGCATTGATTCCAATTATCCAACCACCAATCATGCGTTTTTTGACAACGAAAAAAGAGCGGCAAGTTGAGATGAAACAATTGAGAGTGGTTACACAGAAAGAAAAAATCCTTTTTCCGATTGTTGTGACACTCTTTGTAGGATTGGTTATTCCATCGGCGATTACCTTAATTGGGATGCTGATGATTGGAAACTTAATTCGAGAAGTCAAAGAACTGAAAAAGTTAGCAGAAGTCTTGCAAAATGAATTGTTATATTTATTAACACTCCTAATAGGATTGACGGTCGGTGCAAGTGCTACTGCCGAAACATTTTTGACAAAGTCAACATTACTGATCACTGTTATGGGGCTGGTCTCATTTATTGCTAGTACTGCCTTCGGCGTTCTGATGGGGAAAGTTATGTGTAAATTAACAAAGCAACAAGTGAATCCTTTAATTGGGGCAGCAGGTGTATCTGCAATGCCAATGGCTGCTCGGGTAGTTCAAAGAGAAGGCAACAAGTACAATTCTAATAATTACTTGCTGCCACACGCTCTTGGACCCAACGTTGCCGGGATAATTGCTACAGCAATTGTTGCTGGGATTTTCCTATCGATCTTTGGTTAGCTGTATCGGATAACCTTAAATTAAAAGAAATAAATCTAGCAGAGTAAAGGAGTCATCTTGAATATAAAATCAGACAATGAACAGAATCTATTGGCCTCGCAGTATCAAATGAATCCACTTGCTTTTGAAATTGCTGCCCTTGCGGAACGGAGTTTATTATACGAAGTTATGAGTTTTCCAAAGCCTGGTCTTGTAACACCAATTTCGTCAGGTGCTCATCGAGATATGGACATGTTTACTTTTATTGATAGTTCGAGTGTATTGATCAAGTACTTTGCCTTAGCAGCAATGAATGGTCTTTCACATCAATCGCCAAAGGAACAATTTTTAGAGTTACGGACATTGGGTGTTCAGGCGGAACAGGAAATGCTTGAAGCTACGGAAGGTGTCAATACACATAAAGGACTTATTTTCTTGATGGGTATTGCTTGTAATGCGGTGGCTAAAGCTTATTTTGAGAAGCGCTCACACGAAGAAATCTCAACGATTATCCGAGACATGACACAAGGAATTGTCAAAAGTGATTTAGCTGCTACAAAAAAACGTGAATATTCTCATGGTGAAAGAATCTACCTGAAGCATGGAATTGCTGGAGTAAGAGAAGAAGCAGAGCAAGGGCTACCCACAGTATTTTTAAGCAGCTTGCCTTTTTATCAGCAAAACGCAGATTTATCAAATCACTCACGCTTGCTCCAAACCTTATTGAAAATCATGACGACCTGTCAAGATACTACAATCATCCATCGTGCCAATAGAGAAGCTTTATTCGAAATTCAAGAATCAGCAAAAGAAATTCTGAGAATCGGTGGTGTGAGAACAAAGGAAGGTCGAAATGAAGTTGACCGGCTTTGTGGGAAATGTCTGATAGACAATATCAGCCCTGGAGGATCTGCAGATTTATTGGCAGTAACTGTTTTCTTTCATTTTACACAAAAGTTCTGGTAGTGATTCAACTTCATTAGAACTAGTGAGGAAATGCGCTGAGAAGAGTGAGATAAGCAACACCGATTATTGCTGTATATAACATAACTTAAGAAAGGACTGACTAGGGAATGATGATAATTAAAAAAAATGCGATTGCAGGTACACTAGAGTCCAGTGATTGCTTAGTAACAATCGAACCGATTGTTAGTGATAAGAATGAGGTAGAAATTGAAAGTATTGTCCAAAAACAGTTTGGTAAAAAAATTGAAATGGTCATTTTTAAAGTGCTCGAATCTGCAGGTGTTACAGGAGTGATGGTACAGATAAATGACAAAGGAGCGTTAGATTGTACGATTAAAGCGAGGGTGATAACGGCACTGCATCGCGCAGCTGAAAGAGAAATCTACAATTGGAAGGAGCTAGATCAATGGAGCAATTAAGAAGAACAATGATGTTCGTTCCTGGTGCTAATCCGGCAATGCTTCGTGATGCTGGATTATTTGGAGCGGATGCGATCATGTTTGATTTGGAAGATGCGGTGGCTATTAAAGAAAAAGATTCTGCTAGGGCTCTGGTCTATCATGCGTTGAAAACATTTGATTTCAGCCACATGGAAACTGTAGTTCGAATCAATGAGACTGGAAATGGTGGCACACAGGATATTGAAGCCATGGTGTTAGCAGGAGTGGATGTGATTCGATTACCGAAAACAGAAACAGCGAATGATATCGTTGAGGTCGATACAATTATTACAGAAGTGGAACAAGAGAATGACATTGAAGTAGGCTCAACGAAAATGATGGCAGCTATCGAGTCAGCTACCGGCGTATTAAATGCAAGAGAAATTGCACTTTCGTCCAATCGTTTGGTTGGTATTGCTTTAGGCGCGGAGGATTATGTAACAAATATGAAGACGAAGCGTTCCGCTGAAGGGCATGAACTATTTTTTGCTCGTAGCACCATTTTACATGCAGCGCGTGCAGCGGGAATCTCTGCTATAGATACGGTCTATTCAGATGTTGAGAATACAGAAGGATTCAAACAAGAAGTAGCTTTGATTAAACAATTAGGCTTTGATGGGAAATCAGTCATCAATCCTCGCCAAATTCCTCTTGTTCATGAAATTTATACACCAAGTGAGAAAGAAATTCAAAATGCAAAAGAAATTATTTGGGCAATTCGTGAGGCAGAGGAAAAAGGGTTAGGGGTTGTTTCTCTTAATGGAAAGATGATAGATAAACCTATTGTTGATCGAGCAAAGCGAGTGATTGCTTTAGCCAAAGCAGTAAAATGCATTGATATAGAGGAGGTTTAAAGTATGGAGATTAATAAAGCTGGAAAAGAAATACCTCAGGAATTTATCAAACAGTACGGCAGTTATGCAGGGGAATTTGAACGGATTTGTCCTTACCAGGAAGCAAGTCGGAAAATAAACCCCGTTCGTCCTAGAGAATCAAAAAAAGTAGCGACAATTCGTGCAGCAATTGAAAAGACTGGACTAAAGGATGGTATGACTATCTCCTTCCATCATCATTTTCGTGAAGGCGATTATGTGATGAACATGGTGTTGAAAGAAATTGCTGACATGGGCTTTAAGAATATTTCGATTGCGCCTAGTTCAATTGCAAATATACATGAGCCGATCATTGACTATATTAAAAGCGGGGTTATTACTAATATTACATCTAGTGGCTTGCGTGACAAAGTCGGTGCGGCAATCTCAGCTGGTATAATGCAAAACCCAGTCATTATTCGTTCCCATGGCGGAAGAGCGCGCGCAATTACTTCTGGAGACATCCATATTGATGTTGCATTTCTAGGCGTCCCTAGCTCAGATGAATACGGAAATGCCAATGGAACAGTTGGGAAGGCGACATGTGGCTCATTGGGATATGCGATGATGGATGCCAAATATGCAAATCAAGTAGTTTTGGTAACGGATACATTGGTGCCGTTTCCCAACACCCCCATAAGTATTCCACAGACAGATGTTGATTACGTGGTGGAAGTAGCAGAAATTGGCGATCCGAAAGGAATTGCTAAGGGTGCTACTCGCTTCACAACGAATCCTAAAGAATTACTGATCGCTGAATATGCGGCAAAAGTGATTACGCACTCCCCGTATTATAAAGAAGGATTTTCTTTCCAAACAGGAACAGGAGGCGCATCTCTAGCCGTATCGAGATTCTTAAAGGATGCCATGATAAAAGATGGTATTACAGCTGACTTTGCTCTTGGAGGGATCACGAATGCAATGGTGGAATTGTTAGAGGAAGGGCTTGTCAAAAAAGTGATTGATGTTCAAGACTTTGATTATCCTTCAACCATTTCCTTAGGAGCGAATGAGCACCATTATGAAATTGACGCAAACATGTACGCATCTCCCTCGAGTAAAGGCGCATTTGTAAACCAGCTCGATACAGCAATCTTGTCTGCTCTTGAAATTGATACGGCGTTTAATGTCAATGTGATGACGGGGTCAGATGGGGTTATCCGAGGAGCTTCTGGCGGTCATTGCGATACAAGTGCAGGCTGCAAGATGAGCTTAATAATTGCTCCACTGGTTCGCGGTCGAATCCCGACAATTGTTGATCAAGTTAATACGGTGATTACCCCAGGAACGAGTGTAGACGTGGTAGTGACAGAAATTGGCATCGCGATTCATCCAGATAGACAGGATTTGATTGAAGCTTTTGCTAAATTAGACATACCACAATACACAATCAAGGAGCTAAAAGACATCGCTTATGGAATTGTTGGCGATCCCGAGCCTATTCAATACGGGGAGAAGGTCGTCGCTTTAATTGAATACCGAGATGGAAGCATCATAGATGTTGTGAAAAATGTTTAGTGATTTTTTTGATGGACCGAAAGTCTCCTTAGAGGAACTTTTGTCTGCTCGAGAGAAAAGAGCGACTAAACAACGAAATTTACTAGAAAACGAAAAATATCCGTTGTTGTCTGTAACTATGAATATTCCGGGACCAGTGAAAAATACAGATGCTCTGTCTCTTATTTTTGAGTATTTCCTGAAGCTGCTTGAAAGAGAACTTTTACCATTTGTTGTGTCAAAAGAAGTCTATTCTCAAAAAAGAACTGGGAGCGAATACTATGCTCTGGTTGATTTGGATGCGAAGATGCTGAAAAAAAAATGGTGCAGTTAGAAGAGATAACGTTGTTAGGTCGCCTGTTTGACCTTGATGTCATTGTTTTAAAAACAAATCAACCAGTTAGTATCAGTAGGAAAGAAATAGATCATACAGCTAGAAGCTGCTTTGTTTGTCAAGAGGAAGCCAAAGTTTGTGGACGCAGTAAAAAGCATTCTTTGAATGAGTTACAAACAAAGATCTATCAAATAGTCCAAGAAGCATCAAGAACCTGAATCTATTGATAGTTGAAAAGCCAGCTAACAGTAAACAAATTCCTTACTCGAAAGACTTCCTTTCAAAAAAATCATAAATAAATTTGGAAATTATTGTCCTTTTGAGTATTGGATTTGTTTATATGCAGTAACTGCTTTTAAAAGTATAAATCGATGAGTGGGGTGAGGTTCATGCAGGAGAAAAAATTTATTTCAAAATATGATTCCTGTAATCGCGAAAAAGTTCGTAATTTTTTAGAAAACTATGAGCTTTATTTTGACGAAGCGATAGAGTTTACAATAGCATACTTTGCGGATGGAGAAATAATCGCTACCGGATCGTATGATGATCAAGTAATCAAATGTTTGTGTGTAGCAGATGAATATCGTGGCTATGGATTGACAAGTGCGATTGTATCAGAGTTGATAGCTGAACAATATTCTAACGGTATTACACATCTTTTTGTATACACGACACCTAAAAATCGCTCTGTCTTTGATGCTTTTCACTTTCATGAAATAATTGAGATCCCGAATAAAGTTTTAGTTATGGAAAACAAGAAAGATGGTTTGAAAAAATATATTACTAGGTTGAAAAAAAATAGTATTAAGGGTCAAAAAGCTGCGGCATTAGTAATGAATTGTAATCCTTTTACCAATGGGCATCGTTTTCTTATTGAGAAGGCTGCCAAAGAAAACGAGCACGTCTACTTATTTATAGTGATGGAAAATCGTTCAGAATTTTCTGCTGAACAAAGAGTAGAGCTGGTAAAAACGGGGACGCAAGACTTAGAGAATGTTTCTGTTTGCGAAGGAAAAGATTATATTATTTCGAAAGCAACCTTTCCTACCTATTTCTTTAAAAAGCAAGAAGATGTAGTAGCCATTCATGCGGAACTAGATGCTACGATTTTTGCAAAACTAATTGCGCCAAGACTAAACATAACTCGTCGTTATGTTGGTGAGGAACCGCTGTGCCTAGTAACGAATCAGTACAACCAAGTGTTGGCAAACATTTTGCCTCAGTTTGGAATAGAGGTGAAAGTAATTCCAAGATTGAAGGAAGCTGATGAGCCAATCAGCGCCTCGAAGGTGAGAAGTTTATTAGCCCAAAAAGACTACGATGGCGTAACAAGATTAGTTCCCAAACATAGTGTTGATCAGCTGATTGACTTTTGGAAGCAGAATCAATCCTCAAATGTTTAGTGTATAGTCCCAATTGTCAATCATACATAGGACTTTGCAGAATGCATTCAATTGAGGAGGAAGCTATATGTTAGTAAATAAATATCTAAGTTTACAAATGCAACTATTGGTAGAAAGTCTACGTAATGAAATAAGAGAAAAAACAGATAAACCTTTGAATCTAATCATCTATGATGGAATTCGTACTGCTATAATCCATGGTAAGTTATCTAAAGGTGAAAGAATAAACGAAAAATACCTTTCGAAAGTACTAAATATTAGTCGGACGCCGATTCGAACCGCATTAAAGAAGTTGTTTGAAGACGGGATATTGAGTTATCAGTCTCAAATTGGCTATACAGTGAAACAAGTGTCTGTGAAAGATGTTTTAGAAGTATATCAAATCAGACAAGCACTTGAAACGATAATTTTTACAACAGCAGCACAAAATATGACAAAAAAAGACTTTGATAAGTTAGATAAATTGTTGATAAAAACTGAAAATAAAGAGAAAAATGGCGACTCTCGTGAGGTCATGCATTTATTTATAGAATTTCATCATTTCATTTTAGCGCACTGCCGCTTGTATCGAGTAGAGGAGGTTTATAAGCAAGTCGAAGAATATATGGACTGTTTTCGTGATTTTTCTTTAAATTCACCCTTAAGAAGAAAACAGGCTGTGATTGAACACCGTCTACTATATTTTGCTATGTTGACAAAAGATGATACGGTGATCGAAAGTACGATTTGTGATCATTTAAATTTTTCGAAAATATTTATTTGTGAAAAAATCGAAGAAGAGAATGCCAATCAAAAAAACGAAGAAAAATAACTATAATTAAGCTATGAAAAGATAGTCTAATTAATGTAATCGCTAACAATACACTGGATACTGTGAAGTCAATGATACTAGCTGGCAAATGAGGGGAGCTTGAATAATCAAGGATGAAATTTATTGGTCATGAAATAGATATTGAAACATTGATGTATTCGATTTTCATTGTATATAGTATTATTTTGCTTGCTTTTGGTATTATGCTTGAAGGAGTTTTAGGAATTTATCAAGGAATGCATCAAATTATTCAGTCCCCTAGTCAGCTATTAACTGACTACATTGTCGTAGCCAACCTAGGTAGTGTATTTTTTAATAGTGGTTTAATGACATTGATTAGTACGTTGATTGCAGTAAAAAAGAAAATACCTGGAACGGGTTTGATGATAGCAGCTCTTTTTTCTGTCTCAGGCTTTTCATTCTTTGGGAAAAACTTGTACAATTCGATCCCTATTTTTATAGGTGTTTTGCTATATGCTAAACTTGTTAAAGAATCAGAACGAGACTATATTATAACAGGTTATTTTGGGAGTTCGTTATCTCCAGTAGTCAGTTACATGACTTTTGGATTAGGTCTAGGCTTTCTAAAAGGAATGATTCTTGGTATGAGCGTCGGATTATTCATTGGTTTGATTTTACCCAGATTAGCTAAGCATTGTAAAAAATTCCATAAAGGATACTCATTGTATAATGTTGGGTTCACATCAGGTTTTCTAGCGATGATTTTAACAAATCTATTACGTCTATCTGGATGGGAAATAGAAGATACCTATCTTGTTTCTTCAATACATTCGAGGGAACTTTTTCTCTTCTTATTTTGCGTGTTTTTAGGTTTGTTTCTCATTGGCTGGTATGTTAACGAAGCGAGTATTGCTGGAATGAAAAGGATCTTCCAATCTACTGGAAGGGAAGAAGCTGATTTTTCTATAAGTGCAGGGTTGGGTGCCACATTTATGAATATGGCAATTTTTGGTGGTGGACTAATAATGTATGTTTATTTTATGGGCGGTGTATTTTCAGGACCAATAGTGGGTGCTGTTTTAACTGCTACAGGATTTGCGGCTTACGGGAATCATCTGGGAAACAGTTTGCCGATTCTGATTGGGGTAGTACTTGCTTCACTCCTAGCCCCAATCCATATGCCTGATCAAACTGTGGTATTAATGGCAGCGATCTTCGGCACGACTTTAGCACCTATAAGTGGAAAATTTGGTTTTGTTCCAGGGATTTTAGCTGGTTTTATCCATCTGTCTTTAGTGACGAATGTTACGTACCTTCATGCCGGCCTGAATTTGTACAATAATGGCTTTGCGGGTGGTTTTGTGGCAGCTTTTCTTGTTCCGCTATTACAGGAGTCAATATTTACACGATTTTCCAGAGAGCGTGTTGAAAACATCTAAAATTTGAAGATTATCCTGTTTTCAAAAGAATGAATGGAGGCAATGTCGATGCATCTTTATAATAAAAATCTCCTGTAATGATCGACTTTCGTCATTACAGGAGATTTTTATTATATCAGTTTATGTTATAGTCTCAATATCAAAAATATAAGAAAAAATAGTAATTGAATTCATTGTTTTATATGAAAAAGGTGATTGAAAGTTCCATTATGATGATTTGCAGATATTTTCCATTCGCAATAAGTTAGCTTTTTATTCTCACTTTGTAATGAGAGATGTTAATTTAATCATGAGCTGTTGTTAGTATAGAATCTAATAGATCTCCTTTTTCCTAATTGTAGTAGATGAGTAATGGTTATACATCAAACACGTATTTTTTAGCTATATGTCTTCAATTATTTTTTTTCCAAAAGGCGATAGTTCCTCAAATACTGCTTCTTGTTGTAATTTTTTTAATTTATGTTCGGTTCCTTCAATCGTTTCGAAATTTGTAATCTGATTACGCACTTTTAAAATATCTTCTTTAGGGAACCCTAAATCAGTTAATATTCGTTCATAGCCATCACTGGAAGTTGAGTAGTTTTTAATCATGTTGATACTCTGAATAAAAGCACGATTATCAATTGGATTAAATAACTTTTTACTGTCAAATAATTCATAGATAGCTACTATTTTTATTAGTTTAAATTTAATGAATTCGTCAATTTTGAATAGTGTATCTATAAAAATATTAATATCATTAGCTGTACATGTAGGGAATGTAGTTGTGAATTTTGTAATCACACTTTTCATGCCGTTACGCGAAATTAGAAGGAGGTACACAGGATCAATAGGAATGTACGGGCTATTATTCATTTCAGAAGTTGCGAACGAATACTCAGATATCTTCAAATATCGGAGATAGTTATTCTCTTCGTTCAACAATTTATATTTAATGTCATGGATAACTTCCCATTCTCTAGACTCTAAAGTCAAACTATCGTAGTTATCAATAAAACGTTGAAGTATCTTAAATTCAATACCGGCTTCAATTATATCTGAATATTGAATATTATATTTATGTGAAAGTATTTGAGTTAAATCTGAAATGTTTTTATCTATTTCTGTATTAGCTTGCTTATCTAAATATAAACTTTCGTCTTCTTTATCCTTAGTAAGTATATCTTCATCTTCATAAAGTATGTTTAATTCAATCCATTTATTAGGATTATATAATTCCCAAGTCTCTTTTTTTGTTATATAAACTTTTCCAGGTTGTGGATTCTCTATATTTAATCTACCAACTCGACCAATTAAATTATTAAGTTCAAAAACTCCTCGAGGTTGATCATAAACTACCAAGCTATTGGTTGGTGTATTTACACCTTCAATCAAAGTACTTGTGCAGAGTATTGTATGAATACTACCATGCGCATATTCATTTTCAATATATTTTCTTAAAAAGGTAGGCGTCTTCCCATGATGAATTCCAATTCCTTTTTTCAAACAGCTAACATAGTACCAACTGGGATGAACATTTTCTGATATCCAATCAACTATTTTTTTATCAAATTCTACGACAGGCAAGTCAGGAGGTGTTTTTCTTAAAAATTTAACAATATTGTCAGGAGAATCAAAATAAATAAATCTTTTATCTTCAGGATTTCCATAATAACTTTCAAAATTTTCATCAAACTCTACCTCATTGTAGACTAAGTTGAGATTAGTAATGAATTTTTGTATTTTCATTTTTGATCTGGAGAAACTTACATTTTTTATAAAAGGTCCTAATAGTAGTACTTTTTTAGATCGTTCAATTAGGTACTTGTATATGTAATTCATTTTAATAAGTCGAGAATTATTTTTATTAGTTTTTTTATCTGCATTCAACTTATAAATTTCATCATAAATCAAAAAATCAATATATCGTTCGTCTAAATATTTTTGAAATAACTGAGCGCTTATTCTTTCAGGAACAACAATAATAATTTTTTTAGTATATTGATAATATTGCTCTAACTCTGAATCAGATGTTATAAGAATGAAGGTATCTTTAAAATATAAAAAACATTTTCTTCTTAGTTCATTCATTAAAGCTATTGTAGGAACAACAAATATAATGTTATTTAGCATATCTTTATTTCTGGCAATGTGTTCTAGAGCAATAAATGTTTTTCCGAAACTTGTAGGAGCACTTACAAATAAATTTTCTTTTGAGAGTATATTTAGACACGTTTCTTGTTCCTTAGTAAGGATTATTCTTTCATCCAACAAAGATAGTCGGATTGCTTTTCCAAATCTATCAAAAAAACTATAGTCTTTAGAATATATATCCAAATCAGTAAAACTCAAGAATGCATTATTCACGTTTTTTTTATTGTATATGTCATAGAGTAGTTCATTTCTGATATCTCGAATTGAACTATTTAAATACAACAAGTCATCACTGGACATAATATTGGTTTCCTCTCAATATAGATTGTTTTTTGAAGCTTTCAAGAAATTCGGATTTACTTAAAATTGGTAACACAAATATAATAACTTCAAAACTTTTTTTCAGTTCTATTAAACCATTGTTTTTTTTAAGACATTTCAGAACGTCTTCTTCTTTGAATATATTATCACAAATTAAAAAAAGCACTAATTTTTCATTAACATCATCGGTAATTTCAATAATTTCATCATTACTTTTAGTTTTAATATTTCTGAAAAGCTCTGTTTTGTGATCAATATTCTCTTGTGTTACTTCATTATGTTCTTTAAGGGAATCTACCGCTTTATTTATTGCTTTGGTCAGATTTGTATAAAACTTTGCTTCTAGATAAAAAATTTCCTTTTTTGATGGCACATAAATAGTACCGTCATTTCCATAAGCAGGCATTTTAGGATTGCTTTTTAATACTAATTTTGGATATAAGTATTTTACAGAATTGTTATCACTTATATAGTTACTAACTAAGTGATGCATAAGAAATTCGCCAATATCTCCGTGTAAGACGGATAAATCGGTATCCAATTCGTGCTTACTAATAAATCCGATAGATTGCAATGCGCTATAATATTTTTTTTTCAATAGTCGCTCTTCATACTTATGAATAGATGGATTGTAAGAAGATGCAATGTCTAAAACAATAGTTTGGTCAAATAGAATATCATTTAGTTTTTGAAAAAGAGTAACTTTGCTACTTATAATTTCTTCCCAGCAAAAATATCTCAATTTTATTTTGTTTAAAAGTTCACCAATGTTTTTACTTATAAAATGATCGTTACATGTAAGGGTATTTTCTTTATAATATATATGTTTCTCATAAGTATTAGTTTTTACAAGTCCTAAGTCATATAATATAATACTTTGAATTTCCTCATTTACTTTACTAAAAAAAAATTCAGAGGATGCATTTTTTGAAATTTTTCCGACACTATAATGAACTTGCTTATTGGAAGAACTATAACATACTATAAAAAATAAGTGTTCTTGAAATTTACTATATTTTTTATGAAAGTTTTTAACTTCGGCTAGTTGTTTATGCTCAAAAATTGGATGAGGATGAGTATCAAAATAATTAAATACTCTCTGGTTAGTCGTATAATGGAGTAAGACTTGCAAAAAATTACCTCCCACATTTTAGTAATTAGAAAGAATATTAGGTATCGAATTTATTGACGTGTACTTATAGAAGATTTATTTCTGAGTAATAATCTTTTATATTTTTATCGCTTTCGGAGCAAGTATGTGTTGTTTTGACAATCTAGTTGAAATCTTATGCTACGAAGAACATTATATATGAAAATAATAATTACAAGGGATGGTTTATCCTTAAATAGTTGAAAAAGTGAAGAGAAGATTACTCATAAAAAAGAATAGATTGAGTAGCATCCGAATTCAAATTGTCTAAAAACATAAAAAGTAAAATTTTTTAATCAATCAATTAATTAAAGTGAAATACCGAATAAATCTGAGCTGGGATGAGCTTTGTTCTGGCTAGTTTTGATTTTCATAAACCATTCGGCTGAATGAATAAAGCACCAAAAAATAGGCTAAATATAACTAGCTAGCTTCTGTCATAACATTAAAATGAGCATAAAATTTTTGTGTTGAATCAATCTCGGATTATCTGAATAAATAAAGAAATTGCCTTCTATGATTTAGATACTAGAGAGACTTTTTATGGTGCTAATTTACTTATAATCACAAGAGGTCTGAGTTTTTTTGGTGAGTATCGACGGCTGGTAATTGTATTATTTTAGGGCGATTTATTACTTATTATTTCTATAATAAACGGTGAAATAATTTGCATTTTTAATGATTATTAATTAATATTCTTTCAAAGCTTTTTTAAATAATGCAAATACTCAATAGGAATAATTCTGTTTGTGGAAGTTCTTTTACCTTCTGTAGCTACACCTATGACTCTGTTTTGTCTATCTAATACAGGCCCCCCGCTATTACCCCCAAAAATAATGGCTCTTCGACATTTAGTGTTGGTAGAGAAAAATACAACTGAAAATTTAGTCATAACCAGTTAGGCAGCGTGCTTAACTGGTTTTTGTTTTACTT